>CAYUQU010000016.1:0-54402 GCA_964447015.1 uncultured Flavobacteriales bacterium
AAAGGAAAGAAATAAAAACGCTTGAAAAAATACGTCAATATGCAGCGAAAAAAAATGGTAAGTTCCTTTCAGATACATATCAAAATCCTGACACAGTCCTGAAATTTGTATGTTCAAAAGGACATATATGGGAAACAAAAGCGCATAATGTACTTTATTCACAATCTTGGTGTCCGGAATGTAATATGGAGCGGTTGAGCAAAGGGATAAAGAATAAGGAAGAATAATTAAATGAAAGTTTTGGTATGCGAGAATTTTGAGTAAACCTATTTTGTCCTATAATTAATATTATGTTAAATAGAAATATAACACATTCCACAGACCCCTACATTCACCTCAAATAAAACATCTGCTTAATCCTACCTAAACACTCCACCACACCGCAAGTCCAACACCTCTTTAAAGCCCATTCCTGCTTCAAAAGTAAACACAAATAAACCAAACACATAAAAAAACAGAATTCTCTCAGCCCACTTACTGTATGCTCCTTTGATTAAAGCATAATACGCTATTAGCGCCAATACTCCTAATACAATTGCGATAGCAATAAAACCTGCTGCAAAATTTGGATAAAGAAAACTACCCGTAGCAATAATTGCAAAAATGGACAAAAGAATACTGTATACCATCAGTGCAGTTTTTCCAGGGCTTGCGATTTTTTTCCACCGTAGAATTCTGTATACCACAAAGCTTATTATTCCTACCAGAAAGACGAAGCTGACACCAGCCACAATAAAAATTGGGATAAATTCGTCACAAATGAAAGAACTTGCTAATTCTCTATCCGTTATTATTCCGAACGCAAAGCTGATCGGAAAGCTTAATATGATCAGTACAGCTAGCCAAATGGAATTTTTTATCTTCATCACATCTCATAATTAGTTAGTAGCCAAAATAGTTAAAAATTTCATAACGAGCTCAATAAAAAAAGTACACTCCTCTCGAAGTGTACTTATTCAAATTAACTTAAACAATCTATTATGAAAAATTGTGGTAGCGCACTACCACTTTGAAAAGCCTCCTATTAAATCATAAATCTCAACAAACCCTTCTTCAACCATTACCCGCGAAGCTTTTCCTGAGCGTCCGCCAGATTGGCAATAAATTGCTACAGGTTTGGTTTTGTCCAGCGTTTGCAATTTTTCAGTAAAATCTGAGCTTGTATAATCGATATTTATGGCACCTTCTATATGTCCAGCGTTAAATTCTTGTGCTGTGCGTACATCAACCAACTGAATTTCGCTTTCTTGTATTTTAGTCTTGTATGCCGATTTGTCTAATTTTTCGCTGATAATTTTTACTCCATCCTTAGTGTGTGTTGGCTGCGCCTGACAACCGATAAAAAGGAAAATCAATGATAATGTCGCAAGTAACTTCATATGTGAATTATTTATTTCTACAAATTTACTCAACTTAATTGCAACTAAAAGTGACTTTTGTCACATAATTAGACAATAGACTGTTAGATAATAGAAATTAGACTTTTTTGATTCGTAGTGATGAATCTAGTTACCGACGTTCAAGACTTAATTCTAGCACGATTTTTTATCTTTTGTCTAGCTTCTAACAGTCTTTTGTCTTAATTTGTCTAAATTTAACCACATGTTTTCAAAAGATGAACTAAAAGAAATTCGCGCTGAGTTTTGGGAGAAATTTCGCGTTTCAATGGACAGAGAGCGCTCTGCTACAGGGCGGCGTAAGAATTGGTTGCACTACCGTTCCAACATCAAAGACCTTTATTTTCGCCTGGATGTAACCGCCAATGAAGCTTTTCTCGCCATAGACATTCAAATGAAAGATGATGGCGTGAAAGACATTGTGTGGGAGCAGTTTATGGAAACCAAAAAGCTCCTACAAAACTATATTGGCGCAGAAATGGAGTGCCTCCCCTCCTATTCCTTAACTCCTGAGCTTGCCGTACACCGAATGAAGTGGACTTTGACTGATGTCAGCTTGTTTGAGGAGAAGGATCATCCGAAAATTATAGCCTTTTTGAAAGAAAAAATAAAAGGCTTGGACGAGTTTTGGGCAGAATTTTTCGATTTGTTTTATGCGCTTTGCAGTTAGAATCAAGTTTTAAGACAAAAAAAGGCTGCATCAACGACACAGCCTTCTGAATATTTGTTTAAAAGAACCTTATTTTACTGGTCTATTTTCTAAGTCATACTTGTGATCTGCAGAAAATTGCTTTTGCACTTCAATTAAGTTTTTGTTAGCCACATCAATCTTAGTGAAGATATCGTCACTAATTTCGAATGAGCGATCTCCCATGTCATCTGTAAATTCATCGTCAGAAACTGACTCAATTTTAATTCGCTCAGTATAAAGAGGAAGAGATTCTTCTACTGCTGTTACATACACCAGAGCTGCTCTTTGAAGTCTATCATCACCGTAATATTCACCATGATCTTCTAATTCTTTTTGTGTTGCAGCTACTTGAGTTTTAAGCGCATCAAAAGCTCTGTTCATTTCTTCAGGTACATACGTTACAAACGTATCGTCCATTTCATTTACTTTAGCATCTAACTTATCAAGCATAGCTAATAGTTCGTCGTTATACGCAATCGCCTTTTCAGGTGAACCAGAATCACAAGAAGTGATTAGTAAAAAAGCAAAAGCAAAAAGGAATCCTGTAACTAATTTCATAATGTTCTATTTATATTGTGTGTTATACAAATTTACACAACTATTTAAATTATGCAAATTGTAATTGTATCACCTTGATTATCTGACTTTAAATCCAAGAAAAACGATGTCATCCGTCTGTTCTTCATCTTTCTTCCACAGTTCGAATGAGTTATTGGCAATCCTACATTGCTCAGCCATTGGGTATTCCGCAATATCTTTAAGCAGTTTTTTGAAATTTTGCTTCCCGTATTTTTTGTTGTTTTTTCCGCCAAACTGATCTGTAAACCCATCGGAAATCAAATAAAACTGATCATCTTCAATAATATCAATTCGATGCATTTCAAAATCCATAAAGACACGTTCGGGGTTAATTCCTATAGGTGAGCGAGAAGATTTAAAGTTATACAACTCCCCGTCTCTAATCATCATTAAATCGAGGAGAACGCCAGCATAAAGCAAAATATTCTCAGACTTGCGAATGCAGCAGACCCCAATGTCCATTGCATCATTGACATGAACCCCTTTATGCCCTGAAAAAGTACGAATAACCTTTAGGTTCAGGTAAGCCAGTACTTCATCTGGAGTTTTGTATTTCTTTTCGTAAATAGCTTGGTTGAGGATATTCGTTCCCACCATACTCACTAATGCTCCTGGCACACCATGTCCTGTACAGTCAGCCACAGCGATCCAAAGAGCGTCATGAGTATCCTCAACCCAATAAAAGTCGCCAGAAAGCGTGTCTTTAGGTTTAAAAAGAACAAAGCTGTCATCAAAATATTCCTCTAAACTTTGATCAGAAGGCAGAAAAGCTTTTTGGATTCGTTCCGCATAATTGATACTGTCAGTAATATCAGTATTGCGCTGTTGCAGTTTTTCGTTCTTCGTCTTAATCGCCTCTTTCAGTTGAAATTGGTATACCGCCAACGCCACATCCGACGAAATTTCCTTTAAAAACTCAATTGTATCCTGATTAAAATTATCCACATTCGTGGTTCCAAAATTCAATGAACCAATCAGTTCATACCTATATTTAATTGGGAGACTGATATATGCCCCAATATTTTTATTTTTATACAAATAGCGTTGAGTTGGGGTAAGATCTTCGTCTTTTGCTGTTTCCAAATCATTTAATACAAATTCCGCATTCTTCAGTGTTTCAATTGAACGAACAAAGTCCTTGATGTCAAATTGGTCAATTTCAACATCTTTGTCTGGTAAATTGGGGTTACGCGAAATAACTTTAACATAATTTTCTTCCAATTCGTAAATGGCAATTGAAACGCGGTTACATTCAAGTCCAAAGCCCTTAATGTTCTTTGAGATTTCGTGAAAAATATCCTCAAGGCTTTCAGCCTGAAAAATTTGTTGGTCAAACTGGTGGAGCGTTTCCATTCTCTCGCTATACAGCTTAATTTGATCTTCCGCTTTTTTGGTAGTTGTACTATCGCGACCGATACAAATAACACGAGCGACTTCTCCCTCTTCAATAATAGGAGTGAAATTAAAATTCACCCAAAAAGTGGAGTCATCTGCTTTTTTAAATTGAAGTTCGGCATAATGCATTTCACGGTCCGCATAAACTGCCTCGATGGTATCGCGAAAAATGACATAATCTTCTATATTAGGTGCGATAATAAAATCGGTACTTTGGTTTTCAATAGCTTCAGCACTTATTCCTGTACTTTTCGTAAACCCTTGATTAACCCATTCAATTCTATTATCTCTATCGATGAGCATTACTAAATTGTCTGTTTGTTGAGCAATGAGCGAGAGTTTTTTGTGCTCATCTTCAATCATTTTTTTTCGGGTAATTTCTTGCCCCACTCCTACTTTAGATTTTTTTCCTAGACTAACAATTTTCCAATGAAACCATTTTTTTTGCCCATCTTTAGTAAGCACCATCGAATCGTAACCATCTTCCCTATCAGCACGATCAATAATGTGTGTTTTAAAGGTCATCAGCTCATCATCTGAAATAACTTTATTCATTCTGATATTCCACCATCCACGTTTTATCACTTCATGGCGGCTATACCCTAAAATACGATTGATATTCTTAGACACAAAAGTAACCTCTCCCTTTTCGTTTGAAGCCAAGACAATCGCATCAATATTATTGAGTACATAATCACTGAATTGTAATTTTTTGATGACCCTTCTAAAGAGAAATAAATTAAAAAATGACACGGGTAAACTTAGGCCTACCAAGGTGAAGAAGAAAATTGAAAGTTCATTCCAATCGTAGTAACTCCCCGATACAATTGCCATAAATACAATAAAACCAAGGAACGGAATTAACAATTTGTATCGCGTAAAGAAGATGGGTGCCGACACTACAAAAATTGGAATTGTAGCAAAATATATTGGCTGCAGTTCATTTAACCAAGTAAGGTAAAATAAGTGTAATCCCAACAACACAAAAGTAACCTTTGAAATTCGCCAGTGATAGCGCTTTACTTTTCTAGATGTCAAAATCAAAAGTAGCGCTCCAAGACAGTATACTGAGAACAAAATCCGAATAAAAAAAGGGTCATTGACATCAGAAAAATACTCGTACAGCAAACCCGCAAACGGATGAAAAACCGCAAGACTGATTAATAAAAACTTAGATGCTAATACAAGTTGACTAGTCATTTACCCTTTCTTTTGCATGAAGATAGGAATTTCGCTAAAATATAAAAATATTAGTCTTTATTAATTCGGATAAAATGACATAAATCACAATTTACTCAATGAAATGTACCAGTTAAAGGATATGAAATGAGTTTGGCAAGAATTTTGTCTATCTTGTAATAGAACTATAAAATAACAAGTCATGAATACTTCAAAGAAAATAGCTCACGTACCAAAGTTAAAGAGTACAAAAAAGATGATAAAAGGAAACAAAGGATTTGACAGCGCACTTTCTTCTTTAGGTGTTTCTGTGCGATTTGTACAAGAGACGGTTTCTAAAGTAGCTTAATATAGACTCAAGACTGCAAGACTCAAGACAATTGATGTGTTAGAGTGTTGAATTAAGTGTCTGAAGATAAATATTAAGAGAATTAAAACTCAAAATTACTTGTCAGGGAATTCTAAAATTAAGAACTAATCAAGTCTTAAAATCTTGAATCTTTTAGTCTTGAGTCCTCTCTAAAAGTCCATATCTCCACCATTTCCACCACCTTCTCCTCTACGTTTTTTGCTATCGTCTCCAATATCCATTTTTCCGAATTTGTAGCTAAGTGTGATAAAAAACCTTCTCGACTGCCATTTAAACTCTGTTTCTTGTCGTACATTGTCTGTGTCAATCAGCATGTAAAAGCCTTGCCAGTCAAAAAGATCTGACACACGGAGTGTAAGTGCTAATTTTTTATTGAGGAAAACACGTTGCAAAGACACATCAATTGCGGGTTTAAACTGCACAATACCTTGAGGTACGATTCGCGGTGCATTATAGCGGTAGTTCAACTGAAAAGTAGTTGTTTTATTCCAAAAATCTACTGCCGAAGTGAGCTTGAATCCCCAGTTGAGTCCTGAATTGTTTTCCAACTCGGGGTTACTTGTAATCAGTATCGTTTGATAAATGTTCGTAGAAAAGTTATTTCTCCACCAAGAATATGGTTTATAAATGATAATTCCCTCGAAACCATAATTGATTGTATTGTCTAAATTCTCAAAAGTTGTAGCTGCTGTACCATCAGGGTAAAATGCTCGGATTCGTTGTATTACATCAGTGGAATAACGATAATATCCTGTCGTATTCACGGTCAAATTTTTCCATGACTTGTTGTAACCCGCTTCAAAACTGTTTATATACTCAGGTTTCAATGCTGGATTTCCCATGCGGAGATTAAAAGGATCTGAGTATTCTGTAAATGGGTTTAAACTCCACGATGATGGCCTATTTATTCTTCTTGAATAACTCAAAAACATTTCACCCTCTTTCTTCAGTTCGTATGACAAATGGGCAGAAGGGAAAAAGGAGAAATAATCATTCTTGAATTTTTCACCAGTAGTTATCAATTCAGGTCGAACCAACGCTTGTTCTAGTCTAACTCCTAATTGATATTTAAACTTCTTTATTTGATGCCCAAAAATACCGTAAGCTGCGAAGATTTGCTCTGTCAACTTAAATCGGTTGTTGATTGATGTGTCGGGAATAAATTCTTGACTATCAAAATCATAGATTTCACGATACTGCGTTCTGTCATCCGAATTGATGATTGCTTTTGCTCCAGTTTCAAGTCGTGTGCTATTTTTGAAATTTCGCACAACGTCAACAAGACCTGAAAATACCGTGTTTTGAGAAGGATTGTCGAGTTGCTCTATTCTAGACGGTGTATTTTCAGATCCTACAAGATCATATTCATCATAAAAGCCATCCACTTGTCGTTTTCCCCATGATTGGTTAAAATCGGCTATTAAATCACCCTTCTTGTCTTTAAAAACCCATTGGTAATTCAGATTTACATCCACACTTTGTCTAGTTTGTGGCTCGTCCGCATTTCGTTGCCAAACCTCTGCAGCTCCTCCATCAAAAGAAAGCGTATTAGTCAATAGACCACTTCTGTTTCTATTGTTTGATGAACCTGTAACAGAAGCGCCAATGATATGTCCTTCTTTGAGTGTGTAGTCTAATCCAGCTTTTCCTGTGTGACCGTTATTCAAATCTCTACCGTATCGCTCCTGAAGTAATGACTCTTCGCCCATTGCTGTATTACGCTGACGATCTGAAAAGAAGTTACGATATCCTTCGTAATAGCGGTAACTGTAATTTGCAAATACATTGATTTTGTTCGTTCTGACATTAATTCCTGCCGAAGTCGTGTGACTGTTTCCTGTGCCGTATGTCACATCTACATTCCCATTAAAACCGCGCAATTTGTTCTTTTTGAGGACAATATTTATAATTCCAGACATTCCGTCAGGGTCATATTTCGCTGAAGGATTGGTCACTACTTCAATTCGCTCAATAGATGCTGCAGGAATTGCATCCAAAATCGCACCGCGCGAACCTCCAGAAAGTGAACTAGGTCGACCGTCGATGAGAATGGTCACATTGCTATTTCCTCTAAGTGAAATGTTTCCATCCTGGTCAATATCAATTGATGGAACATTGTTTAGCACATCATTGGCACTTCCTCCTCTTGACGACAGGTCTTCTTCGACGTTAAATACTTTCTTGTCAATGCTAGTCTCGAGCATTTTCTTTTCAACCTCTATGACAACTTCAGAAAGTTCTGTATTTGCGTTCTTAAGGCTAACGACTCCAAGGTTTTTAATATTTTCTTTGCCGTCATACAAGATTCCTGATAAAAGATGTTCCTCATAACCGATAAACTTGAATCGAGCGTAATACTTGCCATTTGGGATTTGATCGATTGAGAATTTTCCGTCGCTATTTGTAATTCCACCAGTTACAGGCAGTGAATCTGACACAGAAAACAATGTGATATTCACAAAATCTAAAGGCGACTTAGTTGAGCCATCAACTACTTTACCAGTCAATTGGTTAGATGTATTTTGTTTAACTTGTGCTTCAATATTGCTAGAACAAAAAATAAGTACAGCTAAAGTGAAAATTCTGAATAAAATAATATGTCGTTCAACTTGAAAAATCATGGTCAAAGATAAGGAGTTGTTGCCGCGTGGCAATGGTTTGAATTAGGCATTCTTTCTTTTGGTATACACAGCGTCTGTTAACCAGATAAATGAGTCTAAAAAGCGATTCACTGAAGTCGGGAAATCAGAATTAGTCAATTCTCCTTTTTCGCTAAACGTATCTTTTACATTTGGTACAGTTAACATTTGAGGCACAGGATAAGCGCCATACCAAAGCACCATTTGTTGCAAAGTCGTCGCTGCTCTCATTCCGCCCAGTGCACCTGCGCTTACAGTAGAAATCGCCATCACTTTTTGACCGTATTCCTTTTTGAAATAATCCAAGGTGTTTTTAAGCGCAGCACAAGGACCGCCATTATATTCAGGACTTACCAAGATAAAGCCGTCTGTTTGTTCGAATATTTTTTGAAGCGAAATCAATTTCTCCGAAGGATTTGGGTGAGTTGGGAAAGTATAATCTAAAAGAGGTAAATTAAATTCCTTGACATCAACCAATTGGACATCTGCTCCTCTTTCAGTTAACATTTGGCGAATCAACTTGGCCACATGATGCGAATATCTTCCCTCTCTTACTGTCCCTGACACTACTGTAATCTTCATCTTATTTTTCCTTTCTAATTTTATCTAATATCGCATTTATTGCCTTCGCTTCTTCTTCTGAAATTCTAGTCATAAAATCATCCGCATCAGCAAAAACCTCGTCCATTTCAGCTAATAATGTCAATCCTGCCTCAGTAATCATTACGTAAACAACTCTCCGGTCTTTTTCGCAACGCACCCGCTCAATGAGTTTCTTGTCAATGAGTTTATCCATTAAACGCGTAGTATTCGGCGATTTTTCAACCATTCTCTCGCGGATGTTGTTCACTGACAAGGGAGTTCCTTTCGAACCTCGTAAGATTCGCAAAATATTGTATTGAGGAATCGTTAAGCCGTACGTTTCCAGACTTTTATTCTGCAATGTATTCATCCAGTTTGCAGTGTACTTGATGTTGATCATCGCTTTAAAACGCTCATTTTTGAACGTTGTTTGAATAGCATCTTCAATTTTCATAGCACAAAAGTACCTACCATGGTATTATATTCAAAGGAAAAAGTGGTTTATTTGTGTTTAGTTGGCTTTGATTATCTGTTTAAATTCGCTCAATCCGTTTGATCCGTGTTCTATTCACTACGTCTACTTAATCTTATTCGTAGTCAACCACTGTTGATACACTCGAGCATTCTTCAAGTGGTCATTGTATGAATTAGCAAAGCTATGCCTGTATTCACCGCCTGGCTTGGCACACATGAAGTAATAATTGTGTTCTTTTGAATTCAGCACTGCATCAACTACCTCTGCTGGCGGAATACATATAGGTCCTGGAGGTAATCCTGCGTATTTGTACGTATTGTACGGGCAATCGATGTTGCGGTGAGCGTAAGTTAAACGTTGAACGCCTTCAAGCTGTTTACCCCAGCAAAAACGGAACGTAGGATCTGATTCCAATTTCCAATTGTCACGTAAGCGATTAAGATATAAGCCAGCAATTACAGGCCATTCATCAGGAACTATGCCTTGTTCTTTATAGACAATACTGGCTAATGTAACAACCTGACTTTGTGTTAGATTGTATTTACTGGCTTTTTGCTTTCTATCGTCGTTCCAAAATGATTTAAATTCCTCTGCCATTCGAGCTACAAATTCTTCAGGATTAGTATCCCAGAACATTTTGTAGGTATTGGGAATAAACATTGCAGGGAAATTAACGTGTTTAAAGCCATATTTCATGATAGTCGTGTTATCCGTAAGGTAGTAAACGAATTCCGTACTATCAGCCTCAACAAATTTCTCTACTCTACCCGCTAAATCATACAAGTCGCGGCAATTATTGAAGGTTACATCCACTTCCACTTCGGCATTACCATTACCGAGCGCATTGAGTTTAAAACCATTTATTAAGTGCTTTACAGGATAGTTAGGTTCGATAATGTATTTACCAGGTGCAACAAGACTGTCAGTTAGTTCTTTATACAGAACCAATTCCTTAAAAGATGAGCCTTCTTCTTTTATAATTCCTGCTTCAATTAATTCAAATTCGAGGAGCTCTAGATTGGTGCCCGTTCTCACATAAAATTCGATTTGCTCATTGTTAACCGTCTTTTCTTGAGCGGCTAAAAACAATTTAATATAAGGATATGCAAAATACCCACCTATCGCCAAAACGACTAAAAACACTGCTATAAACGACTTTTTTTTACTCATTTCAACTAAAAAATTAATTGATACAGATACACATCTTCAAACGCTTTACCTACTTTGTTCCACTCTTTCAATTTCCCCACAAGTTTAAACCCTGCTTTTTCGAAGAGTTTCATACTTGCAATATTTTGCATGCCAATTAAACAATGTAATTGGTGAAAATCAAATACGTTTTTCGCATATCCTATCAGCAAATTTAAGCTTTCAAAAGCATATCCCTTTTCTTTATCTTCAGAATCTGCAATCAAAATCCCCACTCCTGCTCTACGATTTTTAAAATCAGCTTCGTACAAATCGATGCAGCCAATTGGTTTTTGATCCTCCTTTTTGCAAATCATCAACCGAAGTTGACCTGTTTGTCTGAAATTTTGTGCGTTTTCGATATAATCTTGGATAGCGTGCATTGAAAACGGGATTTCAGTGCCACTTACATGCCAGAATTTCTCGTCATTTTCCCAAATCATCAGCGTAGTCGCATCAGATGGCTCAACGGCGCGAAGAAATATGTGTTCAGACTGAAGGTGCATGTTCTTTTATTCTATGGTCAATATAAGAGATAACGTCCGTTTTTCCGTATGCTTTTATTCCAACCCAACTATTTTTTTCGTAGCTCGGAACGTGAATGGCTTTAATTAAATTCAATTCACCCAATTCAGTCAACACTTCCGCAATTGTATCGAACGCCTTTTCATCGTTGAAAATGAGTTTATTAATAGGCTCTAAGCAAGTCACAGAATCACTTAAACTAATTGAAAAACAATTATTTAATTCATTCAATTCAAATAGCAGTTTTGAAGACAATTCCGCAAAGAATACCGGTTTTTGTTTAGCCAAGAACAAGCGCAATAAACTATCTATAGGTTTATCGAGTTGGCTTTCATTGATAGTCACAGAAAAATAGCGTCCATCAATACTGAATCCCAAATGCGGCGGTGTTTTTAGCCAGTTAATCACCCAAATAAAGCTCCCCTGATTTAAAAAACTAAAATCAGCTTGCGCAATTAATTCCTTAGAAATCCAATTATAATTTGATTTGTCCTTCATATACCCTCGTTGCCGCTCCCTCTAAATAGACATTTTTAAATTCTTCTCCGTTCTTCTCCCAATAGACATTCAACAAACCACCTTTGGTTTTTATTGATGTCTTTCCACTTTGCGTCGAATTAAGTGATGCATGAATCAGCGCAACAGCAGTCACACCCGTTCCACAACTTAATGTTTCATCCTCTACTCCTCTTTCGTAAGTCTGCACATCAATACAATCAGCTTGAACCTTTGCTAAATTGACATTCGTTCCTTCCTTCTCAAACCGTGTGTTGTAGCGAATTGATTTTCCAAACTCAACGATATTGAGGTCTGTATTGTCTGTAAATCGCACATAATGTGGTGAACCAGTATGAATAAAGTAATCTTGATCAATTTTTTCAACAGGAGAAATCTCCCCCATCTTCAACTTTATCACCTCATTTTCGATTACATCCGCATGGTGAATTCCGTCAATAGCGACAAAAGAACACGATTTCGAGATCATTCCCAAAGCATAAGCAAACGCCACTGCACATCTGCCACCGTTTCCACAAAAGCTTTGCGAACCGTCAGCGTTGTAATAATTCATTTTGAAATCAGTATCCTTGTCTTGCTCAAGAATAATCAAGCCATCCGCACCTACACCAAAACGTCGATTGCAAATTCCAGCTATTTGCTCAATAGAAAACTCAGGATATTGATTTTTTGTATTGTCAATCATCACAAAATCATTCCCCGTACCTTGATATTTAACAAAGTGTACTTCCACTACATCGTAATTGATTTGTACTTCTCCGTTTTCTTGAGCGTAATCGTTTTCTCATCAATAACCAACGAAATACTTTCAGTGTCTTTATAGATCAACTCAAACGGTTCTTGAGGAGAAATGCCGTAAAAAATGAGTTTCGTTTTGCTTAACTTATACCCCATAAAATCAATAGGCGATTCCCAAAACTCCACAACCATATTGCGATTGAAAGAAATTTCTTCACCAATTTTATCTGCAATTTTTGCCGTAGCTGAAGTATCCTTCGCCACATTGTATTGTTGGACAATTACTGTTTTCTTCCCTATTTGTTTGTCGCGAACGACTTCGTAATCAGCATCTGCTTGTAAGGTAGTATCACCTGAAAAAGGAAGTATAGTATCAGTTTCTTCAATCTCGATGGTAGAATCAGTTGTGTTTTCTGGTGATTCAATCGTTTCAACCAAGGAGGTCTTACTCTTCTTCTTTTTCTTAACAGTTACGTCTACAGTATCTGTCATTTCTTTGTTCTCATTCTTAATGGTTGTATGTTGAATAATAATTCGCGGAAAAAAATCCCCAATTACATACATAATTACAGCACCTAGCAGAAGGCCAAAAAAGAATAAGACTAATTTATTCAAGTTCTCTCAAGTTAATTTGGTACAAATCTACAAAAAAGCATGTTACAGAGTGATTATCTTGCTTAACAATATTTAACACGCCTCCCGTAACAATTCGCCTCTTCACAAGTTATCTTTATAGATGAACTTCAAAAATGATATAAAAATGAGAAATTTGACACATTTAGGACTAGGCGTTTTAGGAGGTTTAATTCCTGTAACAGGTTTATTATTGTATCAATTGAACACTACTAATCCAGCCACTGACAATTTAACTTATGCCGAAAATTCGTATCCGGTAAAGCAGGTAGATATGCCTTTAATATCTCCTGAAGTGACTGCCGACTTCACTATTGCAAGCGAACGTACAATAAACTCTGTTGTGCACGTTACAACCAAAGTAGTAAGACAACAAATTGTCCGCGATCCGATTTTGGAATTCTTTTATGGTCCCGGTGTAGGTAAAAAAGAGAACTATTACGGTCAAGGAGCTGGCTCAGGCGTTATTATTTCTCCTGATGGCTACATTGTTACCAATAACCACGTAATTGACCAAGCAAGTGAAATTGAAGTCACGCTAAACGACAACAAAAAATACACTGCTGAAGTGGTGGGAATTGATCCCTCAACAGATTTGGCGGTACTTAAAATCAACGCAAGTGATTTGCCCGCTATTCAAATCGGTAACAGCGATGATGTCAAAATTGGAGAATGGGTACTCGCAGTGGGAAATCCATTCAATTTGACATCAACAGTTACAGCAGGAATAGTAAGTGCGAAATCGCGAAATATCAATATTTTGCGCTCAAGAGGAGATCAAACGGTTTTTCCAATTGAGTCGTTTATTCAAACTGATGCAGCAGTGAATCCAGGAAACAGCGGTGGTGCTTTGGTGAATACCCGAGGTGAATTAATCGGAATCAACACCGCTATCGCATCGCAAACGGGAAGTTATACTGGTTATTCTTTTGCTGTACCTGTGAATCTTGTAACGAAAGTCATGAATGACATTATTAGCTACGGATTCGTTCAGAGAGGTTTTCTCGGTGTAAAAATCATGGATGTGAATCAAGAGCTTATGGAAACTGAGCGTTTACCCGATACAAAAGGAGTTTTTGTGTCAGAAGTTATTAGTAAAAGTGCAGCGGAAAAAGCTGGAATCAAAGGCGGTGACGTAATCATGAAGATAGGAAGCAAGAATGTAAACTCATCTTCTGAACTGCTTGAAGAAGTAGGAAAAGCAAGACCAGGTGAAAAACTCCCTATTACCGTTCGACACAAAAATGGATCAGAAAGCATAAAAGAAGTTGTGTTGCAAAATAATCAAGGAGAAACTTCGTTAGTAACTGCGTCAACGACTACGAAAACAGTTTTAGGTGCTACTTTTTCTGAATTATCAAGTAAAGAAAAGAAAGAACTGAATATCGATTCAGGAGTGAAAATCAATACATTGAGTGCAGGAAAGTTAAAGTCGTACGGACTTGAACCCGGAATGGTTATTACACGAGTGAACAACGAGAAAATAACAGACGTAAAATCAGCAATTGAAAAGCTGAATAAAAAAAGTGGCGGAATTTTACTCGAAATAGTAACCCAAAGCGGGAGAAAAGAGTATATAGGTTTTGGTCTTTAAAAATATTAAAAGTGAACAAAAACAGGGCATTTAATACAATGCACAAAATAATTAACAGGTTTCACTAAAAATATATTTGACTGGCGTATTAATTTGACGTAAATTTGCAAAACTTTTACATTAAGAAAGTAAATAGAAAAGGAAAAAAATGAGACAGCTAAAAATCACAAAATCGATCACTAATCGTGAGAGTCAATCACTTGACAAATACTTACAGGACATAGGAAAAGAGGAGCTTATTACAGCTGAAGAGGAAGTAAACCTTGCCCGTCGTATTAAACAAGGTGATCAACTGGCTTTAGAGAAGTTGACAAGAGCCAACTTGCGTTTCGTGGTTTCTGTAGCTAAACAATACCAAAATCAAGGTTTGACCCTTCCTGATTTAATCAATGAAGGAAACCTTGGTCTGATTAAAGCTGCTCAAAAATTTGATGAAACACGTGGATTTAAATTCATTTCATACGCTGTATGGTGGATTCGCCAGTCGATTCTTCAAGCTTTAGCAGAACAAGCACGGATCGTTCGTCTTCCTTTGAACCAAGTTGGTTCATTGAACAAAATTAACAAAGCATTCTCACGCCTTGAGCAAGAGTTCGAGCGTCCACCTTCAGCTGAAGAGTTGGCAGAAGCTTTGGAAGTTCCAGAAGACAAAATTAAAGAAAGTTTAAATGTTTCAGGTCGCCACGTATCTATGGATGCTCCCCTATCTTCTGCTGAAGACGGTGGTACATTGATGGACGTAATGGCTAATAACGATTCTCCTAAAGCGGATTCGCAATTGATGGCTGAATCACTTCAACGTGAAATCGAACGTTCATTGTCTACACTTACAGATAAAGAGCGTGAAATTATTCGCTTGTTCTTCGGAATTGGAATGAATCACGGGTTAACTCTTGAAGAAATTGGCTCTAAATTTAACTTGACACGTGAACGTGTAAGACAGATTAAAGAGAAAGCAATTCGACGCTTGAGACATACCTCGCGAAACAAATTACTGAAATCTTATTTAGGTTAAAAATTTCAGGGCTGCCTTATCGGCGGCCCTTTTTTATTGTAAATAATTCAAAATCAAATACTTTAAACAATTATGGATGCAGCAATCGGTTATGAGAACGAGCTGAAAGAGCACGTACGTAGAGAACGTGCAGCTGTCAAGTTGGCTAGCAAGACAGGACAATTACTTTATGACAAAGGAATCGAACTTGTTCTGTTTAGAAACCACCTTATCGATACCACCACTTCAGAAATTTTAAACTTGCATGAGTATGCTGAAAAAGTGGTGAACAAACCAATCGATGTGTACACCACTTCTGATTTAGCTGAAGAATTGCTAAAAATGGATTTGGCTCCTGCTAAGTTGGATATCGGAAAGCTGGCAAGTCAGTGGATTACTGAACAAGCTAATTTTTCTTCTAAAGCTGATTTCCTTGGAAATAAACTAGCTGATTTTATCGGTGAGGAAAAAGGTAATTTTGAACCTCGTGACGTTGTTCTTTATGGTTTTGGTCGTATCGGGCGTCTTGCTGCGCGTGAGTTGATTAAACAAGCCGGAAAAGGTCAACAGTTGCGTTTGCGTGCGATTGTAACGCGTAGTTCATCAGCTGACGACATCATCAAACGTGCTTCTCTTCTAAGCAGTGATTCGGTTCACGGTGCTTTCAAAGGAACGGTTACTGTAGATACAGAAAATCAAATTTTGATCATCAACGGTCAAATTGTTCACATGATTAATGCGAACAATCCTGAGGATGTTGATTATACAAAATATGGAATTAAAAATGCACTGGTTATTGATAACACAGGTGTGTTTACCACAAAAGAGGCTTTATCTCGCCACCTTCAAGCTAAAGGAACTGGAAAAGTGATCTTAACTGCTCCTGGAAAAGAGATTCCAAATATTGTTTACGGAATTAATCACAAAGATTTAGATCTTGATAAAGACAAGATTTATTCTGCTGCTTCGTGTACTACTAACGCTATTTCACCAATTCTTAAGGTTATCAACGACCATTACGGAATTGATAAAGGACATATCGAAACGGTTCACGCGTATACAAATGACCAGAATTTACTTGATAACATGCACAAAAAACCACGTCGGGGTCGCTCTGCTGCTATCAATATGGTAATCACGTCAACTGGAGCTGGAAAAGCGGTAACGAAAGTAATTCCTGATCTTCAGGATAAACTGACAGCAAATGCGGTTCGTGTACCTACTCCTAATGGTTCGTTGGCTATTTTGAGCCTTTCGCTAAACAAAGTGGTAACTGCTGATGAAGTGAATAAAGCAGTTCGCGCTGCAGCACTTAACGGTGAACTAGTCAACCAAATTTTCTATTCGGTTGACGAGGAACTGGTTTCAAATGACATCATCGGAAACACGTGTTGTTCAGTTTATGACGCTCCAGCAACTATCGTTTCAAATGACGGTAAAAACGTAGTGTTGTACACTTGGTACGACAACGAGTTTGGTTATACAAAACAAGTAATTCGCTTAGCTAAGTATGTAGCTAAAGTGAGAAGATTTATTTATTATTAATCAGCTATATTTTTCAGAAAGGCTGTTCGAGAGAACGGCCTTTTTTTTGTTTGATATTTTAAATGAAAATTCTCTTTCGAGATTAGATTATTCATTTGGGATACTGGGTGAGTTACAACTCGCCCGTACTTACTCCTAATAGAAATTCTCGTCAAAAAATAACGAGTCCTTTGTCTAATTTCTTTTGTTTAGTAGTCTATACGGTGACCTCGATACATTTCTCCCGACAATTAGACAAATCTGGGTTAAAAAAAACATAAAATAATTGTCGGGACAAACACTCGGCCACCCAAACACTACGTATTAAACAAGTCTTGAATCTTGTAGTCTTGAGTCTTGCAGTCTACTAAACAAGGTCCTTAAAATAAAGCACCACCTCAGTTCCACCAAATCCATTTCTTGTATAGGCGATATCGTGAAATTCGACGCCTTTAAATTGGCGCAAATAGGTGTGAATTTCTCTCCGCAACACGCCCTCTCCCACTCCGTGAATGACATGTAGACGTTTTATGCGTTTTTGTATGCAGTGTTGAAAGGTCTTTTTGAAATGCTCCATTTGCAGATTGAGAATTTCGGTATTTGTCATGTTGACGTGAGTCGGCAATAATTGTTCAATGTGTAAATCTACTTTGTGAACGAGTTGTTTCTGTTGCTTTTTAGACTCGTGATGTACTTTTTGTTCTGGCTTTTCTTTTAGGTTATCTTCGTTGATTATGTATTCGGAAGAATGGACTAAAGCAAGCGCGTTAATAGGGTAATTGCGTTCAAAACCAACATCATCAATTAAGCGCACGTGGGTTTTCGAGATGATTTCCTGAATCACCCCTCCCCCTTGTTCAACAAGGAAAACAACTTTATCCCCCGGTTTGAATGCCACTTAAAAAGTTGTTAATGTCTTCTTTAAAAATCCAAAATAGCGAAATAGTTACTGCAATTCCGCCAAGCCATAGTAATATGTAAAGTATTCTCAAAGGAATGGTAATGTCTCGTTTTGCAGGTACTTCAAGAACTTGGTTGATATTTGAGGCGATCAAATCATCAATCTCTTTGTCGTCAATGGCGCCTGAATCTTGAATTTTGCGTACTGTGGGTGAATGTTGTAAAAAGACTTCTTTCAGATGGAAATACTCTTTGTCTGTTAAGTCTTTGTATCCCTTGCGGTAATCAATTCCATTCTCCTGTAGCCTACTCCGCATTTGAAACAACCTCTGATGAGTCCTCACTCGAAAGCCGAGCAAGAAACCAAAGCCCATCAAAATCCAATTGTCAAAATAAAATCCGATAGCAATCATTCCAAGTGAAGAAATTAGCGAAAAAATCAACCGAACCAAATCTTGTTGACTGATAAACAAAACCTGAAGCAACTGTCCGCCGTCCAAAGGGTCTATTGGAAGCAAGTTTAAGGCATTTATTAGCACGAAAAGCATTCCTGAGTAGAACAACCAAAACGATTCGTACTGTGAGCCTAAAAAGAGTAATAAAACTCCAAGGATGATTCCAGGGACAGGTCCCGCTAGTAATACCGTAGCGCGTTGTTTTTGTGAATATTCATCTTTAATTCCATGCACATAAGCACCTAATAAAGGAATGAACATCATTTTAAGATGCTTATAACCAAATAGTTTCATCGCTATAAAATGTCCCGACTCGTGAATGATCAAAACCAACAAAATCAACGCGATAAAGCGAAAGTCGTCCGAAATAAACGTGAAAAATGCCCACACGAATATGACTAAAGAAAAAATGGTAGCCGCCACAGTACTCTTGGGTGCTTTTTCTTCAAAAAATGGTTTCGGGGGATAAATACGCTCAAATTCTTCCATCAATAATTTTGTTTTCGTCGTAAAGTTACGAAAAGCTTAAGGATTTTGAAATGGACTACCTGCATTTATATAGAATGGAGGAAAGTAGGTGACTCCCGACAATTCGGTAAACTTGTTTCAATAGCATAAAATGATTAATTGTCGGGAAGGTCACCGTCCTCTACGAAGCAATTTACAATAACTAATTAATGGCTAAACTCGTTGATCAAAAGACATTATTCAACCCCTTCAGGGTTGTAGTAGTTGTTATTTTTGTTTAACCCCGCATTTCATACGGGGTTATTAATATTCAATCCCTTCAGGATTGCGTTTCTCGTATAGTCTATGTTGGACAAAAAAACATAAATAAAGTCTATGGCTACATTGATTACATGAACACCAACCCTGAAGGGGTTGTAGTAGTTGTTATTTTTTTGTTTAACCCCGCATTTCATACGGGGTTATTAATATTCAATCCCTTCAGGATTGCGATTCTCGTATGAATCTCCATTATCTATGTTGGACAACATTAGCATAAGCAAAGCCCATGGTTAAATTGAATTTATGCATACCAACCCTGAAGGGGTTGAATCTGTGTGTAACGGCGGATTTTTATCCGCCGTTCAAGAGAATGAAAACGTTAGTTTTTGGCGTGTGTTTTTGTTTCAAAAACCATGACAAAAACGGATTTACATGCGATTGACCTGAAAAAACATGTCAATTGAACTCCGATAGCAATTTACCACCCCTACTTCACCTTCAAGCAGCTTTTATTGTATATTTGTCAGAACAAAATCAAACTATGAAAGTATTCATCACTGTGTTACTCCTCGCTGTTTTCGCTTCTTGTGGCGGCGATTATGGAAAACATGTACAATTGGATAATGTAACGGTTTACTATACTGAAGGAGTTGAAAAAACTGATGCGCTTCGTTTGGTGAAATATTGGAGTGAAAATGGCTTTTCAGGTTCAAATCCACAATACATGCAACTTTCAAAGGAAAAACGAACGTACACGCTCAAACTCATTCCAACTGATTCGACTATTTTACACGACATGCCTTTCCAAACGCAAGTACTTTTGATTTCATTGGAAAAGGAATTGTCGGAGAATGTTTTTCCGAAAAATAAATTTAACATCGTGCTGAGCGACAATCAATTCAATAAGACTACTTCAATAACTGATTAAACAACATTTAGGGCAAATTATGAAGATTTCTGCATCCATATATTCTGACAAAAAACGCACATTAAACGAAATTATCAACGACATTCAGTCGCATCAAGTGGACTTGATTCACGTTGATTGCAACGACGACTTGTCTGTATTCGATGACATCAAATTGATTCGCGAGCTGACTTCAACACCGATAGATCTTCATATTATTACGGAAGAACCTGAAAAGTATTTTGAGTTGTTACGTGAGAATCCAGTAGAATTTGTGACGTTTCAATATGAACAACTAAAAGCTCCTCTTGAAATTCCACGAGATATCAAAGGATACAAGGGTTTAGCAATCATCACTCCTACTCCTGTGGAGGTTTTTGAATCATATAACCATTTCGATTTCATCTTGATTATGGCTACCATTCCTGGGCAGTCAGGTGGTGAGTTTAACGAAATTAATTTTAGAAAAATTCGCGATTTCCAACGCATGTACCCCACAAAACGCATCCATGTCGATGGCGGTGTAAATGCAGAAGTGTCGTTTATTCTTCGAAACTTGGGGGTTTACAGCTCTGTTTCGGGTTCTTACTTGTTCAACTCCACTTCTATCGGTGAAGCAATGATGAATTTGACTCAGCGCGATGTGCATTCTCACTTTAAGGTAAAGGATTTCATGCGCACGCGTGAGGAATCACCCATTGTGAGAATTGAAAACCTTTCGATACAGCGTGTGTTGGAGACTATCGAGCATGGTGGACTTGGGTTTTGTATGGTTGAGGATGAAAAAGAAACGTTTTTGGGAATTATTTCCAATGCAGATATTCGCAAAGGACTGCTTAAAAACATTGACGATTTCAATAAATTGACAGCAAAAGAAACTATAAACCAAACCCCTATCACTACCTTGGACGAGATGAGTGTGAAGGATATGCTCTCGCTGATTCGCCGACAAAGTTTTCCATTAAGCTACTTGCCTGTCATAGATAATGACAAAAAAGCGCGTGGAATTGTTACCTTTGTAAACCTGATTAAAGGAGAATTATGATAATAGAACTTAAAAATACAATATCAGCTGAAAAAGCGGCTGAATTAGCACTTCAACACAAGGCTTTCCATATAATTGATGGTGGAAAAAATGTATTAATTACTTCGTCTAGTCTTAAAGAAGTTCCTGACGGCTTGGAAAATGATGCTGAAAAGTTTTGGACTTTTAAAGACGACATGCAGCTTGCTTCTCGCGAGTATCGTGCAAAAACACGTGAGGTAAAGATCGGAAACGTGACTATTGGTGGAGATACCATGAACACTATTTTGATCGGCGGACCTTGTTCCGTGGAGAGTGAAATGCAAATTCGCCAATCGGCTGAATTGTTGAAATCACTTGGACTGACATCACTTCGTGGTGGTTGTTACAAGCCGCGTACTTCGCCTTACAGCTTTCAGGGTCTCGGTCTTGAAGGACTGAAATTATTGGCTAAAATGCGCGAAGAATTCGGTTTCAGTGTAGTTACTGAAGCACGTGACGCGACACATATTGATGAAATTATCGAACATTCAGACGTTATTCAAATTGGCGCTAAAGCAATGTATGATCAAGGAATCTTGCGGGCTTCGGCAAAATCAAACAAAGCAGTGTTACTTAAACGTGGATTTGGTTCTACGCTTCAAGAAACGGTGCAGGCGGCAGAATTTATTCTTGCTGGTGGAAATAGCCAAGTGGTAATCTGTGAACGTGGTTTACGCACATTTGAAACAAAAACGCGCTTCACCTTAGATTTATGTGGTGTGGCTTATTTGAAAGAATATACGAATCTTCCTGTGATTTTAGATCCTTCTCACGCAATGGGCTACGCTTATGGCGTACCTGATCTGGCTCGTGCGTGTGTGGCGATGGGAATTGACGGATTGTTAATTGAAACGCATCCAAATCCCAAAGTGGCAAAATCAGATGCTTCTCAGCAATTGACTCCTGAAGAATTCAGCGCTTTATTTGAATCGCTTAAACCTGTTGCGGCTGCAGTAGGACGTAAAATGGTATAGTATGACGCTTTTCGACAGAATAAAATACTTGATTCTTGAAAACGGATTTTCTGAAGATGATTTTTGTACGCGCTTTGGCGTGAATTCGGTTTCAGACCTTCCGCTGGTGCGAATTGGCGAAATCGCTCAACAATTGCGGACTACAGAACAAGGATTGTTATTCTCCCCTTCTGTTAGAAAACCATTTCCTTCAAACATCAAACTCTTAATTCTTGATGTAGACGGTGTAATGACTGACGGCGGAATGTACTTTTCGGATAGCGGTGAGCAGATGAAAAAGTTCAATACCAAAGACGGAATGGGAATTATCCATTTGACGCGAAGTGATTTTCAAGTTGGAATTATTTCTTCTGGCTTTAAAGGTGAAATGGTGCGCAATCGTGCAGAAATGTTGAAAATTCAGCACTTTTATTTAGGCAGAGGTCAGAAATTGGATGTATTGAAAGAATGGTGTACTAAGCTGAACATAGGTTTAGAGCAAGTTGCCATGATTGGTGACGACGTAAACGACCTTGAAGTAATGAAAGTAATCGGTTACACCGCTGCTCCTTATGATGCCGTTCCTTCCGTTCTACAGCAAGTGGATTGCATTCTTCGAACTAAAGGGGGTGACGGCTGTGTGCGAGAGTTTATTGAAGAAGTGATGGGAATTGAAGTCCGCTATTAATTCGTTGAAAAGAACCAAACGCATATCTGTAAGTAAAGGTGTCCAGTACATCTTACTCTCCACGCTTTGTTTTTCGCTTGTAAATGTATTTGTGAAATTGATGGGAAAACCTTCTGAAATTCTTCCCAACATTCAAGAATACCCACCTCACGAATTAATTTTCTTTCGCTCGTTGATTTCGCTAAGCATCACAGCTGCCATTCTCAAACAACGCCGAATTCCACTACTTGGTACAAACAAAAAATGGTTAATCATTCGCGGTGTCTTTGGTGTATTGGCACTAACGAGTTTCTTTTACACTCTAAAGGAACTTCCCATGGCGGTCGCGGTAACAGTGCAGTACCTCTCACCTCTTTTCACCATCATCTTTGCCATTTGGCTCATCAAAGAAAAAGTGCGACCTGCACAATGGTTATTTTTCGCCGTCGCTTTGGCGGGTGTTGCCGTTATCTCTCTCCGTAAAGCGGATGTCACCGCAGAATTGTCACAAGCTTCTCTATCGCCGTTTTGGATTGGAATCGGCGTAATGTCGGCATTGTTTTCTGGAATTGCCTATACAGCTATTATCAAATGCAAAGAAACCGACTCGGCACTGAATATCGTACTTTACTTCCCTCTCATTGCCACACCAGTAATGGGAATTTGGTGCTTATTTGATTTTGTGATGCCTCAGGGAATTGAATGGCTCTTTTTGCTCATTATTGGCCTCTTCACACAATTCGCTCAGGTTTTCATGACAAAAGCCCTCCACGCAGATAGTGCGTCCAAAATAACACCGTTTAAATACCTTGGTGCGGTTTACGCTTTCTTTATCGGCTTGCTTATGTTCGGTGAAATTCTCAATTGGTCGGCACTTATTGGTGTGATGCTCATCTTAATTGGTGTGTTGGGGAATGCGTTGTTGAAAAAGCCTAAGAAGATTGAGGTTGTTGTTTAAATCCTATCATTTTTCCCGATATTACAATATTAAATTAGCATAATCGTTTTATCCACAAACAATTATACTAAAATGAAATATCTGAGCATTTTAATTCTATTAACTTTAATCACTGCTTATTCTTGCAAGAAAATAGAACCAATCATAGCACCTCCGATAACTTATCCGAACTATTCTCAACTGAAAGTGGGCAATTATTGGGTGTATGAGAGATATGAAATCGATACGAACGGAGTTGAAACACCATTAGGCATTTATGATACTTGTCGTGTTGAAAAGGATACTATAATCAATGGTGAAACTTATTTCAAATATGTGAGACCTTCCTATTTAAGCACACCAACAACTACATTTTTAAGAGACTCACTTCACTATTTAGTTTCTAACGGAGGTCGTATAATATTTTCATCTTCAGTTTTTAATGAAGTGTTTCGCGTATTTAATCTCCAAGGAGAATTTGAATTACACGAATGGATGACTGCTAAAGACTCCGTTGTAAATACACCTTATGGCAATTTTACAACTTCTACATTTCAGTTAATTTATTATATGAGTGAAATGTATCAGGAATTTGGTAATCCGAGATACATGAATTACAGATATGCAGAAAACATTGGTATTGTGATAGAAACTCTCCCTATGTATTTTACGCAATATGGTTATAGAGAACGAAGATTGGTTGATTATCATTTGGAATAGTTGCCTACCCCATAATCTCCCGCACATTCGCCTTTATTTTCTCACACAAATCATCTGTAGGCAAGTCATTGTCATCGATTCCAAAAGGATCTTCAATTTCTTCCGCCAAAATTTCCATACTGACAAGTACGTAGAAGATAAACGTCGTCAGCAATATTGACCAATAACCAAATGACGAAATAAACGCAAGTGGCATGGTTGTGACGTAAATAAAGATGAATTTCTTGAGAAATAAGCTGTAGGAATAAGGAATAGGCGTGTTCTTAATCCGCTCACACGCGCCTACGATGTCTGAAAACGTTTTGAGGTTGGTGTCGAATACCAAATAGTCTGTGTCTGAAATAGCACCTTGATCGCGCTCTTCCTGCAATTTGGAGTAGAGTTTTTTGACAATGAAATTGGGTTTGTGATTAATTCTATCAAATTCTTCAATTTCTTCTGGAGTTAAGTCCAATTCTTCCATTTTAACTCCTTCGCGTAAATGTTCTTTGGTCGCAAAAGCGTGATTTGGAATCATTCGAGCAAAATATTCTTTTGTTGAAGCGCTAACTTTGCTTGTGGCTACTTTTATAGCCAGATTTCGGGTGTTATTCACCAATTCTCCCCACTTTTTTCTCCCCTCCCACCAACGGTCGTAACCTGTGTTGGTGCGGAAAACAAGTAAAAGAGATAAGACAAATCCGATTAGGGAATACACCGCTATCAATTCTTTCAACCACGGAGAATTGGTGATGTATTTAATTTCAAAATAAGTCAAGATTGTAGTTAGAATGGCCATATAAATCAACTCTTTCCACATAATTCGAATAGTATCGCTTTTGTGAATAGAAAGAATGTGAATCAGCCAGGTTTTGGGGTTGTATTGAATCATAGAATTACTTTTTTATCAATGGTCTAATCAGATGCTCCAGTCCGTTAATTTTAATTTCAAGCATTTCTTCGAGCATCATGCCCATACTCCCTTTCGGAAAGCCTTTTTGGCGAAACCACACAAGGTAAGGTTCAGGTAAATCGACCAAAAAATGCCCTTCGTATTTTCCAAAGGGCATTTTTGTATTGGCTAATTTTATAAGGTGCTCTTTTTGCATGAATTAGTCCTTCAACAACTTTTTGTAACGCACACGAGTTGGAGCTGAATCACCAAGTCGTTTCTTTTTGTTCTCTTCGTATTCAGAATACGAACCTTCGAACCAATACACTTGCGAATCGCCTTCAAATGCGAGAATGTGTGTACAAATACGATCCAAGAACCAACGGTCGTGAGAAATTACCACGGCACAACCTGCAAATCCCATGATTCCTTCTTCAAGTGCACGAAGTGTGTTTACATCAATATCATTGGTCGGCTCATCGAGAAGCAACACGTTAGCTTCAGTCATCATAGTCATAGCTAAATGCAAACGATTTCGCTCACCACCAGACAATACGCCTACTTTCTTGCTTTGATCTCCACCCACAAATCCAAACTTGGAAATATACGCACGAGCTATAATCTTTTGCGAACCGATTTCAATATACTCCAAACCACCCGAAACCACATCAATCACCGATTTCTCTGGATCTAAATCCTTGTGGTTTTGGTCTACATAACCGATTTTCACCGTATCTCCTACTTCAAAAGTACCTGAATCAGGTTGCAATTCACCCATAATCATTTTGAAAATGGTTGTTTTACCTGCACCGTTTGGTCCGATAATTCCAACAATTCCTGCTGGAGGTAATTTAAAGTTCAGATCGTCATACAACACCTTATCTCCAAATGCTTTTGCCACGTGAACAGCGTCAATTACATTCGTTCCCAAACGCGGTCCGTTCGGAATTGGAATTTCGAGTGTCAATTCTTTATCTTTCAAGTCTTCCGACATCATCTTATCGTAATTCGTCAGACGGGCTTTGTTTTTCGCATGACGGCCTTTTGGAGCCATTCTAACCCACTCCAACTCGCGCAACAACATCTTTTGCCGCTTGGAAGCTTGTTTTTCTTCCTGCTGCATTCTTTTCGACTTCTGATCTAACCATTCCGAATAGTTTCCTTTCCACGGAATTCCCTCTCCTCTATCTAACTCAAGAATCCAACCTGCTACATTGTCAAGGAAGTAACGGTCGTGGGTAATTGCAATTACCGTTCCTTTGTATTGTTGTAAATGTTGCTCCAGCCAGTGAATTGACTCCGCATCCAAGTGATTGGTAGGCTCATCTAAAAGAAGAATATCAGGATTTTGCAACAACAAGCGGCATAAAGCCACACGGCGTTTCTCTCCACCCGAAAGATTTTCCACTTTCTGATCGTCTGGTGGACAGCGAAGTGCGTCCATGGCCCGTTCGAGTTTTGTATCCAATTCCCACGCGTCCAACGCATCAATTTTATCCTGAACCAAGCCTTGGCGAGTGATTAACTTATCCATTTTATCAGGATCGTTCATCACCTCTTCGTCCATAAAGGCATTGTTGATTTCTTCGTATTCACGCAAAACGTCTACAGTCTCCTGTGCGCCTTCCATTACAATTTCTTTTACCGTCTTGGTTGCGTCCAATTCGGGTTCCTGTGGCAAATATCCCACAGAATAACCTTCAACTATAGTCACATCCCCTTGATAAGCGGTATCAAGTCCTGCGATAATCTTAAGTACAGTCGATTTACCCGAACCGTTAAGTCCGATAATTCCGATTTTTGCTCCGTAGAAAAACGAAAGCGAAATATCTTTAATAATTTGCTTGCCCATTGGTGTCGTCTTTGACACACGGTGCATTGAGAAAATAATTTTTTTGTCGTCTGACATAGCTAATTTATTTGAAAGCCAAATTTACGAATTTCAGATTGAATAGACCTCGTTTATGGAGTGAATCATCAGAGAAACACATTTTAACTTTTAAACTGATTCAATAATTTTCAATTCTAGGCAAAAGCGTTATCATATGGACGGCCATTTTAAATTTTTGAAGATGTAGCGAACTGGATGGCGCTAATGATAGAGCTAGCTCCGCAGGAGATCCGCGAAATCATCGCCATTCAGGAGTGGAAGCTTTAAAAATTTAAACGGGCCTAGACTTTTTTGGTTACTTTTTTTGGCAATGAAAAAAAGTAACAATATGAATAGAAAACGTAATTCGTCTTGTAGATCATGATTGTAAATCGGCTTAGCTTCAACTATACTTTGATACAAAAGTGTTTACCATTGAGTGAATGGTCATTTAATAAAAAAAACTCCTCAATAATAAGGAGTTTTCAATCAATTCTATGAATAAAATTCAATTATACGTTAAAACGGAAATGCATAATATCGCCGTCTTGTACAATGTATTCTTTTCCTTCCACTTTCATTTTACCAACTTCTTTCACTTTAGCTTCAGAACCAAGCGCAACAAAGTCCTCGTATTTCATCACTTCAGCGCGAATAAATCCTTTTTCGAAGTCTGTGTGAATTACACCAGCAGCTTGTGGCGCAGTCCAACCTTTCTTAATCGTCCAAGCTCGTACTTCTTTAACTCCTGCCGTAAAATACGTCTGAAGATTAAGTAAAGTATATGCAGAGCGTATCAAACGATTCACACCTGGCTCATCTAAACCTAGTTCGTCTAAGAACATTTTGCGTTCTTCAAAAGTATCTAATTCAGTAATATCCGCTTCAATTTTAGCACCAATCATAAGTACTTCAGCATCTTCATCTTTTACATTCTCTTTCACGCGTTCCACAAACTCATTTCCTTTTTTCACAGAAGCTTCGTCCACATTACAAAGATAAAGCACCGGTTTTGAAGTAATCAATTGAAATTCTTTCACCAATTCCCACTCCATCTCATCAAAATCCATCCCTCTCACATTCTTTCCTTGCTCAAGATAAGGTTTGATGCGTTCAGCCAAAGACATCGCCTTCACCGCTTCTTTATCACCTGATTTTACTACGCGAGAAAGTGCTTGAATTCTTTTCTCAATCGTTTCCAAATCCTTCAATTGAAGTTCGATATCAATAACCTCTTTATCGCGAATGGGGTCTACAGAACCGTCAACGTGAATAATGTTATCATCTTGAAAACAGCGTAATACGTGAATGATGGCATCCGTTTCGCGAATATTCGCTAAAAATTGATTTCCAAGTCCCTCACCTTTCGATGCACCTTTAACCAATCCAGCAATATCCACAATTTCCATAGTTGTCGGCACCACTCGCTCTGGATTCACCAACTTCTCTAACTCCACCAATCGCGGATCAGGAACTGTAATAGTCCCCACGTTAGGCTCAATCGTACAGAACGGAAAGTTAGCCGACTGCGCTTTCGAATTGGATAAGCAATTGAACAAAGTTGACTTACCTACATTTGGAAGTCCGACAATACCACATTTTAAAGCCATTTCTCAATAATTTGGCGCAAAGATAATTAATTTGAAGAATTGGTCTCTGCACTCGTTAAAATAGTTGTCTAAAACGAGAATTATCATTTATACTTCAAGTAGTTTAGAATATGTATTAAATTTGTATCAAATCAAAATTAAAAAATGAACGATTTCCTTAAAGCCACAGAAGTATTCAACAACGGTGGCGTAATACTTTATCCTACAGATACCATTTGGGGCTTGGGCTGTGACCCTACAAATGAGGAGGCTGTTCGGAAAGTGATGAGTATTAAACAAAGAGATGAATCAAAAAGCTTTATCTTATTGGTTGACAGTATTTCTATGCTAGAAAAATATGTTCCTGATTTTCCCGAAATTTGTTATGATTTAATTGAAACAGCGATTGAACCACTAACGATAATCTACCCTACTTCAAGGGGTTTTTCAAAATTGGTGACTGGCGCAGATGGCTCCATTGGTATTCGCGTGACGCAAGACTTATTTTGCAAAAAAATGATTCAAGCATTGCGTAAGCCGATTTTATCTACTTCGGCAAATATTTCTGGAGAACCTTTTCCTTATGATTTTGAAAGTATTTCAGACAGCATAAAGGATCAAGTTGACTGTGTTTTAGATAATCCTGGATTCAATCCTTCAGAAACTCCATCAAAAATTATCAAAATCGCTAAAAATGGAGAAATCGAATTGATAAGACGTTAATGTCTTTGTATATTTGCACCCCCATTTATGGCTGAAAATTACGCATCATACCTCAAGCACCCCGTTTTTAAGGTGGCTTCGCAAATTGCAGGAGAACAAAATCTTCAGTGTTTTGTGATTGGTGGCTATGTACGTGACCTGATACTTGAACGTCCCTCGAATGATATTGATATTGTAGTCGTTGGAAGTGGCTTAGACATGGCTAAGGCCTGTGGAGAAAAACTGCGGGTAAAGAAAGTAAATTACTTTAAAAACTTTGGCACTGCACAATTCATGTATAAGGATTTAGACGTAGAATTTGTAGGTGCTCGAAAAGAATCTTATCAGCGTGATTCGCGCAAACCAATCGTAGAAGACGGCACACTCGCTGATGATCAAAACCGACGAGATTTTACTATAAACGCACTCGCAATCAGTTTACATCCTGACAATTTTGGGGAGTTAATCGATCCTTTTGGAGGAATTGAAGATTTGGAGAAGCAAATTATCAGGACGCCTTTAGAACCTGGCATCACTTATTCAGATGATCCACTGAGAATGATGCGTGCTATTCGCTTTGCTACACAATTGGACTTTAAAATCGAACCGAAAAGCTTAGCTGCAATAAAAGAAAATGCGGGTCGACTGGACATCATTTCCAAAGAGCGAATTATGGACGAGCTCAACAAGATTATTTTGAGCAAAACCCCTTCTAGAGGGTTCAATCTCTTGTTTTCTACTGGGTTGTTACACCGCTTTTTCCCTGAAATGGTCGACCTGCACGGTGTTGAAACAATAAAGAAATTTTCGCATAAGGACAATTTTCACCATACACTTGAAGTATTAGATAATATTTCTGAAAACACGGATGATCTTTGGCTCAGATGGGCTGCAATCATGCACGACATTGCAAAACCTCCAACCAAACGCTTTGACGAAAATATTGGATGGACTTTTCACGGTCACGAGGACTTAGGAGCGAGATGGGTACCTAAAATATTTGCGCGTTTAAAACTTCCTTTAGATCATAAAATGAAGTATGTGCAGAAATTAGTGCGCCTTCACCTCCGCCCTATAGCTTTAGTTAAAGGAAATGTAACCGATTCTGCAGTAAGACGCTTGCTATTCGAAGCCGGTGATGATATTGACGACCTGATGACCTTGTGTAATGCCGATATAACATCAAAAAACGAGTTTAAAGTCAAAAAATACCGCAACAACTTCGATATTGTCAAAGAGAAATTGAAAGATGTCGAGGAAAAAGACAAAGTACGCAATTTTCAACCCCCTGTTTCAGGTGAAGTTATTATGAAAACCTTTGGCATCGGACCTTGTTTTGAAGTGGGTGAAATAAAATCCGCAATTAAAGAAGCTATTTTAGAAGGTGAAATTCCAAATGAATATGATGCTGCGTATGCTTTTATGTTAAATAAAGGTAAAGAACTTGGGTTGAATCAGAAAGGGTGATGCCTGGTGTTTTGCGTGTGCTCGTGGTGATTTTTTTAACACATAGGCACATAGAATTTAATACCTATGTGCCTATGTGTTTCAAAATCTGAGGTGTGAGAATGTCTCTTAGAAGAAACACCTCCCACCCAATTACACTAATTCCCTATACAATTCATTCACCATCGTTTTCTGTCCGTCTTTAAAGATATTCGTACAATTAAAATTGATCAATATTCCTTTCGGTGAATTCAATAATCTCATATAAGTTAGTAGTTGAGCTTCGTGTACGGGATGAATACAGTCCACTGCTTTAACTTCCAGTACAAGCTTTTCCTCAACAAACAAATCACACCGCAATTCCGTGTCAAGAACAGTTTCCTTGTACAAAATAGGAACATTCAATTCGCTACGAAACCGAATACCACGATGGAATAATTCATGTTTTAAACATCTGTGATAAACACTTTCAAGTAATCCAGGACCGAGTTGTTTGTGTACTTCTATAGCTGCGCCTATCACAGCAAAAGACAAGTCGTCTAGTTGTTTTCTAGTTTTCATAATTATTAAGTTAGGTGAGACAAAACTATGAACTTGATTTAATTTATGCAAATATTATAATCTTTTTTTTGTATAGTTTTTAATCATATTATTGTAATAATGTAACATTTACCTGCATACGTGGTGGTTTAACACATAGGCACAATAGGAATTGATTCTATGTGCCTATGTGTTTTTAAAAAAAACTGAGCTGAAATAAAGCTACTGAATAATACTTATTTACAAAAAAACACTTAAAATCAAATACGTCAAACCACACAATTTTGAACAGTATCATTTTTTCTTCTTACTTTCGTACTACTTTTTAAAAGAATCATGGGCGCATACAAATTCAGAGTATTACTGGACAGTGAAAAAGACGAAGAGATTTTTCGAGATATCGTTATTTCTAAAACAGATAATTTCGAAAGCCTATACCGCACAATTCTCTTTGCTTTTGACTTTAAAAACGAGGAAATGGCTTCGTTTTACATGAGTAATGAAGATTGGGACAAAGGCCTTGAGATAACGCTTATGGATATGTCTTATGGAGAAGAAGTATCAGATACAGCAATAATGAGCGCCACTTCGATTGAAAATGAAATCATCGACCCCAACCAAAAAATAATTCTCGTACACGACTTTCTTAGAATGTGGATTTTCTTAATTGAACTACAGGAAGAAACACAAGAAATTGTTGATAAACCATATATCCACTTAAGTATTGGGCAAGCACCTGATGAGAATGAAAAAAGTGATGACTTTATGATGGAATCTGATTTTGAAGAAGATGATGATGAATACTTCGATGGTTTTGAATCACTAGACGAGGATGATCTTGAAGAAGGCTTTGAAAATTACGACGAATTTGAATATTAATATGGGATTTGAGAAAGATCCTTTCGGACACGCCATTCACGACTTTATTGCAGGAAACGAAACACCAGACATTATCGTAAGATCTGAACTTTGCGAAGATGATATTATGCCCGTCAATCTTCTTTTCCGAAGTTATGATGAAATGCCTGAGCCTGAAAAAATCGCGCTATCACGCTGCAAAGGAAAAATTCTTGATGTAGGAGCTGGCGCTGGTTGTCATTCACTTTGGCTGAAGGAGAATGGATTTGATGTGCAGGCTATAGAACTATCTAAAGGCGCTGTTGAATATCACATTTCAAAGGATTTACACAGCCGTTTCATCAGTTTTTTCGATTTAAAAGATGAAAAATACGACACTCTCCTCTTTTTGATGAATGGTGTGGGAATTGGTGGGCGAATTAAAAACTTACATCGTACATTGTCAATCGCATACGATTTGCTGAATGAAGGCGGGAAAATTTTATGTGATTCAAGTGATCTGAAATACCTTTACGAAGATGATGAAGGTGGGTATTGGATTAATTTGAATGTAGAATATTACGGAGAATATGACTACCAAATGCAGTACAAGGAAACTGAAAGCGATTGGTTTGAGTGGCTTTATGTTGACTTTGACACGCTAAGAGAATATGCCGAAAACGTTGGGTTTAAAGTGGAGAAATTATATGACGAGGATAACCATTACCTTGCAGAATTAGTAAAATAATATTTATGAAAACACATTTATTGACGATTTTAATAGCTCTTCCATTTCTGATTGGATGTGGAGTTGAGAAACAGAATGAAACAAAGCCTGAAAGCTCACTATTATGGGAGGTTTCTAAAGATGGTTTGTCTCATAAGACCTACATTTACGGAACGATGCACTTAATTGAAAAGGAGTATTTCTATTTTCCTGAGTCGCTTGAGAATCTAGTAAAAAAGTCAGAAGTGCTTGTGATGGAACTTGATGGTCTACCCGACTATGCTTCAGCAATGAGTTTGATGATGTTACCTGAAGGAGAGTCTATTCAAGACTATTTTACAGAGGAAGAAATGAACACTATCTACGATTTCATGGAGAAAGAAATGAAAATGACTAAAGAAGCATTTGATTTCTCTTTCGGTAAAATGAAGCCATTCATTATTCTGCAGCTTATTACAGCCAAACAGTTTGAGGGAGATACTGAGTCTTTCGAATTGACCTTGACCTCTCTGGCAAAAGAAAATAAACTCGAAATCAAAGGCTTGGAAACTATTGAACAGCAACTTGGCTTCTTCGATATGATTCCATCTAAAGACCTTGGAAATATGATTATTACGTATTTTAAAGATGCAGATTCATTATTGATACAAACAAAAGAAATGCAACGAGTATATCGCAAAGGAGACTTAGATAGTTTGGCAATTTTCATGACTGAATCAGCTCCTGAACTGATGGAATTTGAAGATATTTTATTGACAAACAGAAATAAAGCCTGGATTCCAAAAATCATTGAATTCATTCACCAAAAGCCTACGTTTATTGCAGTTGGAGCTGGACATTTGGCTGGAGAAGAAGGCGTGTTGGAATTGTTGAGAAAAGAAGGATATACCGTAACACCACTATCTTATTAATATGCGTTTTATCGGAATTTTTATACTCATTTCACTTACAATTAGTTCTTGCACAAGTTATTCAGATGAGGAGCTAAAACAATTCGACCTTGAAATTCTAGATTATTTGAAAGAGAAAAGCATAAAAGCTGAACGTACTGAAACAGGATTGTATTACACTATAATTGAGGAAGGCGAAGGCCCTGAAATACCTTTTGATGCAATCATTACAGTAAACTACAAAGGCTACTTAACCAACGGTCGTTCTTTCGACTCACAATTAGGTGAACCAGTGGATTTACATGTAAAGAGATTAGTAAAAGGATGGAGAGAAGCCATGCTTTACATGAATGTAGGAACCAAAGCACAACTTTTTATTCCACCACACTTGGGTTACCAATCGCAAGAAAAAGAAGATATCCCAGCCAACTCTGTTCTTATTTTTGATATTCATATCTTAGAGTCAAAATAAGATAATATGACGATTAAAGAAGCACAGCAAACAGTTGACAATTGGATAAAGGAATACGGCGTTCGCTACTTTGACGAATTAACCAATATGGCAATATTAACCGAAGAAGTTGGAGAAGTTGCTCGAATCATCTCAAGACGCTACGGAGAACAAAGCGAAAAAGAAAGTGACAAAAACAAAGACTTAGGCGACGAACTAGCTGACGTCATGTTCGTACTTATCTGCTTAGCCAACCAAACTGGAGTTGATTTAGAAACTGCGATTGCAAAGAATTTAGAAAAGAAAACTGGTAGAGATCAAAACCGCCACAAAGACAATCCGAAGCTTCAGGAATGATTTAAAACTGGTTTACTTATCATCATAGATAAAACGCTCGTTAATCAATCTGTAGTGCTCAAATTTGTCTTTAATGAAGAGAATCAGGTCGTAATCAGAAGCAGTTCGCAAAAATTCTTCCGAAATATTGAGAAATTCTACAAAATCAACAAACTCCTCTTCACTTAAATCAACGATGTCATAAGAAACATAAGTGCGCAACAATTCTTGCACAACAAGATTCACGTTATCCTTATGCTCCATTTCAGCCACAAGTCGCTTAGACTTTTCACGTTTACTAAATCGTTCGTAAAGAGCAGTGATCGGACTTTGAATTACATATATTCCAGAAACAGTTCGCGTATCTTTAAAAGCTAATCGCTCCCTTTCCTCCTTCAACTGATCCAGTGTTTTCAACGGTTTCACAACAACATCAGATGATTGATATGACAATGCACTAATTGATTTGGTTATCCTTTGAGTACAGTACTTATTACCATCTACAACAAAGCGCACATTTTTGTAGCCTGTAATAGAAAGAACTATCGAATCGCCATTGTTTGCACTAAAAGTAAATGTTCCGTCAGGTCTTCCAAAATATCCTTTTCCATTAGTTTTATTAATTATCATCAGATTGTAGAAAGTACGCGATTCAACAGTATCGACGACTTTTCCGGAAACAGTTATTTCAGAACATTCTTGCGCGTAAAGCAATCCTGTGAAAGTAAAAAGTATAATAGCAAGTATAAACCTCATAAATCAAAAATACAGTTTATTAATTAAAAGGAATAGCTAAATAGTGTTAAAACTATTTGATTACATAAATAATATTGTTTTGGATGTTGTAATTATTTCAGTGAAGATCATTGTCAATTCACACACATCACACATCCCCTATATGTTCATATATGTAAACATTATGCAAACCTCAAGTATACTTTTGTAACCATTAGTATTCAAGATACACACATGAAAAGTGACATTTGTAACCACGTAAATTTAGTGACAGAAAAGAAAATAACCGTACCTTTGCATTGATTATGAAAAAACGTGTAGTTGTAGGACTTTCAGGAGGTGTAGATTCTAGCGTTGCAGCCTATTTATTGCTTCAACAAGGATATGAAGTAATAGGTATGTTTATGCGTAATTGGCATGATGAATCTGTTACCCTATCCGATGATTGTCCTTGGATAGACGACTCTAACGACGCACTTTTAGTGGCTCAACATCTTGGAATTCCTTTTCAAGTAATCGACTTAAGCAAAGAATACAAAGAACGGATTGTAGACTATATGTTTGCAGAATACCAATCTGGCAGAACGCCAAATCCTGATGTGTTATGCAACAGAGAAATTAAGTTTGATGTATTCTTAAAAGCTGCAACAGAATTAGGAGCAGATTTTGTAGCCACAGGGCATTACTGTAGAAAAGCTGAACATAAAGATGGAAATTTTGGCTTATTGTCAGGGCTTGATCAAGGAAAAGACCAAAGTTACTTCCTCTGTCAATTGAGTCAAGCTCAGTTAAGCAAAGCACTCTTTCCTATCGGCGAGTTACAGAAGTCAGAAGTTCGCGAAATAGCTAGAGAAGCAGGATTGATTACCGCAGAGAAGAAAGACTCACAAGGACTTTGCTTCGTAGGGAAAATTTCGCTTCCGGAGTTTCTACAGCAACAACTCAAGGTTAAAGAAGGTTCTGTTATTGAAATTCCTGAAAACTTAGACTCTTTAGTGGGCTATCACAAGATTCCTGTTGACTTAGATCATGTTAAAGAACTGAGTGAATCTTTTGTTTACGAACAGAATCAAGGGACTGAAGTCGCTAAACACCAAGGCGCTCATTTCTACACCATAGGTCAGCGAAAAGGTTTACACATAGGCGGACGACCTTTACCTTCGTTTGTTTTGGCAATTGACACCAAAGAGAACATTGTTTTTAGTGGACAAGGAGATGATCACCCAGGATTGAACAGATGGGCCTTGAAAATTGAAAAAAAGGATTTTCATTTTATTAATCCATCACTTGAAATAAAAGAACATAAACCTATTGATTTTGAAGTTCGTATACGATACAGGCAACAGCTTCAAGTTGCAACATTAATCTTACTTGACGATGGCTATTATGTATTATTTAAAGAAAAGCAAAGAGGAATTACTCCTGGTCAATTTGCTGCTTTTTACTTAAACAATGAGCTGCTTGCATCTGGTGTCATTCATTCATAATTGGAAATACGCAATTTGCCGTATTGTAAACTCTAGATAATATCTTGATATTTGTAATGGAATAGTTAACTATTCACTAATCAACCTAGCAGAGTCGGTGCATTGTGAAAACTTTGCACCGATTCTTTTTTATAAGAAAGGGTTATTCTTTATTTTGATACACTTTATAAGTTCCGTCTGAATAAAACCAAACTATTTTAGCTATTTCTTTAGAATTTTCTAAGGAAACATCAGCACTATTCGTTTGTTCAGGAGATTTTTTGTATTCAGATTGAGGCTCTTCTTTAACCTCCTGCATTTTTATGGGATCTATAGTAGCAACTTGCTCCGAACTCTCCCTAACCTTTCCAGTCACTAACCAATCAGCATTTACACGTGGAAAATGTTCAAGAGTTTTTTGTATAAAGTCTAGACTTGGTTTGTTGCGCCCACTGATTATATGAGAAATGCTGGAGCGTTGAACACCAATCTTATCGGCGAATTGAGATGCGTTTAGATTATTCATCCGCATGATCATTTGTAAACGGTTTTGGATCCCCATGTTACAAATGTATATAAATATTTTATGAACTACAAATGAATTGGTAGTTACATTTGTATACAAAAAAAAGGGAAGTACCACGCCTCCCTTTAAACAATCAACCAAATACTCACTAATTTAGCGAGTAACCAAAAAATATGGATGTCTTCTTAATTTCTTCTGGATTGTCAACAGATCTTAGCACATCCATAAGATTCGCTACTTCAAAAATTGACAGCTCACTATTTGCTCCACGCTCTTGGTGTAGCTTTAACCTGTACTTTGCAGTATTTATAACGTTGTTTATCATAACTGGTTCAATAAAATTCATGTCTTTATAATTTTTATCTGAAGCCTTTTACATAACTAATTGTTGAAAAGTTTCATTTTTTTGAAATAAATTACATTTATCATCAAATTAATTTAATTTATGAATTATCACAATCACTATAAAGCAATGTAATACAATCAGTTACTGTGTTTTATAGTAGTTTACTTTTTTATTCATTTTTTTCGATTTTTTCTTGCTTAATTGGTAATTTACAAGCGAGTGAACCAAAGTTATCAACAAATAGATCGGCAACAAAAGTGCTTTTTTGAAAATTCTTCTTGATATTTTCTTACGCTTTGCTTTACCTTTTTCAAGTTTAACTTCACTTACACCAAAAAACAATGACGCGCGACGGTATAAGATCTCTATCAACCCTTCATTCTTTAAGTTTTCAATAGTGTAGTCCTCTCCTACTTTTTTGAGCCAAACGGCAAATCGACGGTATAAAAACACCGAAAGTTCAAAAAGCATGTTTACTGCTTCTTTTAGAAATAAGCTGGCCTCTTGCTTAATTTCGCTTAATTCCGATTTTTGGGAAATTGAATTATTCATGGCTTACATTTTTATAATTAGCAATGAAACAAAGGTATCTCGAGTCTATTAGTACTTTTTTGAAATTAAGTAAATATGTCGTGATTAATAATAATTAACTTAATTACTCGTTTTATTATTAAGTTTTGCTTAATTTTGTTTACAATGGCTTAATTGGATTTAATTTGAGATTATCAGCAACATACCACCCAATTGAATTTTTGCTTTTGCAAAGCAAGAAGTGGATTCCAGGTGCGGTTACAACTCAAGCAATCTACAACAAGTCAAACCGTACCCACTATTTTGATGGTGAAACACACGTGCGTGTTACAATGTCTGATCTTCAATCGGTTCATTTTCTAAAGTTGAGACAGCGTAAAACGAGATTCGCATGGGTGAATGAACATTTCTTTTCGGCTGAAAATTCTACTAATTCAGCTTCTCAACTAACCATGGACAAGGAATTGGAGAATCATTTCTTGGCTCTATTTATTCCGAATTCACTAGATCAACTTTCGGATGTGTTGCTAATCGAGTTTCCGAAACATGTGAATCCATTTAGGTTGAAGAATGCTACAATCAATCTCACTACCGATGATAAAGAAAATGTCGGTGCAGTTCTGTATAGCGTTTTCTCTAGTGAATACGAGAGAATTGTTGAAGAAAACAAACTGTTGCAGGCTTTTAGTTCTGGAATGAAGAGCATGCAAAGTGAATTGGAGCGTGTAAAAAATGAACTTGCACATTTAAAAGAGAATATAGAACGGGATTTTACTGCTTCTTTAGAATTTGTACTTGCACAAATTTTAGTAGAAGAGCATGCTCGACTAGAAATTCTGCCTGAAACTGTTGCGTTATTGAAGAATCTGAAATTGTCAGAGCAAAATTTAAAATCTACGCTACTTCATGCGCTGAACCTAGAGATGATTGCTCAGCCAAATGTAGAAACAGTACGTATTTCTCCTCATTTCATTGAAGTTCAATCTAGCATTCAGAACAACTCGTTTGTAAGCGAAAAATACGACAAGACCATGTTGCTTTTAAATCGTTACGAAGAAGCTGCGCAAGAGTTGACACGTAATCAAATTCCTGTGAACGGAAAAAATATTGCCTCAAAACTGCATATCACTCCACCTGCTTTAACAGACGCGGCGAAAAAAAACGCAACTAAAATTTCTGTGCTACTAGAAAATTATCCAGAAAAATGGACACTCATACGTCAATATTTGAAACCTATCCAACGAATTGACGACGCTTTTAGAAAAACAGCATAACCAAAATTCGAAAAAACGGTTTGATTTTTGCCCTCAATTTGTAATTTTAAAAACGAGTTTATGATAATTTAATTCAATCTCTATGAAATCATTATTCACTATTATTTTCTTCACCTTATTTATTGGTAGTAGCATCTCGATTGCACAGGATAACTTCTACCCAAAACTTGCAGAACGTGCGTTGGAATTGACTCGTGATAAAGTAGTATACGACCCAAGTTATTTCAGCATTCCCTACCCAAACGGTGATGTGCCTGCAAATAAAGGTGTATGCACTGATGTTGTCATTCGTGCATACCGAAAACTCAATATTGATTTACAAAAAGAAGTTCATGAGGACATGAAGAAAAACTTTTCTCTTTACCCAAAAAACTGGGGACTTTCAAAGACGGATTCAAATATTGATCATAGACGCGTACCAAATCTGATGACTTTTTTCACGAGAAAAGGAGCGAAATTATCAATCACACAAAACCCGAAAGATTATCAACCTGGTGATATTGTTTGCTGGAATTTAGGTGGTGCAATTACGCATATAGGAATCGTTTCAAATGTCAAAAATAGAGACAAAACTCGCTACATGATAGTCCACAATATCGGAGCTGGACAAGTGCTTGAGGATTGTTTATTTAAGTTCAAAATAATTGGCCATTATCGCTATAAGAAATAGCATTAATACATTTAAACTATTGCTTCACTATTCTATATGTAATCACTTGATTTGAAGTAGAATATATTTTAATAAAATAAACTCCAACATCAACTCTTGATAGATCAATTTGGTTGAATTTATGGTTTTGTGTTTGAACAATTTTTCCTTGTAAATCGAGTACTTCGATACTTGAAATTTCATCTGTATTACTGTGCACTATATTTAACATTCCACTAGTTGGATTAGGGTAAAGATTAATAGAATGAAGCACTTCTTCTTCAATGTCCAATACATTAGAATTTGTAACAGAAAAATAATCAAATCCAGCTTCAGTAATATTAACTGTTTCTTCAAAGTCACTGATCGAAATAAACAATTGCATATTGGCTGTTGGAGCCATATAATCGAGTACACGAATGGATTTCGGAATCCACTCTCTCATTACCGACTCAGGAGCCGCTTCATAATCGACTTGAGTAGTCACAAAGCCATTACTCAACATAATTCTCAACGTATCATCAGGATCAAAAGGGCCGTGTTCATTATAAAAATACGTCCAATAATTCACGTGAGGGTCAGACATTCCAGTAAGATTAAAAACTGGAGAAATAAGGACCACTGTTCCATTAGTCACATTATCTAAATTCGGATCAAACCCTTCGTTGCCCGTAACATAAGCCTTTTTACCACAATCAAGTGAAACATCAGAACCTGGGTTAGAGAATCCGTCTGTGGGATTAGGAATGTCGCGCACCCACTCACCTGCTTCAGCATTTGAAGTTGTAGACCACCCAAAGTCAAATGAAAAATCATCGTAATACCCCTCTGTAAGTAATACCGTTATTTGACCTGTATTTTCATCGATAAACAAGTCTTCACAGTGAGATCGATATCCCCATTTGCCAACAATAACCTCATATACTTCAGCATAATATAGCGATGCATTTCCTTCACCCAATCCATTTGTCATTAATTCGTGTTCAATCAAAGGCACACTGAGTGAAATATTGGCTCCTACAATCGGATTTCCCGTTACCGCATCTTCTACATTAACAGTAAAGTTAAAAGGTGGAATCGGATCGAGTTGCACGTCCAAAATTTCAACAATACCTTCTTGAAGATTAACTGTTAAGGTTTGAGGATAATAAGCAACTTTAGAAAATTCTACATCAAATTCACCCGCACTGCCAATACCAGTAGCATAATCCCCACTTAGATCTGATAATACATTTTGATTGTGACCTACAATTCTTACATTGACACCTTGCAAATCATTTGTAGTTTGTGCATCAGTCACATGTCCTTCAAGATATGCTCCAAGCTTATAGTCTGGTTGAAGAATAAATAAACCCTCTTCCATATCTGTGGCTAAAATCAACCCTGAAGGTAAAAATGGATAAGCTCCCCAACAACCCTCTGTGAAAACACTTTGCAATGGAGAAGTATCAAAATTACCCACTTCTACCATATTATGAGGTCGTGAAATATCATGAATAGTTATTCCATCAGTATAATAACTTGTTACTGCCCAGTTTTGGTAGATATGTGTATTATGAGGTACTATCCCCAACCCAGGACTTGATTGAATTCTATCTACTTCAAAAATATTAGCTGGATCTGACACGTCAAAAGCAGTGATATATGCATCGGATACCTCGTCAGTAGTGAAAACAAATTGACCATCATCACTAGGCCAAATATTGTGCGCAAAATTTGAAGGTGTATTAGCCGTGCCTAACAAAACTGGATTCGCCCTATCCGCTATATCTACAATAGAAATAAACCCATCAAAGATATGTGCTAAATAAAGTAATCCATCTCGAGCAAACCCATCATGTACATACCAATCATCAAACACACCAATTTCTATAGGATTCATTGGGTCTGTAGCCACATCCAAAATGATCACACCACCATTCCCTCTATTTGCACCAAAAATATATGCGTAGCCGTCCTCGTCAATGTATAGATTGTGAGCTGATTGCCAAGTTTGCCCTAATTCACCCTGATAATATGTGAAAGATGTTATTTCACCCAAAGGAAGCGGACTTAAATCAATAATCAACATTCCAGCCTCTGCTTCTGTTGTTATGTATGCGTAATCTCCATACGTTTTCAAATCTCTCCAAACAGAAAAATTACTAGGTCTCCAATAAACTTCTTGAGGACTCGCTGGATTCTCTAATGAAACTACAGAAACTCCACCCCGCGCACCTACCAATGCATATTCAATCCCTGTTTCATCCACATAAGCCCACACATCATTTAACCTAGTATTATGCAACGATTGGTAATTCACATGTCCCACTTGTGAAATATTTAATTGAGCATTTGAATAAAAAACAGTGGAGACTAGAAATGTAAAAAGGAGTATTAACTTATTCATCTTGAGCATTAATGTTTATATTCGATGGTTTGAAAACCTTATAAAGTTACTGAATTCCAACAAAACCACCTAACTAAAGGAAAAATATCAAAGCAATAATAAAAATCAAAATAATAACAAGATACTGCCACACATCGACAAAATACGGGAAATATTTGTTGTAAAGTTCTTTTATCCGCTTCATGATTGCAAATATATTAAATAAACATATTGATTCTCTTCTTGCTTTTTTGGTAAGATTTTTGTATATTTAGTTTGTATGAGGATATTTATACTTTATATCTTTTTTTCAATTTGCACCCCATTCACTTTTGGGCAATTGTTTGATATTTCACCAAATGCTCAGATTGAAATTTCTATAAGCAAAGGCGAAGAACAAACTCGTGAATTTTATATAGACAATATTAGTGATGAGGAAATTTGGCTGGGCTGGGAAATAATTTCGAATACCGTTCCTTCTTCTTGGGGATATTCGTTGTGCGATAATCGAATATGTTACAATACCGTTCCTTCAAGTGCTTACATGGAACCTATAGTACCTGAATCGTTTGGATTTATGAAGTTAGCTGTATGGAATACTTCCGAAGGTGTTGGTGAAATTCAAATTCGAATTTTTGACGAAGCTTATACACAACTTGATACAATCTCATTTAGAGTAAATCATGCAAAACCAATTGAAACAATTTCTGTCAATGATACACGCGTTTTCCCTAACCCTGTTGGAGCAGAAAGAATAGTTCATTTTGAGAATTCAACTAATCAAATAAAGAAAGTTCAGGTGTATAACGCATTTGGACAACACATTTTAACACATAAAACTTCTTTAGTGAAAATTAATTCAATTTCACTGCTAAATTCTGATAGTGGTATTTACTTATTTCAGTTCATCGATGAACGAGATGAAATTCTATTTACACGCAAAATAGTTTTAAAATAGGGGGTTTAATTACTTTTAAGTCTTAATTTCTTCCTTTCTCGTTTATCATATACTAGAACCGTTTGTACTATTTTATCTAGCTAATGGGAATACATCTTTGGGATTCACTTAAAAAAGTGTTAAATTTACGACAATCCAAAAAATTAATAAAACATGTTAAAAACTACGTACTTGAAATTGTTTTCAATTTCTCTTATTCTATTCTGCAGTTTACAAACTGCATTGGGTCAGATGCGAACTCCAGATCAGGAGCCGTTTATTCCTGGAAATATCATAGTTCAAACAGCAGAAAATGTTGATTTAGAAAAACTACTTCGCACTTTACCTGCTCAGTACGAATTTAAAGTTGACCAATTACTTGCTTCTCACATGCGAGCTTGGTTAGTTGAATTTAATCCTTATTCTATTGCGCAAATGGATGCATTGAATATGGTCAATCGATTAGATGGAATAACGTTGGTTCAGAATAATCACGTTATTGAAATGAGATCAACTGTGCCAGATGACCCTCAATTCGGTCAACAATGGCATCATTTAAATACTGGACAAACAGGAGGAACGGTAGATGCAGACACTGATATCGACGAAGCATGGGACATCACAACTGGTGGTCAAAATGCACTTGGACATGATATTGTCGTTTGTATTCTAGAAGGAGTCGATTTTAGTCACAATGATCTTGTTCAAAATAGATGGACAAACCCGAATGAAATTCCTGGTAACGGTATTGATGACGACGGAAATGGATATGTAGATGATATCTACGGGTGGAATGTTGGAAATAATACTGGGAATTTAACTGGTGGTGGACATGGTACAAATGTAGCTGGGATGATTGGTGCACGAGGAGATAATACTCTTGGAGTAGTTGGTGCCAATTGGAATGTAAAAATGATGAATGTGATGGGATACAATATGTCAGAAGCATCCGTTGTTTCGGCTTATAACTATCCTTTATCACTTAGAAAATTGTATAATGAATCTAATGGTACTGAAGGTGCTTTTGTTGTTTCAACTAACGCATCTTGGGGTATTGACAATGCCAATCCAGATAACTACCCTATTTGGTGTCAATTCTATGACACTCTTGGTAAATATGGAATTGTGAATTGTGGAGCCACAACAAATAGTAACTTAAATGTTGACGTATCGGGTGATATGCCAACAGCGTGCCCTTCGGATTACATGATTGGTGTTGGACGTTCTGACCACAATGATAACTACGCGGGTGGGTATGGATTGACAACTATTAATTTCCCTGCTCCTGGAATTAACGTACGTACAACACAAGATGGTAATGCATATACAACGACAACGGGAACATCTTTCGCTAGTCCATTAACAGCTGGTGTAATTGCACTTCTTTATGCTATTCCGTGTCCAAATTTCATGAGTATCGTCCTCGCAGACCCTCAAGCTGGGTCTGATTTGATTTTTAATGCTCTAATGGATGGTGTTGACCCAAAAGCTAACATGACAAATTCATTTGTTGCTGGTGGACGTTTGAATGCTAAGAATTCAATGGATTTGTTAATGGAAGAAACCTGTAGCTCGTGTACTCCACCGTTAAACCCTACTATTTCGAACATTACTGACAACTCGGCTACCTTTAGTTATGATGAAAATGTAGATGTGGATACTTATTTCTTATTTGTAAGAGAATTGGGGGAAACTGATTGGATTGAGTTTTCATCAACTGGATTAAGTATTAACGCTACTTCTTTAAATGCATGTGCTACTTATGAATATTATATGTTGGTTGAGTGCCCAAGTGAAACTAGTGCGCCATCGGCAATATTAACTTTCAATACTTCTGGATGTGGTAATTGTATTGATTTGACTTATTGTGAAACTGGTACTACAGATCCAGAGACTACATTTACAATTCACTCACCTGCAAGTATAGACGGTGAAATCACAAATTTGACATTAACGAACAATTGGGGTGGAGCCATTGATGATGGATATGCTTATGGAAATCTCGTGCTAGTTGATGATGGAACCGCTGCTTCTGAAGAAGGTTGTAATGCTCTTGTAAATGGTGCACAGATTAATGGAAATATTGCGGTTGCGGTAAGAGGAACTTGTGATTTCTCTACTAAAGCTTTTAATGCTCAAAATGCTGGTGCAACAGCCTTGGTAATCATAAACAATACAGGGACGGGATTAGCTACATTAGGAGCAGGAGCGAATGCTGGAAGTGTAACTATTCCTGTAATTATGATTAGCCAAGCAGATGGCGCTGGACTTTTAGCGGAAATATCTGGTGGTGGTTCAGCTACTGGTTTACTTGGAGATCAAAATGAATGGATCGAATCGTTCGAGTTGGATGGTACACTTGTTACAAGTGGAGATGATGGTGGTTACCGCGCTCCTGATTTAGCATCTATTCCAATGGATATCGGTGCAACTTATAATTTCACAATGACTCCAGGATTTGATGGGCAAGATTTAGAAGAATACACTCGTATTTGGATTGACTTGAATCAAGATGGTGTATTTGGTATGGATGAAATTGTATTTGATCAAGGTGCGGGAAGTTTTGGAGCTGTTTCTTCTAATATAACTATACCAGGTTCAGCTACAGCAGGCAGCACAAGATTGAGAGTACAAATGTCTTATCAAGGTTTTGGTTCTACAGGATTACCTGATGTATGTGGTACTTTTGCTTCAGGTGAAGTTGAAGATTATTGTATTGAGCTTATTCAAACTGAGTTTTGTAATATGAATGTAGTAAGCACAGTAACTCAACCAACTTGTAATGAAGTTCAAGATGGTGCAATTTCTGTTGTGGTTTCGGGTGGCACTCCTGGTTATTCATATTCATGGAGTAATGGTGCAGGTGATGTTGACAATGTTTCTACTCTAAATGCAGGGAATTATACACTTGTAATTACTGATGGATCTGGTTGTGATACGACTGTTCAATATAACTTAAATTACACAACTGTCCTTACTTTGAATGAAACAATCACTCAGCCTTCATGTGAAGATAACGCGGATGGCGAAATTACGGTTGTTGCTTCTGGAAGTACTGGATTTACTTATCAGTGGACTGCTGGACCAGCAAACGCAACTTATAGCGGGTTAAATGAAGGTGCATTTGAAGTCACAGCAACTGACGTTGATGGATGTATGATTTCTGAGGAGTATAACCTTGCATACAGCACAAACTTAGTTCTGTCAGCTACATTAACTCATCCAACTTGTGATGACACTAATGATGGTTCTATTACTGCCAATGCATCTGGTGGCTCAGGAATCACTTACCAATGGACTGCTGGACCAACAGACGCAACGTACACTGGATTAGCTAATGGCGACTATACTGTTACTGCAACTGCAGCCAATGGATGTACCACAGAAGAGACATATAGCTTATTAGCAAATCCAGGTACAGTAACTGCTGGATTCAATAGTGCAATGAATTTCTTAATGGTCACTTTCACAAATACGAGCACAAATGGAGTGTCTTACTCTTGGGATTTTGGCAATGGTAGCACATCAATGGCTACAAACCCCATTCACACTTATGGAACTCCTGGTACATACACGGTGTGTTTAACAGTAACTGGTGATTGTGACGAAGTAACGACTTGTAATGATCTTACGGTTGAAGCAAATACGGCAAGTTTAGATGAAACGATGCAAAATATCGAAGCACACATCTATCCTAATCCAGCAACAAACGAAGTTAGTTTTGTTACGTCTGCTACGGATGTTGCTAGCGCTGAAATAATAACCATTACAGGGCAACTTGTAATTTCACACGATCTAATGAATAATGTGGCAACAATCGATGTGAGCGGTCTATCTGAAGGTATTTATATCTTCAATGCAAGACTTGCGAATGGTACTGTAGCTTTCACACAGAAACTAGTTATTCAGAAATAAAATAAATTAATTCAGATTTGAAAGAGGTTCTCAAAAGGAACCTCTTTTTTTATCCAATACGAAGAAGTTGTGACTTGTTGCTTGGATTTGAATCGGCAAAATAAAAGTCAATTCGACCTAAGTTAATTCCACCGAAACCAACTTGATTCACAATAACTTTTTGTCCTACACTGTTTTTGTGAATTGTGGGTTCATCCAAAAAGGTATGCGTATGCCCACCAATAATTAAGTCGATATTCGACGTTGCTTCTGCCAATGATGTGTCGCTTACTTTCTTTGATTTATACGAATAACCAAGGTGTGACAAACAAACTACCAAGTCGCATTTTTCATCATGACGCAAATAGTTCGCTTTTTCATTGGCACATTTTACGGGGTCTAAATACTGTGTTTCTTCATAGTTTTTCTTCCCTACTAACCCATCCAACTCTACACCGAGCCCAAATATTCCGATTTTCAAACTTCCTTTACGAATAATTAAATGAGGTACTGTCGTATTATTTAAAAGGGTATTGCTAAAATCATAATTAGAGCATACAACAGGAAAAGAAGCGTTATTCGAATATGCATTATAAAAACCAGACAAACCAATATCAAAATCGTGATTTCCCATGGTCATCGCATCGTACTTCATTTGCTGCATGAGTTTCATTTCCAGTTCACCATGAAACTGATTGAAATAAGGTGTGCCCTGAAATACATCACCCGCATCAAGTAACAATACATTCTCTTCTTCACGTCTTATTTGCTCAATAAGTGCTGCTCTACGCACCACTCCTCCTCTATTTCCATATCTTTTATTGCTCTCTGGAAAAGGGTCTATTTGAGAATGGGTGTCGTTTGTGTGTAAAATGGTAATTTTTCTTGCATCCTCTAATGAGGAAGCCAAAATAGATGGAGCTAGAGATAACCCCACTCCAAACGTCAGTGTTTTCTGTATAAATACTCTTCTCTCTATCATCTCCAACGTCCGTCTTTGGATACGCAAATTGTATCTGTTTGACTTATATAATTTATTATCTCATCGCGGAGTAATCTACCTGTGCGGTGATAAGCAAGAGGTTCTAAAAAGAAATTCATTCTATCTCCTCCATCTGCTAGATAATCGGATGTAACTACCCAAAAATCAATTATTGAAAGTGAATCTGCATTAGAAAAACCAGAGAATGGTTCGCCCCCACTTACCTTTAAATACGAATAGATTTCTGAAAATTTCTCAGCTCTCAATTTCAAATAAACAATTTCATTATCAAAAGGCATCAGTTCATAGACATTTCGCAATTGAATTTCACCTTTGTTTATAGGAGCACGGAGTCCACCGTGATTAAGCAGCGTAATTATACGGACACCGGATGAATCTTTAAAATCAATCAGCGCATTCTCGAAAACCAAGTCAGCAACTAAATTCCCCAAATTCCCTTCAGGTCGTTCTTTTTGATGATCACAAGCTGCATATCCTAAAACTTTTGACATTTGTTCATCCATAGCGGTTCTGTATGGAGAAATGATACTATCAATGTTTGTTTTTGGCGAGATTGTATCTGTAATCGGAATTAGTTGGCTTGAAACATAAATGTTCCCCGTTTCTTTGCAAGCTGAAACAAAGAAAAACACAAGTCCAATAAAACCTAAAACACGCATTCTATACTATTCAATAATTAGTTTTCTAGTATGAACTGAGTCGTCCCCATAAATTGTCAATAAATATACTCCGCTCTGCATATCATCCAAATTAATGGTGAATGTTTGAGCATTAGAATCTAGTCCACGCTCAACACAAAGACTTCCTGATAACGAGAACAGTTGAATTTTATCAATAGAAAGACCCAAGTTATTTGAGATTGTAAATTCTCCACTAGTTGGATTGGGGTAAACATCGAAACGACCTGCTTCGTGTTCATTTAGTGACAATAAACTCACTTCGTACCTAACCCATGCTGTATCACAGAAATCAAGAAAAGCTTCATTGCAAACTCGATACTGAATTGAATCTAATCCAACATAAGCTTCATCTGCTGTATATTCAACAACAGTAGATCCAGACACGATTGCCGTTCCATTCTCAGGTGCAGTTACAATTTCCACAAACAAATCCGCAGTAAAAAAAGCTTCGTCATTCAAAGTAACATCAACAGGCATAGATTCATTTGCAACTGCGTAAGAAAAATCATCAAATGCTAAAGGTGTAACAATCGGCTCATATCGTTCCATAAACTCTTGGTAGTATTGATTTACTACATCAGCATCATATACAATCAATGTATTTTCATCATTTCTATCTTCTGCCGATGAACTCCAATTATGTGACCCAGTAAGTACATAAGGGTCTACTCCTGTTAATACCCCCGACATCATTAACTTATGATGCAAAACACCTGTTGTTGTAGAGTAATCAGCTAAGTGACCTTGCAAAGCGATTTCAAGCGCAGCAAATTGACTTGTTTCATTTTCATGATTTACCAACACACCTACATCAGTACCTGAATAATGTTTAAAGTTAATCGCGTTGGTAATGTCAGATCGAGTGATTAACATAGTATTTACAACCAATTCATTTTCAGATTCATTCACAGCCTGAATAATGCGATCATTTACACCATCTGTCGGACTAAAGAAACATTCAACTCGTTTACCATTTATCGAAAGGACATGTGGTGTATTGTCTTTTTTGAACGGGCCGAACCTTGAGTTAGTTAGATTTGGTGCATCTCCACTCCCGCCCCACATTTCTTCAAACTCCAGTTGATACGTTCTAGCCAAAGCTTGATCCTGAATAATAATCACATTATTCGCATCTGTATTAATTTGTTGTGAAGTCCAATTTGTTGAACCTGTCCACACCAACGGCAAGTCTGGGTTACTTGACTCTGCATCCATAATCACAAATTTATTGTGCATAATCCCATGTCCGTCAGGCCATTGAGGAACTGGACTTTCTAAGCGTTCAATTGCTGCATTTAAATTGGTCAATCCTGTGTTGCCAGTGTCTTCGTTATAAATAACACGGACTCTAACTCCATTGAGGTGTGCTTGGTTTAATGCCCCCACAATATCAGATATCCCACTAGTTGGAGCTGCCACATTGTAAATCGCCACATCAATTGTTTCTTGAGCTCTCCCTAAATATTGTATCAGCGTGTCATCAATAAGTTGAGGTAATTGAACTGCCAAATTCGTTCCAGAATTCGCGTAATTATTATTCACAGGTCGGTTAAAATATACAGTAATCTCACCCGAAGAGGCTGATGCAGTGATAAAAACCAAGGTATCTGTTTCATTAATTGAAGAACCGTCATCTGCTACTGCCTGAACGTAAAACAACTGTGCCGGTAACCCACCAGTAACTTCAATTGACGGACTTGTTGTAGTTCCACCTGAAATTGTACCCAACTCTAAATTTGGCGTATTTCCATATCTGATAAATGAATTGGCTGAAACACTATTCTCCCAATTAATAAAGAAACCCGTTTGAGAAATTTGCGAAACTTCTACGTCACTACTAATTATCTGTGAATGGGAATTAAAGCTAAAACCACATAACATTAAACAAAACGTCAATTTAATATACCTCATAATTCTATTTCTTTTCTTTTAGTAGTATAGTGTAAACTGGAAAGTGGTCGCTGTAGCCACCTAGATATTGTCCGCCTGCATAACTTCGGTAAGGATATCCTTTAAATCGTCCAGAAGGTTGCATCAAAAATGGTTTGTTAAACACCACGAATTTGTAGAAGTTATATCCTGAAAAATCTGAATTTAAAAATGATTGAGTGAGAATGATTTGGTCAAATAAATTCCATGTATCTCGCCAAGCAAGCGTACCAATGCCTTTTTTGAAATGTTCTAAAGTAGCATTGAAAAATTGATCTTCAGCTAGTTTATCTTTATTTCCAGATGCATTTAGATTGTTTACCAAACTCTTACTTGTAGGATCATCATTTAAATCTCCCATCAATATAATTTTTGCTGAAGCCCCTTCTGCTACCATGATAGAGTCCATAATATGTCTTGCCAAATCTCCCGCTGCTTCTCTAAGAGGTGAACTTTTCTTTTCTCCACCCCTTCTTGAAGGCCAGTGACACACAATGAAATGCATCCGTTCTCCTTGAAAGTCACCAGAAACGAGTAATTGATCACGTGAATAAAAATTATCATTTCCTTCAATCTTTAAGGTATAACTCGCACTACTCTCAACTTTAAAATATTTTGGTTGATAAATCAGTCCTACGTCAATCCCCCTCTTGTCAGGAGAATCATAGTGTACAATTTCATATTTCCTACTCTTTAGTCTTTCTGTTGATATAAGGTCTTCTATTACACTTTTATTTTCAATTTCCGACAATCCCAAAACTGCTACTCCATCCTCAGTCTTGTCTGTACCTAATATTGAAATAACCTCTGATAAACGATCTAGTTTTTCGTAGTATCGCTGTGAATTCCATACATTCTTTCCACTTGGAGTAAAGTCAAGGTCATTTACACCTTCCGTATCTAAAGTATCAAATAAGTTTTCAACATTATAAAACCCCACACAAGCAACATAATAATCCTTATTCTTGTCTTGCGAAAGTGAATAATTCACTCCCCCAAACAGCAAGCATACTAATATAAGTAGGGTGTTTTTCTGAACGTAATACAACGGTTGTTTTTTCATAATATAACGACTCTTTTATGTTGCGAAGATACCGCTTTCAAAGAGTTATTGACATTATCAAATAGTTAAATTACATATTTTCTTAATTTATCTCACATGAACCTGTTAAATTTGTCACAAAATATTGAAACGAGAGAATGAATAAAATATACTATTACTCAATTTTAACGTTGCTGTTGTCATTGGTTTCACTACAAGGTTTCTCACAAGAAGAACCTGATACATTAACGATTCAGAAGGATTCTACTGCACGAATTGACGAAACGAGAACACCTGTTTTCAATTTAGGTGATGATGATGGTGACTCTGACATGGGCTCACAAGACATCGCTGGCCTACTTCAATCTTCAAGAGATATTTTTACGGCTACCGCTGGTTTCAGCTTTGGTCCTGCTCGATTTCGCGTTAGAGGTTATGACGGAATGAATACAACAGTCCTTATTAATGGAATTAGAATGAACGACATGGAATCTGGACGTGCCATTTGGGCCGGCTGGGGAGGTTTAAATGATGTCACGCGCTATATGGACGTTCAGAATGGATTAACTCCTTCTCGAGAATTATTTACAGGTATAGGTGGTTTTAGTAGCATTACCGCTAGAGCATCAAATATGCGCAAAGGAACTAAGGTGTCTTACGCAGGAACGAATCGCGCTTATCATCATCGCATTATGCTTTCTCATAGTACGGGAATGATGAAAAATGGATGGGCAGTTGCAGCTTCTGCTTCACGTCGTTGGGCCCAAGAAGGATATATTGAGGGAACAACGTTTGACGCATGGGCTTATTATTTGGCTATCGAAAAGAAAATTAATGATAAGCATACGTTGAGTTTAGTTGGCTTCGGAGCACCAGCACAACAAGGACTACAATCGTTGGTAGTGGATGAAGCGTATGAATTATCTGGCTCAAATTACTATAACCCAAACTGGGGATATCAAAATGGTGAAAAGCGAAATGCACGTGTGAGAAACACGCATAAACCTACTGGAATGTTATCACATTATTACGATATAAATAAAACAACAAAATTAAATACGACTGCATACATTTCTGGTGGTCGTGGAGGAATAACAAGATTGAACTGGCATGAAGCTAGAGACCCAAGACCTGATTATTATAGATACTTACCAAGTTTTCAAGAATCTGGTTCTGATTTATTCAACCAGGTCACGAACAGTTGGATGAATGATGAGAGCTACCGACAACTCGATTGGGACGCAATGTATAATGCAAATTACAAAAATCTTTACACAGTAGAAGATGCTGATGGAATTGCAGGTAATAGTGTAACTGGAATGCGTTCTAAATACATTCTTGAAGAAGCCCGAAATGATCATGTTCAATATGGTTTAAATACAGTTTTTGAAAAAGTATTTAATAATAAGACATTTTTCAACGCAGGATTTACTACAAATTATTATAGAAGTAAGAACTACCGACAAGTTAAAGACTTATTAGGTGGTGATTTTTGGGTTGATATAGATCAGTTTGCCGAAAGAGACCTTGATGACCCAGATGCGGCTCAGAATGATATCGACAACCCAAATCGATTAGTAAAAGAAGGTGATCGATTTGGTTATGATTATGATAATAATGTGCAGAAACACGACTTGTTTGCACAAGTTGAACATGATTTTGGGAAGATTGAAGGATATGCTTCTGCTAATTATTCACATACAACATTCTGGAGAACTGGAAATATGCGAAATGGTAGATTTCCAAACGATTCTGAGGGTGACTCAGAAAAGCAACGTTTTAACAATTTTGGAGTGAAAGGTGGAGTTACCTATAAGATCTCAGGACGCCAATATATCTCTGCAAACGGAGGTTATATGACTCGCGCTCCTCAAATGCAAAACGCTTACATCTCTCCTCGTACTAGAAACGAAGTAATAGCCAACCTTACAAACGAAAAAATCGTCTCTACAGATATCAATTATCATTTGAGATACACAAAATTGAAGGCTAGATTGACATTCTATTATACTGAAGTAAAAGACCAAGTTTGGATGAGAAGTTTTTACCATGATGAATTCAATGCCTTAGTAAACTATTCAATGACTGGTGTAGACAATCGTCATACAGGACTTGAATTGGGAATTGAGTGGAACATGACTTCTACATTCACACTAACAGGTGTCTTTGCTCACGGAGAAAGCATTTACAATTCACGCCCTACTGCAACATTATCGAGAGATAATGATTCGGAATTAATTGACGAAGGACGCACAGTATACTTAAAGAATTACCGCATGGGTGGTATGCCTCAAACAGCAGCTGCGCTAGGTCTTAAGTATAACTCACCAAAATATTGGTTTGCTGGGTTCAACATAAATTATTTTGATCACATTTATCTAGACCCTAACCCAGACAGAAGAACTGCAGA
>CAYUQU010000017.1:0-51651 GCA_964447015.1 uncultured Flavobacteriales bacterium
CTAGCAATAAAATTACTACTCAATATGAGTAATGTTGAGAATAAGATAGTTCGCATTTATATTTGTTATTTAGATAAAGATAAAAAGAAAAGTAATGACCTTCCAATCAATTATATGAATTTCACAATTAACCCTATTTGACGATAATAAATTTAGTATATTCACACACAGAACATATTTGGCACTATGTTGGATGTCTCTATTAAAGACAAAAATACTATTAGATGCTAGACAAAAGACTTGAAAGTAGTTAGAACGTCTTGAATCTTGTAGTCTGAAAACAAAAATGATGAAATATACAATAACACTTACAACAGCTCTTCTTCTACTTGTTAGTTGCGGAAAAACGAAACAGGTAGAAAACAATGTGCAAAATGAAGAACCAACTATGACAACAAATACTTCTTCATCGCGCCCAATGAAACCAGCTACGAGATATTTTTCTGATTTCGATAAGAATAATACTTTTATGTTGGAAATTGACTTTAATGGAGCCATAACTTATAGAGGTGTTACTTCAACTGGCGGTTATGACGTAAAAGAAAAATTGCCGGAAATGACAACCTCAGAAATGGGGCAAGGGATAAAATATGTGGTAAATACGAAGGATGATAAAATTCTCACTGTGCATATTTTTGAAGAAGGTTGCGACAACAATGAGAAGAAAAGAAAAACATTTATTGAACTCAAAACTGCAGATGGTAGGGTTATACTAACACATAAAGGATGCGGAATTTACCACAATGGCACAGGTCTACACGGACTTTGGGTTATTGAAGAAGTAAATGGTGTGGCTTCATCTGAGTTTTTAAATAGTAAGAAACTTACGCTACTCGAATTAAATCTTCAGGGAAATTCATTTTATGGAACCTTTGCCTGTCGCAAATTTGTGGGCGGATATGACATTGCAGAACAAAAATTATTTACTTCAATTCGACAAGCACCTAATTTCGAATGCACAGAAACAAGTGAAGAGAATAGCCTTGTGCAACTCTTTGGTGAAAAAGAATTCCACTATCAAGTGAAAAATAATCGGCTTGTGTTGACCGGTTCAGAAACAACACTTATTTTTAGAAAAACAGATTAATAAAAAACGTATGATTATCGTAACAACAGAAACGGTTCCAGGTAAGGAAATCGTTGAAGCATTGGGAATTGCTCGCGGTAGCACAGTTCGCGCTCGTAATGTAGGGCGTGATATTTTCGCTGGATTGAAAAATTTAGTCGGTGGTGAAATTGATGAGTACACCAAACTACAGGGCGAATCGCGCGAACAAGCGATGGAGCGCATGATAAAAGATGCAGAGAAACTTGGCGCTCACGGTATCGTGAATGTCCGATTTGCAACTTCAGTAATCACGCAAGGTGCGTCGGAAATTTTGGCTTATGGTACTGCTGTTAAGTTCGCTTGATATCATGATGTCCGCAGTAGTAGCTTTTGTAGGCACAGCCTATTTCTTTGGCGCTATCTTCGTTGTTATCGCACTAATTGTGCTGATTATACGTAGAGTAAAGGCAAAAAAGAATGAAACGTTTGAAAAAAGAGACAATTAATTCAAAGTGAATAGATGGAAATGTTCAATGTATAGGGACGTATCCCTAAATAATGCTAATCGCTTTGGTTAATAGTCGCATCTCAGAAAGCTAGTTACATCTCAGTTTTTTTTTAACACATAGACACAATAGAGCTTATTCTATGTGTCTATGTGTTAAAAAACACCACGCTATCCATTTCTGCGAATACAAGCGTAACTTGTGTTATATGAAAGTTTATCCACTTTTAAATTATTCGCTTAACTCTTTAATCTCTTTGCGGTAGATGTAACAACTGTCTTTGTACTCCCCAATTTCGTCATTCAAACGTACTATTTCGCCAAATCGTGCGTCGAAAAGGATCTTTTCTTCTCGATACTCTTCTTCTAATTGGTTCATTTGCCCCTGCTGGTAGAAGAGAACTATCCCCAAACTGACAATCGCGAAGAACATTAATGTGATGGCTATTTTCATGTGGTAAATTTACAATGACTTATTTGAAAATCTATGTAAATTGGTTGAATTATTGAATGTAGTGATGTTTGTTACAATTATATGCTCTTGATTCTATCAGGGTGGGATAAATCACGTAACAAAACACGATCGGGTGTAATTAATATATCGCTCCTACGGAGCTTGGTTGGGTGTGGTCTTTATTCTATTATGATATCGCCCCGACGGGGCTTAGTTGATTACAAATATAGCTGTGTAAAGTGACCATTAATAACCCCAGAGGGGTGACATCATAATAACCCCAGAGGGGCGACATCGCAATAACCCCAACGGGCCTGTCCCGATGAATTGTCGGCGAGTGACATGATTATAACGGCGGATGTCAATCCGCCGCAAAAGAACAACAACGTTAGTTTTTGGCGTGCGTTTTTGACCCAAAAACCATGACAAAAACAGCTTCGAAGGACAATTATCAATGTGAATCAAAACATCCAATGAATTTCCCATAGCTATACAATCCCCATAAGAAGATATCATTCCTCTCACCCAAGAATAAAGTCTTTTGTCTTGAGTCTTGAGTCTTGAGTCATCAAACCCTAAAAATCAAACGGCGATTTCTCAGGCTGCTCAAAATACTCGGTGTCGTTTTTCATTTTGATGGTCACTCCGGGAAAGTAGAACTTGAGGATTTGCAACGAACTATACCCAGCCTTCGCCATCCGCATGGCGCCTTCTTGACAAAGACCTACGCCGTGGCCGAAACCTCGACCGTTGAGCACTACTTCATCGCCTTCTAAATGACAGTCAAAGAAGGTCGACTTGAGGTTAAATTTTGCGCGTAAGTCACGTAGTGGAATCCCAAGTTCTGAACCGTTGTAAAAAGCCAAACGTTCCGGTTGTTGGAAGTGGAAAAGCTTTTCGAGGTAAGTCGAATCGTGAATGGGGAAAGAGAAATGTTCTACAAGATATTTCTGCCAACTCATTTTCGGAATGCGAACTTCCCATTTGGCTTGCTTGGTGTGGATGCAGAAGGTATCTCTGAACGTGGTCAAATACGGAATGGCTTCGTTCCACACATAATGTGGTTCACTCGTCTGACCACCGCAATTGGCGTGAAAGAATCCGTCTACCAATTTGCCGTTCTCGTCTTTCATCACTTGAAAGTTGGTTTCTTTTACGGCTTTTCTAATTTCAGGGGTGTACGTCAAACGCTGATGATAGGCTTGACAATGTACTTGATCACAAAGTTGAAAACCGTCTTTTCTGTGGCGACTCAAGTACTTCATTGCGTACGTGCGACTCATGATTGCCTGAACTTTGTAATACTCTTCGTGCCTTCCACCACCGCCTTCTGACTCAACAACACCCGAAAGATAGTTCGTCATCGACACGTGATTGACAATTGTAAGCGACGTTCCCGAATTGAAGATTTCGAAATTATCTTCGTACTTGCGTTCTTTAACTACTGGAGAAAGATTTTTGATGCGAATCGCGTGATTATTTCCAGTGGCTTGAAGGGAAACCTTGTTGAATTCTCCCAAAACGGTTAAACCCTTTACCAACTTCACTTTTTTGTTGGCGGCAACTTCAATGGAAACGGATTCAGTGGGTAAAATTGCGCCGAAGGATTTTGAATCACCGTGGATGATATAACTTCCTTCAAAGTATGAAAACAAGACTTTCTTGGAACTCACCTGACGCAACACACCTATCTGCATTGTCTGAGCAGACAGTGTAAGGAAAGTGAATAGAAAAAGAAATGTTCCCAACAAACGCATAACATGCAAATTTACGGGATGTTGACTCAAAAACCTTACCGAGTTTCAATAGTTTTCAACATACGAATGGCAGTTTCTCTGCTTGCTCCTACTCCACCTAACTTATCTATCAACTCTGTGTACTCGCCTTTCATCTTCTTTCGCTTTGCTCCACCAGGCAAAATAAGCTTCAATTCTTCGCGAATATTTTTGGCGTTACACTCACTCTGAATCAATTCTTTAACCAATTCTCTATCCATAATGAGGTTAACCAAAGAAATAAAGCGAACTTTAATCAGTCGTTTGGCAATTTGATAGGAAATGGAAGAACCTTTGTAACACACCACTTCAGGTACGCGAAAAAGAGCCGTTTCCAAAGTCGCCGTTCCACTCGTCACTATTGCGGCAGTGGCAGATGATAACAACTCATAGGTTTTGTTCTGCACAATTTTTACGTTAGCGTTGCCTTGGGTATACTGTGCGTAAAATGAACTGTCGATAGATGGCGCGCCTGCAATTACAATTTGGTATTCTTCATCCACTCCTTGTGCTGCGGCTAACATAATGGGGAGTTTTATCGAAATCTCTTGTTTTCTGCTTCCAGGTAAAATAGCGATAATGGGCAATTCACTCAATTTCGCCTCGGCATAAAAAGCTTCTTTGTCAAATGCATTTCCTCTAAAATCTTCTATGGCGTCAATCAATGGATGGCCGACAAAATCGACTTCTACATCAAACTTTGCGTAGAATTCTTTCTCAAAAGGCAGGATGCAATACATCTTGTCCACCACTTTCTTGATTTTGTGCACACGTCCTTGCTTCCACGCCCAAATTTGTGGTGAAATGTAGTAAAGCACTTTAATGCCACGCTCTTTTGCCCATTCTGCAATACGCAAATTAAAACCGGGGTAATCTATCAGAATGATGGCATCGGGTTGGTATGCTTCAATGTCTTTTTTGCACAACTTTATGTTTCCCAAAATCGTGCGCAGGTTCATGATCACTTCGATAAACCCCATAAAGGCGAGTTCTTTAATGTGCTTCACAGGTTCTCCCGCTACAGCTTTCATCTTATCTCCACCCCAAAATCGAAACTCTACCTCAGGACGCTCGTTCTTTAAGGCCTTCATTAAATTACTCCCGTGTAAATCACCGGAAGCCTCTCCCGCTATGACGTATAATTTCATTAGAAATAAATGAGATAAATAAAGAGGGGGAAGTAAATCAAGGTGCCTAGAATTACTCCTTTACCAATGCCGTAGCGTTCTTTATTTAAGAAAATGTAAAACCAAATCAAGTTGCCTATCATACAAAGCGATAAAATTCTGCTCATCGTTTTGTTGATGTTAAAAAAATTGTACCACAAACGATCAAAACTTATGTTCTCAATTTGAGCAAATAAGAAAATGAATAGGGGCATTATTATCCAAGGAGAAACTAATCCGATTAGCAGTCCCCAACCTATTCCGCCATTTTTAGAATTTTTATATTGCATCACAATTTCCAAGTATTAAAGTCAGACATTACATGATAAGCCGTCATATCAAATTGTGTAGGGACAATGGATGCGTACCCATTCTCCGACGCAAAAATATCGGTATCTTCTCCTCCATCAAAATTCTCAAACTCTCCCGTCAACCAATAGTACGGATTGCCAAATTGATCCAGTCGTTTGTCGAATGAATCGCGCCAAAACGCACGTGCTTGACGACAGATTTTCATTCCTTTTAGTTCGCTTAAACTCAACTTTGGAATATTGACGTTCAAACACACATGCGGAGGAAAACCACCTTCCAAACATTTTTTAACTACTTGCTCCACTACATATTGACTCGCAGTAAAATCCGCATCAGATGCATAATCCTGAAGTGAAAATCCAGCTGCTGGAATATTCTCCAACGCGCCTTCAACCGCTGCGGACATCGTTCCTGAATACAACACATTTGTCGAACTATTATCTCCGTGATTAATTCCCGAAACCAACAAATCAGGCTTGCGGTCTTTCAGTATCTCATATATCGCCAATTTCACACAGTCAACAGGAGTTCCCGAGCAGGTATAGGCTTCAATTCCATTAAATTCAGTCGATTTCTTTAATCGCAACGGATCGTGAACGGAAATCGCATGCCCCATTCCCGACTGAGGCTTGTCTGGAGCGACAACCAATATATCACCAAAAGGACTCACCGCCTCAACCAACGAACGAATTCCTTTAGCTGTGATGCCGTCATCATTTGTCACTAGAATTAATGGTCGCTTTCCTTCTTTCATTGATGATTAAATTAAAATGTATGCGAAAGTAACGAAAATCGGTTGATTGGAGAAAAATCCTCAATCTCAATTTGTCCATCGTAGTAATTCACGTAAAATCCATAGTTAGGATGATGAGCGATAGAATTGGGGTAAACTATTACGCCCCTTCAGGGCTTAGAAGCTTGATATAGGCATAACATTGGGCTACACCCAATGTTAGTGTATGTCGCCCCTTCAGGGCTAATAGTTATTTGACCTGTTTTGTATAGACAGCATAGAAAAAGGAAGGAATATAGAAGTACACTTTTACATTCTCAATCTTTAATACTTTTTTTGCTAAATTTGAAATTAATCAAGCCCTGAAGGGGCGTAATACATTAACGATGGGCAACGCCCATCGCATGAACACACACTACAAACGCAAGCCCGTCAACTGACGGGCGCAATATAAACTTGGGACAATGGGACAATCTCTCGTGAAAAATTATCTTCACATCGTGTTTAGTACAAAACACCGTGAACCTTTAATAGATCAACAATTAGAATCTGAACTTCACAGTTATCTTGGTGGCATCTGTAATAAGCTCGACTGCCATGCAGTCAAAGTTGGAGGATATACCGACCACATTCACATCCTTTGTGTATTATCAAAAAAAATAGCATTAATGAAATTAGTGGCCGAACTTAAAGCACATTCTTCCAAATGGGTAAAAACCAATGGGAATAAGTATAGAAACTTTTATTGGCAAGATGGTTATGGAGCTTTCTCTGTTAATCCTTCAGAAGTTGATGTAGTCGTGAAGTATATAGCAAATCAAAGGGAGCACCATTCAAAAAAATCATTCCAAGAGGAGTATAGAGCATTCTTAGAGAAGTATAAGGTTGAGTTTGATGAGCGATATGTTTGGGAGTAAGTATTACGCCCCTTCAGGGCTTGGGTTACTTTGGCTATCTAAAAACATAGGGTTGCACCCTATGTTAATATATTACGCCCCTTCAGGGCTATAAGAAAAACAAGCAGCTCTGAAAGAATTCATTAATGAGATAAAACATAAACCCTGAAAGAGTGCAATACACCAACAAATAGCAACGCCCATCGCATAAAAACACGTATAAACACAAGCCCTAAAAGGGCGAAATACACTAACGTTGGGCAACTCTCATCGCATAAAAACACACACTAACGCAAGCCCTGAAGGGGCGCAATACACTAACGATAGGTAACACCCATCACATAAAAACACGTATAAACACAAGCCCTGAAAGGGCGCAATACACCAACGATGGGCAAAGCCCATCGCACAAAAACACACACTAACGCAAGCCCTGAAGGGGCGCAATACATACACCCGATTATCATTCATAATAAACATAATCCCCCTCATCTTCCATCAGAGTTCAAGTGATTCAGAATCTAATTCCCATAAAATCCCAAAGTTTTCCCGCAAAATCATTTGATTTCTTTGAATCAGGTTCTATATTTGAAGACGATAAAGAAAACTGACGATTACTTCTGGATTTTTGGTTATCTTTAATTTCGATAGAATTCGTGTTTGATAATAGAAAAATATGAAAAGCGTGCAATCAAAAGTCCTCCTAAGTGAATTATCGCAACTGACTCAGGAGCTCATCAATAAAGCCTCAAAATCATTAAGCAAGCTTAGTGTGAATCAAAAAAACTGGAGACCGAATCCGGATACGTGGACCTTGAATCAGATTTTTGCTCACTTGAATGCTTACGCGGAATATTATCACGAGAATTTGATTAATCGCATCGACAAAACGCGGTTCAGAGATCCTAAAGACATTTTTGTTTCAAGTCCGCTGGGACGCTCTGCTTGGAAATCGATGAAGTTGGGGAATGCCAACAACGTAAAACGTAAATTCAGAGCGCCAAAGGATTACAATTTTGCTTTTAACGGAAAGCCGATGGCGGAAGATGAAGTGGCGGTGTTCGTAGAACGTCAAAATGAAATGCTGACTATTCTACAAAAATCAGCTGAAGTTAATTTGCGAAAAGTGCGCGTTCCAATCTCCATTTCCAGAATTGTGAAATTGCGTTTAGGTGATTGCTTAATGTTTGTGGTGTATCACAACGAACGTCACTTGCAACAAGCATTGAATCTTATCAAACACCCGAATTTCCCTAAGAAATAATGGCTCAATTCGGAATCACCCAAGTTGCCTCAGCACCTGTACGTGCGGAGAATTCTGACAGAGCAGAAATTGTCACTCAATTGCTGTTTGGTGAAGCGGTCGAAATTATCGAACTTGATTCGCCTTGGTTAAAAATCAGATGTATCCACGACAAGTACGAAGGGTACATGGACACAAAACAACTGGTTCACCTCGACCAATCTCAATATGAGGGATGGATGAACCAAGAAAAAACGCGCCTTCTCAATCGTAGCATTCAAATTTCATCTGTAGACGGACCCGAATGGATTTACCAAGGGAGCTTACTTCCTGCGAATTATTCTTCGGGATTTATGCTGGGTGATAAAAAATATAACGTGCTTGCTACGCCTTTCGAATTGAGCAGAAATGCTTCGATTATCGAAATTGCGCAAAGTTATTTGAATACACCCTATCTTTGGGGCGGAAGAAGTGTCACAGGAATCGATTGTTCTGGATACACACAAATTGTGTTTGCCATGTTCAATAAAGCGATTCCACGAGATGCTTCACAACAAGTTCTCGAAGGTAATGAAGTGCATTTTAACGACATTCAAGCCGGAGACTTGGCTTTCTTTCACAATTCTACAGGAAAAGTAATTCATGTAGGGATATTGACGGGAATGGGAACCATACTACACGCAAGCGGTAAGCTCCGTGAAGATAAATTTGACGAAAAAGGAATATATAGAATTGATGTAGCGAAACATACACACGACTTAACGTGTATAAGACGTTACTTTTAATAACCAAGAAACCACTTAAAAATGAAAATACTAGTCACTGGAGGAGCAGGATTTATCGGAAGTAATTTAACCAAACGCTTGGTAGACGACGGACACCAAGTTGTGGTGTTAGACAATTTACTGCGCGGAAATAAAATCGACAAATCGACTTTTGAGAAGATTACATTCATCAAAGGCGATGTGCGCGATGCGCAAGTGGTAAACGACGCTTGTAAAAGCTGTGACCTGATTTTTCACTTCGCCGCAGTGCTTGGCGTGGACGTGGTGGCAGACAATCCAGTGGAAACGATGGATGTGGAAGTTATCGGTACGCGAAATGTGGTTATGGCTGCTGAAGCAAATGGAGTAAAGAAAATTCTCTACGCATCAACGTCTGGAATTTATGGACACTCGGCTATCGAATCAGCTTTGACGGAGGAAGTATTGGTTGATCCACACACCTCGTACGCCATGGCAAAACGCTACAACGAAATTTACCTTGCTTCGCACCATCAGGAAAAAGGATTGGACTCAATTTCACTTCGTTTTTTCAATGTCTACGGTCACAACCAAGACAACCGCATGGTGGTTCCACGTTTCTTTGAACAAGCAATGGCAAATGAGCCTATCACGGTATTCGGTTCAGGAAAACAAACCCGCGATTTCACTTACATCGACGACACTGTGGAGGCATGTATCCGCCTAATGGATCTCAAAGGTTCTCATATCATCAATATCGCCAACGAAGCCGAATGGTGCATTGACGATTTAGCCAAAATCATTGTGGAGATCACAGGTTCTTCGTCACCTCTCAAATTCATCGACGCTCCCAAAAAGCGCTACGACTACGAAGTAGAACGCCGCGTGGGTTCTTCGGAAAAACTTGTTCGCTTGACGGGGTACAAGCCTGACACGGATTTGAAAACGGGGTTGAAGAAGATTTTCGCGACACTTTAAATAAAGACAAAAGACCCTTAGACAAAAGAAATTAGACATTATAACTTCTCTTTTGCAGGGGCTTTATCACATCAAAGTTTTTAAAACACATAGGCACATAGCTAAAATTCTATGTGCCTATGTGTTTAAAACCACCACACCAACCAAACCACGCCAAAAACTCTGTGAAACTCTGCGCGACTCTGTGTTAAACTTCAAACATCCACGCCATCCAATCCGCGTTTATCTACGTAATCTGCGGGCAATTTAAAACAATCCCGAAAAATTAATTTGATTTATAGTGCGTTTAACTCACCCGAACTTTTATTTTTGTCAGAGAAAATAGAAAAATCTAAATAATACAGTACACACATGTCATACAGAGATCAGGCCATTTTTGATTTAATCGACCAAGAGAGACACCGCCAAGTGAACGGGTTAGAGCTTATCGCTTCTGAAAACTTCGTAAGCGAAGAAGTAATGCAAGCCATGGGTTCGGTATTGACGAACAAATACGCAGAAGGGCTTCCCGGGAAACGCTATTATGGCGGTTGCGAAGTGGTGGACAAAGTAGAACAACTTGCCATCGATCGATTGAACCAACTGTTTGGCGCGACTTGGGCCAACGTGCAACCTCACTCTGGTGCGCAGGCAAATTCGGCAGTGATGTTGGCGTGTTTGCAACCTGGCGACAAAATCTTGGGGTTTGACCTTTCACACGGTGGACACTTAACTCACGGTTCGCCAGTGAATTTCTCTGGAAAATTATACAAGCCTTTTTTCTACGGTGTGAACAGGGAAACCGGAATGGTGGACTATGACATGATGGAAGAAGTGGCACGCAAAGAACGCCCAAAAATGATTATCTGTGGTGCTTCTGCATACAGCCGCGATTGGGACTATGCACGCATTCGCAAAGTGGCTGACGAAATTGGCGCTTTGGTAATGGCGGATATCGCTCACCCTGCGGGATTAATTGCCACAAAATTGCTAAACGACCCGTTGGATCACTGTCATATCGTGACGTCAACTACACATAAAACTCTTCGCGGACCACGTGGTGGAATCATCATGATGCGCCACAATTTTGACAATCCGTTTGGGTTAAAGTGGAACAACGGCAACCCGAAGTCTATGGCTGCACTATTAGACGCTGCTGTGTTCCCAGGAACGCAAGGTGGACCGTTAGAACATGTCATTGCAGCTAAAGCAGTAGCTTTCGGTGAAGCGTTGACAGACAACTACAAAAATTACATGATGCAAGTAAAGAAAAACGCATCTGTAATGGCTGACGAATTCATCAAAAAAGGATACCACATCATTTCAGGCGGTACAGACAATCACTCGATGCTGATTGACCTGCGCTCAAAAGGTGTAACAGGAAAAGACGCCGAAAACACTTTAGTCTTAGCCGACATCACCGTAAACAAAAACATGGTGCCTTTCGACACCGAATCTCCTTTCGTCACTTCAGGAATAAGAGTAGGAACTCCTGCCCTAACCTCTCGCGGCGTAAAAGAAAACGACATTCCCGTGATCGTAGAGCTTATGGACAAAGTCTTGACCAATACCAACAACGAAAGTGTAATTGCATCTGTGAAAAAGGATGTGAATGCGTTGATGGGGAATAGGCCTTTGTTTGTGTTTTAGTCTAAAAAAACTATCATAAAAATTCATTTATCCATATAGCGTCGGGGTTTTATCCTGATGCTGTGTGGATTATTTAGTTTATAGTAAACCATTTTGCTGTAACAAAACCAAACTTTTCTTACATTTAAAAACTTTTTAATTTAAAAAAACCGGACTAAACACATAGTAGCAACCCGCTAAACATAATTTAATCAAAATGAAAAAAACACTCTTAATTTTAATCCTTGGAATTTCTAATATTGGTTTTACACAAACTATGATGGAAATTGATTCTGTTGCCAATGTAATGTGTGATTATCTGAATAAGTCGAAGATTAAAAATGATACGCTCAAAATTAATTCACTTTTCGATACACAACTTTATCCCTATTTAGGAACAATAGAACAATCAAACGTTCAAATAGTCGGGCAACAAGTTTATTATAGACTTCAACGAAATTGTATAGAATTTCGTGATTTATTAGACCGATTGGAACCGCCTAAAGAAGCCGTAACGAGAGTAACTAAAAAACCGAAACCTGAAATTTCTAAAGATCAGCTCACGGAATTTAAAAACCAAAAAGAGTTTTATTATTTAGAAGTTGCTGGAGACACGACTAAAGTACTAATGGAAAATGGGAAATGGACTGACTCTTTTTCTAATAATACTGTCTCTAAGCTAACTTACAATTGGATTAATGATACTGAATTCGAATTAGTTTTTATTGAAAGTGACAATGAAGGAAGGGCGAATTTTAGTGTGCCAGGAGATAAATATGTTTACCAAGTTTTATCTAAAGAAAATAATTATTATTTGATGAGTGTTAATATTCCTGGACAGAAAACTTTTGAACAATTTAAGATGTATTATAAATAAAATGCGTTTTTCAACGGCTTGTTATGTGAGCCTACCCTAAAAACTAGACAGTTATAAAATGCAACCCGAAATAAAATACATAGAATTAAAGTCTGGCTTTTCTCATGATGGCCCTGCATGGATTGGATTAGTCTCTTATTCAAAATCTGGAAGAACATTATATTTTAATGGAAGAGCATTTCAGAGTATTGGATCGGATCGAATTAGAGGCAATTTCTATGATATTGAAAGTGGAGAAGAATATTGGATTTCAGGTGTAAAGAAAAACTTACAAGATCGTCATTGGGTAGGTAACGGAAAAGTCTTCATTGAAGAACGAGTTGTTGAAGAGTATAAAAAATTGGTCGGTCTAAATCATCTTGATAGTAAACTATTCGAACTGGTTACCTTAATCGAAGAACCCCCGATTGATCGAATAAGAAGCTTGGAAAATGAAATACCTGAAAAAAAAGAACCGCTACATGACTTATCATTCAAAAACCCCAATGAATTAACTATCGACCAATTAAATGCTTTAGTTGATTATTTACACCAACAAGAATTAGATATGAAGTTCAACAAAGCCCGACGGAGCTACAAAAACCAAAGGTTGCAATTCGAAGCAGAAATAGAGAAACGAAACGCGTTATAAAAACAAGCAACCTGCACAAATCGTATGCAACATAAATAACAAATGAAAACTATACTAACCTATACAATAGCACTCCTTCTATTCAGTTGCGAACAAACTGAAAAAAAGCCTGACAGAGAACTGAATACTATTGAAATTGGTGACTATCTTTTTGACTTTCCTCCCGACTTTAAATTGGTAAAGGAAATGGGAATAGACTCTTATGTTGGTGAGATTATCGGGGATAGTATGCGGTTTGTGTTTGACTTTGGATATTATTCCAATAGCTTTGAGCTAACTCCTCAAGACTACTTAGACAAAGGACATTGGCAATTTACAATACCTTATCAATTTATGGAAGAAGGAATTACGTATGACCATACAAACACACCCAAAGTTGATATTATAAGTATTCGCCCAGCGACAAACCAAGATAGCACATTAGGAAAAGGTTGCGACTATGTTGCAAAATGCATACACAACAATACCGAATTTGACTTTGCTATTTATCTCCCAGGCGAAATTAAACGGATGAATTTCGCAATTGACACAATAGACAATCAATACAGAAAAATAGTATGGACGAAAGCCCCATACAAAGGGAAAACAGGAATTTACATCAAAGATTTGGATGGCTTCAACGAATCAATTAACGGTTATCTTTCTTTAACTATGGCGACAACTACACTAACATCTGAACAACAAGAAATGGCTTTGAAAATATTCAAAACGGGGCGACATAAGCAGAATAAAACGAGATAAATGCATAGAAAAGAATAGCACAATTGACCAAACATGACTTATAACAAATTCTTCTTTAAATGGATCTTTCCAATTATAATTGCTGCGTTTGCATATTCAGTCATTGGGTCTTTTGTCGATTCTAGTCTTGACAAGGAAGATTTAAATAAAGTGACTGGTCGTATCGCGAAAATAGAATATTATAAATCAAAATCTCGTGGTGGCTTTAATACCAATATGCGATTAAAATTAACCAATGGTAAATCCTATAAGGTTACTTATGAGTGGGATAATAAATTCAACGAAATTGAAAAGGAGTGCCAAAAATCTAATAAAATTCAACTTTTCCATAGAAACTCAAATCAAACCCACTGGAGACTTGGCACTTCTGACATTATTTATCATTTAGAAATAGGCAATAAAGCTATTATTGACATTGGTGAGAGAAAATCAAAGTCGAAACTTGTTGGAGTATTTATGGGAATTGTTACCTTGATTGGTTTAACATTTTTAATCGTTCGTAGAAGGCGATTAAGGAAAACACTTGCAAAAAGTTAAGTACAAGCTTTAAAAAAACAAAATTGCAAAACAATGGGAATAGTCATTTTACCTTTTTTACTCGGAGCAGTTGTAATTTCAATTCTTGCAATTATTCAAACAGTTCTTCTATTAAAGAACAAGGAAATAAACTTTAAAGAAATCATTTTAGGACTTATTATTTCAGTTTCAATTTTCGGACTGATATGTTTATCATATATAATTGAAGGAAGTGCTTGGGGTTTAAGTCCAGCTTTTAGAATTCCAACTTTTATGGTTTTCTTCCCTTTTGGTTTTTACTTAGTTACCAATAAAAGTAAAAATCAAAAATTAAAATACTTCGCTACTTTGCTATTGATTAGCATAGGAATGACAGGGATTTTAGGTGTAATCTTCAATGACTTTTTCTTTGGTTTAATTGATATTTTAGGAATTGAAAAACATTACTAACAGCGCCAAAACGTTAGGCTCAATATGACAAACACATATAAAATATTGCTTACATTTCCTTCCGTTATTGGCTTCAGTTACATGTTTACTTTCTTGTTTCCTACAGAATTTCATTGGCTAGTACCTTCGATGGAAATTTATTACTTGCAAATCGGAATAATTCAACTATTTACAATAATTCAAATAATAATATTGATCCGTAAACTTTGGTCATTTAAGAACATTGAAAAATCAAAAAAAACTGAATGGACATGGTTATTAATCCTTTTCACTATGTTGACAAGTGTGATTTTTATATGGAAGAAAGTTGATGAATTTGACAAATTGAATAATTCTTCAGAACCAATTATTGATTAAGGCATGAATATCGTTATCGAAATATTGATTTCATTGTTGCTGATAGGATATATTTCTTTTGAAATTATTCGAATCAATATCTTTAAGAATGATAAAGGTGCATTGTTAGTTAGCTTAGCTAGCATGATTTCAATTGGTTTTGGATTGTACCTTTTCATTAAAAATGGATTAATATTGGACTATGGTACAGAAACTGAAATTTCCACGACCTGGGCTGGACCAATGTGGATTTTGGGTGTCATTTGCGTATTTATAGGACTAGTATTTATATTAAGTTCAATTTGGAAATATTTAATTTGGAAACTGAAAAATAGATGAGCATAAAGCCCGCTTCTCCTAGTTTCAAAACGTCATAACCAATGAAACCCATTATACTGATATTCATATTGTGTTCAAATTTTTCTTTCTCTCAGAGAGACACAATTAGTATTGAATTAAATGAATCTTCAATGTCATTAAGAAAATGTAAGGGAATACTTTTTAATGATTATCTCGGGCATAAATTTTCATTTCCACCAAACCATAAAATTACCAAAACAGATAGTTTATTCATTTACAATAAAGAAACAATATTCTTTAAGATTTATAAAAATAAAAAGTTGATTATTCAAGGTAAAAAACTACCTGAAATTGAAGCATACGATACAATTAGTTTTTATAAGAATAATAAAATCATCCGTAAAGAGGTTTGGGTTCAACAACATTTATTCAATGATAACGGTATAACATATGCTTCTAGTGATGAGGCTACCTGGGTTTCAAAACAGTACTTTAAAAACAACATTCTGCAAAAGGAATTTGCTAAAACGATTGAAGATGGTGGTGATAAAGGAGTGTGCTTCAAAACTAAGAGAAAGAAAAATTTAAAAGAAAGAATTATCAAATGTAAATGTTATAAATTAAGCCTATAATAGCTGTCAAGTGCCAACACTCCAATCTTACTTCAAAAGAACGGAAAATTTAAAGAAATTAATTCTAACTTCGGAACTATAATTTATTTAAAGAGCCAGACCGAGCACTAGGCATCAAACCGTTAGCACCAATAATAATGACAACAAGATTCGATGATATTGATTTGAAAATTGAGAAACTGGTTTTTCTTCTAAATGCGGAAGAAGGAAATCCTGGTATATATGAGTTGACGTGGGAACTGGGACACTTCAACCTAGCAATTGAAGACAAGTATAAGATAGCAAGAATTGTACTGACCGAAATTTTAAAAGAAGATTTGGTTGTTCTTGAGAAATTCAAAGACTTAACATTAAACGAGAAAATTGCAACAATTGACAAGGCTGAAATTGACAAACTACTTAACAACCCATTTTATTGGTATCCGTGTAACGAAATTCTATCAATAAGTTTGACAAATAAAGGAATAGAATACTTGGACAAAGAGATACCAAAATATTCAGACAAGATTAATGAAAGGCTCAGCGGAAAATAGAACTACTGGTGCTAACAGGCGTTTGGCAAAACTTTATATGTAATGATCACCAATAATCAAAAGAAAATATTAAGTATTCCTATAGCTATTGCCCTTTTCGCTTTGGTAATTGGTTCGATGTTTAAAATAATGCATTGGCCATTTGGTTTTGAGCTAAAACTAACAAGCTTGATTGCAATTGGGGTATTATATACTATACGGTACGGGTTTAAGAAATCGAAAAACATCAAGGATACGGCAAAAGCTATTATGGTTTTCTCATGGGTACTCTTTAGTGTATTTGTGATGTACAAAATGAATAATTTGGTATATGTTCGTATCATTCTCGCAGCTTCAGGTAGTGCTTGGTTAGCTTTAGAAGTTTGGGATATCATTAAGAAAAAACCTAAATCAGAGCGTACTAACTTACCACAATTGATTGGGATGTTAATTACAATTGCCTATATTGTTTTTCAGACTCAGCATTGGCCTTTTGCAGGTCCGATGTTGATGCTAAGTTTATTTGCTCTTATTTTCTTGGCAATAGGATTTATACTCGATTCAAAAGAATTGAAAAAGGACTAACCATAACTACTCTCTGTTGCCAACCCTTCAATTTTGCTTCGATAAACGTTAAAATCGAAAGAAAAAGTTCTATCTTCGAAATAATGATTTGTTTAAAGAGTCGGGCCTTTTGCCAGGCACCTAAACCGTTGTAAGCAATAAAAAAAAAGCATTTTGCAAATTGAAGAAAAAATAACTGTAGAGAACCGAAATAATGGAAGTCTAACATTTTTTATTGGAATCTGGTTATTGGGATGGTGTGCAATAACAGGTACAATGATTTATGCCTTGCTTTTTGACAATAATGGAAGGTATTCTTTTCTGTTTACCATCCTATCAATGTTAGCCATAATTGGATATTTAATTTGGAATCAATTTCTATGGAACATCAACGGGAGGCATATTCTTATTTTCAATAGCGACCATCTGCAAATAAAAAAAGAAGGAACCATCTCATTTTTCCCTTACAAACGAGTTAACTATACTGAACTTCAAAAATTTGATACTACAAAATCTAGAAAGTCAGATATTTTTGGTAAAATGTGGGGATTTGGAGGTGAAACTCTATTGGCAATATGTACAGTCCGACACTTTTACTTAGGAGCAGGCTGGAAAATTAAGGATTCGACAATACTTGCTCAGAAATTAAATAAAATATTAGAAGATAAAAAAATAGCCTCCAACAAACCCATACAAATATGATTACCAAAAGTTTGCACTAATTTAAAAGTCTATTTGATAATCTTGTAAATAATGCTATTTTTGGTAAAATAAGATATACCAAAAGGTACACAAACATACCACATGGTGGTTTTATAGGCACACTTATGGTGTACATATAAATGAGTTGTACGCAAGTAATAAATGAATAAAAATTAAAAACCAAAAATAATGAGCACAACATTAAGAACTTTTGACATTGACACTCTAACAGATGATCTAAGAAATAATGATATTCTGAACTTGGAGAGCGATAATGAAAATCTAGCGATCAACTCAGAAAACTACCCTTTAAACGCTCTAAAAGTTTACCAATACATCTCTAGTATTAAAGGTGGTGGCAACCTTGCTATTGGTGGTTTTGTGAAAGGTGATAGTACTTTCTCATCACTTGAATATAAATATGCAGCATTACTTTTTTCCGATAAGTTTGATGTAATCACAAAAGATGATGGAACACAAATATTCAAACGATATGGCTTTGGTCTTAAAGTCACGCTTAAGGTATCCGATGTCAAAGCAAATCTGGATATAAGTTTTGGTAGCATGGCTGCCTCTACCAAAATGGGCTTGGCTAAAATACAGTATCGGATTGAGAGCTATGGAGTGCCTGAAAATATAATTAAAGACTATGTGGATTTGGTTGGTGATTTCAATTTCGAGAGTTATCAAAAAATAATTACCTGTGCTAAAGCTATTAAAGGTTTAATTGGAGATAATACAGATACAGTGAAATTATTCCCAATTGAAGTCCTTACTCCTGTTGCAGTCTCACCTGATAAGGAAGACTCACGTTCATTTTATTTCGGTGCGGACTCAATATCGGGTGGCTTAAGATTACGAGATGCTATTGAAAGAGCTCGAAATAGTAATTCTCACATCGAGGATGAGAACATTATATCATTTATGTATCAATACTTTGGAATAGATAATGCATTTTCAACACCTAATGAAACTCAGAAAAAAAGAGCAAAAGAATGGTTAGAAGGAACCTATAACAAAACACAAAGTGCTGGATTTGCCGATCAATGGGTATCCGTAGAACCTAATGTGGATGATGACGGATATTTTGTTTCATTACGTCATCTTGGCGACGACTATAAACCACATGAATTACCTGAAGATTGGGCAACACGTGCAAAAGCAGATTACTTTGATAGTGTTTCAGTAAGTTTTCAAAGCTCCTCAGAACTCCAGATTTCGGCAATCGCTGATGTGTCAAGTGATTACAATTCAAAGACAATCATTTTTGATGTAATGAGTTATTGGAATATTTATGAAACACAGCCCAAGGGAAAAATTTTAGAGACACGGTACGGAGTTGGGGTACGAATGAAAATCAAAGTTACCGAGATGGAATTTGGTACTGATATAAACTTTGCGTCAGTCGGCGCATCTGCAAAACTAGGACTAGCTAATGTAGGATACGAAATTCGAGGAATTGGAATTAGTGACAAAAAGATTATTCAGGATCTACCCGACCCAAAAGATCTCGATGAATCTACCATAAAAAATATTGTAGATTCTTTTAAGAGATTACTAGAAAGCATAGGAAATAGTGATTTAACGGAATTTAATCCACAACCAATTGCTATAAAAGTAAAAGATGAAATTGAAGTGGACACGGCATTGATTCATCAGTCAGTAACGTATGCCTATCAAAAGCTAAGAAAGAGAAGAAAACTTAAAAACATCCTAGCTGAGGCACGAGAAAACAACCTTTCTATTGAAAAAGTTAAGGAAGTTTATGCTGACTTTGGTATAACAGACGAAAATGACCAACCTTCCTTTTCACAAAGTCGAGATGCTGGAGAATGGCTTCACATAAAAGAAAATTAATTGATTTGGACGTATATATTTATATTCAGAGTTAGTTAAAGATTTACCATATGGCTTTTAAGACCGTTTATATTCATCACATGTCGCTATTTCGAATGCAAAAATTACAATTAACCAGCGTACAACAGCACCTACCCGCAAGTGGGGTTTTTCGGTTAACGAAAAAGTGAAAGGGTTTTTATTAAATTTGTTACGGCTAGACAAAGAAGGGCTCTAAATTCCCCACCTGCGTGTAGCTGCGAACCGTAGAAACAATTAGTACAACTATGAATTACTATGAAAGAATGATTTTCAATTTTGCGAGACGTTATCAGCAGAAAAAAAGGTATCCAGCCGCAGTCATTTGTGCTAGATTAAACAATGAAGTTAATATAGATAAAAGTGGAGGAGTCCCTCGACCAATGGCAATTCAATTGGAAAATAGTCTTTCAGCTCTTGGAGAAATTGGAACACGAAATAATGGAGGAAACTTTATCGGGAGATGTGCCGAAGTTAGAGCATCTAATCCACTTCTTATCAATCACCCAGGGAATAGGACTGGACAAATTAATTTTACAAGTGCATATCGTCCCAGAACAATGCAAATAATTCCGACTTGTCACAATTGTGAAGAAACTTTTTAAATATGCCATACCCAATTAGTTCACAACTCACAAAGGACATTGACTTCTTTATCAAGGATACAAATGAAAGAAAACTTCATTTTGCATCAGCTGGAGGGGTTTTACCTGAAATGATTGTTCTGAAATACAAAGCAAATCAAAGAATTCAAGAAGAGATTCTCAAACTTGAAGAGATCTTTGAGGTTGAAATTAATCCAAATCTGGATAATATTATAAATTTCCCAAATAATGAAATGCGCGAAATTTATTTACGTGATTTTGTATTTTATGCAAAAAGAGGATTCTACTCTTATGATAAAACTTTTATTACCGACTTCAATGACCCAAGATATCACTTAGTTGCAAGTCCTGTATCAAGTACTATTACACCCGAATCTATTAACAATGAACTCTTAGAGGATCTTAAAATAGAAAGATCTATAAACGTAAGTCCACGCGAAAATTATTTAATCTTATCTAATTTCTAATGTTTTTAACATTGTATATGCTTCAAGCCGAAAAGTGTATATTCGAGAATCGGCTCGAAAGCATATACCTAGCGATATAACCAAAGAACTATTGAAAAAACCCACAATCATATTTTCAATACTTAGCACAATCTTTACAGTCCTTTTAGCTTGCTCATCACCAAGTCAAAAGGATTCAAATTTACCGGACAAACTCATTGACATTCCAACAGGACTTGAAGTTAAACACAGTGACACCATTGTGTACGCAATAATTAATGAAAAGGATCCAGATAAATATGGCATGTACAAATGGCACTTTGAGACTACTGTGACTGCAATAAGTGAGAACTTAAAAATTGTGGAATTTGGGGCTTACATATGGTTAGAAAATGAATGGGTGCATAGAACCATTTACGATCGACCATTTAATCAAGTCGAATTTGAAAAATGGTACTCGTGCGAGAGTGCGCTTCTCAAAAAAGGACAATCATGTACCGATAAAAATAACTGGTCGAAAGGAAATAGACTTGATGGACAAAAAACAAAGGCGCTCTGGTACTTCATCGGAGTGAATGCAAATGGCGACAAGTTCAAGGGGACAGCAGAAATAACGACAATAGGAGAATTAAAGAAATAAAAACCTCTCAGAAACTTCCCACAAAAATTTCACCCAATCCCCACCCATTTTCCCAAAAAAAATACTACATTTCACTCGCTAAGATACAGTTACGCTAAACATCTAATGGAAAACGGAGTGTATTTGTGTTAAAGGCAAAACGTTGTGTGCCATTTGAGAAAACCCGAAATATAAATGAATAGACAGACGAAACTTGTAATATTTGCTTTTTGCATCGTCAAATTAGCCCTTCATTTAGTTGCTGACAGCAATTCAGGTTTTCAAGGAGACGAACTACTTCATATTGAAACAGGAAATCATCTTGCGGTTGGATTTATGGAATTTCCACCAATAATTGGATTTTTGGCATTCATCCAAAACTTATTCCAATCAGAATCCGTTTTTGTCCATCACATTTTTTCGCATATTGCTGCAATTCTAATTCTCATTTTTGTTTCCAAAATCACTGTAGAACTAGGCGGAAAGACGAAAGCTGTGTTTTTGGTTCTGATGTGTATCATCATTGCCCCAGCATTTGGACGTTCACAACAGTTATTTCAACCAGTGGTTTTTAGTCAGTTCTTTTGGGTGTTGAATTTCTACTGGCTTACTAAATACGTTAAGTTCCTCGATAAAAAACATTTATGGTATTTGACAATTACAACTGCATTGGCATTTTTGACTAAATATGATGCTGTGTTTTTTATTTTCGGAGTATCAGCTCTGCTTCTGTTTAAGCCAACAAGACAGGTATTATTAAAACACAATTTTTGGTGGAACATAATGGTCTTCATCCTTTTGATAAGTCCAAATATTATTTGGCAGGTAGCCAATGATTTCCCAGTTCTTAAAATGTTTGACCGACTCTATGAAACCCAATTGGATAAACAAGCGCCTCTAGAAGTTTTACAAGGATTTCTTATGGCTTTGAATCCGTTAACAATGCTCATTACTATTGCAGCAATCATTTCAATGTTCCATCATTCAATGAGAGCTTATAGACCTTTAACGGTATCAATCCTATTATCTATCATCTTTTTAGCATTCAGCCAAGGAAAGGGATACTATTTTTATCCAGTTGCATTGACGATTTTGCCATTTGGTGGCGTATTTTGGGAACGCATCATTTTACCAAAAAAGAAATGGATGATATATCCGATAGGAGTTATTCTTTTAATCGGAGTTATTTTGATTCCATTTGGCATGCCAGTATTTCCAATGGAAAGTTATTTAAAACACGACTATTCATATGAAAAAAGAGAAGTTGTAAAAGGTAGTCAATTCAATATAAGATTTGATGAAAGATATTCAAAAGATAAATGGGATGTTACTTTAAAGGAATTGAAAACTGTTTATGACAGCCTGCCAGATAGAGAAAAAAACAACACCATAATTTGGGGGAAACATTACGCACAAGCAGGAGCAGTCAATTTGTTTAACGAGCGATATGGTTTACCTAAGGCGTTTTCTTTGCATGGAAGTTTCTACAATTGGGTTCCAGAAGGCGAGATGCCGAAAACGACAGTATGTTTGGGTTACAATGTAGGCGACTTTTTCAATGGATATTTTGACGAAGTAATTAAAGTGAAGACAATTTATAACCCCTATTCGGAGAATGAAGAAGAACAACATCAACATATTTACATTTGCAAAAGCCCCAAACAGACGTATGACGAACTAAAAACGCTTTTTAAAGAACGAATATTTGAATAAAAACGGTATACAACAGCACCTAAGAAAACATGGGGCGCAATCAGGTAGCGAGACATTTTGTACTTTGGTTCAAACATTTTCCCAGCCGAGAGCGATACGGTTTAGAAAGCCCCACGTTTTTTAGCTGCCAGCCGTTATGTAGAAAAAATACTATATCGTTGAGACCTGAAGAATACATAGAATTTTCAATCAGAAGAATGTGCTCTGATTATATTATCACAAGTTGGATTGGTTTATTATTTTTCCTTGGTTTACTTTCTTATTTATTCTTCATTGAAGAAATTGGATTTGGACTTGTTGAAATTTTCCTTGTTGCTTTTTGTGGCTTTCTCTGTGTGGTCGGCTTGGTCAAACTATTCGTGTTATATAGAATACAAAGACTATTAAAAAGAAAAGCATTTCCTCTCCTAGAAGCCATTTACAGAAAAAAATCAAATGCTGTGTTTTGGATTTATCAATTAAACACTAAATACACAAAAAAAAATTATTCCTCATTCAATGTGCATACCTTAGTGCGAAGAAAAAATTATTTAGTTGTCGTATTATCGGATGGAAAGAAAATTCATATCAAAGCCTGTAATGAACAACATGTTGAAGAGCTTATGAACTTTTTATCAGAAGTTTTTTCGCATGCCATTGTGGGTTATGGTCCTTATCAAAAAGCAGATATTGAAGCACGGATAGGAAAAAGGATTCGCAATTATTTCTGGTTTGAATTTTGACACTTCTCAAAAAAGAAATATCATGTACCGATAAAAATAACTGGTCGAAAGGAAATAGACTTGATGGACAAAAAACAAAGGCGCTCTGATACTTCATCGGGGTTAATGCAAATGGCGACAAGTTCAAGGGGACAGCAGAAGTAACGACAATAGGAGAATTAAAAAAATAAAAACGCCAAAATGATTATATTTGAGAAGGCGTATTTACCTATTTTCATAACGTTATAAGCAATAATGAAATATTTAATCACCTTTTATATTCTCACATTCTCGATTCCACTAGTATTCACCCAACATGATACTATAAGAGAGTATTATCCAGATAACACTTTGAAATACGAACTTGTAGAGCTAGATGGTATTAGAGACGGACACTTTATAAAATGGTATTCAAATGGTAAAATTATGATGTCAACAAATTGGGTTTTGGGAATTCAATCTGGATTACAAAAGCATTATTATGAAAATGGTAAAATTCAGTCGAAGAGCAAATACAAAAATGGTGAAATAATCATCTTCCGTTCATATCATGAAAATGGCAAAAAAATGGGAGTGTCGAGAGGTAAAGGTCGTAAAATAAAGGAAAAGGAATGGACTGCAAATGGAAACCTTCTAAGAAAAATTAAAAGTAAAGATGAAGTTTTCTTTCTTGGTATGGTTACTAACGATAGTGATACTGCTACTATATTATATCCACAGTACTATTGTGGCAACGTTAAAGTAGAACAAAAAAACAACAAATACTTTAATGAACAGGGAGATGAGATGAATCTTAATAAAAGGCTTAAAAAAATCATTTACTGGGAAAATGGAAAAAAGAGGTATGAGTCTCGCTACAGGTACGGAAAAGGATATGAACAAGAATGGGATAAAAGTGGTGAATTAATAAAAGATATAAAGTTATAAAACAACAGCAAACAACACAGGTCTAGCAATCAAGCCTTAGTGAACGGTGTTTAATGAAATTTATGTAAATTTGGAAATAAAGAGCGGAAGGAAAGACAGTGTGTTATTTCGGCTCAACTACCAGCCCTAAGAACGTTATAACCCAACTAAATGAAATTACTTAACATATTAATATTGATTCTCGCTAACCAATTTGTTTCAGCACAAGCTGACACTATCTATTGCGTAAAAGCGCATCGAATTTCAGTAAATAAAATTGATTACCAAAAATTCGAAGGTGATAATCTTTTGTCAACAGTTACTGTAAACTTATCTGGAGATACTATCGGAGGAACAGGTGTAATAAAAACACCTACAGGTCGTAAATTATATAATTACAGAATTGTTAATCAGGACACTTCAATATTTTATACCGCTAATTTCGATTTAGAAGGGAAAATTCTATACAGTATGTCACACCCTAATGAAAAATCAGATACCATATTTCATGATGTAAATGAGTTCGGAGATCGATTATACACCAGAAATAAGGAATTAATTCACTATGAAAGAGATCAATTAAACAGGAAAGTAAAAGAGTGGTATGGTGATCAAACTAATAATTACAAAGTATTTGAATACAATGATAGTGGACAAGAGATAAAACAATATTACCACAACGAAAACTCAGATTACAGCTATTACACTCTGATTAAATATGATTCCAAAGGTAATGTGATTGAGGAAGCTTCTTTCGATCTACAGCACTTACCAATTGACATTAACTACTATGAATATGATCATAATTCATTTCTAATCAGAGAATGGGGCTATGTTGAAACCCCCTTTATTCCTGACAATAAATGGGAAATTAGATATGAAATAATTGAATGCCCATAACATCAACTAAAATCCACAGTCTAAACAATGGAGGTAATAGGTATCATATTAACTGTAGCAATATTGCAGAGCGTGTTGTTCTATTTTTTGAGAAACTCGCGCACTTTTCTTGCGCAGTGTCTTATTTCATTAACCATTGTTATACTTTACTTGACATTAGTGCCTAAACTATATGTATACTTTAAAAGTTTTGAAGGTTGCGCGTTACCTGGCCTAGGTATTCACATGATGTTTTGGATCATGGGACTTATAGCAACACTGCTGGTCTTTCTCCTTTTTCTATTAATGAGAAATAGAAAACACACAGAAAATATTATTAGCAATTGAAATCTATATTAAACATATCGCTCTTTTTGATTTTATCTTGGAATGTACATTCGCAAGACACAATTAGTTTTTCTCATACACCTGGAGATTACAGGGTAGATTATTATGATTCAATAGAGACTTTAAACTCGATAAATCATTGTTGGCGAAGAGAGGAATATGTTAAGGATACTCTTTTTTCAATTGAATATCTTGCTCTGGATAAACATCATCCGATAAAAAATTATACGGGTTACTATCCAAATGGAAATATGGCTTTCAAACGATCCTATTTTTTTGATGGCGAGCATAGCGAAGCTTTTGGTGTTAAGGAATTATATTATGAAAATGGAAACCTAAAGGAAAAGGGAAACTATCACCACGGTGTTAAATATGGAAATTGGATTTATTATAATGCTGACGGAAGTATTAAAACTTGGACGCAATATGAATCGCCAATCACTGACACAATTTCCAGTTTTAGCTATTTAAAATCTTTCCCTGACAAAATAATAAGAGATTCTATTACTATGGAATCAGACGATTCATTCTATGACCTATTTCCTTGTGCGTCATTTGGAAAAAATGGTATTGAAGTTTTGTATGAATCTGGGAAGCCTTTTGAAGTGAGAAAGTATGAATTTGGGAAACTAATTTTATCTACCAAAAAAAGATATAAAATGAATAAGCTCATTAGAAAACGTAGAATCTTCCCTGACATAAAACTCTGTGGGCACAAACATTAGTGTGCTGCTAACCGCAAGCAAACACTAGCCTATTTCTCACTTCTGCAAAATGCTAAGTTTGTAAAAAGAAAATTATACCTTCGGTTCAACAATTTATTTAAAAAATGGGCTGAGCGCCTGCTTGCAAAACGTTGTAAGTAAACTACCAACCAGCACTCAGACAAGACAATAAATAGTTCAATATTTGTTTATGGAAAAAGTCATTTATGTAAAAGTTCCTCATAATGAGACAGAATTTGTAAATTTATTTTCAAATGTGATAGAAACATTTATAAAATCAGGCGAACCGTTGCCTGAATATTTTAATGAACCAAATATTTGTGACGATTGTGAAATTGAAGAAATTATTGAATTGCTAAGCGAATATTATTTGTCTGAAACTGAAAAACAAATTAGATTTTTAGAGAAAAAAGACGACAATTATTTGATTGAAGTGTTTAAAAAAGAATAAGAACAACGACAACTAAAATCACTAAGAAAATATAAATCTTATGACTACATTATTTTTAAGTATATTTTTAATTCTGACAAGTTGTTCAAACAGCGACTCACAAACAATAACGAGCGACAGACTACTTGAAGACCCTGAGCATCATATCAAAGATAATCCTGACATTACTAAACACGACAGCACAATTCTTTACACTGGTTGGTATTACATTGTAGATACTGACAATGGCTTTAAACGACAATTAGACAAATCAAACGACACATTTTTTATTGACCCTAAACCTATCGTGACAGCTAAGAACTTTACGACATTTGAAATTTACGAAAGTAATGCAGGTGGAGAAAACTATATCGGAATGATCATGCGACTTGACAAAACAGGAACCGAAAAATGGAGCATTGCGACAGAAAAAGCAACTGGAAAACAACTCGCCTTTATTCTTGACAACCGACTTTTACAAGTAGCTAACGTAAATGGTCAAATTACGGCTGGTGTAACAGCATTAAATCGTGGAGACTATTCAAGAGCAGAACTTAAGAACTTTAAAAAAATCATTAAAAGTGAGAAGTAATTTTCCCCAAAACCCCACCCATTTTCCCAAAAAAATACTACATTGCACTCGCTAAGACACAGTTACGCTAAACATTTAATGAAGAATAACCTGTCTGATAGAGCACAACTAATAAGATTAAAATTAACAACCGAATTAAATAAGTTCTCTACTCTGTTTAGATACATCTGACTTACTATTACCAAAATGGGTGTAAGCCTTTAAAAAAGTATGCTGATATAGACATGTATGTGAGATATGAACAAAATAATTACACTCGAGACAACCGAAGCCTAGCTGCTAATGCAAAAGAATGATCCAGGGTCTGTACTTGATTGAAAAACAAAATTGTTTATAGCGGGAGAAAAAAATGACCTGAACACTCCTACATAAAAAGTAAGGCAAAACTTAAAACAATTAAAATGTTAAAAAAAACAATTCTTGTGCTAGCATTAACGCTACCATTTATTTACTCTTGTAAAAAAGAAGGATGTACTGATTCAAGTGCGCTAAATCATTCAACTACTGCAAAAAAAGACGATGGAAGTTGTATCACTGCGCAAGATATACAATCCACAAATCCACAAAATATTTTTGTAGAGAATTTTAATATGACTTTTGATAATTCAACATCACTTGGCGCTTACGCTCCAAACTTCAATTACGAAGCTGGTGATATGATAATTATCGAAACAGTTAATGAATGGAGCGAATGGACAGCTTTACCGTATATTTTTGGAATTGATGTTCATATTGAAGGTAGCTATAGTGATGATGGAACCGTTTGGATATACTTGAAAAATGATAACGGGGCAGGTTATTATCCTGCAAATAGCACCACTGTATCGTTTAGAGCAGGATTAATAAAGAAAAATGGATTAATATTAAATCCAAGTTTAAAGGATATGACAATTTCAGAGTTATTAAATAACTAGAAAAGTAATTCTTATAACAGCACCTAAGAAAACATGGGGCACACTGATATCACTAAGGTTCGTTCTTAACGGCTTAATTTATCGTGATTGGATAAATAAGTACTCAGAAAATCTCCATGCTTCTTAGGTGTATAGTTTTACACCTAATGAAAACAATCCTTTTTAAGAAACTCCGCTCCCCCACAAATAATTTCCCCAAACCCCACAAAAATTCAAAAAAAATACTACATTGCACTAGCTAAGACACAGTTACGCTAAACATCTAATGGAAAACGGAGTGAATTTGCGCTAAAGACAAGAATTACTTGCATACTCTTGTCCGTCTATTGACGGGAAAGCCTAATAACTACTCGGATTTATTCTTACGTTTTTGATATTGCTGTTTGGATTTGGGAGCTGTCTGATGGAGCAACTGAAAATTAATATGAACAAGTAAGTACTTACTCTGTATAGAAACATGCAGACTTATATGGCCGAAATAGGGGTGTAAGTCTGTGAAAAGGGGCGGGTATAGACTTATAAGAGCGTTAGCGTTCATTGGAAAAACACGACAGGAAGAAAAAAACAATAAATTTGACAGGCGAAACCCGAAAAGCCATTTAAAAAGGGTAAGGAATAATTTTAAATAAAAAATTATGAAAAAAGTAAGCTTAATTATAAGTGCAGTTCTGATGACTGCAATGATGATAACATCTTGTAAAAAAGAAGGGTGTACAGACCCTGAAGCAGTAAATTACGATGCGAAAGCAAAAAAAGATGATGGTAGTTGCACATTTCCATATCCCTATGGAACGGTAACAGATGTAGATGGAAATACATATACAACAATTCAGATAGGTTCTCAAACTTGGATGGCTGAAAACCTAAGAACCACCACTTACGCTAATGGCGACCCAATACCTAACGTAACAGACTATACTCAATGGTCAAACTTGACCACAGGTGCTTGGTCTCACTATAACAACGATAGCCTATACGAAAACCCTTATGGTAAGTTGTATAACTGGTATGCAGTAGATGATTCTCGTAATGTATGCCCTACAGGCTGGCATGTGCCAACAGATGCAGAATATACGCTTCTGACAGATTATTTAGGAGGAGTAACTGTTGCAGGCGGCAAAATGAAAAGCAAAGGCACGCAATATTGGACAAGCCCGAATACAGATGCCACCAACGAAGGCCGTTTTTCAGGTCTTCCAGGCGGTTACCGTGTTCCCAATGGTGCATTCTATGTCAATGGCGACGAAGGTCTCTGGTGGAGTTCTACGGAGTACACTACTAGCTATGCTTGGGCCCGCTGCCTGCGTTACAACATTGGCGATGTAATCAGGTACGGCTACTACTTTAAGGAAGACGGTTTTTCTGTTCGCTGCCTCAAGGATTAGAATTTATTGGATTCATTTGACAATTTGATTACTTTTACCCTAAGCGCAACTTTAGCGAAGTCGAAGGGTGATAATTTACCGCAAGCGGTCATTTTTTTTTTGATATGGTATTTTATAGTGATTTACCCGTTTACAAAGTAACTTATGACTTGTTGCCAGCTATTTTTCTCTTTACGAAAGATTTTGGAAAGGAGTACAAATATACGGGGGTAAGTTTGAAAAAGGAAAAGATACTATAAACAATTCAAACTGACGGTTTAAGATTAATTTGAAATACACTAAAATTAAACAACACTTCTTAGATATAAAACCTCAAAAAATAATTTCACCCAACCCCCACCCATTTCCCAAAAAAATACTACATTGCACTCGCTAAGACACAGTTACGCTAAACATCTAATGGAAAACGGAGTGAATTTGCGCTAAAGACAAGAATTACTTGCATACTCTTGTCCGTCTATTGACGGGAAAGCCTAATTACTACTCGGATTTATTCTTACGTTTTTGCTATTGTTGTTTGGGGAAAATAACCTGTCTGATAGAGCTCTACTAAAAACAAATATGAATGAATAAATAAGTCGCTACTCTGGATAGAGAAATGCATACTTATACTACTGAAATGGGGTGTGTAAACCTGTAAAAAGAGTGTGTATAAAGACTTATAAGGGAGTTAGTGGCAATTAAAACAAAAACTATGAGAACAATAGGATTATCAATAATACTTTTAATTATTTCCACGACTATTTCATTTGGTCAAAATGATTCTTTAATCTTAAGCGAGATTCAGAAAGTCAATATTGAATTAACAAATATTCAAGAAGAAATTAAAGTTAATAGAGACTCTACTCAATCTATTATTGAAAAGACGAATCAAATTGAAACTATTTTAAAGAAACAAGAAGATACTTGGAAATATTTAATTCCAATTATTGTTGCTCTTATTGCAGCAGGACTAACATTTTTAGGTAACCTCTTAGCAAAAGGAATTGAGCAGAAAAAACAGAATAAAATTCAAAATTCAGAAAGATTAAGAATATTAATTAGTGACTTTTTATCTGAATGTTATACTATTTCAGGACAAATAATTACTTCAAAACAAATGTACAAAGCACACCCAGAGAAAGTTGATATTCTTGTAGAATACAAGTCTCTTTTTGAAAACAATAAAAAAGCCTATGTACTACTTAATCAAATAAAACTTTTGTTGAACCCTGCGACAGATACTGACCATAAAGACCTTAACGACAAACTTGAAGATTATATTGATAAAACGATTGTTAAATTAACAGGGGATGAAACTAAGGTTGAGTTAGAGACTAAACTTGATGATATTTTAGAACTAAATGGAAAAATCATTGAAAAATCAAGAACAATATTAAAGAAAAGCCACTAACAAAAAATATAGTGCATTTTGCAGATAGTGTTAAAAATGAATATAATAGAAATAAATAAACATTGTAGTAAACTGAAAGATATGAGTGCTGAAATGCAAAACGCACCATATTAAAACCGTTGATTACTATTTTGTGAAACACAACCTCTAACTCAAATGAGAGAAAATATGGATACTACATTTCAACAAAAAACTTCATTTTTTAAAAAAAGAATGAACTTCGGCCAAAGCACATATTTGAATGTGGCTTTGACAAAAAAATTATTCTCAAGACCGACAGATGATGAGCTCTTTTACGAAACTCATTCGGACACAACTTACACACTTTATTTTCAGAGTAATTACTACCAGAAACTGAAATCGGAAATACAACGGGCTTATGACAGCGGTGAGTTCGCTAAGACGTCTACTGCCAGAGAATGGAATGATTTGAAAAACGCAGTTGATACAGCAGAAGGAGTTAATATTCCAAACACGTCCTCTTTTATACCTTATCTAAGTACTCTCATTGAAAACTCAACTCCATTAACAAGGACATTGGTTTTTAAGTCTAACAAGGTTTCTATTAGTCAAGGTCTACTGGATATTTCACCTAAAAAGGTTGACAAAAATTATCATATTGTAGTGCATTTAAGTGAGACTAAAACTAAAATAGTTTTTACTGACCTCACGACAAACAAATCCGCCATAGTTGAAAATCTGAATAACATTTCAGTAGGTGAAGGTGGAATGATGTTGAACAATAATAAGTATATGGTAACCATTGAATGGAACAAAACGAACACTTCAGACATTAGTCGAATTGTTGTTAAACTTAAAGAAAAAGATACACGGATGGCTTACTACAATGAATAGCAGTTCTTACTTCGTGTGACGAAAAACAGCAGGCACATCGGTTTGGCGTTATGGCGTCGGAAGGAATGCAGCATCAGCTTTTGTTTCGCTATTGTGCTGAATATCCAGCTTGACGGAACGCTATTGAGCAGCAGAATAAATCTTGTACATTAGTTCGCCATTCGGCTTCAGTTGTCGGCTGAAGGAACACAGAATATCGCCACAACGCCAAGCCGACCAACGTTAGGCACAATTTGAAAAAAAACACGAAGTATTAACCAAATTTACTGATGATAACACCAACTAAAAAGATAATGAGTTTCATAACAAATACTGAATATAAGTTGCAGGAGGCGAAATTCTTCCTCGATAAACTAGAGTCTCACAAACCGTTCTTTGACTTTTACTTGAGCGCATTCTTAAATGCATCAAGGAGTGTGACATGGGTTATGCGTAATGAATATGGTCAAAAAGAAAACTGGGTTTTATGGTTTGAGAAATCAGAAATTGAGGATGATGAGAAGTCGCTTTTAAAAGATATTAACGACTTTAGAATACAAACCACAAAAAGAAATGGAATAAAAACTGAATTCTTTTTATTTGAAAACTTCGTTGCTGACATGAAGTCATACCAAGAAATTGAAAAAATGCAAACAGATCTTGATGGTGAAGAAGTTAAAATAACAATTACTGAAGCAACAGATGAAAGTCCTAAATTAGAAGAGGGAAAATATGTTATTCAAGGGAAAGTAAATATGGAACGGAGCAAAACCCAAAAATCTAGAGAGGAATTCGTTGAATTATGCAAACAGTACTACGACTTCTTAAATAAAAAAGTTGACTATTGCACGAAAACATTCTATAATAAAGAAATAGAACTGTGAACAACAGCGCAAAACCATTTTGCTCAACTTAATATGAAACAAATACTCAACATAACACTAATTACTCTATTAACTATTACATCTTGCTCAACAAGTAAAACATTCAATTGGACAAATAGAAATATTACCAAATCGGAAAAACTCGGACTTGACACAACACAAGTTTTAATCCTAGCTTCATTAGTCGAGAAAGAAACGAAACTGAAAAAGGAAAAAGGAAAAATTGCTCGGGTTTACATAAACAGACTTGAAAAAGATATGCTTCTGCAATCAGACCCAACGGTAATCTATGCCCTTGGCGACTCAACCTTGAAGAGATTACTTAAACAACATCTTGACATTGATTCGCCCTACAATACATACAAATATAGAGGATTGCCTCCTGGATTAATTTGCAAACCGTCAAAGGAGACAATAATGGCAGTTTTAAAGTGCAAGAAACATGACTATTTATATTTCTGTTTAGCACCTGATCTGACAGGACGACTTAATTATGCAGCAACTTATATAGAGCATTCGAAAAATATAAAATTGTATATTGAAGCATTAAATGATAAAACAATAAAGTAAAAACACTGACTACAATAGCAGCTACAAAAAAATCACTCCCATGAAAACAACCCTCACCATAATCCTAACCCTAATAACCCTAAACACCTTCAGTCAACAAATAACACTAGCTGAATGGAATCAACAAGCAGAAACCAATATCCGACTTTTGCCTAAATACGGATTAGTGGAAAAAACGCCTGAGCAAATTGAGGCTGATAATTCGCTCATTGCAGATATGCTGAGTAGAGGAATTAGCAGAAGGCAAGCATCAGAAGAATTTATAGATTTGGGATTTAAGTATTTGTACAAAGACATAAAGACTGCCATGTACAGGTTTAATCAAGCGTATATAATGGATTCTACCAACACAGATATTTACTGGGGTTATGGTGGTGTATATATGGCACTTGGAGATATAGCTAGAGCTAAAGAACAATATCAAATCGGAATAGACAAGGATGCTAAGAATTACAAAATTCTAACTGACTTAGCTACATGTTACATGATAGATTATTACGCTTTATCAGAAACTGATTCTAACAGTCTTGATACTGCAATTGAGCTATTGACCAAATCATATAAGATTAACAAAAAATATCAAAGTACGCTTTTTAAAATTTCGGTGTGTTATTTCAACAAAAAAGACTGTAAAAATGCGCTTAAGTTTTACAATGAATGTATGAAACTTGGAGGTCATCCAGTAACGGAAGAATATAAGAAAGCGATTAAGGAAGCTTGTGGAGGAAAATAACAATCGACTATAACAACATATTTCCACTTTAAGACACACATCAAACCAAAATGCCCCCCATGTGCAATTCATGCTTCAACACAGAAATCCCTGAATTCATTTCACATGAAGAATTTCAGAAGTTTGACCTTGAATTAAGCAAGAAAATAAAACCATTTTCAAATTCAGGACTAAAGTATTTTGGAGATTTTGGATTTGCTCATGAAAGAGGAATGGGTAAATATATATGTCAAGATTGCAATACTGAATGGTGGTACTCAGAACCCGAACAATCGTGGAGTGGATTTTTTGTACGAAAAGAAAATGGAAAGCGCACGATTGCAAAACATCAACAAGGTACTAGAATAAAATCTTTCGGGTGCTTAATAGTTTTGATATTAATTATTGGCGTAATTTGGTTTTTGGTAACTTTATTGAATAAATAAAATACGTGCCCACCCATGATTAAAAAGCTCTACAGAATAATCCTAGACACAATCCTATTTATACTAGCACTCGATTTCAGTCTCCTAACCTATTTCCGATTTTCCAATAAAGGAGGAATTCATGGAAATATGGAATCTTGGTTCAAATTGTCTACTCCCCTATACACAGCCATCATTATTACAGCTTTGGTAATCGCCGTATCAGGACTTTTAATCGGAATAACAGACTATCGACAAAAGTTGAACAAGCAAAATTCACTCGCGCTGAAAACGTTGTTCTTTTTGGGTGTTGTATTAATTGAATTCATTCTGTTTACCAGAGGTGGAAAAGGATGAAAGAGCTACTCCCAACACTTGAAATAGCAAACAAACTTCACTGAACGGTATTCTAAAAAATTAATTATAAATTGGACAAACTTTTACCTACTTACAACAATACGTTCCATTTTCAAAAATTCTCCATCTTTATCCGAAATACTTGCTAAATAAATACCGTTTGCGACATCTGTTAAATCAATCATCTCAGCATTTTCCACCAATTGAATGACTTTTCCATCCATCGTGAGAATCGTTACATCCACAAGTATAGATGATGAAACATGCAATAATCCATTTGTGGGGTTTGGATAGATTTTCAGCATTTCTGTTGATTGGTCTGTAAGGCTCAAGAATGATACTGTTTCACACGTTGATTCTGTAGAGCAATTTCCCGTTGTAATAACTACAGCATAAGATCCAAAAACTGTAGGTGTAAATGTGACATCAGTCTCACCCAGAATTGGATTACCATTCGCGCAATTTATCCATTGATAAGTTGCTCCACTTACAGAATTGGCTGTTAACACTCCCTCAGAGAATGAAATTGTTGCTATTGGAGAAGTTTCAACACTAAGACTTACCGTTTCTGCATCTGAAGGACAATTTCCGGACGCAGAAATCAGATTGGTTATCTCATAAACTCCTTCGGTGCTAGCTGAAAGGTTAATTTCACCCGTTGTTGGATTAATGACTAAACCTGACGGAGTAGCCGAAAAAGCCCCTATAGTACCTGTTACAATCGGTGATGGATTTGCCGAAGAAGTGCAATAATATCCATAAGGATAAGTAAATGAGGCATCAGGTAAATCATTAATTGTAAATGTAGTGGTCGAATAGTTGGGGCAATGTTCTGAAACTGTATAGGTAATGGTATAGGTACCGATCTCACTTGCAGCCACATCAATTTCCCCTGTTCCAGCGTTGATTTCCAAACCAGGCTGAGAGGTAAAAGTACCACCAGGAGCATCAATATTTGAAGGTGAAACAATAATATCTTCTGTACATACAACAGTTGTAGCATAATCAAAGGATGCATTATCCAACGGATCTATTGTTACTGTCATATTTACAACATCTGTCGCGATGCATGGCCCGGGATTCGGTGTGAATGTATAAGTAGTTGTTTGTTGATTGTTAGGAGCAGGAGACCATGTCCCTATGACGCCATTATCCGAAAGAGTAGGAAGTGAAAAGCTTGTTCCGAAACACATTGGTGATAACTGCGTAAAAGAGGGTACGATTTGGGAAACAACAGGAGTTTGTAACTCATAAGCACCCATATCTATTGTCCCTTCAAATAGACGTGGATTGTTCGATAAATCCTTATCAAGAGTCAAATCTCCTCCCATTAAAGTGTATTCGGAGTTACTTCCAGCATTAACTGCGGGACTACAAGGCATTAAAGTAAAATCTTCACCCGAAACATCAGTGAACAAGGGGTCATTGGCAATGTCCAAACCGTTAAGATTACCATTATCAGGGAAATCATTTCTATCCTGTATTAGGCTATTGAAAGAAGTGTATGAATTAGTTCCTGATCCAGGTACAAGACCAATGGTATTATCCCATAATATGGTGTTGTGAAGACCTACTGTACAGTAGGTATTATTTTCACTATATACGGCTCCATTGCCACTATTGTCTGCTATAGTACAATTTGTAAGCCTAACATCCATTCTCGACTTCAAAAAGACACCAGCACCAGTAGGAGCAGTGTTACCCGTGATGACACTATTCTTGATTTCATTAATATATATTGTCAAATATGCCATGTTACCCGTAGTAAATATTCCACCACCTTCACCTCCAGAAAAGGTTGAATTATTGCTTATTATACAATTTTCAATAAGAGGAGACGATCGATTATTATATATTCCACCACCATTACTTGCTAAATTATTACTGATTCGGCAATTTACAATAGATAAAGTTGGTGACTCAAAACAATAGATTCCCCCTCCACTTGATCCGCGATTATCAATGATTTCACAATTCTTAATAGTCGGATTAGATTCTATAATATGAATTCCTCCTCCATGCGCGACTGTTACCCAATAGCCATCTACACTTGAAGAACCTTCGTTTGCATAATAAGCATGACCATCTTCTATTATAAATCCATCAATACACGCTTCTCCTACAGGTCCAGCACTTATCACAACATGAAAGCATTTTTCTGAAGCTCTAAGTCCGCTCAAAATTGTGTTAAGATTTACCGTATCACGCTGATTAATATTTGTTTCATTTGCATTTTGGAAACCGCCATACACTTTTACATTATTCACCAATAAAAAAGCATTGCTGCGATTTTGATTGGTTCCAAAAGTGGAAGTGGCAGGACTATAAAGTGGCTTGTATGTTCCTTGTGCCACCCAAATTTGGGTAATGTTAGGGTTGGTTTTCGCTGCTACGAGGGCATCGGCTAATTCTGGTGCGGCGTTTAACCAGTTATGTCCATTTCTGTTTCCGCCAACTACATGCTTATTTACATATACTATTCCTGCAGCATCAGGGGTAATCACTCCGTAAGGACTTTCATATGCACCTGCGTCTAATTCAGGTCCTATCATTCGAGAGTTTCCAGCCAAATCAAGGTTGCCATTACTATAGTTAGTCCAAGCACCCATGTTAATTGCCGGACTGTTTATTTGTAAGGTAAAATCGCCGTTCGGAGCATCTAAGAATAGAGGATCGAGGTCGCTGTTCGCAGTACCTGTATAACCATTTTCGACTATACTGGTAGAAACTGTTAAAGTTCCACCATTATTAACCAAATCACCATTCGTGATATTATTTCCCCATATTATACTGTTCATAATAATAAAATCGCTAGGTGAAATATTATTGATAGTATAAACACTACTACCTTCAATTGCAGTATTTCGTGTCAAATTACAGTTCCTCAGTTTGGCCGAACTGTAACCGTTACTACTGACACCGTTGTAAACCCCGCCACCGATACTAGCATAGTTTTCATTAAAAATAGAATTACTGACGTTGAAATCTCCTAAATCATTATTATCACTATTACTCAATCCACCACCATTGTCAGTAGCCGTATTATTAATAAATTTGCAGCGATTAGCCGTAAATTTAGCTCTAGAATACCCTCCATTATAAACTCCTCCTCCACTCGTTGCTGCATTATTGAGAAAACTACAGTCAACAACAGAACAGTTAGTTCTAAAAAACCCCCCATTATAAATCCCACCACCTTGAATTGCCGCATTATTGACAAAAGTACAGTTGAAAGCTTTAAACTCTTCATAAGAGCTTGCATGTGTACTTCTAGTTAGGGTATAGACACCCCCACCTTTTCCACGAAGTATTACTTCTCCGTCTACAACTATGTGTGATGTTTCATTTGCATTACCATCTCTTATAATGAAGCCGTCCAACCTTGTATCTCCAGGGAACCAAACACGCAAGACCACGTGGTAACAATTATCGGTGCTGTCATTTAAAACTCCAATATCTCCACTCAATATGGTTGGATTAGCAATAATATCTCTCACATAAGGGCCTTCCACTGGGTAGCCGCCATATAGATTGATGTCCGTTTTCAATACGAATGCATTGTCTCTATCATTTGGAGTAATTACATTTAGATTATCAGCTCTTCGAATAGGTTTGTATGTACCTGCAGCTACATAAATGTTATTACCAGTAGCTGAAGCATTAATCATTGCTTGCAAATCATCCGAAGCATTTGCCCACGAAGATCCACTTCCATTACCTGTAGCAACTGGTTTCACATATCGAGAGGATTGTGCATGGGCAGTCATTGTCCCAATTAGAAGGACTAAACTGATAAGTATTATATTTATGTACTTCATAGTAAGATCTTTATAGGTATAACGAGCAAGTTAATACAAATATAGAATATTTCCCAAAACTAGCAAAGAATTAATTATAGCCCCTGATAGAATGTAGTCCAGAAACATTGAACTCAGGCAAGAAATAGTATAATGCCAAAAGAGTTGAGTCAAGATGATTACTTACTAATCGATATATCATGACTTTTAATCGGAATAACAGACTATCGACAAAAGTTAAACAAGCAAAATTCACTCGCGCTGAAAACCATATTCTTTTTGGGCGTCGTATTAATCGAATACATTCTGTTTACAAGAGGTGGGAAAGGTTGAAAGAGGCAATCGAAAGAACATAGAACACGTCACTCAATTCAATCAACCTGAACCCTTTTTCACCCCAAAAAACCAAAATTTCACCCCACAAAAATCCAACTGCAATCCAAAAAAAACAAAATTCAGCTCACGCGAAACAAAATTCAGCGCAAAAAGCACGTCGTTACATTCACTTTGACCGCACCGTTACAATGAAAAATGTCCATTCGGAGGGGAAAAATGACTTTTCAGGGTAGGTGAAACGAAAATCAGGGGTGAAAAAAGTGCGTTCAATGGGGGTAAAATTAAATTCAGAGGGGAAAAAAGTTACTACAATGCGTTTGAAACAAAAATCAGTGAGAAAAAACGTCCGTTCAACTCACGCGAAAAAAAAATCAGTGGGGAGGAAAGGTCGTTACAATGTATTTGAAAATAAAATCAGCGCAAAAAGAACCTCGCTACAATGAAAAAGTTGGGTCACTACAACGCGTTTTTCCGTGCCAACATTGGCATGGGCACCTCACTACAATGAAAAAACCAACTAAATCAGTGCGATTTCCATGTCGCTACAATGCGTTTTCCATCAAAATCGGTGAGATGGGACCAAAAAATCAGTGAAAAAAGACCGTCGCTACAATGAAGTTGGGGAAAGGTTGAATTTACTGGACGTTGAGAGGCAAAAAAAGGGAAAAAACGTGCCGAATTTCAGCGCAAAAAAGGAGGGGCAAAAATTTCGTTAACATTTCTTAACACTTGATTTCCAAAGTTTAGCACGCTGTTTGTTTTGGTGATACTCAATAAAAACCGTTTGTGGAAAAATTTCGAGAAGCCTCAAAGTGAGGTGGACGAAATCAGGGAAGCAAACACAACACAGTGAGTTATGAAAAGAATAACGAACAGCAAATTACGGATGTATCGAAACGTTCGACTCGTAATTGAAGCAAACCAAGAAAGCTGGGTAGAAATCCCCGCATTTGAATCCGCAGTCACGCAATTCCACGAATTGTTGACTGAATTAGCTGACCGCTTGAACGAACGTCGTCAAGTGTTATTTGGAGCGAAGCAAAACCATGATGTGACGCGCAAAGAGTTGGAAAGCGAAATCTACTTCATGGCAAAGTTGATTCACGCCTATGCAAAGTCAACCGGCGACTTAAAGCTCATCGAAGCATCCAAAGCGACGCGAAGTGACTTATATCGTCAACGCATGAGTGCCCTCATTCCATTGGCAGAAGTCATGTTGACTTTCGCAGCAGCGCACCAACCCGCAATCGCCGATTACGGAGTAGATCAAACGCGAATGGATGATTTAGAGGCAGCTAAAAACCGCTTCGAAATCTACATCGACGCACCACGTCAAGCAATCGTGCTTCGCAAAACGATGGTCAAAGCAATCGACATCACCGTGCGCAAAATCGACAAAGTGCTGAAATCACAATTGGACGCGTTAATTCACATAGTAGAAAAAACCGACCCCATGTTCTTCAGCAACTACTTCAACGCGCGCACCGTAATCGACAGCAGAGGCAAGTCAAGAATCAGCGAAGCCACTACAATCGATTTCTTCGACAACGAAATCACCCCTGGCAACCTGAACATCAGCCCCCCGGAAGATGACGCAGCTTAGCAGTGATCTAGTATTCATAAGCTAAAAAGAACACCCTCGAGAGATTGGGGGTGTTTTTTTGTTATACGTAGTGGATAGAACACGGATGACGCGGATCGGACGGATTTGCACGGATTGATTTGATGCGAAGTGGTTGGGGTGAGTATTACGCCCCTTCAGGGCTTTGGATACTCGCTGTAGACGTTAAGCATCGGGCTGCACCCGATGTTGAGATATTACGCCCCTTCAGGGCTTAGGATGCTCGATGTAGACGTTAAGCATCGGGCTACACCCGATGTTAACATATTACGCCCGTCAGCTGACGGGCTTACAGAAAGGATCATCAGCCCATCGCACGAAAACCAAACTACGCAAGCCCTGAAGGGGCGTAATATGTCAACGATGGGTGCAGCCCATCGAATAAAAAACCACACCAACACCCAAGCCCTGAAGGGGCGCAATATCGCATGTTATATTCTCCTACATAAAAAACACCCTCGAGAGATTGAGAGTGTTTTTGTGTATGGCGTAGTGGATGGAACACGGGTGACGCGGATTAGACGGATTTGCACGGATTGTTTTGATGCGAAGTGGTTGGGGTGAGTATTACGCCCCTTCAGGGCTTGGGATACTCGATGTAGACGTTAAGCATCGGGCTGCACCCGATGTTGAGAGATTACGCCCCTTCAGGGCTTGGTTTCGTGTGACCTGACCCATCTATAAAACAACCATCACCTAAGCCCTGAAGGGGCGCAATCTGTTAACGATGGGTGCAGCCCATCGAATAAAAAACCACACCAGAACCCAAGCCCTGAAGGGGCGTAATATCGCATGTTATATTCTCCTACTTAAAAAACTAAAATCCGTGTAAATCCGCCCAATCCGTTCAAATCCGTGTTCTATCCACTACGCCACTCCCCTCACTCCTCACTCCTCACTACTCTCTTCCTCAATCACCTCCTTAACAACCTTTACAGTATACTCATTAGGCACAATATTCTGCCCATGATTAACCGCATAAACCTTGGTGAATTCTGCGCCGAAGAACAGAATAATGGCTGAGTAATACACCCACACCAAAATCAAGATGATGGAGCCCGCGGCGCCGTATATCGAGATGATGGGAGCGCTTCCTAGATAAAAGCCGATGGCAAATTTGCCCACCATAAAAAGCACAGCAGTGACCGAAGCACCGACGATGCAATCGCGGAGCACTACTTTTCCGTCGGGTAAGGCTCTGAACACAACGGTGAACAGCGTAGTGATGATGGCGAATAACAGTACGTAATTGAACACGTAAGCTAAATACACCCAATCCTTATGAAAGACCTCCACCAGTTTGCTGCTGAGCAAATCCATCACTGTGTTGATGACCAAGCCTACCATCAGCAAAAAGCCGACTGTGGCGATCATGGAGAAGGACATGAGTCGGTTTTTTAGGAATTTGATAAAACCTTTTTTGGGTTTGGCTCTGATGCCCCAGATGAAATTAATCGAGTTTTGAATCTCGGCAAACACACCCGATGCGCCTATAATCAAGATGGAAATGCTGAGCACTGAAGCAAACGTGGAGTTGCCCGACAATTTCACATTTTTGATTGCCTCTTGAATTTGGCTTGCGGCTTCATTGCCCACCAAACCGTTGATTTGCCCAAATAAAGTTCCGCGCACTGCGTCTTCGCCAAAGAAAACGCCTGATAAACTGATGAGAATAATCAGCAAGGGTGGTAAGGAAAAGATGGTGTAATACGATAGCGCGGCACCGAGCTTCATCACGTTGTCGTCTATCGCCTCGTTAGTGGTTTCTTTGAGTAAAGCGAATACCGTTCTTAGTTTCTTTTTGATTTTCATCTTACTGGAGTTTTATTCAAATTCGATTACGGAAGGTCTGCCAACTTCAAAACCGTCAAACCCAATGTTGTTTGTTCGAAATGGGTTGAAACCAAACACGTTGGTGTTACCGTCGGGCATCACAGGATAAAATGCAATAGACAACTGAAATGTATTGAAAACCAAGTTGAGGTTGTTAATTAAAATACCTACCCCTATTTTCGAATAGAAACGGTTGTCAAAAAGTTTGTTCTCTTGCTGGCCAATCATCCCAAGGGAATATACAAAAAAGGGAGCAAACCTAAAACCCAAAAATTTAAACGGCGCATAAAACTGCGATTGAAAAGTAAAGTACATGTTGTTTGTCCCCAGTAAGGTAAAGTTGTTGTATGACGAAGGAGTATAAAACTCGCCAAACGACAGTTTCTCATAAGCAAATCGGTTCACGCCTATCGTGGTTTCCATTTTCACAAATTGTCTGAATTTCCACTTCCCTAAACCTATCAATCCAGTGAAATAGTTGATGTTAAAAGACACAGCAGCTTGCTCAGGTTTTGATTGATTGAAGAAACTTCCAAACTCAAGATTGGTGCTGAAATAGCCAATTTCAAAATAATTTCCATAAGAAAGTCGAGACCCCAAGTAAAAACGACCTAAGTTATTCTTGTGTTGATAACCGCCCGTAATCGAAATGAGACTTCCGATAGGCACATCTTCAGTAACGCCGTAGTCGAAGATGAATTTACCCCTTCTAAACTTACGCTTGGTGATGCCCACTGTGGCTAAATAAAATTGCTCATTCGTGTGAATCCCCAAAGAGTCATAAGGTTCTACCGATTTTTCGGGATACTTGATGTTTAGAAAACGTACACTTGTGATGAGGCGAGTAATTCGTTCGTTTTCATGCCCCTTTTTATGCAAACGAAACGACCAACCTGCCCAAAGATCTTGTTTGTTCATTTTAAACGTGCGCAGTTCAAAAAGAGAATCGTTGGCATACGTGGGGTCGTCTCTCAAAATCTGTGTGAGATTCACTCCACCTGCCCATTTCGTTAAAGGCGAGAAAAAAGGCCTGTCGAACGCCACACTTCTTACTTTGTTTTTAAACGCATCTGTGCCAAATATCAAGGTAGAATTGATGTACGTGTCGTGGATATTTGGAATGAAATAGGATGCAGTAAAATTGTCATCCCCATCGGCTCTGTAGCGGTTATAGACAGCGTTAAACTCATGTCCTAAACCCACTAAATTGGTTTCCCTCAACCCTAATTCCGTTTTTAATTTTGATGTAGAAAAACGCGGCATAATGCTCCACCTGTCCAATTCGTAAACCAATAGATCCACAGAGTCAGAATCATCAGAAATGGGTTGAATGACTATCGACACTTCTCGGGTATAACTCAGGCTTCGAATCAATCTCTCCGATTCTTTCACCGCAAGCGAATCGAAAGGTTGATTTTCTTCAAATAACAAAAAATTCCGGATCGTGTTTTCTCTCGATTTGATGTGCAACACATTACCCGCTTGAAGCACAAAATTGATGGATTCTTCGCTTTCGCCTTCTAGAGAATAGTCAAAAGGGTCGAGAGTCAACACCTTAATTTCTCTGATTATTTTGCCCTCATAATCTGCGTAGGGCATTTGAGTTAGCTTTTTGTAACCTATGATATTTGGAGTAGCTTCCATCGTTTTGTCTCTGAAAAAACTTCTAAAGTTTAAGCGCTCTTTTTTCTTGTCTTGCTTTTTGGGTTCTGTCACATGCACAGAATCTCGCTCCGATTTGATGATTTGAGCATGCAGTGTACTGGAAAGGGAGAATCCAATACTTGCAATACACAGCACCAATTTTCCCCATTTACCCATCTTCACGAACTTAACCACATTGCCATTCAGTGTTTAACAAACCATAGTCTGAGTCGATTCTACTTTTTATCCGAATTTTGTTCTTCTATCGCCTCCTGTTTAGCTTCTTCCTTTTTCCTCGCATCGCGTTTTTTTCGTTTGAAATAGCCGCGCAGCAGAAAATTTTCTTTCGCCGCATTCATGTTTTCATCCAATCCTTTTGTACTGGATTTTAAGTTTTGCATCGTTTTACTCAGATTATCGGCAATTGTCGTGTCTTTTATCAATCGACCTAAGGTCCCCTCTCCTCTATTAATGCTCTGCATAATCTCCGCCAATTCCATTGTAATAACTTCCGCATTCATCACAGTGACTTCTAGACTGGCAATAATGGCATCAGTATCAACAGGCTCAGAAGACACCAATGAATGTCCATCTTTAACCATTTTGGCGTGTGTGCTACCATGAGAGATGGAGAGGAGTTTGTCGCCAATCAGTCCTTCAGAACCAATGGCTACCTCAGAGTCGCTTTTGATAAACTCTTGAATGCTAGTCTTGATATACATCTCCACGCGGACAGTGGTATCGTTGATGATGTGAATATTACCCACCGTACCGACGTTAATTCCCGAAAAGCGCACATTATTGCCCACTTGCAGACCACTGACATTGTAAAAAGTTGTGGATACCTTAATCACCGAGTTAAACAGGTTATTCTGCTTTCCGATGATGAAAATGGTAAGTACAAACAGTACCAATCCACCAACGACAAATAAGCCTAAGCGGATTTTAAATTTTTCTTTATGTGTTTCCATCGTTCTTAATTTTTAATATTATTCTTCTCAAAGGCGCTTCAAATGGATTTGAAAAACGATTGAATTACTTTGTCGTCAGAATTTTCAAAAGCTTCTAATTCTCCTTCTTTATAAATTATTCCATCTTGAATCATCACCAGTCTGTTGGCTACTATTCGCGCACAAGCGATGTCGTGCGTAATGATGATAGATGCCGTTTTGTATTTCTTTTGCACTTCCAGAATCAACTCACTGATTTCGTAAGATGTCGTGGGGTCAAGTCCTGTTGTGGGCTCATCGTAAAGCATGATGATGGGATCTACCACAATCGTTCTCGCCAAACCAATTCGCTTTCGCATTCCGCCAGAAAGTTCAGAGGGCATTTTGTCCAACACATCGGGCAATCCGACATTATCCAACACCTCTTGAATTTTCTCCAGCCTTTCTTTCGGGCTGAGGTTCTTTCTAATTCGGCTCAGTGGAAATTCTAAATTTTGACGCACCGACATCGAGTCGTACAAGGCGCCACTTTGAAACAAGAAGCCAATTTTCTTTCTCATTTCATTCAGCGCTTCGGGTTTCATTTGAATTACATCTTCATCAAACACGTTGATTATTCCGCCATCCGCGTGAAGTAAACCTGCAATCAACTTGATAAGCACAGATTTTCCCGAACCTGATTTTCCAAGAACCACCAAGTTTTCTTCTTCAAAAAGTTGAAGATTGAGACCACTCAACACCACATCTTTACCAAATGACTTTTTGAGGTCTTTAATCTCAATCACCGGCTTTTTGGTTTGATCTATGGAAGTTTCGTTGCTCATGATTCTATAATATCCGTAATTTGTACCGCTATCACATCAACCACAATCACCAAAAGCGAAGAAAGCACTACTGCAGAATTGGCCGCAAGTCCCACACTTTCTGTCCCTCGACCCGCATTGTAGCCTTTATAGCTCCCCACAATTCCAATCACCGCACCGAAAAAGAACGTTTTGAGCACAGCGGGAAGAAAGTCAATAAATTCCACCACGCTAAACGCCTGAGTAAAGAACAGTGCAAAAGACACGTCCCCTTTGATATTTGCGCCAACCCAACTACCTAAAATGCCAAACAAATCTGCATAAAGCACCAATAGTGGAATCATAAGTGTAGCCGCTAAAACTCGTGTCACCACAAGAAAGCGCATTGGGTTTATGGAAGACACTTCCATTGCGTCTATTTGCTCTGTCACCCGCATGGATCCCAATTCTGCACCTATCCCCGAGCCCACTTTTCCAGCGCAAATCAGCGCGGTAATTACGGGACCCATTTCTCGAATTAGTGAAATTGACACCATTCCAGGCAGCATAGACTCAGCTCCAAATTCTATCATAATTGGACGAGATTGAATCGTCAACACCAAGCCCATGATTGCACCAGTGACCGTAATCAAAGGAAGTGACTTGTACCCTATTTTATAACATTGATATATAAATTCTTTGAATTCAAACTCACGAGAGAACGTTTCACGCGTCATCAAGACAATAAACAGTGTGATATGACCAAAACTGGATAGTCCACTTTTTACATAATCATAAAGGGAAAGTGTTTTCTCTCCAATATTGATGGTTTGTGTTCTAAAAAATCTTTTCATTTTCATTAGTGTTAGAATGAACTAATTGAGTGGCAAGCTCTTTATTCATTTTCTTTGGAGATTTTCTCTCGATCCTCCTTGTATTCTTTTCTTGGTGACAGTTCGTCAAATTCATTCATTGCATCATGAGCTTCTCTCAGGAATTCTGGAAATTCGCCTTTGTAACTGATATCGTAAAAAGAAAATCCATTGAAGGGCACCACATTTGTGTTGGCAATAAACTTCACGCGTTTGTCTACTCCCTCTGCTTTAAACATGGTTAAGAATGCAATTTGCCTAGCCGACATCAATTGCTCAGAACGGGTATTCAACAAAGATTGCTTAATCAAAAGAGCTGCTTTCTGTTGCACCGTAAACAAAGTGGCACTTTTCACATGAGCATCTAAGTATTTTATAAACCCGACATCTTTAATGGACATCTTTTGAACTTTTGCTGAATCATTCTGCGAAAAAGCATCGGCCTTCATCTTGCGATTAGCCAAATAGTAGTGCTTTTTAGCTTCAAAAAGTAGTATAAACTCTTGCTCTTTCACTTTATAATGTTGCGGTGCGATGTTAATGTGCGCTTCAGGATTGTCTTTGAGAAATTGAATCATTTTTTTGATGAACTTTTCTTGCACCAAAGAAAGTTCGTGCTTGCGCATTTCCCATTTCATGGACAAGGATTTCTCTAATTTGCGTTCCACACTTTTCACTTCCAATCGATAGGGAGTCGTCACAGGTTTGACAAAGATATTCTTCAGTAAATCCTTGATTATATCCCAAAAATTGAACTTTGGGTCACTCAACGTTCCTGTAATTGGAATTTCATAATCGATTACATTACCACGTTCTCTTAAAATGGCCATGGCAAAAGGGACAGGAATCCATTTTGTGTCTTTATTTCGAACTCTTTTCGACGTTCTCGGATCTAGAATAATAAGATGATTTTTACTGTTGATGTTACCTGCTCTAACTTTCCAATTCCCCACAATCTCCATAGAACCTCTGTCTAACGGAAACGTTGTGTAAGTTGTGATGTAAGCATTAAACATACTCAAGGGAATTTTTTGAAAACGGTATTCCAAGTCAAAATAGGAACTGTCTTGAGGGTTCACGCTCAAAGCAACCCAAAATTCACCATGAGGCTTTATGCTAGATTTTGCAATAACTTCAATTCTATCTCTATCCTTGTCAACAGAGTCGGCAATTACTGTAAAAGGATTTAAACCGATATGAAATTTTTCTCCCAAAGAATAGTCACTAAATTGAATGTCGCCATCATAAACAGCCAATCGCCCTACTTTATAATGACTTCGAAGGAGATTTCTAGAAAGTTGTTCTATGAATTTACCAATTTCAATAATCAAGTTGAATTTGTTAGGATCGGCATTTGCTGCAGTCACATTTCCACCGCCTTCACCAAACATAGTTTGAAAATTATCGAGAGAATCATAAATCTCGTAACGGACAAATGGTTTTGTCAACGTGATAGAATCGTAGTGATACACAAAATTTTTGGGACTCATCTCGACGATATCAACCACGAGTTCCTCGAATGAAGCAAAATCATCGTTTTTGTTTTTCCCAAAGTGAAAGTCAGAAACTTTTATAAACCCTGATGTTGAAATACTGTCCACACTTTTAAAATTCCCTGTCGACTTGACGTCCGCATCCAAAATAGCTGCAAGCATACCATAATTGGTTAAATCTTTAAGGTATTGATTGATTACCTCCAAATTGAAAGTGTCTATTTTCACCATCATTCGGTAATCCTGATTGCGCATATTGATGCAAATTTCGCCTGCTACCTCCCCCGTTCCAATCCCAGAAGAAAAAGAAAACTGGATTGGCATAGTATCTACATCATAACGCAAGCCATCGCTGTTTACATTTAGATTTTTGATATAATAATCCACAGGCGTTTCCACCTCGTTGTAATGAAATTGCCCATCAACGATATCAATATTCAGCAAATTAAACCGAACCACTTCAAGAGATTTCACCTTCGTGGAATCGGGTTGAAATTTTTCAATCAAATCCGAAAAATTAAAGTCTTTTTCCCTGTCAATCACATAGACATAAGGTTTATTCAGCTTTACCTTTTCGATTTCATACGTTTTAGAAAATAACTTCAGCATCGCCATGTTAGCGCTCAACCCCTTCATGGAAACAAATACTTGATCGCTCTCAAGCTCGTAAACCACCAAATCATCTAAATGCACGTACCCAGTATAAGGGTTGACATACGCCCAATCCAAGGTGATTTCACGCCCCGTAAATTCCACGTCATATTTCTGAATCAGGTATTTAGCCAACACAGAAGTAATTGGTACAACAAGCAACAGCAGTGAAACAATAATCACTGCAACAATTAGTAGCCTTTTTTTCAGTTTACTCATAGCCATCTACAAAAGTCCTCTATATAGAATGGCTTATCTTACACTTATCTAGGAAAGAGTTACATATTTGACAGTATGGGGGAATTGCATTCTTAGTGGATGGAACACGGATACGACGACAAGTTCTGTACGAGTGACGCAGATTAGACAGATTTACACGGATTAATTTTGGCGAAGTGGTTGGGGTGAGTATTTCGCCCCTTCAGGGCTTGGGTGTGGGGTTGTTTTCTCACACGATGGGCTGCACCCATCGTTAAGATATTACGCCCCTTCAGGGCTTACAGAAAACAACCATCATGAATTGTCCTAAAATAGATTTACTCTCCTTCTTTATTTTTACACTTTTTGGCGTAAACTTATTCTAGTACGAGTCACAACCACAAGCCCTGAAGGGGCGTAATATCTTAACATCGGGTGCAGCCCGATGCTTAACGTCTACTCCGAGCATCCAAAGCCCTGAAGGGGCGCAATAATAACACAAGTCCCAGTATCTAACCACTCCATCCCCACTACCCCTAAGACCATTATAATCAAATAAATCCACCAATTCTTTTCGCCATCTGAAATTAATTCCTACTTTTGCCATATGACATCAAGAAACAATACTTCATATTATTATCTAGTTCAACAAAAGGACTGGTAACTTTGTAGTATTGTATAAAATAATATAGAGGTCTGGTTCTTTTGAACCAGACCTTTTTTTGTGCCCAAAAATTAATAATTACAAACATGAAACAAGAATTTGAAAAGTACACTCAGGAAGATTTACACGTGTGGAAAACGTTGTTTGATCGACAAGTTGTGAATCTTAAAGAAAAGGCAAGTGAGCAATATTTAATTGCGTTGGAAGAAATGAAAGAAGTGTTGAATGCGGATTCGTTGCCGAATTTTGAACGCATAAATGCCTGGTTCAAGTCATCCACCGGTTGGGAGATTTACTGTGTTCCGGGGCTCATTCCGGTGGATGAGTTTTTTGCCTTACTGGCAGAAAAGAAATTCCCCTCTTCTATCTGGTTAAGAACAATTGATAAGTTGGATTATCTTGAAGAGCCGGATATGTTCCATGATATTTTCGGACACGTGCCCCTTCTTTCAAACCCCGTATTTTCAAATTTCATTCACGAATTTGGAAAACTCGGCAAATCTTCAATCGACAACGAAGAAAAACTGATAATGCTGCAACGTTTATACTGGTTCACGATCGAGTTTGGGCTCATTAACGAAAATGATATTAAAATTTTCGGTGCTGGAATTGCTTCGTCTTTTGGAGAATCCATCTCCTCATTAAAAACTGAAACGGAGAAAAAACCATTTGATTTGGATGTCATTTTAAATACACCATTTATTACCACAGAAGTGCAAAGTTTTTATTTTATAATCGATAGCTTTGAAGAACTGTTTGATTCTATCGTTAAATTATCAATAAAATGGGAAAATTATGAGCTGGCCGATTGAAAATAATAAATTGACAAAACAATTCTCGTTTAAGAGCCTGACTCAATTAGCTGAGTTTTTACAAATCATAGCTGTGCAAGCCGACAAAGTAGATCATCATCCCGATGTGACTATTTTCAAAGCGAAGGAGATGAAGGTAGAGCTTATGTCTCACGATAAAAATGCAATTACAGCACGTGATCATTCGCTTGCCGCTTTTATCGATGAGGCTTATGATTTGTTTATGGCGCGTGGGAATTAGATTTAGGGGAATTTAATTAAAAGAAAACCAACTAATCATGGTCGGTCAACACAACAACAAAAAGCAAAATAAGATTAACATGAAGTTCATCTTATTCATTCTTAGCATTCTAATGTGTGGAAGCGTTTTCGCGCAGGACATTAAATATTCCATTGGTGTTCCTTCAGGAGTAAGAGGTTCAGCTCAACACTTGCCCACATCCATCGATACAAATCACTATTACTCCGATCGTGAAATAAGAGAACTTGCTCAACCAAAAGACGGTTGGACTAGTTTTTATAGAGGAATGGATAGCTTAACCTACCCCCAAGAAGCTAAAAAACGTAAACTTCAAAGTGCAATGAAAGTGACATTTAAAGTCAATGAATATGGAGTTCTTGACACCGTATATATTCATTCCCTTGAAAGTTATAGCATATCGCAAAAATGTACGTCTTGTGAAGCCTTGATTGTTGATTACTTCAAAAACACCACATGGACTGCGGGAAAAGTTCGAGACACTGCAGTAAAAACTATAGATTTCATGCTTATTGAATTCAAAATATATGACCCAAATGGCAGTGTACCAACTATGAATCCATTTGGTTTTTGAGTTTCCTTTTGAGAATCGAAATATTTTTGTGAAATTACCCACACACTTGCATCTAAACAGTATGAAGTCATTTATAACACTTTCCTTTTTTTTCATTGTTCAGAACATATGTGCTCAGTATACACTGTAT
>CAYUQU010000018.1:0-34969 GCA_964447015.1 uncultured Flavobacteriales bacterium
TTTGGGGATTGAACAAAACAGTAGGTTGGGCATGGGATATCACCAACTTCGTATGGTGGGTAGGTATTGGTCACGCCGGTACACTTATCTCAGCAGTGTTATTGTTGTTCCGCCAGAAATGGAGAATGGCGATTAACCGTTCTGCTGAAGCGATGACAATTTTTGCCGTATTTATGGCAGGTTTGTTCCCAATGATTCACATGGGTCGTATTTGGATGGCATACTGGGTTCTTCCTTTGCCTAACCAATTCGGTTCACTTTGGGTTAACTTTAATTCACCTCTTCTTTGGGACGTATTTGCAATCTCAACTTACCTTTCGGTATCGTTGGTATTCTGGTACATCGGTCTTATTCCTGATTTCGCTACATTGCGTGATCGTGTGAAAAACCCACTATCGAAAAGAATGTATAGCCTACTTTCTTTCGGTTGGTCAGGTCGTGCTAAGCACTGGAATCGTTTTGAGCTAGTTTCTTTAGTACTTGCAGGTGTAGCAACACCACTTGTATTCTCGGTACACTCAATCGTATCATTTGACTTTGCCACATCGGTAATTCCAGGATGGCACACGACAATTTTCCCTCCTTACTTCGTTGCTGGAGCGGTATTCTCAGGATTTGCAATGGTACAGACATTGATGCTTGTGATGCGTAAAGCGATGAAACTCGAGGCTTACATTCACACAAAACACGTAGAGTACATGAACATCGTAATCATGGTTACGGGATCTATCGTAGGTGTGGCTTATTTGACTGAGCTTTTTGTATCGTGGTACTCAGGTGTTGAATACGAATCATATGCATTCCTTAATCGTGCTACAGGTCCTTATTGGTGGGCATACTGGGCGATGATGACATGTAACGTGGTTTCACCGCAGTTGATGTGGTTTAAGAAATTGAGAAGAAGTTTATTGTTTACATTCATTATTTCGATTGTTGTAAATATCGGGATGTGGTTTGAGCGTTTTGTAATTATCGTAACGTCTATCCACAGAGATTACTTGCCATCATCTTGGAGCATGTTCTACCCAACAGCTACAGACATTGGTATTTTTGTTGGAACAATTGGCTTATTCTTCGTATTCTTCTTGTTGTTTGCTCGTTTCTTCCCAGTATTGGCGTTGAATGAGTTGAAATCAATCTTGAAGTCATCAGGAGAATCGTATAAGAATCAATCAGGCGACCATGCACATGGAAGTCACGATAGTAATAACCATTAATTGAGCACAGACATGGCGGATAAAGTAATATATGCAATGTATGACGACGATGATGTACTGAAAGACGGTGCAAAAAAATTAGTCGCAAAAGGTGTGAAGATATCGGAAGTTTTCTCTCCGTTCCCTATTCACGGTATTGATCCAATTATTGGAGTTAAGCAAACGCGCTTAGGTATTATGGCCTTTATTTATGGTATTACAGGTCTGACGCTAGCTACAATCGGGATGCGCTTTTTCATGATTGATGACTGGCCGATTAATATTGGTGGTAAACCAAATAATACTTACTTAGAGAATATTTTGGCTTTTATTCCAATTACATTTGAGTTCACAGTACTTTGTGCAGCTCACGGTATGGCGATAACTTATTTGTTGCGCAATAAAACATTACCGGGAATGAAAGCAGATAATCCTGATCCACGTACTACAGATGATAAGTTTGTAATGGAAGTTAGATTATCTGAAAACTCAAAATACAGCGCTGAAGAATTACAGGCGATGTTGAAAGAGACAGGTATTATTGAATTAGATCAAAAAGAAATTAAATAATTTGCCATGAAGAAAACTTTGAAGGCAATATCGACAATAACGCTTACAGTTGCGACAGGGATGGTGATCTTCTCTTCGTGCAGCTCTAATAGCGATAGCCCTTATTACGAATACATGCCAGACATGTATAGATCATCAGCGATTGAGCCATATGTAGATTATGGTGAAGTTAGAGAGCGTTATGATGAAGCTCGTTCGCATGAGCTTTCAGCTAAAACTCCTCCAGCTGGTACAGTTCCGTATTACGGTACAGAAAAGGATTATGTGTTAATGATGCTTCCTTACCACCGCAAGGCGGATAAAGGAATGGATATGTCACATGGTCACTACGGAATGGCGATTAGTGATTCTCTAGGACAGGAGTATGCCCTTGCTGCTAACGACATGAATCCAATTAAGATTGATGCTGATAATGCAAAATCTATTTTGGATCAAGGAAAAGCATTGTACGGGAAGTATTGCCAACACTGTCATGGTGAAAAAGGTGATGGTAAAGGTCCAATGGTTGAGTCAGGAGCTTATTCTGGTGTGCCAGTTTATAGTGCATTGACAATTACTCAAGGTCAAATGTTCTACTCTATTTACTACGGTAAAGGATTGATGGGTGCACATGCTTCTCAATTGAATAAAGAGGAAATCTGGAAAGTAGTACATTACATTAAGAAACTTCAGGATGATAAATACCCAGCTACGTCGGATGATACAGCAGGAGAAGAAAATGGTGCTGAAGCAGATTCATTGGTAGTAGTTAATTAACAATAAGAAAGAACAAAAAACACAGCGATGGAATTTAGTATTTCAAATAAAGCAAAAAAGCTTGTTCTCGGTTTAGTTACAGTCGGAGTTTTATTATCGATTGTAGGAATTTTCACAATGGGTGATGGCGAGGACAAATTTCAGCGAATCATGGCGAACTTTCTTATTGATGGGTTCTTCTTCTTCGCAATAGCATTAGGAGCATTGTTTTTCCTTGCTCTTCAGTATGCAACAGAAACAGGTTGGTATGCGTATGTTAAACGTGTTATCGAAGGTGTAGCTGGATTTCTTCCAGTAGGAATTGTCATTCTTTTAGTGGTATTCCTTACGTTCACCTTTACTAACGGAGCACACGTATATATCTGGATGGATCCAGATGTAGTAGCTAACGACCATATTATTGCAAATAAATCAGCGTATTTGAATCCTATATTCTTTATGATTCGTACAGTGATTTATCTTGCAATTTATTACATGTTCTACCGCGGTTTCCGTTCACGCTCTTTATTGGAAGATAAAATTGGCGGAACTGATATTCACTTTAAGAATTATAGAAAAGGAGCAGTTTTCCTTGTATTCTTTGCTGTATTTAGTTCTACTTCATCGTGGGACTGGATTATGTCAATCGACGTTCACTGGTTCTCAACTTTGTTTGGATGGTACGTATTCGCAGGAATGTGGACATCGACAATGGTTGTTCTCGTGTTGTTGACATTGCATTTGAAGAAAAATGGATATCTGCCTAAAGTGAACGACAGTCATATTCACGATTTAGGAAAATGGACTTTTGCTACATCTTTCTTGTGGTCTTACCTTTTCTTCTCACAATTTATGTTGATTTGGTATGCGAATATTGGTGAAGAGGTGATTTACTTCCAACAACGTATTCAAGACTTCAAACTGTTGTACTTTGGAATGTTTGTAGTGAATTTTGCACTTCCAATGTTGATGTTGATGTCTAGAGAGGCTAAGCGTCACTCAGGAATATTAACATTCGTAGGTATTATTATCTTGGTGTTCCACTGGGTAGATGTATTTATGATGGTTACTCCAGGTTCAATTGGAAGTAGCGCAAGTATTTCTTTCCTTGAAATTGGAATGTTCTTGCTTTTTGCAGGAGTGTTCATATATGTGGTGTTGAATTCGTTGACAAAGGCACCGTTGACACCAGTGAATCACCCGTTCTTGGACGAGAGTATTCACCACGAAATTTAAGAATAGTTATAACCGAATAAATAGCGAAGAATGAAGTTCATAGCACTTATCGTAATCGTTTTAGGAATCATTGCAGTAGCGCAATTGATGCGAGTTTACGAATTGACCTCAAAGTTGCGTAACCGCCGAGAGGAAGAAATTGAGTTGAGAGATAACAAGATGAATGCAAACTTGATGTTGTGGTTCATGTTTGTTTTCTTTGGATCATTCATCTGGATGATTGCGCGTTATGGTAATGGAGGAAATCCTGTAGCTGCTTCTGTAGAAGGTGTAGGATATGACAGATTAATGGCAATCAATATGGTTATCATTATTTTGGTATTCTTCTTAACAAACGGTTTGTTGTTTTACTTTTCATACAAGTACTATAAGCGCCCAGGTGTTAAAGCATTTTGGTATCCGCACAACAACAAGTTAGAGTTGATTTGGACAGTAGTTCCTTCAATTGTACTAGCAGTGATTATCATTCTTGGTTTGAGAAACTGGAATGAGCGTACTTCTGCTGCAAGTGAAGATGCAATTCTTGTAGAATTGTATTCTAAGCAATTTGACTGGACTGTTCGTTATGCAGGTGAAGATAATGTACTTGGTAAGTTTGATTATAAGTTAATTAATAGTGACAATCCTTTAGGTCTTGCTACAACAAATACTATTGAAAGTCGTATTGTTGAGATGGACAGTCTAATTGGTGCACTTGAAGCACGTATCAACAATCCTGAAAATGTATTTTCTCAAGAGGCATTTGCTAAGATGAAAAAGGAATTGTCTACGAAGGAGCGGATTTTCCAACGTCTTAATCAACTAAAGTCTTTACACGCTGATAGTTTAGATGTGAACGCTTATGACGATATCGTAAAACCACCGAATACTAAATTGGTTTTATGTGTTGGTAAAGAATACGAATTTAGCTTCCGTGCTGAGGATATCATTCACAGTGCTTATTTCCCTCACTTCCGTGCGCAGATGAATACTGTTCCTGGAATGGTAACTCGTTTGAAATTTACACCAACGATTACGACAAAGGATATGAGAAAAGAATTGAATAATGATAACTTCTCTTATATCTTAATGTGTAACAAGATTTGTGGAGCTTCGCACTCTAACATGAAGTTACATGTAGAGGTACTGGACGAGGCTGAGTATAAAGAATGGTGGAAAGCTGAAATAGCTGAAAACACATTCAAGAAATAATTAAGAATAATAGTACTAACAAATAAATTTTAGAAAATGGCAGCTGGAGCTCACGAAGCACACGGACATCACGAAGAGAATTTTGTTTCAAAATACATCTTTAGTCAGGATCATAAAATGATTTCAAAGCAGTTTTTATTAACTGCAATATTCATGGGTGTGGTGGCAATGTTACTATCTATACTCTTCCGTATCCAACTAGGATGGCCTGAAGAAAGTTCAGATTTTTTACATGCTTTCTTAGGAGATCGTTGGGCACCTGACGGCATTTTGGATCGTAACATGTACTTAGGTATAGTAACGATGCACGGTACAATCATGGTATTCTTCCTTTTGACAGGTGGATTATCAGGTACATTCTCAAATTTACTTATTCCATTGCAACTTGGAGCTAGAGATATGGCGTCAGGATTCTTGAACATGCTTTCATTCTGGATGTTCTTCTTGTCTTCAGTTATCATGATAGCTTCACTGTTTATTGAAACAGGACCTGCAATGGCTGGTTGGACAATTTATCCTCCACTTTCTGCCCTACCTCAGGCAATGCCAGGTTCAGGACTTGGGATGACATTGTGGTTGGTTTCTATGGCTATATTTATTGCGTCTTCTTTATTAGGTTCGTTGAACTATATCGTAACGGTATTGAATCTTCGTACTAAAGGAATGCACATGACGCGTATGCCACTGACAATTTGGGCGTTCTTTGTAACGGCTGTTCTAGGTGTACTTTCATTCCCAGTTTTGTTATCAGCTGCATTGTTGCTTCTTATGGATAGAACAATGGGTACGTCATTCTTCTTAAGTGACATCATTGTAGGTGGTGAGATGTTAGACAACACAGGTGGTTCACCATTGTTGTTCCAACACCTTTTCTGGTTCCTTGGTCACCCTGAGGTATATATCGTACTATTACCTGCGCTAGGTCTTTCATCTGAGATTATTTCTACAAACTCGCGTAAACCTATCTTTGGTTACCGCGCAATGATTGGTTCTATTCTAGCTATTGGTTTCCTTTCGTTCATCGTTTGGGGTCACCATATGTTTATTACGGGAATGAATCCATTCTTGGGTAGTGTATTCGTATTTACAACCTTATTGATTGCAATTCCATCAGCGGTTAAAGTATTCAACTACTTGACAACGCTTTGGAAAGGATCAATTGTATTTACGCCAGCTATCTTGTTTGCAATTGGATTGGTATCTACGTTTATTACAGGTGGTGTAACAGGAATTATTCTTGCGGATTCAGCTCTAGATATTGCTGTTCACGATACGTACTTTGTGGTTGCTCACTTCCACGTTGTAATGGGTCTGTCGGCTGTATTTGGTATGTTTGCTGGGGTATACCACTGGTTCCCTAAGATGTATGGTAAAATGATGAATACTCGACTTGGATATATTCACTTCTGGACTACATTGATTTCTGGATATGGAGTATTCTTCCCAATGCACTTTGTGGGTATTGCTGGAGCGCCACGTCGTTATTATGACTATTCAGTTTACGAGTCGTTTGATGCAAATCAATTTGAGATTATATTTGAGTTGAATGTGGTGATTTCAATCTTTGCTATCCTTGGTGGATTTGCACAATTGATTTTCCTTTACAATTTCTTCTATAGTATCTACCGTGGTCCTAAAGCAGTTCAAAATCCATGGAAATCGAATACACTTGAGTGGACAACTCCAGTTGAGCATGTACATGGAAACTGGCCTGGTGAATTGCCAGAGGTTTATAGATGGCCTTATGATTACAGTAAGCCGGGTGCGGAAGAGGATTTCATTCCTCAAAACGTTCCACTTGCTGAAGGTGAAGAAGAGCATTAGTCAGAATACTATATTGAAAAAGCCTCGAGAAAGTTCTCGAGGCTTTTTTTATTGCACTTTTTGAGCTATAGAAACCAGTATTGTCTACTCTAATGATAATCGCGCTCTATAAACTAATTTGATTGGTCTTTAAAGCTTAATTTACGTAGAATAGCAGCAGACATACCACTCACACTAGTGCCATATCCTGTAACTAGAATTCCTTTTTCTCCATTTTTTGATTCTATTGCATATACCATCGCACTATCTGCTGGGTCAGACATCCCTTCATAGTGATACACTTCCACAATATCAAAATCGTCTACATCATACCTTTTCTTATTATTACAAATCAGACAATTCTCATGAAGGTTGAAGTCTATTTTAAAACCTCTTTTACGATAGTCTGCTATCGCCTCTGTTACCGTCCCATAATGATGTACCTGTTCCATGATATTTCCTTTTCTTAAAAGGTACAAAAAAATTAGGCTATCTCCAAGAAGACAGCCTAATTAAAATATTGAAATTTAAAATAGTTTACTCAATAATAAGCTTAGTTACCATTTGTCCATCAGAAGTAATAATTCGAACAAAAACAACTCCTGCTGCCAAATCACTTATATTATGTGATGTTGAATGAGGGTTCAATTCACGAATAACTTTTCCATTCATGTCCACCAAAAGAAGTTGATTTATAACAATACTATTGTCTAAACTAAGTGAAAATTCTTCATTTGCTGGGTTTGGATAAATTTGAATTGAACTAGTTAATAATTCGTTTAACCCTAAACATTCTTCAACTAATACACTAACTTGATCAGTATTTGAACAACCATTGGCATCAGTACCCGTTACCGTATAAGTATCACTTGCTACTGGTGTAAATGGAACGCCATTTATAACTCCATTATCCCAAGAGTAGCTCAACGCTCCCGAACCAGAAAGAGTAACAGACTCACCATTACAAACAAGCTGATCAGAACCTGCACCTACAGTTGGAAGAGAATGGATTATCAAATCTAATGCATTTTCTGTACCCTCAGTTGATGGGGCGGATGAAACCACACGAATTCGATATCCTGTTCCCGCAGGACGGTCATTCGGAATAGTACAACTGATTACTTGAGCTCCTGACGCAGTTGAAGCTAAACTTCCTATCACAGTTGGGCTAGCAAAAGAACCACTTGCATCAGAAAGCTGAGCGGTATATACATTTCCAGCAGTGTAAGTACCTGTTGCATTAAAATTAACATCTAGATTTACAGATGTTCCTGTGCACCATGACGCTTCAGAAACTGTTGTTGTCGTAATTGAGTTACCTCCGCCACCAGCTACTGAAGTGATTAATACGTCATCTACAGCAAAAGCAGGGTCATTTCCACCTGATCCATTTCTCCATCTAAAACGAAATTTTAATGTAGCTTGATTGCTCCATTCTGGCATTGTAACTGTTGACTGTGTCCATGCACCAATATTCACATAATCACTACCAGCAGGAAGCCAGGTTGAACCATTATTAATACTATATTCTAAGTTCCCATATGATAAACCAGCTTGACCTGCACATAAATAGTAAAATGAGATTGTAACATCTGTCTGAGCTAAAGTACTAATATTATTAGTCATTGTAGCTGAGTGATCAGATGTAGATCCAGAGTCAAAATTCGCATTATACACAGATAAAAGCCCAGCAATATCGAGGTTGTGAATGTGCAGATAGTTTGAGTTAGGAGAGTTTGTTATTGCACCAGGTTGGCTTGGTGTGTCAGGAATAAGACCAAACGTAGCAGCTGAGGCTAAATAACTGTTGTTTATGATCCATACATTTTGACCAAATCCCCCATTCAGCGTCCAGTTTCCACCACCAGCTTCAAAGTTGTCTTCAAAAATAGTAGTTTGAGCATTGATTAGCAGGGAACATAAAATCCCCGCAGAAAGTAAAATTTTCTTCATAAGTAATAGTTTTTAGATGTGTTAATGTACAACTAATTAGTTTAATACAAAAATATTTTCACATTTTATTATAATCTAACCAACCCTTTATTATTGTTTTAAGTCTTTAGAATAGAATGGTCAAAAAGTTGACGGTTTATTTGGTTTTTATTTTCCTTGCAGATGACCTGAAAAGAGTTTTTCTACCTCGTGCTAACGGGATCAACAACAACTTCGAAAACTCTTTTCAGGTCTCTTTTTTTCTGAAATTTTCTAGAATTAGCACACCTAATTAAATTCCTATAAAACTTTTAATCAATCACATTTGTTCTTCTGAGTAGAATAAGCGTAAATTTGCAGTATGATAGAAAGACCGATAACGGATTGGTTGCCACTTACAATGAAAGAAGTGGAAAAGAGGGGATGGGAGGAAGTGGACGTTGTGTTGATCTCCGGTGATGCGTATGTAGACCATCCTGCCTTTGGTACGGCTGTTATTGGACGTATCATGGAATCAGAAGGTTTTCGTGTGGCTGTGGTGGCACAACCTAACTGGCAAGATGATTTACGCGACTTTAAGAAATTTGGTCGCCCTAAATACTTTTTTGGTGTAACCGCCGGTTGCATGGATTCGATGGTGAATCACTATACGGCAAACCGAAGACTTCGGTCAACAGATGCATATACGCCAGGTGGACAATCGGGATTTAGACCTGATTATGCTACTATTACGTATTCTAAAATTCTGAAAGAGCTTTTTCCAGATGTACCTGTAATGATTGGTGGAATTGAAGCCTCTCTTCGTCGGGTTACGCATTATGATTATTGGAAAGATCAGTTGATGCCTACCATTCTGAAAGATTCACAAGCGGATATTTTGGTTTATGGAATGGGTGAACAACCTTTGCGGGATATGTTGAAACTGGTGAAAAAAGGAGTTCCTTTCAGTTCACTTACTACTATTCCACAAACTGCATTTTTACAACCTCTTTCTTCAGAACTTCCTAAGAACAAGAATTGGGAGACGGTAACGCTATCATCACATGAAGATTGTCTGAAAGATAAGATTAAGTATGCCGCAAACTTTAAGGTGGTAGAGGTTGAATCAAATAAATTAAATGCAAATCGCATTACGCAAGTTGTCGGTGATGAGTTATTGGTTATTAACCCACCTTACAAAACAATGACGCAAAAAGAGATGGATCAGTCATTTGATTTGCCTTATACGCGTCAGCCGCACCCAAAATACAAGAAGCGTGGAGCTATTCCTGCTTACGAGATGATTAAATTCTCTATCAACATGCATCGCGGTTGTTTTGGTGGATGTAGTTTTTGTACTATTTCAGCTCATCAAGGGAAATTTATTTCGTCACGTAGTGAAGCTTCAATTTTAAGAGAAGTGGAACAAGTAGTAAGCGACCCTACGTTTAAAGGGTACATTTCTGATTTGGGAGGTCCATCGGCAAATATGTATGGTATGAAAGGCAAAGATGAAGCCATCTGCGAAAGATGCTCAAGCCCGAGTTGTATTCACCCCGTTATTTGCAACAATCTTGATACATCACACAAAGCGATGACTGATTTGTATCGCAAAGTTGATGCCCATCCAAAAGTGAAGAAAGCATTTGTGGGGTCTGGAATTCGCTACGATTTGCTGGTAGATGATTTCAATAAAAACAACGATGACGGAAACCACGACGAGTATATCGAACAAGTTATTACTCGCCACGTTTCAGGTCGTTTGAAAGTAGCTCCTGAGCATACTTCAGATGCAACTTTGCGCGTAATGCGGAAACCGTCGTTTAAATATTTCCACAAGTTCAAAGAGAAGTACGACAAAATCTCGGCAAAACACGGACTTAATCAACAGTTAATTCCATATTTTATTTCATCTCACCCTGGTTGTGAAGAGCAAGATATGGCAAATTTGGCTGCTGAGACAAAGGACATGGGCTTCCAGTTGGAACAAGTACAGGATTTTACTCCCACACCGATGACTGTTGCTACAGTGATATATTATGCAGGAGTTCACCCTTATACATTGAAACCAGTTTATACACCAAAATCGAAAGAGGAAAAGCAAAATCAACACAGATTTTTCTTCTGGTATAAAAAAGAAAATCACGGTTGGATAAAAAGCCAATTGGAAAAGGCAAAACGACCTGAATTGATTGACAAACTTTTGGGTGATGTCCCCGCTCCAAGATCTGAGCAACGCGAAAAACCTAAATGGTTAGAAGAGCGCAGAAGAAAGGACAGCGGAAGAAAACGTTCGAGATAAGTCTCCAATGGTTGTTACCATTTTCAAATCAAATAACGCTTATTATGTTCTTTAGAAAAATAAGAAAGACTACGTGAGTCAAGACTTATTAATCAGCTAAGAGGCATTCAGCTCTTTTTGTTGAATATTACTTCTCAGGGGGCTTGTACATCTCAGTTTTTTAAACATATAGGCACAATAGGACTCCTTCTATGTGTTTAAAAACCAACACAATTCAATTTATACGAATGTGTCATAAGAAGGATAGACTCCTTTTGCATTTCCTCCTTTTAGAAAAATATTTTATTACATTTACGACTGTTCAATTCTAAACAACAGTGTAATGAATAAAATATCCACTCTTCTTTTCTGTTTTCTCTTTACAATTGGTGCTTCATTTGCCCAATTAGATGTGCAATATCAAACTCCCCCAGAAGAAATTCGCAAGTTGGTGGATATTAACCCAACTCCTGTGATGATGATTGACGCCAATAATCGCTATGGTGTGTTGTTTGAGCGAAATACGTTTAAGGGGCTTGATGAATTAGCAGAAGAGGAAATTCGACTTGGTGGATTGCGCATTGATCCTAACGCAAATGGTCGTTCACGTAAAACGTATTACCGCAACCTTACAGTGAAAGATTTGAAAAGCGGTAAAGAAGTTCAGGTTAAAAATTTACCTACAAACGCTAAACTTTCAGATTTTGGATTATCGCCTGATCAAAAGAAAATGGCATTTACACAAACAACTTCAGATGGAATTTATCTTTGGGTGTTGACTTTGGAAACGGCAAATTGCAAACAAATTTCGCCACTTAAGCTGAATGCTGTTTTTGGAAATCCTTATACATGGTGCCCAGATGCGGAATCGGTGTTGATTAATGCCTTGCCAACGAATCGTGTTGTTGTTAAAAAAGCACTTCCAACAGGGCCTTCTGTTCAAGAAGCTACAGGAAGTAAAGCTCCAGTGCGTACTTATCAAGATCTACTTCGCAATAAACAAGATGAAGCGCTGTTTGAGTATTACACTACTTCTGAAATAAAACTTTTGACTTTAGAAGGTAAAGAGTCTAATTTCTTGCCAGCTGACATCTACATGGGATTAGATTATTCGCCAGATGGAAATTACATCATGGCTAGTACTATTGCTAAACCATTCTCCTACATCGTGCCTTATTACCGTTTTCCTGAGAACACTACAATTTATGATAAAACTGGAAAATTAGTATCTGAATTTTACCAAAAGCCTCTTATTGAAGAATTGCCAAAAGGTTTTGATTCAGTTGAAGAGGGTAAACGTTACATATCTTGGCGAGCAGACTTGCCAGCTTCACTTTATTGGGCAGAGGCACAAGATGGTGGAGATCCAGCTAACGAGGTTGAGTTTCGCGATAAAGTCTATCAAGTTGCAGCTCCCTTTAATGGAGAACCAAGTTATTTGGCATCTACAAAGTTGCGTTTTAGAGGAATTAATTGGGGAAATAACCAGACTGCGATTCTTTATGAAGGATGGTGGAAAACACGACGCTCAGGGGTTTATGTGATTAACCCTTCAAATCCAAAAGCGATGCCACGAGTAGTGGTAGAGCGTTCTACTCAAGACGCGTATAACGACCCTGGGAGATTTGAAACCGAAAAAGATGCTTCAGGGCGATTTAATTTGTTGAAATTCGGAAAGAATAACACAAAATTGTATTTGACAGGTGAAGGTTATTCTCCTGAAGGGAACAAGCCATTTGTTGACGAATTTGATTTAGCGAGCTTAAAAACAAAACGCTTGTGGCGTGCCGACGGAAAAAGCACTTACGAATCAATTGTGCGTATAGTGGATTGGAACAAGTTGACCTTGATTACGCGAATAGAAAGTACACAAGTAAACCCAAATTACCATTACCGTACGGTGGGGAAAAAGGAAACGAAACAAATAACACATTTCCCAAATCCCTACGAATCATTTATGGGAGTGTCGAAAGAGAAAATTGAATACACACGTAAAGATGGAGTCGAGCTGAACGGGACTTTGTATTTACCTACAGGTTATGATAAAGAAAAAGACGGAAAACTCCCTGTATTTATGTGGGCTTATCCAGTTGAATTTAAGAATGCAGATGAGGCGGGACAGATAAAAGATTCGCCACATAAGTTCACGCAATTGTTTTACGGATCAGCGGTTTATTGGGCTGCACGAGGTTATGCGATTTTAGATAATGCGAGTTTCCCTATAGTTGGAGAAGGCGAAAATGAACCGAATGATAGTTTTATTGAACAACTTGTTGCCAATGCAGAAGCTGCAATTATCAAACTGGATGAAATGGGTGTTGCAGATCGCGAGCGAATAGCAGTTGGTGGACATTCATACGGTGCATTTATGACGGCAAATCTGCTAGCACATTCTGATTTGTTTGCTGCTGGAATTGCACGAAGTGGAGCTTATAACAGAACGCTGACGCCTTTTGGATTCCAATCTGAAGAGCGTACATTTTGGGATAATCCTGAGTTGTACATGGGAATGTCTCCATTCACCCATGCTGATAAAATCAATGAACCGATTTTGCTTATTCACGGTGAAGCAGACAACAATCCAGGAACATTTACTTTGCAAAGCGAGCGTTTGTTTGGCGCAATAAAAGGTCTTGGTGGAACTGCCCGTATGGTTTTACTCCCTTATGAAAGTCACGGATATGCGGCACGAGAAAATATTTTGCATATGTTGTGGGAAATGGATCAGTGGTTGGAGAAGTATGTTAAAAACAAAGAAGGACAAAACGATTAGTGTTTATTGCATTGACAATCAGTGTAATTTGGTTATTTAAATAAAGTATCTACAATTTTCCCAATTGTTTATTCTTCTTCTCATCTTTTAAGACGTACCTTACATTAGGTTGCGCTGTTTTTGAATTATAAAAATCGTTCTTATGAATTCTCAAGATCTCAATTTTAGTGTATGTAAATTTAATGTGGTCAGGAGAATTGTAAGTTTATTTTTACTGTTGCTTTTTGGATTCTACTCATTTTCCCAAGCAACAACTCAACAAGAGTATATTGATTCACTCGTTGGGGAACTGAAGCATACTTCTAGAGATAGCACAAGAATTTTGTTACTTGAAAAAATTGGGTATACCTATTCGACTTTAGACCCAAAAAAGGGACTTGACTTTGCGCTAAAAGCAAATAATTTGGCTTTAGACTTAAAATTGAAGCAGAGAGAGGGCTCTTCATTGGCAATTGTCGCAATAAATCTTGCTGCTGCAGGGAGTTATGATAAGGCAATTGATTACAATAAGAAATCGATTGAAATTTATAAGTCTGCTAATTATCCAAAAGGTGTTGCTGCTGTCAATGCAAACTTAAGTCAGGTATATCTAAAACTTGGAGATTATTCTAATGCATTGGATTGTAATTTTCGCGCACTTGAAGTTTATGATAATTACGATGAACATAGAAGCAAGGCAATTGTATTTGAAAATATAGGAAGTATTTACTATGAACTTAATGAATTTTCAAAAAGTGGAAAGTATTACAGGCAAGCATTAGCGCTGTATAGGAAATTTGCGGACAAGCTGGATGTGGCAAGGTGTTTGGGCAATTATTCTCGTGTTTTCATGAGAAACAATGAGTATGAAAAGGCTTTGAATTATTTGAACCAAGCGATGAATATCAATTTGGAACATGGAAATAGAAATGGGGTTCAGATCAATTTAATCAATATTGGAAATGTCTACATGCGTCAGGAAAAGTTTAAAGAAGCATTAGATCAGTTTTATCAGTCGCTTGAAATAAGTGAATCATTGGATTTCAAAAATTTTATAGCGGTAAACAAAGGCAATATTGGAGAAGTCTATTTGCGCCTTTATAAATCCAACATGAGGGATATTGAATTACTTGGTAAGTCAATTGATTATCTTAATAATGCAATTATGATTTGTGATTCAATTAAATATCCTGCTCCAAAAGTAGAGTTTATTGGGATCTTGATTGAGGCTTATACATTGAAGAAAAATTTTGAGAGTGCTTATGAATTTTTGCAAGTTAAAACAGCAATTGTTGATTCATTGAATTCTTTAGAAGCAAGAGAAAAACTTGCCAAGCTGGATATTATGAGAGATAAAGATTTAAGAGACAAAGATTTAATCATAAAGAATAGAGAACTTCAGATTATGAAGTTGGGTTTTCAAAAGAAAACACTTTTTTACTCATTAGCGATTTCGCTATTAATAATCACTCTGCTATTATTCCTTAGATATTTTCGCAAAAAGGTTAAAACTCATAAGCGTGTAATTTCCGAAATAAAACAGACTCAGGCACATGAAATAAGAGGGCCAATTGCCACTATTCTGGGATTAAGCAACTTGCTTAAGCAAACAAATAGGGAAAAGGGTATTTCAGATAAAGAGATAATTGCAGGAATTGATGAAATGGCAATTAAACTTGATAAGGCAATCATACGAATAATTAAAGAATCAGATGGTTGAAAAATTAACAAAAAGTGAATTATTCGCAAAATTATGATTAATCTCGCGCCATGAATTTTAATTCGATATTGGTAATTGATGATTCTAAATATGATCGGTTTATTGCTTCAGAATTTCTAGAGAGTTATACGGTTGTAAATGAGATAATATGCGTTGATTCTGCGCAAGGAGGACTAGATTATCTTAAGTCAATTGAGGGAAATATCGAGAAACTTCCTGAGATAATTTTACTCGATATCAAAATGCCGAAAATGGATGGATTTGATTTTCTAAACGGTTTTGCCGCATTTTCATCTCAGGTTAAGCAAAAATGTAAAGTTTTCATGCTCAGTTCATCTGTTGATCCACATGACATTAGTAAAGCTGAGAAATCGATTTATGTATTTGATTTTATTGAAAAACCGCTTTCAGAGGAGAAAATCTTAAAGTTAGAAAGCTTTTTTTAGGAAGTATAAGCGATTATTCTGTCGCATCACATGTTTTTGATTTTGAACAACAACTCATCACCACTTCTTTTTGGTCGTTTACTTTGACTTGTGGAGACAGATACGGAATGTTTAGATTCAATCCGCGCATAATGATTAGCACACCAAACACCACCATCACATAAGGAACGGCTTTTTGGAATTTTTGGCGGAGCGATGCTGAAATTGAAGTGGAGTAATATGTGGCAAGTCCCATTGCAGGAATTGTTCCCAATCCAAATAGTGCCATAAATAACATTCCTTCAGCTACTGTGCCGTAGACCAAAGAGCCCGTTAGTGCAACGTAAACCATTCCACAAGGCAAAAGTCCATTGAGTAAGCCTATGCTGTAAAGTGCGGATGCTGATTTGTTTTTCAGAAAATATCCGAGTTTCAGCTGAATGTAATTGTTGAACTTCAAATAGCCACGACTGATTGAGGTGGGTTTTGAAATCATTCTAGGGAAAAGCACGGCAGCGATAATCAATGCACCAAAAACGATGGACATGATTTGCAATATCCCCATGAGCTCAAAACTTTTACCAAGCAAACCGAATAGCGCTCCTAAAACTGCATAAGTGGTTACGCGTCCAATATTATACGCAATCGTCCCAACAAGTTTTGTGCGAGTCGATTCGCGATTTAAAGGCAAAATAAATGCAATTGGGCCGCACATTCCCAAGCAGTGCAGACTTGACCCAAGTCCCAAAAGTATGGCTATGCTTATCAAGGCACTCATTTATGGTATGTATAATGATTTATTGATGAAATACTCTTCTCCCTCACTTATCCACTCCAAACGCATTTCGTAGCGACCAGATTTGAAAAGACTCACGGGGAAAAGTTGCTCAGTTTCGTTTGAAAAAGGCATCCGAATATCCGATTTTGCATTGTCGGGGCGGTAAAAGTGTACTTCTCCTTTTTCTACATCAGGAAAATCAGTTGGGAGGGTTAAGACTACCGCATCATTTTGCACATTCAAGCGAATTGTTTGCTTGTATTTTAATCCGTTGGATTCTGCATCGATTCGATCTTGATACGAAACTTCACGAACATAATAGTCTTCGTATTCCAAATCCACAGTTTTCGACATGAAGCTAAACACCAAGACAAGAATAAATGTCATGAATGCAATAATAACGAGTGTAATTGATTTTCCCCAGTTCATAATTTCTATAATAATGGCCCGACAAACGTCGTCCGAACCCGTGATATTAATTCTCCATTTCCATAAACGCCAATGTACAGTTCATTTCTCCCTGGACTAATGTCACTGTAGTTCATTTTGATTAAAAAGCGCTCGCGCATGTGTTGTTCAGGCTTAAGGGTCATTTTCTTCACTACCGCTTCGATTTCACCTTTGCCTTCTAAAATTTTCAATTCGATGTTGTATTCGTTTTTGGTTTTGTTCGACAAATCGATTTCATAAATATTACTGATCCGACCATCTTGAAGTTCCTGATAAGTCGCTCCACGTTGTCGTAGAATAGTGGCATCAAAATCAGTTCGCGTGGCAATCAGTGTGACTAAAACTCCTAAAAGAATTACCAACACGGCAGAATATGCAATCATCCTTCTTGTCCACGTAAATCCTTTTCCAGACGTGACACCGTTTTCACTATCGTAGCGAATAAGGCCTCTGTCTAGTCCTACGCCATCCATCATATGGTCACAGGCATCGATACACGCTGTACAATTGATGCATTCGAGTTGAGTTCCGTTGCGAATATCAATTCCAGTTGGACAGACATTTACACATTGGTTGCAATCGATGCAATCCCCTTTGCCTTGTTCACTGCGAACTTCGTCTTTTTTAAATTTGGCTCTGTCTTCACCCCTTACGTGGTCGTATGTAATGACAATTGAATTTCTGTCCAAAAGCACACCTTGCAAACGACCGTAAGGACAAATCGTCGTACACACTTGCTCCCGAAGTCGTGCAAATACACCATAGAAAACAGTGGTAAAAATCACCAATGCAATCAAGCCTCCAATATGTTCACGTGGATGTGTGGTTTGAATTGCCCACAATTCTTCCGAACCAATGATGTAAGCTAGGAAAGTGTTGGCAATTAAGAAAGATATAATCCAAAAGATTCCGTGCTTTAAAATCCGCTTTCTAATTTTTTCTCCATTCCAAGGCGCTTTATCCAGTTTTTTCTGATGCGTCCAATCACCTTCAATCCAATATTCAATTCTGCGGAAAACCATTTCCATAAATATGGTTTGTGGGCAAATCCATCCGCAGAAAATACGTCCAAAGATTACAGTAAACAAAATGATAAAGACAAGTCCTAATACCAGAGCGATAGCAAAAATATAGAAATCCTGCGGCCAAAATACCTGTCCAAAAATCACAAACTTGCGTTCTATCACATTGAAAAGAAGCATAGGTTCACCACCAATTCGAATGTGTGGACTGCCGAACAACAGCAAAAGCAAGATATAGCTTACAATCTTACGATAAGAAAAGAACCTCCCAAAAGGTTTCTTTGGGAAAATCCAAATGCGCTTGCCATCATCATCTACTGTGGCAATACTGTCTCTGTATGTTCCTTCTTCATCCATGATTTCAATTCTGAGTCAAATTTAGGGACAATGTTTTGGAGGAAAAGTGAGTTTTGTCACTTTTGAGAATGTTTTTTGGCGGGTTGGTAGGTGATTATCGATGGGATGTGCTAGGGACGCACGGCCGTGCGTCCCTAGCACTCACTCACAAATCACTTTCTCCAAATTTTTTTACAGGTTTCCAAGTCATGAAATGAGATTCCTAGAGGTACAATCAGCCCTAAAATGGGTTAAAACTAAAAAAAGAGGCTATCTCACGACAACCTCTTTTTTGATTTAGTGCGGCTTAGTAATCCTTTTATTCCTCTTCAACAAGAACTTCTTCAGTTGGAGTTTCTTCTTCTTCAACAGGAGCAACTTTCTGTATCAATTCTCCTTCGGGATCTTTACCTTTTACGTATTTCATTGACAAAATGTAAGAAGAAACCTGTTGTAATTCAATTGGATTCAACTTTTTCTCGTGATCGGGCATACCGTTTGTTGTACCATATTTAACAGTTTTAAAAATAGTAGCAATATCATTTCCATAAACCCAATATTCATCTGTTAAGTTTGGTCCGATATCTCCGCGTCCATCTTCCATGTGACAGCTTTGACAGTTTTTAACGAAAAGTGTTTTACCCACATTTAAATCACTTTCTTCGGTCATTAGTGTAACGTTAAATTCATCTACATTCATCGCCATCTTTGAACGGTATTCTGCGATTTCAATTTCAGCTCTAGCTACATCATTTTCGTATTCGGCAATTTGTAAATCTGCCGTTTTGAAAACATGGTAATTGAACAAATACACTACAGAAAATATAATTGTTGCATAGAATCCCCATACCCACCACGGTGGAAGGTTGTTATCTAACTCTTGAATTCCATCATACTCGTGATCTAGCAAAATTGACGCTTCATCTTCAATGTCGACAATATCAGTTAGAATTTTATTGATTTTCTTTGCCGTAATTCCTTCTTCAACTTTTACTGCAGCCTGCTCAGGTGTCAACGTCATTTTGTATAATGATTTGAATAGGCGTACTTGATAAAGCAACACGAAAAAGAGCAGTACGTTTATAATTCCAATGATATACAAATCACTAGAAGTAACTTTGATTAAGACCTCTTCTGCACCAGTAGATGCATCAGGACTTAAAGCCATTGACGTTGCGGGGAACAGCAAGGAACCAAAAACAATAGCTATCATCATCATTTTACCCATTCCTCCATGGTCGCGATCATACGATTCTTTCATTCTCTTTTTGAAATAATCTGTTTTCATGAACGACTGGATAGAAGAAGCCATCACAACTATCGCAATCAGAAGTGCAATCATCGTTGCGATTAGCCAATAGAACATGCGCTGATTTTCTTTGTAGTTCTGAACTACTGTTGGCGGTACGTCTCCTACTTCTGTCGGCGGTTCAACAGGCGGCTCCCAATTCTCAACGTACTCAAAAATAGCGTCGATTTGTTCATTGGTGACAACTTGTGGAGTCATGTTTGTTGGACTATAATCGGATGCAACAATTGCGCGCTTACTTTTTCCACTTTCTTTCAGCTGCACAGGGTTTTTCACCCATTCATAGATAAGTTCTGATTCACCAGCATCTGCCCAAAGTTGTAGAACACCTTTTAATTTTGGCCCTGTAGAATTGTCGTTAACTTTATGACAGGTACTACAAAAATTCTCGAACAACTCTTTTCCGTCCTGTGCATTTGAATTTATGCTAAACGCAATCAGTGTCAGCGCAACGAAGATGTATTGTTTTATGTGCTTTCTCATCGTCTTTAGTTTTAATCTTCTAATGGAATATTTTCAAGTTCAGCAATTTCACTTTTTTTCATCATGGCAACTCTAATCAATAGAATGGCGAAGAATCCTACGAAAATGGACAGCGATATAATGGGATAAATCTCAATATTATCTATTGACGTCATGTGGTGTTTAATGAACTTTAGCATCTCTTTATATTATTTGGCAACTTCAGTTGCGGGTTCTTCATTCTCTACATCTTGCATCGCCTTGATATCTGTACCTAATCGTTGTAGGTAAGCAATTAAAGCCACGATATCTTTCGAACTCAAAGCCTCAATTTTTTCAGGCGTTGGATTCTTGGACATGTTGTTCACGATATCGGCTGCGATTTCGTGTGCTTGCGCTTTCAAATCTGCCATCGCTTGCTTTTCATAACCTTCAGGATAAGGCACTCCCAGTTGACGCATCACTGTAATTTTACGTTCTGTGTGATCCAAGTCCATTTCGTCTTCTGCCATCCATGGGTAAGCTGGCATGATAGAGTTTGCAGAAACTTCTTTCGGCATAATCATGTGGCTATAGTGCCATTGATTCGAGCGAAGTCCACCTTCTCTTGCCAAGTCAGGTCCTGTTCGCTTAGATCCCCATAAATGTGGGTGGTCGTACACAAATTCTCCCGCTTTCGAATACTCACCATAGCGGTCTGTTTCAAAACGTAACGGTCGTATCATTTGCGAGTGACAGTTGTTACATCCTTCGCGAATATAGATGTCACGACCTTCGAGTTCAAGCGGAGTATATGGTTTTACCGATGAAATAGTAGGAATATTGGATTTGACAATAAGTGTAGGAATGATTTCCACTAATCCACCGATTGCTACCACAACTAAACTGAGAATAAGCATGCGGATTGGCTTGCGCTCAATTGATTTGTGCCAGTATTCTCCCTTTATAAGTTTAGTGTTCGATTTTGCCAACGCAGGTGCTTCAGCTTCTTCATTTTTCAAGAATACACCTTGGCGAGCTGTTTTAATTAAGTTGTATGCCATTAGAATAACACCAGAAATGTACAAAACTCCACCAAGTGTTCTCAAAATATAATAAGGGCGCAACTCAGTTACTGTTTCTAAGAAATCTTTGTATTGAAGTGTCCCGTCTGCTGCAAATTCTCTCCACATCAATCCTTGCATCCAACCCGCAACGTACATTGGCACGGCATATAGGATGATTCCCAAGGTCGCTATCCAAAAGTGCGTATTTGCCATCGATTTCGAATAGATTTTTGTTTGGAACATCTTTGGGAAAAGATAGTAGAGCATCCCGAAAATCAACATACCGTTCCATCCAAGTCCACCCACGTGAACGTGCGCTACAATCCAGTCAGAGTAGTGCGCAATCATGTTTACATTTTTCAACGAAAGCAAAGGCCCTTCAAATGTCGCCATACCATAAGCGGTAAGGGCAACAACCATAAATTTCAATGTCACATCATCACGTACTCTATCCCATGCACCGCGAAGTGTCAAGAGACCGTTCAACATACCACCCCAAGATGGTGCGATAAGCATAATGGAGAATACTACACCTAAAGACTGAGCCCAATCGGGTAGTGCAGTGTACAACAAGTGGTGAGGACCAGCCCAGATATAGATAAAAATCAAGGCCCAAAAGTGGATAATTGAAAGTCTATACGAATAAACAGGACGATTTGCAGCCTTTGGTACAAAATAGTACATCAAACCAAGGAAAGGAGTGGTTAAGAAGAATGCCACAGCGTTGTGTCCATACCACCATTGCACCAGCGCATCTTGAACTCCTGCGTACCACGAGTAACTCTTCATAAACGAAACTGGAACCTCGAATGAGTTAAAAATGTGTAGAATGGCAACAGTAACAAATGTGGCGATGTAAAACCAAATAGCTACATATAAATGCTTCACACGGCGCTTCACTATCGTCATCATCATGTTTAGACCAAATACCACCCAAATAAGAGCAATTAGGATATCAATCCACCATTCTAACTCCGCATATTCTTTTGATGTAGTATAACCAAGTGGAAGCGTGACAGCCGCACACACTATGATAAACTGCCATCCCCAAAAGTTGATTTTTGACAACAAATCACTCCACATACGCGTTTTCAATAAGCGTTGGAGTGAGTAATAAACTCCCATATAAATGGCATTACCCACAAATGCAAAAATCACCGCATTGGTGTGTAGTGGTCTAATTCGCCCGAAGGATATATACTTGAATCCCAAATAATCATTGAAGAACTCGGGGAAAGCAAGCTGAGAAGCTGCAATAATTCCCACCAACATCCCCACTATCCCCCATAAAATGGTCGCATAAGCGAACTTTTTTACGATTTCGTTGTCGTAACTAAACTTTTGGATTTCCATCTATTTGTGTTTTGTCTTTTTGCTTTACTAATTCTTCCTCGAAGAGAATACGGATTGCAGGAGAAGTGTCGTCGTCAAACTGCCCGTCTTTGGTTGCCCAGATAAACGAAATCAGAAAGACTATCGCCAACCCCAAACTCACTGCTATCATTAAATATATTATTCCCATATCACCGACAAAGTAACTTCTTTCACTTTTCAAATATATTGACAAGTGTCAGGTCTGAAAATGACTTTTGTCATGATTTTGTCATCATAAGAATTAAGTACTTAGTTTAGAAGAAGTAAAATGAGAATACTGTACCTTAGCGTAAGGTTTTTGTATTTTTGCATGTGAACAAAACTGTCATTTGGCAACAGATTTTACAATTTAGTTGAATCAAAACTTGATTTGAATGTATTTAGGAAAGGTTGGCATCATTCATAACAATTATAAGAAGCTGAATTGATGGAAAAAACTTAGACAATTTTTAGGAAGAAGTATCGAGGGGAGCGTCAGTTGAACTATTCACTTCGATTACCGGTCACCTCGATACATCCCGACAATTAAGTGTATTTTGACCATACAATAATATTGTTGGAATTGTCGGGATACTCGGTTACCTTCGTTCATCCCTCCAAAGAGTCTTGTAGTCTTGAGTCAAAATTTAATGCGCATCCAACCAATTCTCACCAAATTCAGCTTCAACGGTCAGCGGGACTTCAAACGAAATGGCATTTTCCATGGCATTACGCACCAAATCTACCATTTTGTCTTTTTCGTCTTTGTGTACATCGAAGACCAATTCATCATGTACTTGTAAGAGAAGTTTGCTTTGTAACTTTTCTGCTTTCATTTTGGATTGCACTTTGATCATGGCTAATTTGATAATGTCGGCTGCTGTTCCCTGAATAGGAGCATTGATTGCATTTCGTTCTGCAAAGCCACGCACAATCGCATTGGATGAGGTGATGTCTGGAAGATACCTTCTGCGTTTCATTAAGGTCTCTACATAACTATTTTCCCTTGCAAAAGCGATGGATTCATCCATATATGCTTTCACTCGCGGATATTGTTCAAAATAGTTGTCAATAATGGTCTTTGCCTCGGTGCGTGAAATGCCGAGATTTTGCGACAAGCCAAATGCACTTTGTCCGTAAATAATTCCAAAGTTCACTGCCTTCGCCTGACTTCGTTGTTCGCGAGTCACTTCAGATTCTGCAACGCCAAAAACTTTGGCTGCTGTGGCTGCGTGAATGTCTTTTCCGTCTTTAAAAGCCTGCATCATGTTGGGGTCTTGACTCAACACGGCAATGATACGAAGTTCGATTTGAGAATAATCCGCAGCCATCAGGATGTGATTTTTATCTCTCGCCACAAATGCTTTTCGGATTTCACGTCCTTTCTCCGAGCGAATCGGAATGTTTTGCAAATTGGGGTTATTTGAGCTCAAACGACCTGTTGAGGTAACTGTTTGCATGTAACTTGTGTGAATTCTGCCATCCACTTCGTCAGCCAATTCGGGAAGTGTGTCTACATAGGTATTCTTTAGCTTTCTAAGTTGTCGGTAATCTAAAATCAATGGTACAATAGGATGGTCATTGACGTGTTTTGACAGAATATCTTCGCCTGTCGCATATTGACCTGTTTTGGTTTTCTTGGCTTTGTCTGAGATTTTTAGACGCTCAAACAAAACTTCGCCCAACTGTTTTGGGGAATCAATGTTGAATTCCATTCCTGCGTGTTGGGTAATTTCTTTTTCCAAAAAATCTAAATCCTTACCCAAATTTTGAGAATACGTCTTAAGGTTTTCGATATCGATATTGATTCCTTCTTGCTCCATCTCCCTTAACACCAACACAAGTGGCATTTCCATTTCGTAGAATAAATCTTTGAGATGTGGTTTTTGCATTTCGGGCTCAAAAAGTTCTTTTAATTGCCATGTGATATCTGCATCTTCGCAGGCGTAATCCTTAATTTCAGAAGGATCTAAATCTCCCATGCTGAGTTGATTTTTTCCTTTTTTGCCAATCAGCGTTTCAATTGATACTGGTTTATAGCTCAAATAATACTCAGAAAGGCTGTCCATCGAGTGTTTGCTCTCGGGTTGAATTAAATAATGTGCAACCATCGTGTCAAACACAGGGCCTTCGATTTCAATTCCGTATTTGAAGAGCACATGCGCATCGTATTTTAAGTTGTGTGCTACTTTTTCTATCGATGTACTCTTGAAAAAAGCGATGAACGGAGCTAAAATCTCTTTTGCCTGTTCAAAATCTTGTGGAATAGCGACATAATAAGCTTCCCGTTTTTTCCATGACAGTGCCAAACCGACAATTGCCGCATGGCGAGCATCAAGTGAGGTGGTTTCGGTGTCAAAACAAACAGATTTTTGTTGCATCAACATGTCTAAAAGCTTTTTTCGTTCTTCAGGAGTGTTTACCAAATGATACGAAGGCTTTTCAGTCGCCAAAGTTTTGAGCTCAGCTGTTTCAACAGGAGTTTGTGGCTCTATTATCGATTGAGTACCGAATAAATCCAACTGTCCTTCTTCATTCACTGGAGCGGTAACGACAATCTCTTCACCAATTACTCTTTTCGCAAGATTTCTAAATTCAAGCTCGGTAAAAATGGTTTTGATTTTTTCTTCATCCGCAGGAATAACACGCAGATCTTCTTCATCAAATTCTACATCAACATCGATAATAATGGTTGCCAACATTTTGGAAATCATTCCTTGTTCCGCAAAGTTGATGACGTTTTCTTGTTGCTTTCCTTTGAGTTCGTGCGCGTGGGCAATTAAATTTTCGACCGAGCCGTATTCAGCAATAAGCTTCTTAGCTGTTTTTTCTCCAATTCCTGGAATTCCTGGAATATTGTCCACCGCATCTCCCCACAAACCGAGGATATCGATTACTTTCAACGGGTTATCTACTTCAAATTTTTCACAAACTTCTTTGATTCCCCATACTTCAGGTCCATTTCCCATGCGAGATGGCTTGTACATAAAGATATTCTCCGAAACAAGCTGACCGAAATCCTTGTCAGGAGTCATCATGTACGTAATAAAACCTTCTTTCTCCGCTTTTTTAGCCAAAGTACCGATGATGTCATCCGCTTCAAAGCCATCTTTAAGGAGAATCGGAATGTTGAATGCTTCGATAACGCGCTTGATTGGTTCAATCATATTGCGAATATCCTCGGGCATTTCTTCGCGATTCGCTTTATAGAAACTGTGCTCTTCCGCACGATTTGTCATTGCTGGCGCATCGAAAACCACCGCAAGGTGCGTGGGGTTTTCTTTCTTCATCACATCAATAAGTGCGTTGGTAAAACCAAAAGCCGCACTGGTGTTTTGTCCTTTAGAATTGATTCTCGGGTTTTTTGAAAATGCAAAATAGGCACGGTAAATCAGTGCAAACGCATCGAGTAAGAACAATTTTTTTTCTGCCGGAGGAGTCATATCTATGAACGAATTAAAAACAAATAATGTGTGATTTCAAAGGTAGTAAAAAATGCAATCTTTTTAAGACTCAAGACTAAAAGACTCAAGACTACAAGACGCCTCTCGTATCCAGTGTCCGTAACGGCGGTTAAACATCCGCCCTTTAGCACTGTCTTAAAATCTTGAATCTTTTAGTCTTGAATCTAGATCTCACCGATTTCCCAACTCACACCTTCCTTACCATCTTTGACAGTAATTCCAGCAGCAGCAAGACCATCACGAATTTTATCCGCTGTTCCCCAATCTTTGTTGGTTCGAGCTTCTTGGCGCAATTCCAAAATCAAGTTCATAAGACCTTCAACTGAGTCAGATTTTCCGCTTTGAGTTTCTATAGATTTCAATCCTAATACATCAAAGACAAATGCGTTCATTTCTTTTTTCAGCAAGGTTAAATCAGCAGAAGAAATGGTTGCTTTACCATCTTTTACGGCATTAATGAACTTCACAGCTTCAAACAAGTTAGCAACCAATATCGGTGCATTGAAGTCGTCATTCATGGCTTCGTAGAAACTGGTTACCAGTTTTTCAATATCCTGTGAGGAATTATCTGTTTTTGGTAAACTTTCCAAAGTCTGAATAGCATCCATTAAGCGTTGAAAACCTTTTTCGGCAGCTTGAAGTGCAGAAGATGAAAAATCGAGCGTACTTCGATAGTGAGCTTGCATCATGAAAAAACGAACGACCGTGGGGTTGTATCCTTTATCCATAATGTGGTTTTCACCGCTGAATAATTCTCCCGGAAGCAAAGTATTACCAGTTGATTTACTCATTTTCTTGCCATTCAGCGTAAGCATGTTTCCGTGCATCCAGTAGCGAACGGGAGCAACGCCATTTGCCGCAGTTCCTTGGGCTATTTCACATTCGTGATGCGGGAATTTTAAATCCATTCCACCACCGTGAATATCGAATTGATCGCCTAAGTATTTACTGCTCATTGCAGAACATTCTAAGTGCCATCCTGGAAAACCAATTCCCCAAGGCGAAGACCATTTCATGAGATGCGTATCATCCGCATTTTTCCATAGTGCGAAGTCGATAGCATTGCGTTTTTCATCCTGCCCGTCAAGGTCGCGGGTACCAGAAATCAGTTCATCAATTTTGCGTCCAGATAATTCGCCGTAATTTTTTGTTTTATCGTATTTCAGTACATCGAAATATACCGATCCGTTAACTACATAAGCTAGGTCGTTATCGAGGATTTTTTGAATCATTTCAATTTGCTCGATAATATGTCCCGTCGCTGTTGGTTCGATACTTGGTGGAAGATTGTTAAATTGAGCCAAAGTATCGTGAAAATCAATCGTGTACTTTTGCACGATTTCCATTGGTTCAAGTTTTTCCAGTTTTGCTTTTTTCGCAATTTTATCTTCGCCCTCATCAGCATCATCAACAAGGTGCCCCACATCGGTGATATTGCGGACATATCTCACTTTATATCCAAGATGAAGAAGGTATCTATACACTAAGTCGAAAGAAATGAAGGTACGGCAATTCCCAAGGTGAACGTAACTGTAAACTGTAGGACCACAAACATACATCCCTACAAATTCTCCTGAGAGAGGTTTGAACAACTCTTTTTCACCTGAAAGGGCGTTGTAAATTTTAAGCTCGTTCTTCCAATTCTTTTCCATGGTGTAAAAATAAAAAAGGGGAACTAATTAGCTCCCCTTTTCGTGAAATATATTTTTTTATAGTTGTCCGTCAGAATGGTATTTACCTTTCTTGTAGACTTCGATTTTCAATAAAATTCCGTCTTTGTCGTAAACATATAGTTTTCCGTCAAACAATAATCCATTTTTGAAATCACCATCCATCCAAAGTTCATCGTTTTCGTTGTACAGTTTGTTGTAACCGTTTTTATTGAAAACACCAGACTTAGTTACTGCACCCTTAGGAGTTGGAGCTGATTTTGCTTCGTTAACAAGTGGGTCTTTAATTACTTCAGGTTTGTTTACCATTTCTTTACTAGCGAATGAAGAAACCTCACCTGTTTCATCAAAAGAGACTTCTTCTTTTATGTCACCGTTAGGCCAGTATCTAGTTGCTTTTCCTGTTGGTACACCAGCTTTTGAACTGTATTCATATTCTAGTTTTCCATTTGGATGAAAGTATTTAATAGTACCTTCTTCAAGTCCATCATCGTTGTAGTTTCCTTCATACATTAATGTCCCGTCCTCGTAGTATTTTTTCATTGATCCTAGATATTTACCTTTTTCGTAAATTCCAGTTTCTTGTACGTTTCCGTTAGCAAAATATTTAGTAAATGAACCTTTAGGGCGACCAAAGTCGTATTCGCCTCTTAGTCTAGGTGTCATACCATCATTATGGTATTTTATCCAAATTCCAGTTTTGCGATCATCCAAGTAATCACCTTCCTCAACTTTACCTTCAGGTGGCACGCCTTGTTCTGGTCTATCTTTACCAAAGATAATCCAATGTCCTTGCTTTCTCCCTTGGTCATCTTTCCAATTAATCTTATCTTGATCATTGGCATGAACACCAATGCTTATAAGAAAAAAAAGAGCCAAAAGGGACAGTGAACATTTATGTTTAATGGTAAATTTCATATGAAGTTGTATAATTTCTAGCAATAGTTTCTCTACTGCAATTTACGAATAATAAATTGAATAGTTGCTTATAATTTTGTTTGTATTAGACTAAAGTTATGTTTTTTTAGACAAAAGCAATTTTTGACTAGTTTATTTTATTAGGGTCAACAAACCTTAACATTTCACGTGAAATTCCTAACAAATCGTAATTCATCTTCCAACCCCAATCTTTTTGTGCTTGAATATCATCAATTGAATCAGGCCAGCTGTCTGCAATTTTTTGTCTGAAATCTGGAGAGTATGTAATTTCAAATTCAGGCATAAATTCGCGAATTGAATTAGCAAGTTGTTCGGGAGTAAAGCTTACACCCGCCAAATTGTAGCTCGATCGAATTTTAATGTCCTCAGCAGGTTTTTCCATTAACTCAATTGTAGCTCGAATGGCATCTTCCATATACATCATAGGCAAAGCAGTGTCTTTTGAAAGGAAGCAATTGTATTTTCCATTTTTCTTCGCATGATAGAAAATATCTACAGCATAGTCCGTTGTTCCACCGCCTGGAAGAGATGTGTATGAAATTAATCCCGGGTATCTGATGCTTCTTACATCAACTCCAAAATTATTGAAATAATACTCGCACCATCGTTCTCCAGCTTGTTTTGAAATGCCGTATACTGTAGTTGGCTCCATTACTGTATATTGCGGAGTGTTGACTCTTGGAGTAGTTGGACCAAACACTGCAATAGACGAAGGCCAAAATACTTTTTTGATAATTTTCTCTTTTGCTAAGTCAAGTACATGAAAAAGCCCTTCCATATTTAACTTCCACGCAAACTCAGGATTTTTTTCTGCTGTTGCCGATAATAATGCTGCCAAAAGATATATTTCTGTTACTGCATTTTCTCTAACAATATTGTGAAGATCAGCCTTGTTTAGTACATCGAGTTTAGCATAGTGGTATTCAACTAAAGCTCCTGGAGCTCTATCGTGAATGTCAGATGCAATTATTGCATCTTTGCCAAACCTTTTTGCCAATTCTATTACCAATTCTGTTCCAATCTGCCCCCCAGCACCGATAACCAATATCTTTTTCATCAAAATTGATTTTTTTACAAATTTATAAGTTCAAATGAATTTAGGTTCTTTTTAAACATTTGTTTTTCTTAAAAGAATTGAACATAACTTTACTTTTCAATATAATCATATGTGATTATGAAGGTAACTAAGGGTGATTGCAACTAGAATTGATTGGGTTTTTTAAAAAATGATTTTTATCATTGTTGGCAAATCAGGTAAAAACTTACGCAATATTTATCTAACTTTGCTTGAAGCTAAAATGTCATTTATGCATTGGAAAGGTTTGATGGAATTAGAGAAAATGTTACTGAAAAGGAATCCTGAGTGAACTCCTTTTTTAATTCGTCTAAATTTAGTATATTTCATTAATCTTTAAATAAATAGTTATGCCCTTTTATCATAAAATGGGTAAGATTCCACACAAAAGACACACGATTTTTAAATCTGATGAGGGATCTTATTATTACGAACAACTTTTTGGAACCGAAGGTTTTAGCGGGATGTCTTCGTTGCTCTATCATGTGCATCGTCCGACTATGGTGAAATCTGTAGGTGAACCGATTGATATGACTCCTGTTGCGGCTGTTGCAAAGAACATCAAATCGCAAATGTTGAATGGCTTTAACATCCAACCTGAAGACGATTTTCTTGAAAGTCGCAAAGCGGTACTTTTCAATAATGATTTGAATATTGTGTTGTCTGCACCGCGAAAATCAATGAATCGCTATTTTTATAAAAATGCAGATGCTGATGAAGTGATTTTCATTCACAAAGGCACGGGAACGCTGCGCACTATGCTTGGAAACCTAAAGTTTGCTTATGGCGATTATTTGGTTGTGCCACGTGGAATTATTTACCAAATTGAGTTCGACACAGAAGACAATAGATTGTTCATTGTCGAATCATTCTCACCAATTCTTACACCTCGAAATTACCGCAATAAATTCGGTCAATTATTGGAGCATTCACCTTTTTGTGAACGCGACATAAGAGTGCCAGAGAGTTTAGAAACGCACAACGAAAAAGGTGATTTCCTTGTAAAGCTAAAGAAAGAAAATGTATTGCATGAAATCGTTTACGCATCTCATCCTTTTGATGTGGTTGGGTATGACGGATACAATTTCCCTTACGCATTTTCGATTCACGATTTTGAACCGATTACGGGTCGCGTGCACATGCCACCTCCAATTCACCAAACATTTGAAGGACACAATTTCGTAATTTGTTCTTTCTGTCCTAGAATGTATGATTATCACCCTCAGGCAATTCCTGCACCTTATAATCACAGTAACATAGACAGTGATGAGGTGCTTTACTATGTGGATGGTGACTTTATGAGTAGAAATCATGTGGATAAAGGGTATATTTCTTTGCATCCTGCTGGAATTCCACACGGACCACACCCAGGAGCGATGGAGCGATCTATAGGTCAAAAAGAAACATTGGAACTAGCTGTTATGGTTGACACGTTTAAACCGTTAAAATTGACTCAATTGGCAGTTGATTTATCTGATAAGGATTACTATAAATCTTGGTTAGAATAGTTTACGTGTGAACAATAGTTAGTAAGAAGAATAGAAAAGTAAAAAGAATAAAATTTTGAATCTAGGTTTAATGAACAGGTTGTCTCAATCAGGTTAGTTGATTCAAGAATAAATAAAAAAGTTATGGCAAAAGAAGTCAAAAATGTAGAATACGGATTGGAAAAAATATTTGAAGGAGCTCAAGATTTCCTTCCGCTACTTGGAACAGATTATGTAGAATTTTATGTGGGGAATGCTAAACAAGCTGCTCACTTCTATAAAACAGCATTTGGGTTCCAGTCTCACGCTTATGCGGGACTTGAAACAGGAATGAAAGATCGCGCTTCGTATGTATTGAAGCAAGATAAAATTCGCCTTGTGCTAACTACAGCATTGAACAGCGATTCTCCAATTGGTGACCACGTAAAAAAACACGGTGATGGTGTGAAAATTGTCGCACTTTGGGTTGAAGACGCTCGCTCTGCATGGGAAGAAACGACAAAGCGTGGTGCGAAATCATACATGGAGCCTACGGTCGAAAAAGATGAGCATGGTGAAGTAGTTCGCGCTGGAATTTATACCTATGGTGAAACGGTTCACATGTTTGTAGAGCGTAAGAACTATAAAGGAGAATTTCTTCCAGGTTATCAAAAATGGGAATCTGATTACAACCCAACTCCAGTTGGATTAAAATTTATCGACCACATGGTTGGTAATGTTGGCTGGGGTGAAATGAATACGTGGGTGAAATGGTACGAAGACGTGATGGGGTTTGTAAACTTCCTTTCATTCGACGACAAACAAATTCACACCGAATATTCTGCTTTGATGTCAAAAGTGATGTCGAATGGGAATGGACGTATCAAATTCCCAATTAACGAACCTGCTGAAGGTAAAAAACGTTCTCAAATTGAGGAGTACCTCGACTTTTATGAAGGCCCAGGAGTGCAGCATATCGCGGTAGCTACTGATGACATCATAAAAACGGTTAGTGAGCTTAGAAGTCGTGGAATTGAGTTCTTATCAACTCCACCGAGATCATACTATGATGCAATTCCCGAGCGATTAGGTGAGCACATGGATATGATGAAGGAAGACATCAACGAGTTAGAAAAATTAGGTATTATGATTGACGCAGATGAAGAGGGGTACTTATTGCAAATATTCACCAAACCTGTAGAAGATCGTCCGACTTTGTTTTTTGAGATAATCCAACGAATGGGAGCGAGAGGATTTGGAGCAGGTAACTTTAAAGCGCTGTTTGAATCGATAGAACGCGAACAAGAGAAAAGAGGTACTTTGTAGTCTTCTTTAGTTTAAATATTAGTAACAGGGGGTTGAAAAGCTCCCTGTTTTTTTGTTCCATATCTTCAGGAAAACAAAAGCCCCGGCATATACCGAGGCTTTTAACTAAAATAAGGATTTATCTATTGTTTGATAAACTGTTTAACTACTTTGCCACCTGCAGAAACGATTTCAACCATGTACATTCCTTGAGCTAAATCACTTACGCTAAGCATAACATCATTAGTTCCTGGTTGTCCATGAATACGGAAAGATTGTAATTCCTTACCAGATAAGTCGCGTACTTTCACATCAAAATCCATTGCATCTGCAACTGAAAGACGAACGGTAAGTTCGTCAATAGAAGGGTTTGGGAATAATACCACATTGCTCGCTACTTCATTTTGGTCATCAATAGAAAGAGGGTCGTTAGTACCCATGTACAAATTGATGTCATCAAGGAAAATGTTGTTACCACCACCGTGCTGCCACTCAAATTTGATTCGAAGTCCATCCACAAAATAGGTGCTCGTAATGTTTGTTACGTGATTTGTTACCCAGTCATCTTGTGTAAGTGGTGTCCACGAAGTTGTTTGCACACCAAGTGACATGGAAGACGAGAGAATTTGTTTACGCGTCGCCCAAGTTTCACCACAGTTTGATGAAGCAAGGACACGTAATTTATCTGAGTTATCCGTGTTTCGCTGTTTGAATGAGTATCTGAATGTTAAAGTAACTTCATCGGTTGAGTTTAAACCTGATAAATCATATGATCCTGAAATTAATTCATCGACCCCACCATCTGGTTGTCCAATATTGTTTAGACGTGCAGATTTGTTACCAGTATGTCCTGCACCCTCAAATACTTCCCAAGCACTGTTGTTACCTGGATTGTTTACATTCCAAACTCCGTTTGATGAAGCAATTGTAGTATGGTCTTCAAAACTTTCCATAAATGGTATGATTGAAGTTGTCGGAAGTACACGAATATAACCTTCTCGTGTAATCATTTCACTACTTGTACCATCACCAGCGGTTAGAGTAACAGAATAAAGACCGGGAGTAGAATAAGTAACAGATGGATTTTGGTCTGCTGAGGTTTCTGGTGAACCCCCTTCAAATGTCCAAGACCATTCTGTAGGATTAAAATAACTGTGATCTGTAAATTCAATCGTAGAACCAAGGCACACTTCTGTTAAATTGGTGCTGAAATCTGTTTTACAAAATACTTCAGGTTCGTTAACTCCAGTAAACGCTAAATTACTCAATGTACCTAAGTTGTTTCGTCCACCTGTGCTTGAGTTTAATGCTGCTTGCATTCGAGCTTTCTGGCCTTCAGTAAACATTTTAGAACAGTACGAGTATTCCATATAATTTTGCACGTTGTCAAGTGAGCCACATGACTCTCCATTGATGTTACATGAAGTCCAGCCAATCGTGTTAGGCGTATCTGCTACTCCATCATCACCAGTACAATTACCTGCTAGTCCTGGGTCGTTTGAATTCCCCCATGTATGTGGAAGGTTAAGCCAGTGCCCAACTTCGTGAGTCATCGTTCTACTTCTTTGTGTAGATGAAGTACCTATACTTCCAACATAATTATGAAGAACGTGAATACCATTACCCATTCCTGTTCCACCCCATGCAGGTCTGTAAGTATAACCCGCAGCTCCTCCAATGTCTGCAGCGACAAATACATTCAAGTATCTTGTTCCAGGCCAATTGCCATGAGTATTCTGTACGGCATTAATACGTTCATTTCCTTCGCCACCAAAAGTGACCGTTGAATAAGTACGTGTAATCCCGTTTGTGCAATTTCCAGATGGATCTTTTCGTGCTAATCTAAACTCTATATGAGCATCCGCAACGATAGGTAAAAATTCAGCTTTTACAGTTGACGCATCAGCATTAAGTTTTCGGTAATCTCTCGTCATAATTTCGACGCAATTCTCAACTTGTTCGTCTGAGATGTTTTCGTCGCCTCCTGCGTGAATAATATGGAATACAACGGGAATGATATAAACAGAATCTCCCCCTCTAGTTTCGAAAGAGTTCGGATTCTCCATTATATATTGAGCAGTAAATTCTTCAAGCTCTTGTTGAGAATTTAAAATTTGTTCCCTCTCAGATTCACTTAAACTATTTAATAATAGTTCACTTTGCTCAACTTGGTGACAAGGGTGTACCTCATTGTGCTGTGACCAAATAAAAGAGGGTATTAGAAATAATAGAAATAAAAATTTATACATTTTTTTAAGTTTTAGCATTTAAATTAAATAACAGTTTTTGGGTTTTGGCCACAAGTTACGACATTTTCCGATTTTTAACATAATTTTAGAATACTCAATTACTGAAAGGTGTAATCCTTTGATTCTGTGGAAAAACAAAAGCCCCGGCAAACACCGAGGCTTTTAACTACAATAAGGATTTATCTATTGTTTGATAAACTGTTTAACTACTTTGCCACCTGCAGA
>CAYUQU010000018.1:35069-51493 GCA_964447015.1 uncultured Flavobacteriales bacterium
AGGTGCTCGTAATGTTTGTTACGTGATTTGTTACCCAGTCATCTTGTGTAAGTGGAGTCCATGAAGTTGTTTGTACACCAAGTGACATTGTTGAAGAAAGAATTTGTCTTCTAGTTGCCCATGTCTCACCACAATTCGGTGATGCCAATACGCGCAATCTATCTGTGTTACCCGAGTTACGTTGTTTAAATGAATATCTAAATGTCAATGTAATTTCATCCGTCGCATTTAAATCAGATAAATCAAATGTACCAGAGATTAACTCATCTATTCCTCCATCACCTTGTCCAATATTATTAAGGCGTACTGATTTGTTACCAGTGTGTCCCGCACCTTCATATACTTCCCAAGCACTATCGTTGCCTGGATTGCTAACATTCCAAACTCCGTTTGATGATGCAATTGTTGTGTAGTCTTCAAAACTTTCCATAAAAGGTAGTATTGAAGTAGTCGGAAGTACGGTAATGTATGCTGATTTTGTAATCATATCACTACTTGAACCATCACCTGAGGTAAGAGATACTGAATATACACCTGGTGTAGAATAAGTAACTGTTGGATTTTGATCTGTCGAGGTTGCAGGATTACCACCTTCAAATGTCCATGACCACTCAGTTGGATTGAAGAAACTGTCATCAATAAAATCAATTGAAGTACCGACGCAAACTTCTGTTAATGTTGTTCTAAAATCAGCCTTGCAAAACACTGCAGGGTCACTAACGCCTGTGGCAGTAAGATTGCTGGCAGTCCATAAATTGTTACGTTGACCTGTGCCCGAGTTTAAAGCAGCATGCATGCGTGCCTTTTGACCTTCAGTAAACATTTTAGAACAATAAGAATATTCCATGAAATTCTCTACGTTATCTTTGTTAGCATCACAAGTTGTTCCGCTTAGGTTACAAGAAGTCCATCCCATCGTGTTTGGCGTATCTGCAACCCCATCGTCTTCTGAGCAATTTCCAGCAACTCCTGGGTTGTTTGAATTACCCCAAAGGTGAGCCAAGTTAAGCCAGTGTCCTACTTCATGTGAAAGCGCAGTTGAAACACTGTTGTTACTGGTTCCAATTCGACCAACGTAGTTATGTAGAATTTTAATACCGTTTGACATACCTGTGTTAAATGAAGGATAAGTTGTATATCCTGCTGCACCTCCTGCGTCAGCTACAACAAAAATATTGAGATACATGTTCCCAGGGAAATTTCCATGTGCGTTTTGAACAGCTTGAACTTGTAAACTTGTCCAACCGCTATTCGCATCGTCAAATGCGTAAGGCGTTTCAGTACGTGTAATTCCCTTGAAACACTCTCCATTTGGTTTCTTTTTTGCAAGTTCAAGATTGATTTCACAGTCTGCAACAATTCCAAGAAATTCTGGCTGCACATTCATCCAGTTGTTATTCATTTTGTTGAAATCCTCGTTCATTCGATCCATCGCATCGTGAATTTGCTCATCAGAAATATTTTCTGAGCCGTTCATGTGAAGTACGTGAAATACTACTGGGATAGTGAAAACACCACCTCGAGCATTTGGATCGTATTCATTTGCAATGAAATTTTCTGTGAACAATCTCAACTCTTCAGCTGATTGTTCCATTTCCAAGCGAATAGCAGGGTCGCTAGCCATTAATTCTTCCATGTAGTGATTTGTTCTACACGGAAGTAACTCATTGTGATTGTGGTCAGTATCTTGACCAAAAGAAACTCCTAGAAACAGTAGTGACTGTAATAGGAGTAGACTAAATTTTTTCATGTTTTTTATTTTAGCAATATTAAAGCAACAATATTTGGTTTTAACCGACCTAATTTACAAATAAAACACCAAATCATGCTTATTTGTTTCAGGAAAGGTCGTTATACTGTATGAGCGGTTAAGGAAAATTTAAGCTTTTATGTGATTTTTTCAAATCTGAATTTCGCGAAGGGAAAGGACAACCGAATTAAAATCAGCTAAATGTGCAATGACATAATTCAATTTCTTCGCTGTAAGATCGGGGTTGTCTAATTGGTTTGTTTCGTAGAGTTCGTGAAAATTTGGGCTGTCAGGAAAGTGCTCAGGGTTTGACTCTCTGATTTTTGACTGCATATTGGTGTCTACTACTCCTGGAGCTATAGATTTTACTACAAATTCTTTATTGTAATGAGTCAATTCTTCCTGAAGCGTCATGGAGAACATGTCCAATGCGGCTTTCGAAGCACAATATGCAGACCAGCCTTTAATAGCGCGATTTGCAGCTCCTGATGAAATGTTAATAATCAAGCCTTTGTCAAATAGATTGATGAACTTTTTTGACAACAATACTGCAGCACTCACATTGACTTGTAATACGTTGCTGTAATTCTCATCGCTTTGTTCCCAAACGGGTGAAACATCACCTAAAACCCCAGCGTTGTTTATGAGAATAAATTCGTCAGCTTTAATGTTTGGAAGTTGAAAGTCATATACGACTTGCGCATTTGACAAATCCAATTTCAGAAAAGAATAATTATCGTGTTCAATTACAGAATTTCGTCCAATTCCAACAACTGTATGTCCTTGTTCTAAAAAAAATCGGGCACAAGCTAAGCCTATACCCGATGAAACTCCTGTTATGAAAAACGCATTCTTCATTTGTTATATTTCGTTTATCTCGATAAAACGAGTTACGTTCGCTCCAGTTCCAAAAATCACCAAAGTATCGCTTTCTTCAACTATTGTATCGCTGGCTGGAACGCCAAGTACATGTTGCTCTATAACATTGACACCTTTGTTGTTTACTTCAAAAGCTCGTTTTATTGTTACCAAAGTCAATTGGTATTTGTTTCTGAATTGAATATCTTTTATGGTCCTGTTAATTACACCTTTTGGAGCAACTATTTCAGCAATTTCGTAATCATCAGGGAGTTGTAAGAATGACAAAATAGATGGATTCAATAGCTTTTCACGTACAGCACTTGCAACCTCGTCTTCAGGAGTCAATATTTCGTTGAGTCCAATTTTTTCTAAAATAAGTCGCTGATGAGCACCACTTGCGCGAACGATAATTCGTTTTACTCCCAAATCCATAAGGTGAACGGCGGTCAATACAGTGGCTTCAAAATTCTCACCAATTGCAATAACAACTGCGTCCATGTCTTCGATGCTTTGCGACATCAATGACTTTATATCTGTGGTGTCCATTGTTACAGCAAACGCAACTTCGTCTTTTATTTGCTCAATACGTTCTTCTCTGTTGTCAAAGGCAAAAACTTGAGCTCCTTTTTGAGCCAGACTGCGTGCAATGGTTATTCCATAGCGGCCTATCCCGATTACTGCAAATTTGCTAAATACCATCTTATGCGAGTGCTTGTTTCAAATCGTCAATCAAATCTTCTACGTCTTCTATACCAACGCTTAAGCGAATCAAAGAGTCAACAACTCCTGTTTTTTCTCGTTCTTCTTTTGGAATGGATGCATGTGTCATCGTTGCTGGATGTCCTAAAAGTGATTCAACACCACCAAGTGACTCAGCCAAAGCAAAGATTTTCACCTTTTTTACAATGGCGTGAGCATCCTCCATTTTATTTCCTTTTAGGGTAAATGAAATCATCCCACCAAATCCACGCATTTGCTTTTTGGCAACTTCATGATTGGGATGTGATTCAAATCCTGGCCAGTATACTTTATCTACTTTTGGATGATCTTTTAAGAAATGTGCCACTTTCTCACCATTCTCACAATGACGTTGTACACGCAAATGCAACGTTTTGATTCCACGCAACACGAGGAAAGAGTCCATAGGCGCAGTAACTGCTCCTGAACTGTTCTGAATGCGATACATCTCCGAAGCGATTTCTTCGTTTGAAGTAACCAATGCTCCCATCACTACATCAGAGTGACCTCCGAGGTATTTTGTTACAGAATGCATAACGATGTCAGCTCCTAAATCCAATGGGTTTTGAAGGTAAGGAGTTGCAAATGTATTGTCTACAGCCAACCAAGCTCCTGCTGACTTAGCAACTTCTGCCATAGCGGCAATGTCCACTACATTCATCATTGGGTTAGTTGGTGTTTCAACCCAAATCAATTTTGTATTTGCGTTAACTTTAGCTTTAACTTCTTCAACTGTTTCCATTCCAACAAAATGGAACTTGATTCCGTATTTTGCGAAAATAGTATTGAAAATGCGGTAAGTTCCACCGTATAAATCGTTTATAGAAATTACCTCATCACCTGGATTCAGCATTTTTATTACACAATCAATTGCTGCCAATCCTGAACCAAAACAAGCACCGTGTTTACCATTCTCAATTGCTGCAATGTTTTGCTCTAGAGCTTGTCTTGTCGGGTTTTGTGTACGCGAATACTCAAATCCTTTATGATTACCAACTCCGTCCTGTACATAAGTACTTGTTTGGTATATCGGTGTCATTATAGCTCCTGTTGCTGGGTCAGGTTGAACTCCTGCGTGAATTGCTTTGGTTCCAAAGCGCATTTTCTTGTTTTCCATATCTTGATTTCCTAAGAATTTCTTGTTCGAAGCAAAGGTAAATAATTAATTGGAGAATGCAGATTTGCAGGTTGGGAGATTTGAAATTTGACATCTCCTCGACAGAACAAGCTTATCCGTCCTTTTGACGGGTCTTGAAACTTAAAATCCTTGACAATATCGGGACATGCTTGAGTCTTGTAGTCTCAAAACAATCACAATTTCTGGATAAACTTCACTATCATATCCAAAACTGGAGGATGAATAGTTTCGTCTAGTTCACCGTAGTCCATAAAGTTACATTTATCACATTTTTGGAACAGGTGATTCAAACCGTCAGCAATATGTAGCTCGCTTTTTTCTCGCGAACTGTCGCTTAAGAGTGTTTCAAAACCTTTTGTGTTTGACTCAGCGGGAACTTGAAAATCCTTTGAACCTATGATAGAAAGTATTGGAATATTGAGATATGGTAAGTAGTCTTTTGCATCCCAAAGAGAAAACTGTCTTCCCAAATCATTATTTATGAAATTACTCATACCTACCATAAAGTTTACCTTAGTATTGCCTTCTTGCCCTCCTTTTGGCGCGTTATCCCATTGTTTGTTTAGGAAATCTGCGAGTAATTTTTGAGCTTCTTTTTCATCGTGTTTATCAACAATGTCCATCATACCGCTAAATGTGGACTTGTTCCATAGTGCAATCTCTTCCGATTTGCCATCGTAAATCATGATGAGGTATTGTTGATCTTCAATTACTTTTCGACCGCTCTCGCCAGGACCGGCAAGAGAAATAATAAAATCAACTTCTGGATGTTTTTTTGCCGTCATCTGTGCGTGCATCGACCCTTCGGAGTGACCTAATAATCCGATAGAATGATTTTTAAAACGGTCTTGTTTGGCGATATATAAATAGGCCGACTCAAGATCAGTAGCAAAACCCTCTAAAGATGTTCCTTTAAATTTTCCTTCAGATTCACCCACACCTCTGTCGTCAAATCGAAAACTCGCTATTCCATTTTTAGCTAAATGATCGGCAATAACTAAAAAAGGTTTGTGACCCAACAGTTCTTCGTTTCGGTTTTGCGGTCCTGAGCCAGTTGAGAACACTACAATTGGGTAATTTACGGTTGTGTCTTTAGGCAAGACCAAGGTGCCACCAAAATTGAAGGATTCACTGATGTGTGGAAAAATAACATCTTTTGTATAGTAATCAAACGGCGGCTTTGGTTCTTGCGACCTCACAACAACAATTTTTTCTTGACGCGTGCGATGAAAATCAAGTTGAGCTTTCATGCCGTATTGTTCAAAATTTCCAACTATGATTCCTTCGCTTAATTTACCTTTATAATCAACACCTAAGCTTGATATTCCAAATTCGATATCAGCACCTTTAATGATTAGTTTATCTACTTCAAACCCAAAATCAGAACTGTCGACAGGATTCAACATCTTCATTGAATGTTTCTTTTTTACTTTGTCAATTTTAATAAGAAGCTCGTGTGATTCGCCCATTATAATCATTACTCCGTGCCAAGTTCCTTGGAAATTATTGTCTTGAGACGAACAGTTAAAAGATAAAGTGAAAATTGTCAAAAAGACCAAAAAGATACCGCGAAGTGCCATAGTTTTTTTTTCTAAAAATAGTAATTTTATTAGATTGTTGTTCGATATGTTGTAGAGACGCGATTAATCGCGTCTCTACAACATCACCACAAAAACGAATTAACAAAAGTCTTTTATCTATCGTCTAATAGTCTATTGTCTTATGTCCACACCTACCGCCCTTTCCAACATGTAGTAGGATCACCAAGCTGAAAGGTTATCATCAATCCAAAAAAGCTATACCAATCTTTGTTGTTAGGATCACCGCGTCTGTAACCCGTGTTTGTTTCATTGTGTCCGAGTGCAGTTAAGCTTGGGTCAGACAGCTGTGATGCCATATTTCCGTTTATTTGTGCCAATGCATCTTTGTCTACATAGGTTCCGCTTACATCGTCTATGTAGTCAGTAAATGTGAGTCGAATTCCATATTCTAGCGAAATAGACATTCGTTTTCCTACTGACATTTTTAAACCTAAGCCCATTGGAATACAAAGTTGTGTGAGCGAATATGGATCTTTGCTTGAAAGTGCAGTGCCTTGCCCCTCTGTTCCTAATTGACGAAGTTCAATCCATTGGCCATTGTAATTCGCTTTGGGATTCATGTAGAATCCTCCAATTCCACCAAACATATATGATGTAATCCAATGTTTCTTATTCCCAATTTCGTATTGGAAATAGTTGAATTCAAATCCAAGCGCAAATTCAATAATAGGTGAGCGAAAACTTAAATTGCGATTTCGCTGATATTCATAAGGAGATAGTTTATCGTCACCTCGAACATTCCCATAAAAAGCGTGTAAACGAAGCGCAAGTCTGGAATGCGCATTGTAGCGATAAATTATTCCCGCAGCTGGTTCAATTTGCTTAAAATGTCCCATTCGGTTTAACTCCCCCGTGTAATAACTCCCGCCCAACATCACACCAAGCTCAGACTTTGAAGAGAATGAACGTCTAACTTGCCCATCTATGTGATAGGTCAATAAGACAAAACACGCAATTAAAGCAATTCTCATAAGGGCAAATTTACAACTTTCAAGATTGTATGGGTATTATGAACGTGAAATTGATTGAAATATTTTAGCTGATCTAGACAAAAGACTATAAGAAGATAGACAAAAGACCAGTATGCTGCCAGTGATGGACTTGAATCTTTAAGTCTGTCCCGATGATATTGTCTGGGTCTTGAATCTTGCAGTCTAATAACTAATCTATATATTTGAGTGTCAATCTAACTAGTTAGCTATATGAGAGAGTTTATTTTACATACACATGGCATTTGCGGAGTACTTATTTTTGCTTTGGGAATACTTCAAATCTTTTTACCTAAGAAGGGAATGCGCCATAGATTATTGGGTAGGCTTTATGTCATTTTATGGTTTCCATTGATTATCTCGGGTGGATATCTTGGATCTTGGCCAATTACGGCGCTTGGGGCATTGGGACTTTATTGCGCGTTGACTGGATGGCGATTTGCGCAAACTAAAAAGTTGATTCTTTCACCTATCGATAAAACGATTGTACTAACTGGCTTTATTCTAGTCATAACACTGTTATTCGGTGCAGGTTATTTATTTCTCTTAGGATATGTCGAATTTGGGATTATCATAAGCGTGTTTAGTGTAATATTCGGCTTGTATGTCTTCACTGATGTAAGAGAAGTGATACTCGGACAAAAAGTAAGACAATTACATAGTGACCCGATGTACTGGTTTTTTGAACATTATACGCGGATGTATATTTCAATGATTGCTGCTTTAACAGCTTTCTCCGCTCTCCAACAACTGTTTCCAAATCAACTTGTCAATTGGTTATGGCCAACTGTGGCTGGAACTGTAGCGATTATCGCTTTGAGTAAGTTTTATAGAAAGAAATTTGGAATTGGGTAGAGACGCGATTAATCGCGTCTCTACCCAATTCCAATTCCAAAAACTAAAATCATTCCAACGCACTATACTCATACACTTTTACACTGAAATCCTGGATTTTAAAGTGCTTACCTTGCGGATTCCAAAAGTAAACAACCAATTGCTCCATCGGATTTAATTCTGCAACATATTCGTGCCGAACCGTTGTCGTTCCTGAACTTTTAATGTGTTCTCTGTAATACGAATATACGCCTGATGCATAATACAAACGCTCATCAGTTTGCGAATTGGTGGCATCGAATACTAAGAACACATCTTTCCAATTGCCATCCTCCTGTAGCATCTCTTTGTTGAAAGTGACTTCAATAATAAAGCGACTTGGTGTGACTTCTTTCGGAAACTGATAGCTGATTGATTTTGAGAATTGTTCGGTTTGATTCAACTCTATCACGGAATCTTCAAAAGATAATGCTGTAGTATTGATGATTTTACCAAAAGGTGGACATTGTTCCAAACTGCTATATTTCCCTTGTATAGAAGAATCAAAGTCGCCAAAGCTTTTCCAAAATGTAGTTGAAGTAAATTTCTGGATGGGAAAGATATGTGTGTGACGCTGATAAGCTCGCATCCAAATATAAAGGGAGAAAATGGCGATTAAAATATAGTACAACTTTCTCCTCGACGTGTTTTCGACTAAGAAAAGAAGAGGAAAAGCGAACAAAATCATGTGTTCCGATAAGGCGCGATGTCCAAAAGTAGATGCGTAATCCCAACACCACCATGATGAGGTGATATATAGCAAAATCAAAAAGTAGACTATCCATGAAATCGCTTTGTATGGAATAGTTTTGGCCATTTTCACTAAGCCAATAATCACGAGAATGAAAATTGGTGTGTGCACAAAGAGTCCGATACGGTAACTGAAAAGCGTCTCGTAAATCCTAGGGTTTAAGAAATAGAATCCCTCTCCACTATAAGACCATACAAACCATAAACCCGTTTGCCATTGATACGCCATCAACAGTATTGATGCAACTATGGCTGATGATAGAATTAGCGTTAAGAGTATTCCATTGGTTAACTTGAACAAACGAAGAATAAACTGACCTAATTCGCTACCTGACTTGAAAAAGAAAGGCAAGAAAAGAACAACCAATATATTCGTTGGGCGAAGCAAAAAGATCAAACCAAGTGTCAGGCCGACAAGTAACGCGTTTTTAATTGTTGTTTTTGTAATTAATCGTTGGGTCAGAAAAAACAATAAGGCGAACAGGAAAAACGAATAGTTGTGCGAGAAGCTCGGTGCAGAAAGTGCTTGAAAAAACAAATGTGTCCCAAAAAACACGGAGGCGGTTACCAAAACACTGTGCCTAATCGAGCCGCCAAAGCGGATGAGTGTGCGGTATAGAAAAAACAAGCCAAGCAGCGAATAAAAAAGACTGCCAAACCAGACTGAGAATAAAAACGCATCCGAATAACCTGTGACGGGTTTGCCCATCAAAGTTAAAACACCACAAGTTCCAACAAAAAAGGGCGCTTGCAACACCGCAACTCCGGGGTAACATTTGTTATAGAATCGATTTCCCTCTAATTCATTCAAGTACAATTGCCCTATCCCATGTTCGTAGCTTTCTCGCTCGGCTTTCATGGATTTTGCGTAAGTCGCATCGTTGTAAATTAACAATGCAGGTAAATACGCATAATATCCACGGCCGTCTGACGAAATGATATTGTATTTCCAATTGGGATTGTTGAAATTGAGGTATAAACTTGCCGTAATTGTAAACAAAAGCAACACCACAAAGAGGCGATGTGTTCGGAAAAGCGATATGATGAGCTGTTTATTAAGCAAGTCACTAAGATTGGGGCTAAATTAGGGACTATTGCTTAATCTCTCTAATAATGGAGCTAAAATTGTTTTAAATAGTTAGAATACCGTAAATTTGCAGCTCCATGGAAATTACAAAAGAAAAAGTCCTTGAGGTGCTGTCCAATGTGATGGAGCCTGACTTAAAAAAAGATATAGTAACCTTGAACTTGGTTGAAGATTTAACCATTGAAGGTAACCACATTACAGCAAAAGTTAAAGTTTCAAATCCTGCTTTGCATGCGCGAAACAGAATGAAAGAAGCGGTAAACTTCGCTCTTCACAAAGTACTGGGCGATAACTTGGAGATCAATCTCTCAGTTGTTGGATTATCAAAAGATGAACAGCATATTGTACCTCGAAAAATTCTACCCGAAGTAAAACACATCGTTGCGATAGCTTCTGGTAAGGGTGGAGTAGGGAAATCAACAGTTACGGCAAACTTGGCTGCAGGACTTACAAAAGCAGGATACAAAGTTGGAATTGTAGATGCAGATATCTACGGGCCGTCTATGCCGACAATGTTTGATGTGGTGGGAGAACGACCAACGATGATTGATGTGGATGGACAGCCCAAAATCAGCCCAGTGATGGCGTATGGGATTCAGCTTTTGTCTATTGGGTTCTTCACAGATCAAGACAATGCGGTAGTATGGAGAGGGCCTATGGCTTCAAAGGCACTTACGCAAATGTTTACGGACTCGTATTGGGGTAAATTGGATTATTTGTTAATTGATTTACCTCCTGGAACGGGTGATATACACCTAAGCTTAGTACAAACGGTTCCACTTGACGGCGCTGTGATTGTCAGCACGCCTCAAGAAGTTGCTCTAGCCGATGCGCGTAAAGGAGTTAATATGTTCCAACTTGAGTCTATCAATGTAAAGGTGCTGGGTTTAATTGAAAATATGGCGTGGTTTACTCCTGAAGAGTTGCCTGATAATAAATACTACATCTTTGGTCGTGACGGCGCGAAGAATCTTGCAGAAAGCATGGGCGTTCCTTTCTTAGGTCATTTGCCTTTAGTGCAAAGTATCCGTGAGGCGGGTGATGTAGGTCGACCTGCGGCATTTCAAGAAAACACACCTTTATCTTCGGCACTTGACGAATTAGTTCGTAACTTTGTGGCGCAGGTTGAAACTGCTGAAAAATAATCCTATGGTACTAAATAAGGTAGAAATAGAAAAAAAGGTACTTGATGCTCTAGAGCAATTGCGCCCTCATCTTCAAAAAGACGGTGGTGACATGGAACTTGTAGAGATTACGGATGATGCAATTGTGAAAGTTCGTCTAATAGGTGCTTGTTCGGATTGCACGATGAGTCTTATGACTTTGAAAGCAGGTCTAGAAGATGCAGTTAAAAGAGCTGCGCCTGAAGTGGTTGCTGTTGAGGCTGTAAATATGGTTAACTCATAGTCTCTTTACACAGTCGATCTTTCGCCATAGACATCGCCAACTAGAATTCCCAATTCAGGGTGTTGATCAAGATACTCCACTAAATACTGCTGTTCATTTTGACCGGGAGTAGGAATCAAAACTGCATTGAGATTTAATTGTTTCAAATCCATCATGGTGGTATAACCTGCTCGCGAAACAATAGTTTTGGTTTGCAGCATTTTCTTTGCCATCTCATGACTTGTTAAGTCTCTAATGATTTCAAGATTGCCTCTTTGCTCTTCCTTCGCCTCGTTAAAAACGATGTAATTCTTTGTAGGCAAATTCTGCCATTCATCTCTCAACTTTTCAAATAATTGATGGTTGTATGGAGCGGGACCTGAAATAATTGCACCAAAGTCGTAGATCTTTTCTTGATTTGGTATTTTTTCAAAACGCGAAAGCCAACCGATGTATATCGCATTGGGCTTATTGGTCTGACTTAGTTTGCCTGCTAAGGCATTTGGCGCAGGTAAATCTGGAATCCAAATGAAAGTGAAGTTTTTTAGTAGCTTGTTGTAATAAATTTGTGCAACTTTCTCTATCCCTTTTAAGGGCAGGTTGAGCTGGTGAGTGATAAGTATCGAGGGAACTTGGTTAGACCAAAATCCCATACGCTGGTCAGATAATACGAGATCAATTTGAAGGGATGACACAAGCTTCTCTACCTCCAAATGTTCTGTTTTAACACGCTTGAACAAAGTTGGTAAGGTGCGGATTATGTCGCGGGTAAAGTGTCCCTTTCCTCTAAAGTCAAAAGGATAGTTTTTGTGAGAAATGTAGGTCATATTTTCCAACTCGCGCTCAAAGAATAGTTGCTGTGTGTCGTCGCAGAGAATATGGATTTCATTATTTGCCGATTGAAGTTTTTTTAAAAGAGGAATACTGCGCATTACATGTCCCAGTCCCCAATTCAGTGCGGAAAATAAAATGCGCTTGTGGTGGATGTCTTCAGGTCTCATTAAGGTAAAAATACAATATTATTTTGTAATGTACGCGAAGTTAATGAGATTGAGATATTTATGGATTTACGTGAATGATATAGGGGCAGTTCGCAAACCGCCCCAATGATCATAGTCTATTTTATCTAAATTCCGTATAGCACTATTTAATTCAATACTACTCAATGATTAATTTTGCAGAAGCTACTTGGTTTTTTGTCTTTATTTGAACAAGATAAACACCGCTAGTAAATTCTGAAAGGGAAATAGGGAAATGTTGAATTCCTTTGTTCATACTAATAGTTTTGTTGAATAGTTTTTTTCCTCTTAGCGTTATAAGTTCAATTTCATACTCACCTGTAACTGGGTAATCGAAGACTACTTCTACAACATCTTTTGCGGGATTGGGAATTAATTGAATAAGCTCAATGTCAAGTGAACGAACCACAGATATATTTTGTGAGTAATCTTTATTTCCATTTATGTCTACGATTTCTAAGCGATAATAACTAATCATACTTAAAGGTTTATGATCAACAAACTCATAAAGCGTAGTAGAATTAGAATTGCCAACTCCTTTGATTGTGCCTAAATCCTCAAACTTTTTTCCATCAGCAGAACGCTGAATAACAAAAAAGTCATTATCGCGTTCAGTTGCAGTTTGCCATTCCAATAATACATTATCGATCATGTTTTCTGCTGAAAAATCAGTTAAAGTTACTGCAAGCGGACATGCGATATCAAACGTAGCAACTCTTGATACCCCGCAAGCATCAGTTACCGTTGCTGTGTACGTTTGTCCACTGGTCGAATTGCTCACAATTATAGTTGGTGTAGTAGCACCTGTATTCCATAAGTATGTGTATCCAGGGACACCATTTGCCCCAGCTGGGTTTAATGTTGAAGTTCCTGTGCAGTTTGCGGAGAAAATTGTTTCATATCCATTTCCAGTTGTAGTGTTGCCCAAGGTCTCCAATGTTCTTCCTGTTAGGGTTACTGACCATGTACCATTAGGCATCCACTGGCAATTGTCTCCACAGTTTCCTCCTACGTTGCAATAGCAATACGAATTTCGAATTGTAAAGGGGATAGTTCCAGCACAAGCAGGGACTGAGCATGGCACAACAATTGGGGCGATATTCGTTCCCGATCCACTACATACGCCAGGCGCATTCGCTAGACAACCAAAATATTGGTCTACCCCACAAGGTCCTGTTATAGAAAATCCAGCCTCACTCATCCAACACGCAAATGCACAATACCCTCCTTCTGATCGATATTGTGCTCCAAATGTAGCACCTACAATTGTGGAGTTAGCAGGTCTTACTGCATTTAGACCATAGGCACAATCTGCAGCAGCTCCCCCGCAAAATGAACCATTGAATCGAAACGATTTCCAACCTCCAGTAAACGTTGAAGTTGAATTCACTAAAGGGTCGATATGTAAAGGGTAAACTAGATCTTCCATGTTCAGCCATTCAGTAGGAACATACAATTGAAATGACTGCTCGGAAACTTCATATCCAAACCATGTAGTGTGTTCTTTGATGTCTGAATGATCAAACCCATAAGCTCTTCCTATTTTAATTAGTTCTTCTTCGTCATTGTTGATCGAAATGGAGCCGACCATTTTTTGAGTGCGGTCATCTAGAGGACCTGTTTCATGTATAACGGAAGTGTTTGTTGGCAACATATAATTGTCTTCAAATACTAAACTTCCATCTGAAAGCCCGAGGGGACTTTTCACTATGTATGTCGTTTTTACTTTATCCAATTCGACAATAAGGTTGATGTCAATTTCTGGCCACGCATTTATTATTCGAGCACCCTCACTACCAATTGTGTGATTGGTCCAATTCGCTGTGCCCAAGTCGGTAATGTCACCCTCTTCGGAGATGTGAAGCAATCTCAAATTATTATTAAATCTAAAGCTGGTTCCATTTTTAAAATGAATTTGTGTGTGATTGTCTATTAAATTAACTTCAATTGGTGTATCCTGATTCGGCGCAATATAGATTCCAGGAGATGATTCTGCCAAGTAAGGATTATAGCTTCTCAAAACCCCATTTTCAGTAAAAGATGAAGCAACCATAGATGTCTGTAAATGAACGAGAGTCTGATCTTTCTTGTCTACGTAATATCGGGTTGTATCTGTGCGGTATTGGAGTAATTCATAACAATCACTACAAGGCGCATTGTAAGGTAGAATACCGAATTCAGGGTGACTTTGATATTCGGGTGGAGTAAGTTTCATTAACAATTCATCCACGTTCCGTTCAATAGGATAGAAGTTATTCAGGTTATACTCCTTCTTTTCAAAATCTTGCCCAAATATAGGGTTTAAGAAAAAGAATTGACAGGTTAAGGTGATCAAAAAAATGGTACAATTCTTCATGTCTATTAATTTTTATATTAAAAATAAAAGTGATGGTAACAATAACCGATTCGAAAAATATTATGTAGTAGTAATAATCATCTCCTCCACAAAGTCCCCATAAAAAAGTCTCTACACATAACAATTTCCAAATTACAAAAATTGTTGATAAACAATATGTTTGAGATTAACACTCGAATATACGATTTTGTTTTGATTTTTCCAAACTATTTGGGATTAATGTATTCGCTTTAAACACAAGTCTTTTGAAAGGAAGAATATAGTGTTGTGGGATTTATTCTTTTTCCCTATTTTTGAGTAAAATTAATAGACATGAAGAACTTCCTAGGATTAACACTTATTTTGTTTTTATCAAATTCCGCACTTACTCAACTCGTTGCTGTTTCAGAACCAATCCCTGTGGCAACAAGCCACGGTTTCTTCCACCCACAAATTGAAATCTCTGGTGATGGACAGCCCGTTGTTTTATGGACTGACAACGGGACGAAGAATCTTTATTTTGCCAAACACAACGGTACAGATGCTTTCAATACACCAATTAAATTAAATTCAGGTACGCAGCAGGTACAGGCATATACCTGGAGTGGAGCAGATCTTGCGGTAGATGGAAGTAACATCTACATAGTATTTCGATCACTTGGTTATGAAACAGGTCATGTTTATGTCGTAAAATCAGAAGATAACGGAACTTCATTTGGCGATACCGTTCGTGTAGATGAGATCGCTGATGGCTTCGGGCAGTTTCCCGACTTAACGGCTTATCAAGATACTGTTTGGGTAACTTATATGAAGTTTCACGAAGGAGGCCACGACCCACAATATGTAGTAGCTCGCTCAATAGATGGTGGTGCTACTTTTGAAGCGGAAGTGGATGCTGGAGCACTTTTAGGCGCTGAAGCGTGTGATTGCTGTCAACCTGAAATTATTGTAGATGCTTCGAAAGTGATAGTATTCTTCAGAAATAACGACAACGATATTCGCGATATCAAAGCCGTTGTTTCATACGACCGTGGAGCGACATTTACGGATACTTATGAAGTAGATGACCACAATTGGGATATTAACGCTTGTCCAAGCACAGGACCTGATGCGCGCTTTATGGGAGAAGATAAAATGTTAGCTGTCTACAAAACAGAAGAAAGCGGACAAAGTAAGATCTCACTCCAACAATATGATCTTGCTACAGACTCTCCAGACGGTAGAGTTTCTGTTTACGCAAACTCTTCGACAAATGTGAACCTAAATTACCCCCAGTTGGACTATAAAGATGGAACGATAGGTGTTGTGTGGGAGGCCTCAGATAATGGTGGAGACGTATTCTTCAATTCTTCCTCTTCAGGTGTAAGTGGATTGTTACCAGCAAATGCAGTTAACATCACAGCAGTGTCGATGACGCAAAACAAACCAGATATTGCTATCCATGATGGTGTTTTCCATGTCGTTTATGTGGATGGTAATGGAGTTACGGTGAAGTATGTGCAGATTACGCCAAGCTTTGCTGGAATAGATGAGGCAATATCAACACTCGGTGTGAACGTATTTCCAGTTCCTTCTGAAGATGTCGTGAATATCAAATTTGATAATCTTGATCAAACAAACTACCGCATTGTGTTAACTGATGTAAACGGTAAGATTGTACTAGAGAAATCGGGAGAGAATAACCAAGTTGTGCTGCATAAATCGGATTTCAATTCGGGGGTTTATTTCTATCAACTATCTGTTGGGAGCGATGTATCTGTTGGGAAGGTTGTTTTTAGGTAGGGGCTGATTTCCGGTTATATAATTTTCAGATTTGCTGGATGTGTTAGTTTGGTATTAAATGGTAGAGACGCGATTAATCGCGTCTCTACCATTTAACCACGATTATACCTATCGC
>CAYUQU010000019.1:0-40645 GCA_964447015.1 uncultured Flavobacteriales bacterium
AAAGTTCTAAACTTTTCAAAAATGGAAATCTTAAAAAATATTAAAACTTATAATGGAAGAACTCGACTTATCTAGCAAATTCTGGGAAAAAAATTACGCAGAAAAGAAAACTGGTTGGGATCTAGGTGCATGCTCACCCCCCATCAAAAAATGGATCGATTCTCAACAAGACAAATCAATCAACATTCTTATTCCGGGTGCAGGAAATGCTTACGAGGCGGCATACTTTCATCAGCAAGGCTTTACTAATGTGCATATATTGGACTTTGCTCGACAACCAATAGAAAACTTCAAAACTAATTACCCCGATTTTCCTGTTGAACATATCCATTGTGAAGATTTTTTTCAACACAAAGGAGAATACGATGTAATCGTAGAACAAACATTTTTCTGTGCTCTTCCACCGGAAATGAGGAAAGATTATGTAATTAAAATTAATGAGTTACTTAAACCTAAAGGAAAGTTAATCGGTCTACTTTTCAACCGTGATTTTGATGGTGGACCTCCATTTGGTGGTGACATTGTAGAATACAACACTCTTTTCTCACCCCATTTCCATTCTATATCGTTTGAACCTTGTGCTAACTCAATTGCACCGCGACTTGGTACTGAGGTATTTATCGATATTCAAATGCCAAAAAGAAATTAATAACACAATTCGAACAACAAAAATTGAAACCTATTTGTGATTTCTCCGTTATATACAGCAACGGATCAAATATTAACTTCTACAGGTTAATGCGTAATGGGTCGCTCAGTTGAGTGGCCCATTATTTTTTTAAAGAACACCCAAAACCTCGCTTTTTTCGATTCAACCATATTTTCATGATATATTGGAACTATTTTTGCTCGCTTACGAATAAGGTAACAAGTATGAAATTTAGTTTAACTGTTATAGTCATTATTTTAAGCTCGTTTGCATTTGCGCAACACGATCTAACTGGCGTTTGGCAGGGAATAATTCATACAGAAGGTCAGGCTTATTCAGGTGGAAGTGTGTTGTGGCTTCAGATTTCAGAATCAAATGGAAAAATTGAAGGATTATCGCGAAACGAAGCTTTTGATACGGATTTTTATGCACTTAAAAAGCTACGGGGCAGCAACAAAAATGGAACTCTTTCTCTAGAAGAATTTGTGATAACAAAAAAGAAAATAAGTTCATCTCAGTCGTTTTGTCGATTAAATTTTGAATTGAAATACAATGATCAAACGGGTTATTTAGAAGGCACTTACACTTCAAGTGACTGTCGTAATTTTATAGGGAAGGTTATCCTATATAAATCAGAACATACCATAGCTGAAGATGACAACAAAAACTTCACACACGCCTGGGCGAAGAAATTTATAGATGATTTGCTTAAAGGAAAAAGTGCACCACACATCAGACAATTGGAGCGTGAGAACTTTAAATTCACACCCATCTATTTTGATTATGACGAGTCGTTTATCAGACCTGAATATGAAGAATATCTCAAAAGAATGGCTGCAATTGTACTCGATCATTCCGATTTAAGAATTCAGGTCACAGGCCATACAGACGGTGACGGTAGCGATGAATACAACATGGCGCTATCAGAACGTCGTGCAAAAGCGATAATGGACTTTTTTGTAGCACAGGGATTAAAAGAAGATCGCATTCGAATAGATTTTAAAGGAAAAAGGAATCCTGTAGCCCCTAATGCAACAAAAGAAGGAATGCAACTGAACCGAAGAGTGGATTTTAAATTCATCTAAATCATTATTGCCAGGTAAAGGTTAATATAGACCTCTCGCCGTATGATCGATTTGATATTGTAGTGAGCCGAGTCGAACTAAATGAAATGAAATATCTCAATCATTATCGGACAATCCTGTTCTAATCCAAAATTCCAGAAACAAAGTAGCTTTAACTTTAGTTTTCTCTGATTTTTTCGTATCTTCTCCTAAATGAATTTATGCATTAGTTGACTTGTATGACTACTTTGTTTAAATTTGTTCAAAATTTAGCTAGTTTTGTGATTTTTCACTAACTATAAGGTAATGAGAAACTACTGCGCATACTGTTTACTGCTATTCTTGTTTTGTATACAAGATGTTTCAGCACAGAAACGCCATATTTCTCCAGAAATATTTATTGCTTTAAAAGCAGATAGTTACGAAAGATGTATTGCACTAGCAGATTCACTCAGTCTTGAGTACGACTCCTCCCCTTTCCTAGTAGGCAATCCAAATGAACCAAAACTCGATGGCTTGGCAGTAATTAGGGAATTTTACATCAAAGCAAATGCTTATGTCAAAGATAGTGAGGATGCAATGAATCGCATCACTGATATCACTATACGCATGAAGGTTGATACCTTTTTGCAACTCGAAAAACAATATGCCAAAATTTTGGAACAGGCCGATGCTCTATACCTATCTCAACAATATCCTCAATCCCGAAAACTCTACGAAAGAGCCCTTGCTCTTAAGCCTGCTGATGCAAATGTCAAGGGGCGTCTTCAAGAGTTAAAAACGCTTAAATAATAAGCAGATCCCAATCCTTCTAATTCTAAATTTGCCGCTTTGTTTTATTATTGCTAACTTTGTTTCTACACAAACATTTATAGCAAAAAGAGCAATTTTAAGTAGTATTATCTATGATATTCAGACACAATTCCTATAAGAACAAGTTTATTAACCCACAAATTTCACTAGCATAATGAGCATAATCGATTTGATTATATTTATACTCTATGCTGTGATAATGCTCTTCATCGGTTTTTTCTTTTATCGAAAAAACAAAGGGGTTGACGACTATTTTGTTGGTGGTAGAGAGATGAGTAGTTGGCATGTCGGGCTTTCCGTAGTGGCTACTGATGTGGGTGGTGGTTTTTCTATAGGACTTGGTGGACTTGGTTTCACCATGGGAATCTCAGGTTCTTGGATGCTTTTTACTGGTTTACTCGGCGCATGGCTCAGCGCGGTGCTCTTGATTCCACAAGTTTGCCGCCTCTCAAAAAAAATTGACTTACTTACTTTTCCGCAAATTTTCAGTCATTATTACGGTCCCAGAACAGCCATTATTGCTGCCGTAATATCCTTTATTGGGTATTTGGGTTTTACCAGTTCGCAAATTTTAGCGGGAGCAAAACTGGCTTCAGCAACTTTTCCTACTGTTGACTTCACAACTCTACTTGTAAGCATGGGAATATTCACAGTAATTTATACTGCAATAGGTGGATTAAAAGCTGTAATATTTACCGACACCATTCAATGGATTATATTAATGGTTGGTCTCATTGCAGTTGGTCTTCCCATAGCATATTATGCAGTTGGAGGCTATGATGCCATTGCAGCTTCAGTTCCACCTGAATTTCTCGAATTCTCAAATATAAGTTGGTCTCAAATAATAAATTGGAGTATTATCATCATTCCAATTTGGTTCATCGGGATGACCTTATATCAACGTATTTTTGCTTGTAAAAATGAACGCGATGCTAAAAAAGCGTGGTTTATTGCAGGATTATTCGAATGGCCAATAATGGCACTATTAGGTGTTTCACTTGGTTTAATTGCGAAAGCGGCGTTTGTGCAGGGTTTACTTCCCGGAATGCAAACAGATGATCCTGAATTAGGACTGCCAATTCTCCTTGCAACTGTTTTACCAGTTGGTTTTCTCGGTTTATTAATGTCAGCCTATTTTTCAGCAATTATGTCTACCGCAGACAGTTGCCTCATGGCGGCATCAGGGAATTTCGTAACAGACTTATTAGGTCGATTTGTCAAACTTTCTGACTCGGCAATTTTGCGCATTTCCCAGTTATCCACACTGGTACTTGGCTTTTTTGCTGTTTTCATTGCGTTATACATGACAAGCGTATTAGAATTAATGCTCCTCTCCTATTCATTTATGGTTTCAGGTCTATTTATTCCTGTATTGGGAATCTTATTTCTAAAAAACCACTCTGCGCTAGCTGCAAACAGCGCCATGCTTCTTGGGGGAGGATCTACAATTCTGTTGGTTCTTTTGGGAATTAAGATCCCGTATGAATTGGACGTCAATGCAGTTGGATTGTCGCTGTCATTAATTGTATACATCACCATTCACACACTTACAAAAAACAAATTAAGCACACAATAATCATGGAAATAATAGTAATTACACCAGAAAAAGGCAAACACACCGTATTTAATGATCAAAAGATTGTTGATTTTCTCTATGTCAATCTCGATCAATATGGAGATGAAAAAAAGGATATTCAGAAATGTATCGATTATGTTTTTGCTGAAGGAAAAGGTGGCAAAATTTTTCTTGCAGTTGAAGAGGACACCATTGTAGGTGCTGTTATCGTAAATTACACTGGGATGGGAGGATATATTCCCGAAAACATCCTTGTGTACATTGCTGTACATCAAAACCAACGAGGAAAAGGTACTGGAAAGCAATTGATGGAATCCGTTATTGAACACTGTGAAGGAGATATAGCACTGCATGTTGAGAAGGATAATCCTGCTAAATTTTTATATGAAAAGTACGGGTTCACCAATCCTTATCTCGAAATGAGATTAAAACGATAAAACGACTAGTTATGGATTTGTCTAATATTCGAAAAACACTTCATCAACACCCTGAATTATCGGGTGAAGAGCACAATACCAAAAAGTATATCCAAAGTATTCTTGAAGAATTGCATGCGGATGAAATTATCGAAATAGGCAACACTGGAATAGCAGCAGTTTTTAAAGGAAAAAGTAAAGGAGACACGATATTAATTCGTTGTGAACTAGATGCATTACCTATCAATGAGACAAATAATATCCCTCACGCTTCTAAAACCAATGGAATAGGACATCTCTGCGGCCATGATGGGCACATGACCATTCTTACAGGTGTAGCAGAACATTTATCTGAAAACAGACCTGAAACAGGACGGGTAGTTCTTCTTTATCAACCTGCAGAAGAAACAGGGCAAGGTGCTAGGAGAATAATAAGTGATCCAAAATTTGCTCACTTAAAACCAGATTATGCTATCGCTCTTCACAATGTACCTGGATACAAAAAAGGTGCTATTGTATGTAAAGAGGGTATTTTCACTCCTGCTGTAATCAGTATGATTGTTAAATATACTGGGAAAACTTCTCATGCAGCAGAACCGCAAAATGGTCACAACCCGTCTGTGGCAATTGCAAAACTGATTGAATTTGCTGTTTCAAAAACCAACGTTTCAGCAAAGGAAGAAGATTTTGCTGTTATCACGCCCATTTTCACGCATATTGGCGAGAAAGCCTACGGTACTTCAGCTGGTGAAGGCGAAACTCATTTTACCATTCGCACTTACTCAAATCAAAAACTATCAACCATCATTTCTTCACTAAAAACTTTTTCTGAAAAACTAGCTAAAGACTATGAACTTGCTGCGTCTTTTGACTTTGTTGAAGAATTTGTCGCCAACGAGAACGAAGAACTTATTGTAAAATTGATTGAAGAAACCGCTAAAGAGTTAAATTTTGAATACGTTCAAATGAAGAATCCTTTTCCTTGGGGTGAGGATTTTGGCTTATTCACTGCAAAATACAATGGAGCCATGTTTGGACTTGGCGCAGGCGAATCTACTTCATCTCTCCACAACCCCGATTATGATTTCCCCGATGATATTATTCCTTATGGCGTAAAAATGTTCGTTCAAATCATCAATAAAACACTAAATAAATGATTATTACCTCACATATTGAGTTGAATGTAAATGCCTATAAAAACAACTTGAATTTCATTCGCGAACTAATTGGTGAAGAATGCCAATTCTCGTCTGTCATCAAGGGAAATGCATACGGACATGGAATAGAGACCTTTGCTCCGATGGCAGAATCGTGTGGTATAAATCATTTTTCTGTATTCAGTGCGCATGAAGCTTATCGCCTCTCTAAAGTCTCAAATGGCGAAAGCAAAATTCTGATTATGGGTGCCGCTGACGGTGATGAACAATTGGAATGGGTTATTGATAATGGGGTCGAATTCTTTGTTTATGATGTCGATCGACTTGAAAGTGCCATTCGATTAGCTAGAAGAATGAAAAAGAAAGCAAAGATTCACATCGAATTGGAAACAGGGATGAACAGAACAGGATTCAATTCAACCGATCTTATCAATGCTGTTACTTTATTGAAAGAAAATGATAGTGAAACAGAGCTAAAAGGGCTCTGCACCCACTTTGCTGGAGCAGAAAGCATAGCAAACTATTTTAGAGTCAAAACGCAAATCATCAATTTCGCAAAATTCAATCGCTTTTTGCACAAGCAGGATTTGAACTTCGAATACCACCATTTGGCGTGTTCAGCAGCTGTGGTAAATTATCCATCAACAATCAATAACCTCGTTCGCGTAGGAATCATGCAATACGGATTTTGGCCTAATCGCGAAACGCAGATGAAGCACTATACAAAGGTTCAACGAAATGAAAATCCGTTAAAACCTGTTATTTCGTGGAAAAGTTATGTAATGGGAACTAAAAATGTGGCTGCGGGCGAATTTATCAGTTACGGAAATTCAGTTCTCACCGAGATGGCAATGAAGATAGCGACAATTCCAGTTGGTTATTCACATGGCTTTAGTCGCTCATTAAGTAACCAAGGGAAAGTGTTGATTCGTGGAGTTAGGCTAGACGTCATTGGACTTGTAAATATGAATATGATGATTGTCGACATCACCAACCATCCTGAAATTGAAAAAGGTGATGAGGTTGTGCTAATAGGTCAACAAGGTGATATTTCTATTTCAGTGGATTCATTTGGTGAAATGAGTAGTCAGCTTAACTATGAACTACTCACCAGATTACCTGAAGAAATTCCGAGAAAAGTTGTGTCATTTTAACAAGTTTCCAATTCTACAAAGCACACTTTCCAACAATTGACACCTCATTATTTTTCATTTTAGTGTAACGCGGTATGAATATTGTGGTTATATTTAGGTTACCCATAAAATCGTTTTCATGAAAAACATACTTTTTCTTCTCAGTTTTGTCATTCCATTTGGAATTTTTTCTCAGTCTGCACCTCCTGCGCATTGGGAAGATGAGATTCTTGCTATTTGCAACGACTTAGATGATACTGATATGTGTTTTGTGAATCCGAGTAGTTTGCACACTGAAAAATGGAATGAGTTAGCTCAACCATTGTTCTGGCAAAAAATCATGCGCCTATCTCCTGACTCGTGTATTATCAATATCGGTAGTACGCGCGAGATTGTAACGATTACAAGTCTTTCAGATTGGAATAAAATATCTGATGCAGACAAAGATCTATTCCGCGATTCAGTTCGAGTTTCACGAAATCTCCCTCTTGATGAAAAGATATATATGACAACAGGGAAAAACGATTTTTATCATTTTACTGCGGTAATGCCAAGTATCACGCGAGGAATTGAAGTCTTTAACGAAAATGGTGTAGACCCTTGGTTTGCTCAAGCCATTCTCCTTATTGAAAGTCCTGGAAAACTAGCAAAATCAAGTGTGGGAGCATATGGCCCTTTTCAATTAATGAAAGGTGTTGCGCTAAACTTGGGGTTGAAAGTGAACGGCAGTGTCGACGAACGAAAAGACTTTGACAAATCAGCTTGGGCAGCAGGAAAACTAATAAAAACTATCTGCATTCCCGAAGCAAAACGCATTCTAGATAAACACAATCTAAGTTACAGCGAAAATGAATTGTGGTTTCGCTTGTTCGTGCTGCACATTTATCACGCAGGTTCAGGTAACGTAGCTCAGGTTATGAACGCCATCAATCCTTCAGAAGGAGGTCAATCACTTATTACACAAATGTGGCAGACTAAAGCTGGTCATTTTGGTAATGCTTCGCAGAACTACTCGCAATTGGCTCTAGCGTCATTCTTAGTACTAAATGAAATGCTATCCGGGTTATAGTATATTACTCACATAAATGGATAGGTCGGTGTTTTTAAACACATTAGAACTATTTCTATGTGTCTATGTGTTTAAAAAACTGAAATGTAAGAATCTCACTGCTAAGTGATTTTCACAAAAAAGTCAACCCATTATACTACATCTTCAATTTCACCACAAAAAGAGTTGTAGCTCCTTTAGGGAAGTGAATAAGTCTAATTTCTTTTAGCCTGCCCAGTCAGCATGACGGGGTCTAAATATCTATAATCTAAACCTCTTGCTGCCTCACCACGGAACGACTAAAAAAGTAGATTCCCACAACCATTAACAAATGGCTCAAGTCCTCTCTATTCATCCACTCGTGCAGATCGAACTTAAGTAGGAAAATGAATGCCGATGGTAATATTATTAATACACCTATCACCACATAACGAACATAATTATATCCTATTCGCCACAAATAGAAGCCATAAACTCCACAGAAGCCTATAAAAGTAATAATAGTGTCAATTGCTATGAATATAAACTTCCAATTGGCAAAAGCAAGAGTTAACACAATGATTCCTTTAAGTACTATCGCCCATTGCCATCTTGTTTTTGCTTTCGGTCTTAAGACACTCACTTCTAACATTGCAAAAGCAGCAAAAGTAGTTGATAACACACCTGTTGTCCACGATGGTATTTTACCGTAAAACCACAAATAGTTCCAGAATATATGTGAAAGTCCACCGCAAAAAGCTGCAATAGAAAACGTCAGGAAGAAAAGACGCCAATATTTAGCATAATTTGAACGATTGTTTTTTGTACTCAAATAGGAAAAGATACAAATAGACACAATCAACATATTGGTTATAAATGCCATCGGCTCTAACAAATCCAAACCAAATAATACAAACTTAATTTTCTCTTCTTCCAACATGCGGCGACAAAGATAGAGACTTTGTGTTAAATTAAAATCATCTATTTCTAAAAAAAACAAGTAATTTTGATTTATATGAAATAGCCATGATTAAAATCACAAACACAAATTAGAATTAAAATTGGCGTATTCCATTTGACCTTTAAAAAACAAATTATCTACAAATGAAAGCTTTGGTCATTGGTTCAACAGGTTTATCAGGAAAGGCACTTTTAAAAAAACTTGCTTCAGATCAGCGATATTCAGAAGTCACCGCTTTTACACGACGTGAATTCCCTATTACAAATGATAAAATCAAACCTCTTATCGTGGATTTTGATAATACTGATGAATGGAATGATAAAATCAATGGAAATGTGCTCTTTTCAGCGATGGGAACCACAATGAAGACAGCAGGGTCAAAGGAAAACCAATATAAAGTGGACTTCACATATCAATATGAAGTGGCAAAAGCTGCGGCAGAAAATGGTGTGGAGATCTACTGTTTGGTTTCATCTGTTGGCGCAAATTCTAAATCGAGAATTTTCTATTCGAGAATTAAAGGAGAACTTGAAGATGCGATCAGTGAATTGCCCTTTAAGAAAATCCGTATTTTACAACCTGGCCCCATCACTGGTAATCGTGATGACAATCGCATAATGGAAAAGCTGAGTGTATCGGTAATTCGCTTCTTCAATAAACTTGGTTTGCTAAAGAAATATACACCAGCATTAGGTGAAGATATCGCCAAAGCGCTTGTTGCTGCAGCAAATGATGAGCACGCTGATAGAATAAAGAGGTATGTATTAAGTGATGTATTGGTTTTAGCCAAAAAAGAAAAATCGTAGTTATTTCTTCTTTTTTTCTTTCTTTTTCTTCTTTTTCTTTGCTCCCGGCAATGCATCGTCTTTATCGCCATCTCCTTCTTTAGGAGTACCTTCCGTTAAACGGCCATATTCGTCGTATTTACGATACAAAATAAGTTCATTTTTCTCGTACAAATACTCAGACATCATTTTGCCATTCGGGTAATACTCGTCAAAAGAACCTTGTTTAAGTCCTTTTTTATAGTTCTCCCTTTTCTGGATATCACCATTGACAAAAAATGTAGTAAACTCGCCTTCTTTTACATTCTTACTGTAATTTTCAACCGACAACACAGCTCCATTATTATAAAAATACTCTTGTTTACCATCTTTAATTCCTGCTTTGAAATTCAATCTTTTTGAAATTTTCCCATCTTCAAAATAAGAAATAAAAGTACCATCTATTAAACCGTTTTTATAATTCACCTCTTCTTTCACCTTAGAGCCAGGATAAAATGTCGTTTTCTTGCCGTGGAGCAAACCATTGCTGTAAAACTCCCAAAGTGTTGTATCTCCTTTAGGTCCGAAATAGATATGTTCACCATTTTTCTCTCCCTCGAGATAGTTCATTACCCAAGCAGTTACTGCAGTGCTATCATAATAATAAGTCCATCTCCCACTTTCTTTTCCAATAGAATGACTTCGGATTACGCGCATGCATCCAGATTCATAATACGTGGTGTCAATTCCGTCCTCTCTACCGTTTACAAATCGAATTCTATGCTCTCTCATTCCATTATTATGGCATGTTTCGCATTCTCCAGTGAAAGGATTTCCCGAACCGCGACCGTACATCACATTATTGTCTTCGTCGTAATCCAATTTAGCGTTGCAGTCCACTACTCCAACCAACTGCCCACATTCCCAATCCACAAATCGCGCTTTCTCTCTCGCCATGGATTTCGCATAACAAGGTTCGGCCTTCTGAATTTCAAGTTGACCAAAAATCAGTGTTGGAAGAAATACTAAACTAATCAACAAAACTCTCATAATTCCTATTTTAGATATCGATCAAATGCTTTCTTAAACTCATCATACACTTGGTGTGTAGTTCTTTCCTCGTAATCATAACAAACTAGTCGCGACTCGCCTTTACATTTAACTTTATCACCTACACGAAGAGTGTAAACTAAGGTAAAACTTGTGTTACCTATCGTTTCAGGTTTAACTTCAATGTCTATTATATCATTAAGCATTACTGGCTCAAGATACTCAATTTCATTTTTGCGTAACACAATTCCTTTGCGCACCCAATCCCATTTTGAACCTAGTTCTTTTGTCAAAAAATGCATTCGCGCAGTTTCAAAATAATTTAGATAAACTGCATTATTTACGTGCCCCATCATGTCAACGTCGCTAAATCTGATCTGAATTCGAATTATATTGCTCATACTTTATTTTTCGTGGTTTACTAAGATGCAAATAATATGTACAAAAACCAAGCCCTCTTACTTACTATCTAATGAAGAGTAGATTGAATTGTTACTCACAAACTCGGGAACGAGCTTTTTCATGTCAGACACAATCTGATAATTGTCTTGCGTATCAAATTTGTGAATTAACTCGTCGATCTTATCGTGAACACTTTCATCTACTTCTCTAACTTTCGCTATAAGAATCTTTTTGTTGTGAGTTGGAAGTGTATTTTCTTCAGTCGCCAAAAGTTCTTCATATAGTTTTTCTCCCGGTCGCAATCCTGTTACTTTTATTTTGATGTCACGGCCTTCTTCTAAACCTGAAAGTTTAATCATTTTTCGAGCTAAATCGATTATTTTCACCGATTCTCCCATGTCAAAAACAAAAACTTCCCCTCCTTCTCCCATCGAGCCTGCTTCTAAAACCAATTGGCAAGCTTCGGGAATTGTCATAAAATAACGCGTAACTCGCTCATCGGTTACTGTTATAGGGCCGCCTCGTTCTATCTGACGGCGAAACAAAGGAATAACGGAACCATTTGAACCTAACACATTGCCAAAACGCGTTGTAATAAATTTTGTAATACCTTTTTTATTAGCACTCTGCGCATAAATCTCTGCAATACGCTTGGAAGCCCCCATTACATTGGTTGGGTTCACTGCTTTGTCTGTCGAAATCATCACAAATTTAAAGACCTTATATTCTACCGATAAGTCAACCAACACTTTTGTGCCTTTCACATTCGTCATAATTGCTTCCGAAGGATTATCTTCCATTAAGGGCACATGCTTGTATGCCGCAGCATGAAATACGTAATTGGGATTGAAAGTCTCAAACACTTTCCGCATTCGATGTTCACTTCTTACATCAGCAATTACAATTTCTAAATTAGCTGTAGAACCTGATTGCACTATCTCATTGTGTAAGTCGTACAACCCTGACTCCGCTTGATCTAAAAGGATTAATTGTTTTGGAGAGAATTGTTCTATCTGACTTACTAAACCGCTCCCTATAGATCCTGCAGCACCTGTTACAAGTACAACTTTATCTTTAAGTTCTTTTGAAATTGAATCAGTACTTAAGCTAATTTCTTCACGCCCCAACAAGTCTTCAATCTTGATTTTTCGAATTTGTTTTGTTGAGAACTCACCATTGATCCAGCTTTTTGCAGATGGCACATTCATCACTTCGACATTGTGAGCTAAACAAATATCAACTATTCTGTTTTTCTTAACCTTATCAGGGTTTTGAATAGCAATAATAACTTTGTTCACTTTTTGACCAATCAAAATACTCTCTAAGTCATCCGAATGATAAATAGTAACCCCTTCAATTCTGGTATTTCTTAGTTTTTTATTGTCATCTATAAAACCCAAAATATTATACGAAATTCGCGTATCCTTCTCTATAGTACGCTTTGTTATAAGTCCAGAAACTCCTGCTCCATATATAAGAATATCTTCTGTTGATTTCTGATTTCTTCGTGCGGATTCGAGGTACATTAACTTTACCGAAAAACGGAAGAAAAGTAAAAGTGAAAATGAGGCAAGATATTCTACAATTAAAATTGAAATCGGAAGAAAATACTTTCCATCAAAAAAGTAATATCGAATTGGTACGAGTATAAAGAATATCAGTGTTGTTGTAGTCACAGCAAAAAATACACGCTTCAAATCTTGTGTAGAGGTATGCCGAACCATTCCCATATGCGTTTTAAACGAATAAAACACGATGAGTTTAACCAAAATAAAAACGGGCAAAGCTCTCAACAGAATCGGAAGCTCTTTAGCAACTGTTTCTTGATCAAATTTGATATCAAAACGCACTAAATAAGCCAGGCCAAGGGCACCTAATGAAATAAATATATCAATAAGTAGCACCAGCCATCTAGGCACGTTATTCTTAGGTAAAAAGCTCATAATAATATTGTAGTTGCTATAAACAGTCTTTTCTATAAGAAACAAATTTAAGTAAATCATTTACACAAGTTCGAATTACAGTAATCTGTTTGTTCACATTCATTCGTTAGCAATACTTTATGACATGCATAAATTAATTACATTTGTCCCCAAAAATAAATTCAACAATGAAGAATACAGCGCTAACAGATGTACATATAGAATTAGGAGCTAAGATGGTTCCTTTTGCAGGATACAATATGCCTGTGCAATACGAAGGAGTTAATGCCGAACATGAAACGGTTCGTAACAGTGTGGGGGTATTTGACGTCTCGCACATGGGTGAGTTTCTTTTAACTGGACCGAAAGCGCTGGATTTAATTCAAAAAGTGACGTCAAACGATGCTTCAACTTTAACAATTGGACGCGCGCAATATTCTTGCCTGCCAAATGACAAAGGTGGAATTGTAGACGACTTAATAATATATAAGATAAAAGATGAACAGTATTTACTTGTTGTAAATGCTTCTAATATCGAGAAAGATTGGAACTGGATCTCAAGTCACAACGACATGGGGGTAGAAATGCGTAACCTGTCTGAAGACTACTCACTTCTTGCTATCCAAGGTCCTAAAGCTGTGGAGGCTATGCAAAGTTTGACATCAGTAGATTTGTCTGCCATAAAATATTACCATTTTGAAGTAGCTGATTTTGCTGGAATAGAGCATGTAATCATTTCAGCAACTGGATACACAGGTTCTGGTGGTTTTGAAATCTATTGTAAGAACTCAGAAGCAAAACAAATTTGGGACAAAGTGTTTGAAGTTGGAGCTAACTACGGAATCAAACCTATTGGATTAGCTGCGCGTGACACACTTCGTCTAGAAATGGGATTCTGTCTTTATGGAAACGATATCAATGATGAAACTTCTCCACTTGAAGCTGGTTTGGGTTGGATTACCAAATTCACCAAAGAGTTTGTAAACTCAAAAAACCTTCAAAAACAAAAAGAAGAAGGTGTAAAGCGTAAACTAGTTGCATTCGAAATGGTTGATAAAGGAATTCCTCGCCACGACTATAAAATTGCTGACGCAAACGGAAATGAAATTGGTGTAGTTACTTCGGGCACAATGTCTCCTTCTATGAAAATAGCAATTGGTCTTGGCTATGTCCCCACAGAATTAAGTACACCAGATTCAGAAATTTATATTGTTGTACGCGAAAAATTACTGAAGGCAAAGGTGGTTAAACTCCCTTTTTACAAAAAGTAATTGCATTACAATCAAGGTTAAACGTTAAATTTTTGAAGATTCAGTTATAGTACTATTAAAAAATTAACATCTTCTTTGTGCTTTTTTTGTACAACGAATGATTAGTTGTTGTAGATTTGCCGAGAAAATCTTAAGTTAATCAAAAAATAACTTTGATTTAACCGTTCTTTGAGTGCTGTTTTTTTATTCGAAAAATAGAATACACCCTTGGGTTACAACTCATTTTCAGTATATTATAAAATTCACTTTTTACATATACATCGAGCAATTAATTCTCATTGTATTTTATATATTCATTATAAAAATAGTTGTGTAATTTTGTTTAGCGTAATTTATTAGAAATTAAGCAGAATATTCGGTGCGAAAAAATGCCATATATGCTTAAAAATTGTTTTATTTGAACATTATCAATAAACCAGATATGATAACTGAAGAAAAAAAGAAACCAGGGATGTATGAAAGCGTCCAAAAGCAGTTTGATAAAGCTGCAGACATTATGGGGTTAGATCAAAATATTCGGGCGATTCTTTCGACTACGAATACGGAGATCATTGTTCACTTTCCTGTGAAAATGGATGATGGTAAAGTTGAAATATTTACCGGCTACCGCGTACAACACAACAATGCTCTAGGTCCATACAAAGGAGGACTTCGTTACCACCCTGAAGTAGACATTAATGCTGCTAAAGCATTAGCTACTTGGATGACTTGGAAAACGTCTTTGGCAGGTTTACCTTACGGAGGTGGAAAAGGTGGGGTTCAATTGAACCCAAAGGAATATTCTCAATCAGAATTAGAAAGAATTACACGTCGTTTCACTTATGCTTTAGGTGATAACATCGGACCTGAATATGATATTCCCGCTCCTGATGTAAATACGAATGCGCAGATGATGGCATGGATTGCTGACACTTATGTCTCTACAAAATCCCCTTCTGAGCGCTCTAAGTACATGCACGTTGTTACTGGTAAACCTGTAGGTTCAGGTGGTCTTGAAGGCCGTGACCGTTCAACTGGATTCGGTGTGGTAGTTACTATTCGTGAATGGGCTAAATTACGTAACGTTTCTCTTGAAGGAAAAAAATACATCGTTCAAGGTTTTGGAAACGTTGGACAATGGGCTTCAATATTCATGAAAGAAAGTGGTGCTATACTTGTTGGTGTTCAAGATGCTACTGGTACTATTTACAATGAAAAAGGGATTGACCCTGAAGCATTGATTAAATTTACAGACAACAACAGTGGTGGCGTAAAAGGATACCCTGATGCTCCTGAAGTTGATGGTTCTGATTTCTTCGCTTTTGACTGTGATATTTGTATCCCAGCAGCTCTTGGAAATCAAATTACGGAAGAAAATGCACCTCGTATTAAAGCAAAATTAATTGCTGAAGGTGCAAATGGTCCTACAACTCCTGAAGGCGATGCTATTCTTAACGAAAGAGGTATTGACCTTATTCCTGATATCCTTTGTAATTCAGGTGGTGTAATCGGTAGTTACTACGAGTGGTTACAAAACCGTAACGGTGAAATCTGGACGATGGCTGATGTTATCGGACGTCTTCAACAAAAACTTGAAATGTCGTTTGCTAATGTTGTTCAAGTTGGACTTGATCATAAAACTGACTGGAGAACTGCAGCGTACATTCAAGCTATTAAACGAATTGAATTAGCATATAAACAAAGAGGAGTATTCCCTTAATCAAGAAATGCAATCTATAGGTATTCTGAAAGAGCAGAATGGTGACCCACGCGTATGCGTGGGTGCCATGACTGCAAAAAAAATTATTAAAGACCTAGGTTTTACAGTTTTTGTAGAAAAAAATGCCGGATTAGAGTCCGGCTTTTCTAATGAAGACTATTTAGAAGCCGGGGCAACATTACTAGAGCGAAAAGAGGTAATTGAACAATCAGATATTTTGCTGTTCATCAACCACTTTAGGCTTCCTGCTCTCAATAAATCAAAAATTTTTATTGGAATTATCAATCCACTTTTTCATTATAACCATTTGATGGAATATATGAAACCGGAGATGAATCTTTTTAGCCTCGATTTATTACCGCGAACCACGAAAGCTCAATCGATGGATGTATTGTCATCCATGGCTTCTCTTTCCGGGTATAAAGCAGTAATTAAAGCAGCTGAAATTCACAACTCGGTTATTCCTATGTTTACAACCGCTGCGGGAACTATACGCCCTGCAAAGGTGTTGGTTATTGGAGCTGGAGTAGCAGGATTGCAAGCTATTGCAACGGCAAAACGCCTTGGCGCAATGGTTGAAGCATTCGATGTGCGTTCTGCTGCAGGTGAAGAGGTGCGAAGTCTGGGTGCGAAGTTTATTGAAGTTGAAGGCGCACAAGAAAACGCTTCCGCAGGTGGATACGCTGTTGAACAAACAGCAGACTATCTCAATAAACAAAAGCAATTAATCGACAAACACGTGTCAGAAGCAGCCATCGTTATTTCTACTGCCAACATTCCAGGTAAAAAAGCACCTTTGCTTATCGAGACGGAAAGTGTAGAGAAAATGAAATTCGGTTCTGTTATCGTTGATTTAGCATCTGAACAAGGTGGGAATTGCGCGCTGTCACAAGACGAAAAAATCATTACCCATAACGGTGTAAAAATTGTCGGAAGCTCGTTTTTAGCTCGTGAAATTCCAACTACATCAAGTCAAATGCTTTCGGGTAATTTCTTTAACTTCTTGAAACACTTTAAAATGATTGAAGAAGGTGAAGTGCAAAATGACCCTATTGTGGATGGCTCGCTCGTTATCAGAGCAGGTGTACTTGTCAATGAACGTGTTAAGAGCTTCTTAGTATAAATTATTCATTCTAAATTAAAATCAACATGCTTGAGTTTTTTACTGAAAATCAGCACATGATTTATTTTCTAATCCTATGTATTTTCTTAGGAATTGAAATAATTGCTAACGTTCCCGCTATTTTGCACACTCCGCTTATGTCTGGAGCTAACGCAATCTCGGGTGTAATTCTTGTCGGAGCAATCATCATCATGCAGCGAGTTGAACCGGACGACTATGTCAGTTTAACATTGGGAACAATTTCAGTTTTCCTCGGCGCGCTGAATATTGCAGGTGGTTTCTTTGTAACAGGCCGCATGCTCTCAATGTTCGGAGGAAAGAAAAAAAGATAGTTTAATATTAAAATCTCAACTTTAAAGTTGTTTGATACCCCACAATCATGTCAGCAATATTAGAAATTAGTTATTTAGTCGCCATGCTTTCGTTTATTATCGGACTGAAGTATCTTTCTTCTCCGGGAAAAGCAAAACATGGTAATATTTTAGCGGGAGCAGGAATGACTTTCGCTGTGATCATTACCCTAATCAGTAGTTTTTACAATCAGTCTATTAGCATCAACTTAATCTTGATTTTAGTTGCTATAGTTCTTGGAACGATTGTAGGAAAACGCATGTCGGACAAAGTTGAAATGACGGCAATGCCTCAACTTGTTTCGTTTTTCAACGCTATGGGTGGTGGTTGTGCTATGCTCCTCGGAATTATCGAGGCAAATCAAAGCGGGAGCGACACTGTTTCTGCTGCGGCAATTTCACTTCTTTGGTCAGGATTAATTATCGGTGCGGCTTCTTTCTCAGGAAGTATTGTCGCTTATTTGAAATTGGCAGGAAAACAAAAAGACAAGCGCACTTTAGCGATAATGTACATTTCGCGTATTTTACTGATTAGCTTTATCGTACTTCCTACATTGTATGTATTTGAAATTATCGGAATTGGGATTGTTCCACTAACCTTGATTTTATCAGCACTTGCTTTGGTTTATGGAGTATTATTCGTACTTCCTATCGGTGGTGCGGATATGCCAGTGGTAATTTCGTTGTTAAACTCACTTACAGGGGTAGCAACAGCGCTTGCGGGGATTCTCTACCAAAACAATATCATGATTGCAGGTGGTATCTTTGTAGGTGCAGCTGGAATTCTACTTACGCTTTTGATGTGTAAAGCAATGAACCGTTCTATTTTCGCCGTTATTGGTGGTAAATTCAACGGCTCAGGCGTTAGCTCAGGTGATGACGAGGAAATTGACATCAAAGCAACAACAATTGGTGAAACAGCAACGAAACTGGCATTTGCTCAGAAAGTGGCTATCATTCCTGGTTACGGACTTGCTGTGGCGCAAGCGCAACACTTGTGCAAACAACTTCAAGCTCTCTTAGAAGAAAAAGACACCGAAGTACATTACATCATTCACCCTGTTGCAGGTCGTATGCCAGGACACATGAACGTATTATTAGCTGAAGCTGATGTACATTACGACAAGCTAAAGGAAATGGATCAGGTGAACGACGAAATGAGCGAATACGATGTAGCGATTATCATCGGAGCAAATGATGTCGTAAATCCTGCAGCTGAACAAGATGAAAACAGCCCAATCTACGGAATGCCGATTATCAAAGCGTACAACGCTCGCGAAGTGGTAGTAATCAAACGTGGAATGAGCAAAGGTTACGCAGGAGTTGAAAACAAACTCTTCGGATACGAAAACTGTCAACTGCTCTTCTCTGACGCCAAAGTAGCTTTAGGTGGGCTGATTAATGAGTTGAAGATGTTGTAGTAATACGACTTTGTTATATATTGAAAAAGAGTGGTTGTAGTGGCCACTCTTTTTTCGTTTTTTTATAGTTATAGGTGAACTTTCAATTAATTGCAAAACATATCACCATAATATTCCTGCTGGTAACATAAGCCATCTGAAAATAGAAAAGAAAACCACAATAAGCTGAATAATCAGTATGCCTTTTACAATCTTATTACTTTTTTTATCCAAAAATCCAATTACGAGTAGAATAATAGAAAGAACGAAGAGTATCGCAGCTGAATTATTTTTCAAATTCAACTTTTCATTCATGAAATAATAATCATAACCCTTAAATTCAGTTGGAATCTTATCATCTGAATAAATATAATCATTTACTAAATCAAGAAAGCCATAATGAAAGTATATCCCCGCAATTATGAATAATACAGAAAGAATAATCAGAATAGTGTCTTTGTGCTTCATGAATGATTAGAATGACTCAACTACGCTTAAATATACTCCTTTCTTAAAACCCCATCACTATTTCATCTCAGTTTTTTTCAGTCCAGTACTTTTCAATGGATTTCTTTTTACCTGTAATTGAATCATAATACAATGTGGCTACAAAAATTGTCGTTGACCAAGTACCCCTTGTGTCTAATATTTGTTTTTCTTTCTCAATGACCAATCCATTATGGTTCTTTTTTTTGTACTTCAAAACAGATAAATTTCGATTTGGATACATTATTTTCTTTGAATAAAGAAGCCCATCATCTTTCATTACAATATTCTTCTCTACAATCGTGCAACTTGAGAATAGTGTTGAAATTGAGATTATTGAACAAATTATAATAAGGTCTCTAATTTTTTTCATCAACCTGTTCTTTTTTTAATTCTCACAAGAAATTTGATCACTGCTTAATTAATCGTTTCGAAATAACACCGTTTTCAGTTTCCATGTTCATCAAATACAAACCACTTGACAAATCACGGAGTTCAATTGTCGAATCACTATTGAGAGTGCCATTGCGCACTACCCTACCACTTCCATCTAGAATTTGATAATCGTACTCCGAAGTTACACCTTCAATTTTAACTATATCCGTAAATGGATTTGGGAAAACGTTTAGTGTATTCTCTGCCATTTCAATTTCTACACCTAGAGATGATACTACAACTCTTCCTAAATGGTTGAACTCTGTAGTGCTTAAATTTGTTTGAAAATCTCCACCAAAATAAATTTGATTATTTCTCTTCACTATGGCATTCACTTTTTGATCTAAAGAGGCTATTAGCGATATACTATTATAAAAAACATCATAATTAGCCAAGTTCTTTCCACTAGTTCCCATCACTGGATTATAATGAAAATCACCACCAATTAACAACGAGTTATTCGTTTGACCATAACCTATTGAATTTATAGACACAGGGTTATCTCCTGAAAACGATGAAGCATATAAAAGTGGCTGTAGAGTATTGTTTAAATAGCGAGTCAAAATTACTCCACTAGAAGCTTCGTCATTAATTGCAGTTCCACCAAAATAGATTACATCATTTATAACCATAAACGTATTTACTGTATCACTTATACCAGTTCCACTTAGTCCTTCCCAGATATTGGTACTATAATTTTTCTTAAGTATCACATTATTGGTAAAAACAGTTTCATCTGCTTCACCTTGCTCATCATAAGTAGTTGCCTCACTAAACTTACCTGCATATACTCTCCCTAAAGAGGATGGTCCGATTTTTTTGACAATTCCATTTACTGTTAGTCTTTTTTCCCAAGTAGTTGAATTTAATTCAAACCAAATTTCCTGCACATTTTCATCGGTTGGATGGTTTATTGCAACTTCAATTTTATTGCCATTTGAAAAACCAGCAGTAGCTATAGCTCCTTCTCGAGAAGGAATATTCAAGTATTCCCATACTCCTTCATTAAAAACTGCCATCGTATATGTGTCACCTTCATAAGTCAATTGCCCAAACACAATAACTCCTCTCTGATCTCTAGAAATATCATTGATTTGACCAGAAACCCCTTCTCCTAAGCACGAAAGCTGATTGTTATGATACATGCCAATATTTAAACATGGTTGTAAATCCAAACTATCAAATTCACCAGCTATTAGAACACCCCCATTGTTGTTAATTAACATTTTGTTAACGGGGCCATTTGTACCATTCTCCACAGGGGCAATCAAAGAGGCTGAAGGTGAATAACTAGGTTGAATCCATTTCAACTCATCGACCGTGAAACCATGTTCTTGTGCCCACTCTGAAACGCCTGGCGTTTTGATGTCGGCGATATAACTATAATTTTCATTCGCTCTAATTTCAGCTACCAGATCTTTACTTCCGGATTGACTCATTAAATAACCCACAGCGCAATGCACATCAAAGTCATCTACAAAATAGGGGGTTCGTATCGAGTGGTACAAGTTCGTTGGAAAAACTTTCTCCAACGCATATTCCCGCAATGTTTGAATTAGGTTTTGTCTTGAGGTCAACTCATTATCACTTAAATTAGCGGGAGTGTTTTTTGACAAACTATTACAAACCAACAAAAGATGTGCTTGAATGGCATCGTTATCCGTTTCAAAATGAACTTGCTCATTTGGGCTATCTTCCTGATGTTTTAACCACTGATTATTGATGTCACATAATTGAGCAAAATAATCTCTATCACTTGAATTTTGCGCAAAATTCACAAAGGGACAAATTACAACTAGCAATAAAAAAATTGATTTCATGAGATGGCATTTAGATTAGTCAACCACCAATTTAGAAAAACAATATCACATATACAAATTTAAGGCTGTAAGTGGGTAGACTTACTCTCTTTGTTGGAAACTTGTTTTTTCTCCCTCAGCTTTTGACAATTGTCGCCTGCTCTTACTTATTCCTTTCCCCCAACCGTTCAACTTTTTCCAACCATTTTACTCTATACGCTTTTTTTGAAAGTCTTATTGGCCCAATGGTTGTACTGCGCACTTTTTTTACTCCTATAAAGTTTAACGTTCCTTTTTTCATGGCATTATGACTTGGTCTTGCATAAATCAATCTATAATACCAAGACGGTTGATCCAATGTGCAAATTATTCTTGCTGTCTTACCCGTAAGATGTTTTTTCCACAACAACGAGTTTTCTCTTTTGCTAAAAGCAAATCCTGGAAGCAAGACTCGGTCTAAAAAACCTTTCATTATTGCGGGTGCAGAAGCCCACCAAACAGGATAAACCCAAACTAAATGGTCAGCCCATTTTAATTTGTCTTGTGCATCTAACAAGTCGGGTTCCAGTTCAGTTCGTTTCCGATATCCAAACTGGAGGTTTGGGTTGAAATTCAATTCTCGGATATTAATTTCCTTTATTTCAGCATTCGATTTTATTGCACCTTTTTTATAAGCTTCTGATAGTGCAAAATTGAAACTCTCCTTGTCAGGATGACCGTTTATAATGAGTATGTTTTTCATTTATTTTAAAGATTTATGTATGTGAATGATTGTTTTATTTAGAACATTATTTTCATTTTCCCTTCAACTTGAGTACCTGTCAGGTTCTCTGTTTTGAAGAATTTATACAAAACAAAAGAAGCAGGTACTGTCAAAAAAGCTGTACAAATAATGAAAGTGGCAACACCACAAAAAACACCTAAGGTTTGCGTACCATTTTCGCCTAAATAAGTTGCGATATATTCTTGCTGATTTATAAAATAATTGTGCACCGATTGTGCGTAATCATAGAAACGAATTGAAGTTTCATATATTAACCAAGACGGATAAAACCATTTTCGAATTGGTACCCACCATTTTCCCCAAATTGATTTTAGTTGTTTGTCATTTTCTCCCATTTTTTATTCTTTTGACAAAGGTCATTCTAATGGAAGAAGTATCATTTGATATAAATCAAATTCCGTTTTTAGGATTCCTAATTCTACTCAAAGTCTCGAGTGTTATTCCTAAATAAGAAGCAATATGGGTCAGTGGAATTCTGTTAGTTATATCAGGATGAATACTTAATAAATGCTTATACCTTTCTTCTGCTTTGTTGAATTGAATTGTATATAACCTTTCGCAGAGACCTAACATAGTTTCTGTCACAACTTTACTGATAAAACGTTCAAAATCATGATACTTATTAGAAAGGTTATCAAATGTTTCTCTAGAGAACTCTAATACTATTGAATCTTCAACAAATTCAACATAATGTGGACTTGGCTCTTCGCTAAAAAAGCTAACAATGGAGGCCATAAACTGATTTTCAAAAGCAAACCAGTCTGAAATGTCTTTTCCATCTTTCAGATAATAGGCCCTTGCACAACCTTGTACAATTAGATACGCTTTTTTCGAAAATTGCCCCTCACGAACTACGATTTCACCTTTTTTAAATGTAACAGGATTCGAATTGGCAATGAGGTCTTCTTGACATTCAATAGATAATGGTGAGTAATGCGCGCCAATTTCGGTTATTATTTTTTTAGTGTTCATATTTCTTATTGTCATAAGTAGCTTCATTTTCTATTTTCGAATCCATCCTTACTCAAATCGTTCAAGTATTCTTTTCAACTCAGAGGTTCTATCTTTTCCTTTGAAGTCAGAACAAACTATTCAAACAAAAATCAACTCTTTCAATGATAATACTCTAACTTTCGTTCATACACATATTTGGGCTTATTATTCAAATAATAAGTTTGTTTAACCCAATTACCTTTTTCGTCGAACTCGTACTCATATTTATTTATCCATCTAATTTCACCATCAGGTTTGATTTCATTAAGTTCTGTTTTGTTACCGTTGCCATCGTACTTGTATGTATATCTCATTTTGAAACTTCCATCAGGATTAATTTCATTCACTCCTATCCTATTTCTGCTCTCATCATACACAAATGTTTGTTTAAGTTTTAATTCGCCAACTGAATTATATCTATTTAATTCTATCTTGTTTCCTACCACATCGTATTTGGATGTCCATTTAGTTATGTCTCCTCCATAATAGTTATTCAAAATCTCCTCAGTCAAGTTTCCTTTATTGTCGTATGCGTATGTATATTTCATTTTTATACTCCCATCAGAATTATACACATTTCGTTCTATCATATTATTCTTTTCATCGTAAGTATTCTTAATTTTCATAAATAAACTACCGTCCTGATAAAATCTACTTTCTTCTTTTATGTTCCCTTTTGTATCATAATTATAAATAGCGACAGTTTCTAAGCCTTTTTCTCTGTAAACCTTCCAATCTACTTTATTTCCTAAGTCGTCATAAGTGTATTTGTTTTTAAATCTACGGTTCCCATCAGAATAACTTTCCTCTTCAATTAAGTTTCCTTTCACATCGAAATGATATGTATTTTGCTCCAATAAACCTCCAGTTTGTATGTCTCCATCATTTTGGATAGCGTCGTATTTTGATTCCGCCATATAACTTACGTTCCCTTTCAAATTCAATATCTCAAGGTCGTTTTTGCTTGAAACCTGATCTTGACTATGAATAAGAAAAGGTGCTAATACGATTAATATTATGGTGATTATTTTCATCTTGTTATTTTTGGATTAACGTTTTGCATCTATGAAAGATAGGTTTTTTCTCGAATGTGATTGTTAGCCCTATCTTTTATATGTGATGTGATACGAGCCCTAATCCTGTCTAATAAAAACATGTCGCTGATCCCAAGTCAACACCATCTTATCTCCTTTTTTGATTTCAATTTCCATTCCTTCATTTAGGTCAATGAAACGGTTATCGCCTAGAGGCATGAATGTAACTTCATCTTGCTGGTTTGTGTCCACAACCACTAGATTGCCGTCTAGTATTTTTACTTCAATAAAATAATCGCCAATTCCAGGAACTTGATGTTCATATAAATAAGTCCCTGTAAGTGTGTTTAGGTTTTTCGCTTTTTCCTTCACTAAACGCACATATTTTGCTTCACTAATCCCCCACTGGTAATAGGTTGAAACGGCTCTCAATATTTCCCTAATCAAAAGATTTCCATTATCTCCATTCGTCATGACGATAACGGCATTTCCCTGATGAGCAAACGCGATCATATTATTGGTAAAACCTGCATTTTTACCGCCATGCTGAAAGATTAAAGAATCATTTTCGCCTTGTAAGGATGGGCCAAGACCCCAGCCATTTTGGTATTTAGTGAGCATTTGTACTACAATTTCATAGGATAGAACGCCATTCTTCTTTTTTGAAAGAATGTCCTGAATCTCGATACAATATTTACTTAAATCAGATGGTGTTGTCCAAAGCCCTGCAGCTGCTCGTTCAGGGTAGTTGTGCCATAGACCGTCTACCATTTCACCGCGAGAGTTATATGCCGCACTCACATTGTGGTGAAGCTCTTTATTTAGGGGTTGCATATACGTGCTGTGAACCATTCCAATTGGAAGCAATATTTCGGACAAAATGAATTGCTCCAATGGCAATCCGCTTTGATCTTCAACCAGTTTTTCAGCAATGGTATACCCGCCACCAGAATATCTCCATATAGATCCAGGTACAGTATCTACCATAATAGCTGCTGTATTTCCTTTGCCATTTAGAACTTGGTCAATACTTGGAAAAGTATCCGTTTGAGAATATCCTGGAAATCCATGAACGTTTATTCCAGCAGTGTGTGTTAACAGTTTTCTCAATGTTACTTTTGATGAATCAGTGAAACTATTCTCAGGAATCTTCCATGTCTTGAGGTAGTTGTTCACATCCTGATCAAGGTCTATCGTTCCATTATCCACCAATTTTAAAGCAGCTAGTGCGAATATCGGCTTGCTAATTGATCCTGCTTGGAAGAGTGTATTTGAATCGACAAAGGAGCTATCATTGGTATTGGCGTATCCATATCCTTTTGCCCACTTCAATTCACCACCTTCAACTACCGCAATGCTCACTCCTGGAACAGCGTAATGATCCATTCGATCATAAATAGTAAATCGCGTTTCTTCTCCTTCCACAATAACTGCAGGAAGAAGTCCATTTTCGATTTCCGTTTGTGCGGCAGCGTTAAATGACAGTAGAATGAGGATGTATAGATTTATTTTCATGTTCATTGTGTAGTTATTCATAAAGATTCTTGGCTGAACTTTCGCCGCCTAACAAATATAGGGCATTTAAGCGATAAGGCATAAGCGATGTTAGCAACATTATTCTTTGTAAAAAAAATGTTGTTTCTCAGTATAAAAAATAATGTCAATTCCCTTAGAAGGTGTCATCCATAAATCTCCTTTAAATGGAATTCCATATATCTGAGGTGTTGAAAAGAGACTATCAGTGGTGTCTACTCGTAGACAAAAATTAGAAACATCATACATGGAATATAGTACTTCGGAAAGCGAGTTGACTTTCACACTATCAATAGCATCATAATAATCGAGGCAACGAAACATATTCCCCACTACTTTATACTTGGTTCCAAATTCAGCATGCATATGCTCTCCAAACATTGTTTCAGGAATGGTATTATTTCCATCTTCGTCAATTCTGGAAAGATCCTTTGCCAAATGTGACAAGTGAGCGAATAGTACTATTTTTTTATTTCCTTCTTTTTTTCGAATCCATTTAACATTTAACATTTTCCATCATAAATCTTTCTCTAGAACTATGGTCTGTTTTTGGTTGATGATAACCAATTAGAAAGGTGAAATTTTGCTTAGAGCATACAGCCATTTGAAGGCCCCATTGATAATGTTCTTCCCCTAATTTCTGAGTATACTTTAGTTTATTTTTTTCAATGTTGCCAATTAAATTTTCAAGAAACTCAAGATATGTTGCTCTTTTGGCTTCTGATAAATCAACAAACGAAATTGCATTATTTTCAGGATTGTCAGCGACTCTCAGGTAGGGGATGAATTGTTTTGCTTCAGTATCGTATTTATTGAATAATTTGGGATCAACTTCCTTTAAGTAATTCAAACATTCCAGTAATGAATAAGAAGCGTTTTCAAGGTAAGGATTTGGTGCGCTACCCGACATATCAAATCCATAAAAATGAATTCGTTCCTCAGCATTTCTCTTTTCATTTGTTTTGCGGAGCCATTCTATCAACTCTCTGTTTTGTAAAAATTGTCCGAATGTGTAGGAAAAACCATTGGTCAGGACGGTATCAAGATTTAGATTTTTTCCATGAATGTAATCGTTAACCAATCTAGATTCAAGCAGACCTGATTCAAAAGCTAAAACCTGAACCTGATTAGTACGGATTAAATATTTGATATAAGAATTACGAAAATCCATTGCTTCGTTCATTCCATGTTCTCCTTCCGAAATTCCTATGATCTCAGCATCTTTTAACCATTCATCCAAATGAAGAAAAACACTATCGTCAATGTTTGATAAATCAGTAGGTAGTTCAACAAAATTGGTAATGATTTTCTGACCTGCATGATTTTCTGAATCTTGATTACAAGAATACAGCGTAATAGCAAAAATAATGATAGCAGCTAATCTGTTCATAATATTGTTATGTGTGATAAAAGTATTACTCAATAATTGCATAAAGGTTCATTTCTCCTAGTAAATAACTCATTTTTATTGTAACAAAAACTTCATAGTAAAGAAATATTGTCCCTCCTCAAAATCATAATTTCCTTCATTGGCATACCGTCCATTTGGAAGTTTGGGCTTTACCTTAACACGGGGAAGTGTTAGAAAAGTAGATTTAACTGCGTTATCAAGGCAATTGGATACACTCCGAACACATCAAAAATACAGTTCTCTATCCAAAACTACCCTCACAAAACCCAAACAACAAAACTGATGTTGACAACAGTACATTCATCTCCAAAAAAATCTCATTTACATCTCTTTCGTTCATTAAATCCCCCTCTCACCTTAAAGTAAAAAAAGGAAAGAATTAACAACAGAATTAAATTTAGTCCATAATAAATAGTGTTAATTAAAATCCTGTGTCTAGTCTCCCAAAAAAACCAACTTTTATCATTATATAATATATCAATCAAAAAAGGAACAATTATTATTGATGTTAAGAATAATGATAGAAATGCGAAAACAAGTGGAACTATAATTCGTTCAAGCCAATGCATCTTGGCAAACAACCAATTAAGAAGGATAGATATAGCGGTAACAAATAATGCAATAACAACATAAAAATCTCGATCAACACCCCCTTTTTGAAAATGCGAAGGTGTCAGGATTATCCACAGAAGAAGTCCTGTCGTAATAAGTACCCAACCCCACTTTTTATAGAACTTTGAGATTAAAGTCATTTTTATAGCTTAGAGACTAAACTACCAAGTCTCAAAATCTGGCTTAATTTCAAATGCCTCACCTAATGCAGGCTCTAACAGGACTGCAATTTCCTGCACTTCGTCTAAGTCGTTATCTTTTGCAAAATCAAAGTTCTCTTGGTCATCTCCATCTCCATGCCAATATTGCGAACATACGATATGAAACACTGTGTTCTCATTTGAAATCTCGTTGATTTCAAATTGAAAGTCTTCGCCAAGTGAATCGGAAAAGTCATTATTGGTTTTTATTTTGTTCAATTCAGATCTAACAAGTTCCTTATCAGTCGATGTCAAGGGTGATCTGTCTTTTTTGATAAGGGTTATACTCGCTCCGTAGTCGCTCATAATTAAATAGTTTTAATGTGAATATAGTGTTTTTTCATAGTTTATATCTTAACGTTTTTATCTCTTTCTAAGTACTCTCTTAGTTACATAACGTTTCTAGCTAAACTGCATTAAAGTGCACTTAGGTTATATTATCTACTTTAATTTTTCAATTTTGCCCCTTAATCTAAGATTATCTGGGGAGAGTTCGTACGCTTTTGTATAAGAATTGAGACTTTGTTTTTTCTTGCCAGTTATAGCATAAGCATCGCCAATTAATTCAAGTGCGTAGGAATCTTTAGAATTCTTAGCGAGATAGACTTCCAAAGCGTCAATACAATCCCGATATTTTTTTTGATAAAAGTTAATCTCTCCTACTTCACGATATAAATTAATTGGAGGTGTAAATTCAAATTGAATTGTTTTTGAAAACGCCATAAAGTGCTCCTCCATAATGGATACGTCTATAATTGCATCCCTTCCAAATATTTTCATTTCGTAACCTTTATAGAGCATCGACATACCATCTAAAAAACTGTGCAAATACATCGAGTTATGGTGTTCATTTTCATAGGTTTTGTATGCACTATGAATGTTTGGAAAGCGATTTAAAGATTCAACTAATTCTTCAATTTTTTTGTGGTGATTAGAAACTTGGTCATCAAAATTATAGCTTGATGAAAAGTAAATAATACATCTAGTATTTTGTGATAGATTACTGTCTATATGTTTGATGGCTTCTCCGTCACTATACCAGATGGCTGGGTCATAGATTTGTAGTGATTGAAATGATTTTTGAATTGGCAATATGTACGAACAGAAATAGCCACCTAACGAATGACCGATCAAGATATTAAACCCACTCGTTGAATACCTCAAATTAACCTCTTTCATAAGTTCCTCTTCGATAAAAGCTAAGAACTTCAGACCATTTCTTGTGTTATTTGCATTCCACATCATCGTATCTGTCACACCAACACTGTTCACTCTAGTTGTACTAAAGGTCATATCAAGTCTTCTGTCTGGGTGGGTTATTCCAACAACAATGTGCTGCGGAATTTTTCCATTAACAGAAAGTTCTTTTTCTAATGCATTTGTAATACTAAACCTCCATTCAGCATCTAAGACATACATTACTGGATATGTTAGAGTAGAATCATAATCTGAAGGCAAACTGACCCAATAATTCCTTTCCGTTTCAAGAATTTTGGAATCAATCGCGTAATTTTTTATTTCTACAAGGTTAGTATCAACTTGAGCATGAAGCGAAGTAGATGAAAGAATTAGGTAAATTAGAATCTTTTTCATTAGTATTTGCATTGTATACAACGGTTTAGCTAAAAATATTTTCTCTCTATTCGATCTGATAAACCGTATAAACATTGTGGTTAATAACCCCAAAATGCCTAGCATCTAAGGTGAATAATTGAATAACAGCATTTCTATCATCTGTAATCAGGATGTCTTTCCAACTTGTACCGTTATAATACCCCACTAAACTACGATGAAGTTCGTATTGAGAGGGACTATAAGCATTTAGTTTGCATATCATATGTTTGCCTCCTGGTAGTACTTCTGCCTGAAAAGCCATATAGCGCAGCCATGCTCCTTGTGCTTTTGTCTTTCGGAAATGTTTAAAAAAATCTTCATAAGGTTCCATCTTATCCAAGGTACCTTTGACATCATTATAATGATTGATGGTCTGCATATTATCGGCCTGACTGTTAAAGGCTATCCATTCCTTACTGGTTGGAACGTATCCTCCAAGTGTCAAATAACCGGGCCAGTTCAGTTTCCATTTCAAGGAACCTTCATAATCTATCTTTTGTACTATGGTTTCTCGTTTGGAATACTTCTGTGCTAATAGGAAGATCCCGTCTTTGTTAATGCCTGCATCCATGCTGAATCCGATGCTGCATTTTTCAGGTAGGGTAACCGACAGTTCATGTAGCACACCATTTGTAAGACTAATTACAATCAACTTGAATTCAGTTGCCACTTTTTCACCAACATATACCGACACCGTATCTGTGTTTTGGAACGCAATCTTTTGGATAGGAATTTGAGTGGACTCAAAGGTGAAAATTGAATCTAGTGTTTCGCTGTAAAACGTGACTTTATTAACATTATCATCTCCTTTGCATTCAAGATAAGGAAGGAAATGCTCCCCCACGCCATCTTTAACCCGTCCATATCGTATCTTTTGGCAGGATCTATCAGATGGGGCAGTCAGTTGTTTCTCCAACGTAATCCCCTGGTTCGTTAGTACATACCTCTTAATAACTCCACTTTCTTCCACACTTGTTGTAAGATAACCATCCCCAATGCTGAGTGGATACTCATCAACCGGCAAAGCAAAGCGTGTTTGATTCGGGAACATTACAAAAAAAGTGTCTTTAGGCACTGGGGCAGGTTCTGCCACATCTGAATCATCATAGCCCATAGCCATAATAATTATCTCTTCATCTTTCGGTGGTGTTCCCTTTTCCGCACCTTCTTTTTTCTCAATAATTACAACAGGACGTTTGGTAGGGTTTTGTGGGTCGATTAGGACATTGTTTACCGGATAGTCAAACTCCCATGAAGCAATAGAGCGAATTTGTGCTGACACGGTCAGGGGAAGTAGAAACAGGCAAAAGAAAAACGGTTGAGATCTTTTCATGGTTTAAATTTAATAATGTGACATACAACGTTTCGCCTTTAGTTTACTTTTATTTTCTCTCCTTCTATCTTCTCAATAAAGCACTACTTCCTGGCAAAAGAGTTACTGCTTGATATTCTAATGCTGTATTGCTATTCAGCATTATCTCTAAAATTCCTTTGTCTTTATTTACTCGATATTTATAAGTCACAATCAGGCTGGTTTATTTAAGCGCCATTTCTTTAATGAAACGCTCAATTTCAGGGATATCACCTGCATCTAATGCAACAGTCTGTAAAAATAATGCATAATCTTCTGTAAAATAACCAAACACATTGAACCTTATATTTTTATTTTCTTGATATGTACAATCAGCAATAAATTGATAAACTTCTTTTCCATCAACTAAAGAATTTCCTTCATAGATCAGGTTTTTTATTTCTAAGTTTTCCTGTGCAAACAAATCTGGCAAAAATTCCATAACAACTTCAAGATTATTTGTTGTTTCGGCGCTAGGCATTTGCTTGATAGTTATTGACGATTCGTCCCACAAATTAGCAATACGCTTTCCATCTTTGGAAAAAAGTATTCTTCCATGAAAACTTCCGTCCACAAGTTTGAATTTATTATCTTTTGGAGGTACAATTACCAGATGTTTATTCCAATCAATTTTATTTACTCTGTCTACCTTTATTGATTTTACTGAATTCATTAATTTTTCACCCAGATCAGGTTCCTTATTATTAAAAAAAGAGACTGTGACTGTTGCTAAAAAAGTAGAATCGCCATATAATATGCGATAAGACTCTGTAATTCCTGCAGTTAGAAAAACGATTTTCATAGGGAAACCATCAACTGTAATTTTTGATTGTTTCACAACTTTATAACCAGTTACAGTATAAGCGACAGAATCAATTTGTGAATTGAACATGTCATAGTCGCCTGGAGCGACTTCCATTGCCGAAAACTCATATCGATTTTCTTCCCCAAAAACCGGAAAATAAGATAAATATATGGCATCATTAAAAGGGGGGATAATTGACATTCTTGTTCCTGAAAAATTAACCCTGTCTTGTGAAAAAAGTATCAGGCTCAAAGAAATTGCAGCAATTGTAACTAGTACTTTCATGAAGTAAAGATAAATATAATTAGGGCAACTAGTTTATTACCAACATTAAAAAGGTAGTATTTAAGATCATTAAACAATCCTAAAACAAAAGTTTTGAGTTTAGAATGAACTCTAAACTTACTTCTTCATAAACTTAACCCTTGCCAAAACCTCATCATTCTCCATAATCGTCATAAAATAAAGTCCAGGGTTCAATTTAGATACATCAAATGTATTATTATTTAATTCTCCTCTTATAACTGATTTTCCAGAACTATCAAACACTTCCAAAGGAACAGCGTTAGAAAAATTCAATCCATTAATTGATAACGATTGCTCTGTTGGATTTGGATACACTGTTATTTTAGCATTCAATTCTTCCAAATTTTCAACCGAACTAATTGCATCTAAATTAAAGCTCCACAAGTCCTTTTTTAATCCAGAGTTAGGGTTTCCAGAGTGAATTTCTCCAGAAGTTAAATACACTGTGTTCCCTATCACGAAAGAGCCAGGAGCCCATCTACTAACTCCTGGATGCGCAGGTAATTCTGTCCAAGTATCTGTTTGATAATCGTATTCCCAAAATTCACCTGTTGCCATTGTGCCATGATCTTCTCCATCTCCGCTCATTATAAAACCTCTGTCGCCTATATTTAATTGTGTTCCTGCAACACGTCCTTGCGCTGGCAAATCAGCCATTTGATCCCAAGTTTCAGTATCCAAGTCCCAGCGATACCAATCTTTAAAAACACCTGCACCATGACCTAAACCAGCATATACATCCCCTCCTGCAGCAAAGTAAAATGGATGATGCCGAGTTGCCCCAGGTAAATCTGTCAATTCTCTCCAAGTATTTGTTGCTATATTGTATTCCCACCAGTCTTTCAAGTTTGATGGATTATTTCCAAGACCCACAAAAATCCTTTGATCCTGAATCACAAAAGCAGGATGTGCTCTCCCAGCACAAGGACAAGAAGCTAATTCATTCCAATCACCAGTTACAGGGTCATATTCCCATAAATCATCAAGATAAGCAACATCAGATATTCCAAACCCGATATATGCTTTGTCCTCTGTAGCCGCACCGTATGCATAACTTCTTGCTGGCCCAGGAAAATCTGTCAAGGGCGTCCAAGAGTCAGTCCCGGAGTCATATTCATAAAAGTCATTTGTGACGCCTTCTGTATCTGTTGACCCAGTTAATAAGTATGCCTTACTATCAATAGCAAATGTTATAGGGTGATGTCTCCCGTCTCCTGGGTGAGCTGTTTTCTCTTCCCAGTTCTGTGCTCCAATGAAACCAGACAAAAGTAAAATCGTTGAAAATAAAGTAAATTTTAAACACATATTTATGATTATTTAGAGTAATAGCTCAAAAGGTACGGAATTGTGGGAGAATAAATGAGCATTTTTCTTGTAATGTAGCAATGGTTTATTGAAATGCTAACGGTTTACAGTAGACGACATGTCTATTTCTATTAAGTATATTTGTGTGCCACAAAACTTACCGCGTGTTAGCAATTGTTATTTAATTCATCTTATTAATGAAATAGTTCCATGCTGTGTTTCCTGATTTCCACAATGATCAGAATACTCGATTATATAAAAATAAACTCCTTCATTACAAGGTTTATTGTCAAAGCTATTCCCATCCCATTTAAAATCTATTTTTGAATCTTCAAACATTAGGTTTCCCCATCGATTAATTATGGATATTTTACAACCTTTCACTCCATTATAGTACTTAGTTGAAAAGAAGTCATTAGATCCATCATTATTTGGTGTAAAAACGTTAGGCATTATAACTGTTGAAGATATCGTTTGAGATGATATTTCAGACCGGGAGGTAGCACCTGTAACCCCTGAATCAAAGGTTGAGTCACAAATAATTGTGCAGAATGCATTTTCTGGATTCACTTCGTATACCGTCCAGCCTTCAAATGCTAAAATTCTTAAATCATCGTTATTACAATTTGTACTTCCTACCGTTAAAACTCCCCAAACATCTCCGTATAAAGTGTTCATGTCGCCAACAACTTCAAATTCAGTCATTTCTGTAAATCCCTCGTTTAGTTTAAACCTAACTAATTTATTATTACAGTGAGCTGAATAAAAATATCCTTTATAGAAGGTTATATCTCCAGAAGGGCATTCTAACACACAATTATTAGTAATTAAAAATTTCGTCCCGTCAGATATTCTTATCCTATACAATTCGCACGCCGTAGATATTGTCAATAAATATTCATCATTTAATGCAACCAAGTTATTAGTTGGATCATCGAAAGAAAAGATGTTGGCTATAAATGTTACCGAAGCATCGGAAGTATCAATTTCAAATAAATCGTAAAAATTGGTACCATAAAGTCTTCCTGATGGAGTAACTGCAATATCAGCCATACTTCCCCCCCAAGTATTTCCTATAAAAGTTGTATCACAAGTTGAACTATTAAACTTTATCAAACTACCATTTACTAAAGAGACATATGAATCATTTTGAGCAAATGTTTCAAAGACTAGGACAATACTTATTGAAATAAAAAAAAGTAGTTTTTTCATTTATATACTATAACGAATGTTTTTAGATTTCGGTTGGTATTTTATTATTACTAACGGTTTCGGGCTTTGAAGAACTGTACTGTCCCAAACATAAACTTTGATAAAAGTACTAAGCTTGATTAACTATTGAACCGTCACTTTTGGGTAGGTGCTGTTGGCCGTTTGTGCCTCTTTATCAGAATTGTATTGTCGTTTCATTTTCTATCAATTTGATAAAATATTCAGGTGTATCAACTATTTCCAATGCCTCAAAGTCCTTTTTAGGAATGAACTCACTAAGAATTGGTAAACATTTCTCTAGCTCGTTTATTCTGTGACCAATTTGTCCACCTTTTAATAATTTAAAACCAAAATCTGCATAAAGTTTTACAGCTCTGAAACTTCCTGGTTGTGTATGTAGATATACAGGATAATCGTCTGAACGAAATTTCTTCATTATTTCAGATAGCACGGCTCGTCCTAAACCTTGCCCTTCATATTCTTTAATCGTTTTTAGCCAATGAATTGAGTTAAATTTTCCATAAGCTTTCCAATGAGAACAAGTAGCAATTGGTTTGTCATCTTTGTTGCAGACAAAAATCGTGTTGTTAAAGAAAGTCTCCATATCTGAACCATAAGAATCCTTAATAATTTGATTCATAAAGGTTTTATATTCTTCAGGAACTGATTCGCTGTCAAAAGGAAAGGCTTTCCAAATTTCTAATTCATTTGGTCGGCAGTTTCTAAAATAATAATCAGCGTTCAACTCAGATAGTGCGTCTTTGTTCAGTTGTTCACACATCATAAAAATGTTATAATCTGGTATTTCTTCTTCTGTCATTTTACCTTTATTGATAATTCATGTCGTCTGTTAAACTGACCATAACGGTTTCGGCGCTTTGCATTCGGGTAGGAAATCAAAACACAAAAGCTGAATTATTTCTAAAATTTAATTGAAAAACTACCGCCCGATTTTGCACTTTAACCCGCTTGAAGTTCCCGTATTAGCGGGGTCGTTATTAATTTCATTCCTCAGTAATCTCTGTTTTTTGTTCTAAGATTGCTTCTACTTTACTTTTAAAGTCTTCTTTGTTGTCCAAGTAAAAAGCTAGGTTGGTAAACTTTTTCCTAATACCATATAAACCTGTCAAAGAGTATTCCTTTTTCAATTTGAGAATTACATTATGACTTTCTAATTCTCCGAATGTAGATAGCTTCTTTGTCAAATTATCTATTTTCAAATCACTCGTTGATAACTCAATGAAGTCAATGTCTTCAAGTCTAATTTCTGTCTCAGCTAAAATTCCATATCGTATAATCAAGTGATTATTTTTGATTGTTATAGGTCTTTGAGATAGCGATTTTAAGAATCCAAAAAGTTGAATTGCAGTATAAACACTTAAGCCCGATAGAATCCAAGCTGCTGTATTACTCCATTTTACAAGCAGCAAATGTATTGCAAACGTTTCGATAATTACGATAAAGATAATTGCTATAAGTAAAGTAGTTGTACCGCTGTTTTTATGATAAGTAAAATCATTTTCTTTTGGAGTTAGTTTTTTCCAATTGATAAATCCATAATACAATACGGCAATTTCAGTAGCGAAAAAAGGCACTATTTTTTCAGGAACCAGTTCAGAACAAGTTTCTTTCAAGGTCGTGAAGAAATCAGGATTTGTTTGCTTTTTCTGTCTGTATTTTCGAACCGAAGAGCGAATTTTTATAACTATGAAGGATAAAACTAAAAGTTCAATTACAGGAAGTCCCCAAATCTTGAAAAGGTTGAGATAATATTGGTTTTCAACAGGTATGGTAAAAGTCCCAACTATTAGACCAACAATCAAAATTGGCACAATGGTCGTTAAAGGGATTTTACTCTTTCTAATCAAAAGAAAATAAATAATTGGAACTGTAATCAATAAATCAAAAGTTATTGCAAAAGAACCAATTGACGAATTGTTACTGAACACTGCCGACTTAGTGAGAAGCGCTAAAATCAGAATTATCAAAAAGGGTATTCCTAATGAAATCAAAAGTCTGTTAAGTCGAAGAGCTTTTGTCATAACATTCATTTTTGTGTATTAATAATTTTAGTAATGGAGCGTCACTGTCACAATGCCCGCTAAGGATCCTTGACTGGCAATCTAGTCAAAATACCCCACTGACTTTCCTTAAACACTTTTCACTCGCTAATTTACAATTAAATTTCCAAAACACTCTTCACTAAAGCTTGATTTCTAGCCCCTTGTTATAGCCAGTACTTTTCCCAAATTTGTCAGGTGTCCGTGTTGTCTTATTTTACTGTGATAACAAATTCAACCCTACGATTTTTCTGTTTGCCTTCTTCTGTGTCGTTGCTCGCAATTGGTTTTACACTACCATAACCAATGTAATTTATTCGCTTTTCATCTATTCCTTTTGTTACTAAATACGTTGAAACTGCTTTCGCTCTTGCTTCTGAAAGTTTTTTATTTTCTTCTTCACTTCCAGTATTATCAGTATGTCCGTTTATTTGAATAAAAGTATTCGTGTTTGCGAAGAGATAATCTGAAAGTTTGTTAAGCTCCTCATAAGAAGCTGGAAGAATTTCGCTTTTATTGCTGTTAAAGAAAATATTATTTAACGTAACGATCTCACCAATAGCTGGTGTAAATACTTCTTTATTTGAATCTTTTTCCTCCTGTTTTGTTACTGCTATTTCTCCATTTTCAACAGCAGGTGACGTTTCTTCATAAACTTTCGTAATTGAAACATCATCAATATAATAGTGAGCTTTTCTTTTATAGCTTATTGTTTTGTCATAATTAAAGTGTCCTAAAATTAAAACAGTCTCAAATCCCTCTGCAGTGTACGTCGCAGAAAGCTTTGTCCAATTTTTTGTATCCTTGTAGCCATCTTGATTTGCAAAAACTACATCTGGCTTTATAGCTAGTCCTGTTGTTTCACCGTCTGTTCGTATTTTAGTTGAAAATAACACCCCAAATTCGTTTACATAACCTAACCTATTTTCCGCTCTACTGATATAAAATTCAATAAGATACTTTTGCCCTTTTACTAGTTGACTTGTAAGTTTTGTTTCCACATATTCCTTCAAGTCTTTTTGAACACAAATACCTGCATATCCGTTGCCAGAATGAGCTTTCTGATAACCGAAAATATTTCTAGGAACGCTAACACCTAAGAGTTTACTTTTAGCCAAACTATTGTAATAATCGCCAGGTGTAGGGACAGCATTTACCCAATATTTAGTGCACTGGATTCCATTGTACTTATGACTTGGAACCTTCTCTATTATTTCAAAACCTGGGTCAGGAATAAGGTTTTGCGCTGTTGAATACAACTGAAAAAACAAAATAAATACACTAAAAAATGATATAGATGTCTTCATGTAATTATCTAAACTGGTAAAAAAATAAATATTATAGTTTTTGTGAAAAGGTTTCTATTTGTATTGGTTATAACGTTTCTCGGCTAAGTAGTCTAAGGGCTTCTTAACCATGATTATCATCTAAAGTTAGGAATAGTTTTTCAAGTTAGATTTATCATAATTATCAAACTCCTTATACTTCTATGGTGATGTTAGCAACGATCTTCATTTCATTCCGAGATTAAATTGCCTTCTATGTCGAATTTAATAATCTTGGTCTGATTGCTACTTTGCGGATGCTTTACTTCAAAATATGAACCAGATGCTCTTTCAAAGAAATAGATGTAATCGTTGTATTGCGTCTTGAACTCTTTCTCATAACCAAAATATAGCTTAGAGACCCTTGTACAGAATTTAATTCCGAGCACCATACAATCTACATCATCCATACTGGCAATTGTAGTTCTGATTAAGATACACTCGCCCTTGTTATTGAAATGATAGTCGGACCAAATAACCAATATATCACCATCCTTTTTAAGCGGGATAACTATGAGGTATTTTTCGTTTTGAAAATTGGCTATTCGTTGGTTGGATTCAACACCCCTACTTTCCAAAAAGGAGTGAATTCGATCAAGTACTTCAGCCGGAACGCTGTCGTAAATAGGGCTTGCGTTATTGACGTTGCCTGACCCAAAACTTTGGGTGCTGTCCTCTTGAGAAAACAGATAATTTGATAAGATCAAGAGACAAAGGGTTAATATGGGCTTTAATGATTTCATTGTAAATAGTATTTAGGCGTAATTCCTAATTAATAGTTGCAATTCCTTTTCTATTTTTATTATCGAACTCGTCGTGTGTGTAATATTCTTCAATTGTTGTTAACGGTTTGGTGCTAGGCGCACGGCCCAACTCTTTAAATAAATCGTTGTTTCGAAGATAGAACTTTTTCTTCCGATTTTAACGTTCACACGAAGCAAGATTTTGGGCTGGCGTTTGAGCACCTGTTAGTAACGCTTATTTTCTTAGTGAATTGAATAATCGAAAGAAGTTATTTGTAAATGTCTTGACAATTTATGAGTGTCGCTCTATATCCATCTTCACTAGTATAAAACTCGAAACTCACTTCGGTAATGGAATCGCAAAGATTTGGATACTCTTTATTTAACTTCTCTTTTAACTTGAGTATTGCTTCATTATTGCTCATAACATTTTCATCAAGATCTCTAATTGACAATATCAAGATGTTTTCTCCACTTTCTCTTTGAGCTATCCTCGAGGATGAGGATTTACTAATAATTCCTTTATTAAGTCTCAATATGATAGAATCCGCGGCTTGTGGTTGTCTTTCTTCTGGACACTTACAGTCAACGGTTCGATCTTGAACTTTGTGGGTGTTAGATACGTAGTGAATCTTTATATCATCGGTATCACAAAAGCCTTTGACATCTTTGGCGATTTGTTTCATAATTTTTGTCGTTCTCTTTTGAAAATCTGGAAATTTAGTTTTTACTACAGTTATCTCAATAGATTTTTTACCATTTACGCTTGATTCAATTACTGATACCGACTTGCAGTCACATGCCTTTTTAGCAGCTATTTCTATTCTATTCGGTGTACTAATGTTTTTTTCAGGAGATGATACACATCCAATTAGTAAAGGTAAAAATAGAGGAAGAAAAGTAGTTGTTTTTAGTTTCATTTTAAAGTGTTATGTTTTGACTATCCTGTTATATTTTTTGAGTTGCATAACGGTAAGGCAATGGTGCGATCCCGAAGGGTATGCACTATAGCCATTGTTAGTGGCTGGTATTTTGATGTCCGTATATTTATTTTCTTTCAACTCTCTATTTTTGTTACAAAAGTAATTATCAACGCCTCAAACGCTTCCCAATTTTCTTAGTTTGTTTCAACGCGTTTTCATTATCAGATTTATATCTGAGAGATTTCTCATAACAAACCAAAGCGGATTCATATTGCTTATCCTTCACATACGCGTCTCCTAAACTATCGTATGCGCTCCATGAGTTGGGATGGTATTTTACATTTAACTTGAATACATTAATCGCAGAACCAGTTTGTTTTTGCTCAAGAAAACTATAGCCGATTAAATTAATTTCTCTTTCAAAGAAACCTAGCATACCGCTTATCTCTTGAGATTTGATGTGGTCAGTCAACGCAGTAGAATCTTTAGCAATGTCAGTTGTATTTATTGTATTAATAAACTTTTTCGCATTGTTAAATCGATTAAACTGACTCTGACCATCGGTGTTGTTTGGAAACATAGATGGAATGACTAGGATAGTGTCTCTTTTGTTTAATTCATCCTCTAGGTTAAATTTCACCGAAACACTGTAATCATGATAGAAATACAGGTTAACTGTCCCTTCATTCAAATCATATATTGTTGTGTACAACGTGCCAGCAACATTGCCTGGCCATCGTTGATGCAGAGTATCACTTAGCGACTGGAGATAGGTTAAGCTCGTATCTGCTTTGGCTTCAAGCATTTTTCTACCCCTTTGATAAAAAGGAATGTTCACTGCGTCTAAATCAGGGGTTCTTGACGGACAAAAGTTTGAAAGTAAATATTTGTCATCGTTTCCTTTGATTATGGTATCTGCCTCAACAATCAAGTAATT
>CAYUQU010000019.1:40745-47745 GCA_964447015.1 uncultured Flavobacteriales bacterium
AATATTTGTCATCGTTTCCTTTGATTATGGTATCTGCCTCAACAATCAAGTAATTTCCTGATTTGTCAACATATAAAAGCATACTTTGAGATAAAGAACTTAAATCATATTTATTTAGGAAATTACTTACTTCGTCAACGTTTTGACAAGTTTGCATAATTGTTTTGCCCATGCTTGCTTCAAAAATTGGCTTATTAGACTTATGTCTCGGTGTGTATGGGTCAATAGCAAATCCATCAAACACAAGTCCTTTTTCATTCATACCTCCTTGAGGATACAAATCATCATATCCAACATACATAGAACCATATTCAGTTGTTTTCCCTTTTTCAAACCAAATACGAGTATTAGAATTCCAATAATCTTCATTATTGCCAACAAATGTTTTACCATACATTGTTATTTTGTACATACTGCAAGAGTATGATTGAAGGTGATTAAGTAGGAGAAATAGAAATAATATTTTAATCTTCATTTAGTCTTAATTTTGATTTTGTCAGATTTAACCGTATTGTTTAATTTTTATTTATAATAAATTCAACTCTTCGGTTTTGTTGTTTTCCCTCATCTGTTCCGTTTGATGCGGCCGGGTTTGAACTACCATATCCAATATAATTTATTCGCGATTTTAAAATCGGATTAGCAACAAGATTTTGCGCAATATTATTCAACGGGATACAAAAAAAATATGTGAATAGAAATGCTGTAAATGACTTCATATAAAAGCGATAACGTCAGATTTGCAAAAAGTTACATATTGGGATATAGTTTATTGCGCTGTCGTGTTATGCTTGCCGCTAACGGTTTGGTACTAAGTGCAGGCAGGGATTTTCAGCACTGAACTTCTCCTACGAAGCACGAAAACCTGCTTGCGTGTAGGTGCTTGTTAGCGGATCGTTGTTTTTTGTCCGTCATCAACATATTCTAAAATATCACCTGGCTGGCATTCCAATACATTACAAATTGTCTCCAATGTGCTAAATCTAATAGCCTTTGCTTTTCCTGTCTTTAGTATAGAAAGGTTGGATAAAGTCAAACCAACTTTGTCAGAAAGTTCATTAAGTGACATTTTTCTTTTAGCCATTACAACGTCTAAATTTACTACAATTGCCATAGCTTAAACAGTTAAATCGTTTTCGTTTTGAATATCTACTCCTTTTTTGAAAATAGTCGCAATTATATAGATTACAGCTCCCATCAAAACAAATGCTTGACTGTCTGCCCAAAATTGATTTAAGTTGTCAGTTACAAAACCGTGTTGCATTAAATTTTTAGCTAACTGTCTGGCGATGTAACTCAACAGTCCAATTGAAAGGGTGTAATAACTAATTTGCAAAATTTGGCTCGAAACAAAAGTGTTGAATGGTTTTTTCAAATCCATTTTGTGCATTAGTCTGATAACTATGTAAAATAGGTAGGCTTTTAAAATTGAAATGAATAGAATAAAGCTATAGATTCCAAAAAAAGCCAACTTACTGTCTTCATACATTTTATTTAAGTCCACCTTTTGATAAAGATTCTGTATAAATTCAGGTTTATACAGACTGAAGAAGAAATTTACTAGCAAGCCACCGGCTTCAATGCACAAGCCGACAAAGATGACCCAAGCCACAATATGTAAGCCTTTAAATACGAAGTTGTTTGTTTTTGACATGATTGTTAAATTTTAAATTGACATGGCAAATATAATAAATAATTATTGATAAACAATAAATTATTATTTATTATCAATGATTACTTACTTATCACCTCACCGTCAAGATGATGACTTTGAATATCAACAATTTAATTTTTTGTGTTGAAGTCTAAATGTGAAGTGGAGTTCTAAATAATTTGGGATTATCTATATCGTATCGTTGTCTTACAATGCCCGCTAACGTTTTGCGCATATGGCTTGCGGCGGTTTTCGAAAAAACATCTTTCATCCTAGGATAATCTTGATTCGAAGAACATACCTCAGTGTAAGGAAATCCCGCCATAACTTATATGTGCTGTTGTATCCAGTTTTTATTTATCAGACCAAACAGCGAGTTCGTTTCCCGCAGGGTCGATAAAGTGAAATCTACGTCCACCTGGAAATGAAAAAATGTCTTTTGAAATTATTCCGCTTGATTCGATAATTTTACCTTTTATCAAATCTAGGTCTTTATGATACAAAACAATCAATGCCCCATTTACGATTTCAGCTTCCGTTTTTTCAAATCCCCCTTCAAGTCCACTATCAGAGAAAGCCGTGTAGGTTGGTCCGTAATCTGTGAATGTCCAGTTAAATGATTTAAAGTAAAAGGACTTTATTTTTTTCAGGTCTTTTGCTTTAAATTCAACATAGTTAATGTGATTGTCGGTGATATTCATCTTTAATTATTGTTTAAATTATACTGTTTTTTATCTTGTGCCGTCGGTTTAGGGCTTTGCGTTCGGGCGGGTTTCGGAGCACAAAGCTCCAAATTTGAACATCACCCTGTCTGACGCAAACCCCGTGTTATGGGTATTTTCTTATTTACAATGTTCATTTATTCGTTCTCTTGCATATTCCGCACCATTTTCTAGTGCCTTTTTCCAATTTTCGCAAGCTGTCTTTTTGTCTTTTAGGTTAAAGTATGTATTTCCTAAGTTAAAATAAGCTTGTTGTCTTTCTTCCGCTTCTAATTTATCAAGTTTTAAAACTGTTTCATAGTCAGCAATTGCACCTTGATAATCTCCATTTTCGTCTTTAAGTCCACCACGATTTATTAAAGCACTTACAAATTTCGGAGCAATTTCGATTGCTTTGTCGTAGTCTTTGAGTGCTGATTTCCAAGTGTAAAGTTCGTTTTTCACTATGGCTCTTGAATAATAAGCGTTTGGGTCTGTTGGGTGAATTTGGATTGTCAAAGTCCAATTAAATATTGCTCCGCTTAAATCTCCATTGTTGTAGCACTCTAATCCTTTGTCAAAATAGTAATCTGCTTTTGAAGAGTCAATTTCAGGGAATTTTTGGTCTTTCGGGTCAAAAGAGCCACCGTAAGCGTCAAGTTTTGCGTCAAACTCATAACCACGTTTATACATATCTAAATCCCAATAAAGTAGGTTGTCCGCTGTCATTGGAATTTCATTTGTCTCTCCATTTATTTCCCATAATTCCCCGTATTTCTTTATTTCTTGAACACTATATGGATAATGCGACTTTATAAATTCTCTAAGTTTTTGTAAGTTTTCTTTTTTGTCAGAGATAAAAGTGAAATCCATTTTTGTTAAGCAATTATCTTTAAGTCCGCTTTTAACCATATTATTAAAAACGTCTTCAGTAGAAACCATTTCTTTGCCAAATCCGTCAACAAAATTGTTCCAAGTAAAGAATTTCTGTTCCATTTTCTTTTGTCCGCAAGCTGTTAATGTTGTTAGTAAAAGTAATAAATTCAATATGTTAGTCTTCATTCGTGGTGTCGTTTTTTAAAATTGCCCATAACATTTTACAAATAGACAAAGTGGCGCAAACCTCGAGTACTATCAGCGCCAATTTGCTTACTGCGTGTTAAAGCTAGTTTTTTATTATATACATTTCACCATTTCCGTAATCATAACCTGTCAAGCCATATTTAGTTGACCAATAAATATTGTGTATTACAGAATCAGGAAGTTCTTCTTGCTCATAGTAGTTTGACTTCTTCACCTTCCAATATTTAGAGATACCCAGATCATCAAATGTCTTGTCATTAATCATATAATTAATGTCAAATACTTCTCCACCAAATTCACGATATTGTATGTATGTGAAGTAACCAGTGGTATCCTTCGGGTCAAATGTTTTCTCTACAACTACGAGTCTTTGGTTTAACACCCTTTGATAGTTGTTAGAGTGCTCTGTTCCTCCGGTCCAGTTGTTTTTTGGTAGGTGTTTAATTTCATAAATTAAGTGTTTTCTAGGTCCAGACATAAATCCTTGGCCACACACCTCCATTGTGTCATATTTTACAATGAGCATAGTGTCGATATCCCCAAGATTTGATTCGAAATATATTGTATCTCCTACATTATAGTTCTGTATAAATGTTCTGTAAGTATTAGGAATGGAGAAATCACACTCTGTACATCCAGCAAGGGTTAACATTACAAATATGTATAGGATGTTCTTCATTATTAGCTATAACGGTTCTAGGCTACGCTTTCGTGCCGTTTCTCTAATATAGGGAATTTACGGCATGAAGTGTAGCCTATGTTATATGTATATTAATGAAGGTTGACCAGCTCCCCCCCCATTTTTTTTAACTCTAGCCACATCGATTTTATTTAAATATCCAAATACTTGTGGACACGCGCGATGAATCTTTGAGTTTCAGGAAAACCGGTGCATCCCGATTTTTCCAATCGTAATCACCCATAAATTTATCTTTTTGATTGCTGAAATAGATAGCATACCCCATATCCTCTAGTATGCATCCTTCGTATCCTGTAGTTTGATCGATAAAAGTAACGGCATTCGGATGTTCTTTCAAAATGTCTTCCATAGTTGAACCTACTTTGATATTATCATACATTGAATAATCTTTTGACAGCAAAATATATCCAATTACGTGATTATACATATAATGATTCCAATAGACAAAAAGCACCTCGCCGTCTCTAGTCACCTCAGGAATTGTGTGGCCACCAAGTAAGCCATACTTACTCGAATGCACCTCCTTGAATTCACAGTCCTGAAATCGACTTTTAACTTCCTCGTTTGTCATTCCGATGCTTACGGGAAAATAATTGACTTTAATACTATCTACTTCAGAATTTGCATGGTCTATAACAATTTTGGAATTCTCGGATTCGGAGCTACAACTCACAAGTAGTAAGCCAATGGTTAAAGTCACAATGCTATTTCGAGTCCAATTTTTCATTACATATAACGTTATGTCAAATAACTCCAGTCACGATTTTTTTTCGGGATTGGGATTATTTGACAGTTATAAATAGTTTCTTTTTTCATTGCTTAATCTTCTAAAAATAGCAATAAAAAATAAACGCAGTCACGCGCTTACTTTCTTTTCAACCACCTTATACCATTTTGAGCACGAATTGCGCTTGTATGGGTACAGGCGAAGTTCATCAGTGCGTTGGTGAATATTGTTACTAATTACAAAGTAATTAGTCGCTTCTAATGAGTTGATTATGTGATTTTTTTCATAGCTACTTCTCAGTGCAAATACAGTTGAAAGTAGCTTATATTCTTCAAATGATCACGACACTATAATTCAACTTTAATTTCAGTTCCGTTTTTGTCGATGTAGATTTTTTTATCCCCTTTGCGCAGCCAAGCGTATGCTCCTTTTGGATACCCTCCATAAATTATTCTTGCTTCATCATAAATTATCGGAACAATCTCTTTACCCATTTTATCAATGAAACCATATTTACGAGAATAGTTTGAACCTTCCAGAATTACTGCAATTGCAAGGTTGCCATCAAAAACAGAAACCTCAACGTACTTTGGTGAAATAATTTCTTTTCCCGTTCTATCTATAAATCCCCATTTATTATCTATTTTTACACCCGCAAGTCCTTCTTCAAAATAAGTAACGTCCTCATAGCGTAAAGGAATTATTTCTTTTCCCATTCTATCAATGAATCCCCACTTACCGTTTATCTGAACAACCGCCAATCCATTATAAAATCCAATGATGCCAATCTTATCGTATTTTATAGGAACAACATTTTTGCCTGTAAGGTCAATAACACCCCATTTTCCATTTCGTTGTACATTCGTAAATCCATCGTGAAAAAGTAATGCGTCATTATACTTTAGTGGTATTATTTTTTTTCCTGTAACGTCCACAAAGCCGTATTTACCTCTTAATTTTACACGAGCCAAGCCGCCGACAAAATGCGATACTTTGTCATACTTTAGAGAAATTACTTCTTTTCCTTCTTCATTAATAAATCCCCATTTGCCTTTTTTGCAGACTGCCGCAAATCCCTCTGAAAACTCTTCCACAAAACTATACTTTGGTTGAACAATGACATTGCCCCTACTATCTCGAAATCCTATTTTGAAATTTACTTCATATGGGACTAATTTTTGCCCACAACTGCAATGAGCGATGAACATCAATAACAATACTATCAAGGAATTTTTCATTTTTATGCAATTTTATCTTTTATTACTTTTCGCAAGACACCCTAAGTTCTCTTAATTCTTCCTTGACTGAATCCAAATCACATGATTCATTAAACCAAGAATCAATTCATCTAATTTGCAAGAAAGTAAACCCATTACTTTCATCATAGTTAATTTGATTTATCAAGAAATCTTTTAACTCATCCAAATTTATAAACTCATTAGTCCACATCATCTTTTTTTTAGTTGTTTGTCCGACTATATTCGCCATTTTAATGTCTAGTTAAGTTTTGTAACACAGTTGTTGCTAACGTTTGTGGGCTTGGCGTTGTGGGGGATTTTATGCACAAACATTCAGCCTATACCTGATGTCAAATTTATGAAAAAAACTTCAATTTAGCACTTCAGACCCCATAACGCAAAACTCGTGTTAGCACCTATGAGTTCATGACCTTGCTGAGTTTTTTTTATTTTTTAAAGTTTTATTATTGAATCATTACAAATATCGATGCTATATATTGGTTTATAGTCTTTGAAATTTCTTCCGCGATAATAATAAATTAAACATCCCACTGAATCTATTCTCTTTCCCCATTTATCGTAAAGATCTGGTTTCCACTTATACGATTCAAACTTAATGTCTTTGTAGTTACCAAAAATATTTTTCTTTTCTAAACGATAGCCCTCATATCTGTTCCCAAGAGTAGAATATTCATTGTAGCTGAATCTGTATTTTCCACAAGTAAACTCCTTATAAGTACGTGTTACGCTATACCTATATAAATCACAACCACATAAGATGAATAGGAGAATAGGAGAAAAGTAATAATGAAAAAGGATTTCATACTATTTTTTTATATAAATATTGGTGCTAACGTTTCGCAGCTACCCGAAGGTGGCGATTACGAAGCACCTCAC
>CAYUQU010000020.1:0-47264 GCA_964447015.1 uncultured Flavobacteriales bacterium
ATTTCCTTCTTATTGTAAGGAGCAGTTTCCTCCATCCAAATTAACTGATTAAACTGTTCTATTAGGAACCCACCTTCCATAGGGTGTATGGTTTTTACATTTTCAGTAAGTTGAACCCAAGTGACTACTTTCCCTTGATCATTTACAATGGAAACGGTCTTTTTATTTGGATTGAAAACACATACATGCTGTTCATTTAAGAAAAATTGACTGTTTTTATTCTCTAAAGCTAAATTCCACACGATAGCTCCAGATGGAGTATTTACATTGTGGTTTGTCTTCGGTGTAGAATCTTTCAATGTAATGTTCGAAACACTTAATTGCTTTGTTGAATGTGAATAAACACCATAGCCAGATTGTGTTGTTGAATATTCACTTTCCCACGGAAATCCAAGATTTGTGGGGTTGTACCATCTAAAATGAACGCTATGTGCCCCTTGACTTTTTATTTCTGAAAAAGCTTTTGTAGAACTAAACAAATCACCCATTTGATAGGAGAGACGGATTCTTTCTAATACATCTTCATCTTCGCATAGAATCAACACATTTTCAATTCCTGTAGCAAAAGGTAACTCAATACTACCTACAGATCTGTTGAATTGAATAATTTGAGAACTTAGAGTTGATTTATCTCGAGCAAATTCATTGAGAATTTCTTGCGGAACATACTGACCAATAATGTCAATAAATACCACTGTCTTGTTTTCAATATTTGTGAAAATTACGCCCTTGTCAATATAAATATCAAACGACTCGTCTTTCCAACTTTCAATTTTGTTTAGTAACAACGATTTTTCTATAAAGAAAAACCCCTTTGTATTAGAGGGAAGTATTGAATACAATTCTAAATCGGAAACCTCTTGCGATTGGATGTTTAGCGTGCTATTCGAAAGTGTAAAGTTTTTGTGGTACTCATCAAAGCAATATACTTCGTGACTCTGATTCTTTTCAATCACACTATAACTCGCATGGATATCTCTGTTTTGAACTCGTTTCATAAAAACAGAATCGATATCTCTTTCTTCGTCCACTACGGGTTGATTACTAATAGCTAAGAACCCATTGGCACGAGCAATATGCCAGTTGTTGATTACTCTCGGGTTGTGTGAAGGTAGCTCATCGTCCCAAAGACCTGATGTTTCCAGAAAGCTTCGCAAATACTCATCGTTTACGGTTGTTTTTTCCTCAAGAAGTATCCGGATATAAGTGCTGGTCGAATCTTGCTGAATTCCCACAGACTTCCAATAGTTAAAAGTTTCGGTGGACTGAATGAATTCTTGAATGTTTAAATCATTAATAGATATTGCGTTAATTTCAGGGAGACAATCATCTGCCCGATTAATCATGAACAATGAAAGATCACTTCTGAAATATGTGTGAGTTGCAAGTGTTTGATGTTGTTTTTCAACTAGCCACAACGCATAGCCAATCCAGCAAAATGAGCTGATAATAATGATTCCGAAAATTAAGCGTGTCTTCATGGATGTATTGACATTTTGGAACAAAGTCCGATTTCTTTCAATCCAAAGTTACATGCTATTTAGATTGCAATCAACCTGTATTGAATAAGCTACTAACAATCTATGTTTGAAAAAGAAGGACGTGAGGTAAAGGGGTTAAAATTCCAACGTAAGTTGGTCATCGCCCAATAAATTGAATGTCTCCCTGTGGAAACGCGATGTGCCAAATTTGAGAATGGCTTTTCTATGAATTTTTGTGGGATATCCTTTGTTGGAATCCCAGCCATACCCTGGAAATTCTTCGTGAATTGATTTCATATAATCATCGCGATATGTTTTTGCAAGTATTGATGCTGCAGCAATTGATAAAAACTTTCCATCTCCTTTGATTATACATGTATGATTGTAGTTTTTCAGTGGATTAAATCTGTTTCCATCAATTAATAAATGTTCAGGCTTTATTTTTAATGCGAGTACTGCTCGATGCATGGCTTCAAAACTGGCATTTAGAATATTTATTTCCTCAATTTCCCGATTATCTACAAACGCAACAGCCCACGCAATGGCCTCCTTTTCAATAATCGGACGAAGTGCATTCCGCTTCGAGTCTGTCAGCAGTTTTGAGTCTGTGAGTAATTCATTTTTAAAATCTTCGGGTAGTATGACTGCAGCAGCAACTACGGGGCCTGCTAAACAACCACGACCTGCTTCGTCACATCCAGCCTCAACTCGACCTTGTACTAAAAAGGACTCTAACATTTTTTTTTGAAGGAAATTAATTATTTTTTGCAACTTATGGTCTGATTTTTGCGTTTATTTAGTAACTTTAATGAATAAGAAATACAGATATGAAAAAGTTAATTATACTCCTTACAGTTTTTTTAGGCATCATTGGAACTGCATATTCTCAGGAAATCAATCAAGTGCGTATTGATGTGGACAAAATAATGTTGAAAGATCAGATGAAATCTGGTGGTTTTGAGATGTATTTTAATCAAAAAATAGATCAAGGAGAAGTTAGAAGAAATGCAGCTTATTATGAACCTTATTTTGATGTGGTTTACAATCCAGCCTCAGGTAGTGCTCAAATTTCGTTTAAAAATGAAGATCAAATGTCTCGCCGTATAGTTGAGCGATTTTTGTATTCAAACCACATTACTCAGGTTATAATAGGCACTGAAGTATTACCAGTTAAAGACTTCGTGGATCAGTTTTTGAATTAATTAGCCACATTATAATAACATGAAGGGTTCGGGTTTGTCTCGGACCTTTTTTATTTGGAATTATTTTTAATATCCTACAATCAACCCTATCTTTGCTGAATTATTTTTGAAACGGTAAATTTGACTACAGATTAATCTCAAAGGAATGAACAATTGGTATAGTGAAACGTTTAAAGTAGGTGTTTTAGGCGGAGGCCAGCTTGGTAGAATGTTGATGCAAGAGGCTATCAACTTTGATGTGAAGTTGTGTACCATGGATAAAGACCCCTTTGCTCCCTGCGCACGATTTTCTCACGAGTTTACCAATAAAGATATTCTGGATTATGATGCTGTAATAGAGTTTGGACAGGATAAGTCAGTGATTACTGTTGAAATTGAAAATGTCAACATTGAGGCTTTGGAAGAGCTAGAGAGGCAAGGTAAAAAAGTGTTCCCACAACCTTCTGTTCTTCGAATTGTTCGCGATAAAGGGGTGCAAAAAAACTTTTTTAGAGATAACAATTTACCTACACCTCCCTTTCACTTAGTTGAAAATAAATCAGAAATTGAAAACTATAAGTCTGAATTCCCTTTCATGCAAAAAATGCGTGTGGGTGGTTATGACGGGCGAGGAGTTCAGTCCTTAAGAAGTACAGACGACTTGGAGAAGGCGTTTGATGTACCTTCAGTACTCGAGAAATTTGTGGATTTTGATAAAGAGATTTCTGTGATTGTTGCACGAAATGAAAAGGGTGAAATTGCGCACTTCCCTGTAGTTGAATGTCAATTTAATCCTGATGTTAATCTTGTCGAATTTCTCTTTGCACCAGCTCAAATTAGTGAAGCAATAGAAGAGGACGCAGTATCAATTGCACGACGTACAATCGAAGCACTCGGAATGGTTGGCTTATTGGCAGTTGAAATGTTCGTCACTAAAGATGGTAGGGTATTGATAAATGAAATCGCACCACGACCTCACAACAGTGGACATCATACCATTGAATGCAATGTAACTTCTCAATATGAACAGCACCTTCGAGCAATATTAAATCTACCTTTGGGTAGTACTAAAATTTTGCGCCCAGGAGTGATGGTTAATTTATTGGGAGAGCCAGGTTTTGAAGGTGAAGTAATATACGACGGCCTCGAGGAAGCATTAAAGATTCCAGGGGTTAAAATCCATATTTACGGTAAAGCACAAACAAAGCCTTTTCGTAAAATGGGACATGTTACTGCCACAGCACCCTTGCTTCAAGAGGCTGTAGATAAGGCACGTCAAGTACAAGAATTAGTTAAAGTAAAAGCATAATTATGAGTAAGCAAATCGAAGTTGGAATCATAATGGGAAGTAAATCAGATCTTCCGATAATGAAAGATGCAGCCGAAATATTGGAGCAATTTGGTATTGGTTATGAAATGAACATCGTTTCTGCTCACCGTACACCAGAATTGATGTTTGATTATGCTAAGTCAGCTCATAGAAGAGGTCTGAAAGTAATCATAGCTGGAGCAGGGGGTGCGGCTCATTTGCCAGGAATGACAGCTTCGCTAACTCCTCTTCCCGTAATTGGCGTTCCCGTAAAATCAAGCAATTCAATTGATGGGTGGGACTCTATCCTCTCTATTTTGCAAATGCCTAATGGAATTCCCGTAGCTACTGTAGCACTCAACGCTGCAAAAAACGCTGGAATTTTAGCCGCAAAAATCATAGGCGCATCAAACCCCGAAGTGCTAAAAACACTTTCCAATTACATGGATGAGCTAAAAGAAAAAGTGCTTGAGTCTGCAAAAGACTTGAAATAGAGCGAAATAATTCGATTTTCTGCTTAATTTGGACATATTTGCTCCTCATGTTCATTTTTTAGTAGAAAAATGAACATGTTTATTGAGATCTCATCAAGTGGAGTGTAGGTCTAACTTCTTTTGTCTTGAAGTCTTTTGTCTTGAATCTTGCAGTCTAATTAATACAATAGATACTTCTCCCGAACAACCTTAAACTCCTCAAGTCCATCATGCCATTCTGCTCGAATTTGTTCTTCTGTCCAACCTTGTTCAATTCGCTGACGTAAGATTTTATTTCCCGCCAACAAGTCGAAAAAGTTGTTTTTCAAAAAGAACGCCGACCCTTTGCCTGTTTCTTTGTAAAAATCAATCACAGGTTGCAACACTAACCTGCGTGGAGCTACCGAATCTGAAAAATCAATTCCTCTACAAAGTTGACCGTTTAACACAGGGTCTTTGGCTCCGTAACTTGGTTTTGGCGTGAACGTAAATTCACCCTTTTTATAGTCAGGATGACCCGCCATTTCAAATGGTTTCTCTGTCCCACGACCTATACTGACAACTGTTCCCTCAAAAAAACACAAACTTGGATACCAAGCTATTGCATTGTCTGTGCGCAAGTTTGGACTTGGCGCAACGGGAAGCGAATAAGACATTGAATGAGTGTAGTTCTTGTTGCGAACCACAGTTAATTCACACGGTTTGGAAATCCATTTTTCTCCGTTAATCATTTGTCCGTATTCACCAATCGTCATACCATACACCACAGGAACAGGGTGCATGCCGATAAATGATTTTTGCTCAGGCTCCAAAATTGGACCGTCAATATAATCCGCATTGGGGTTAGGTCTATCTAAAATAATCACACTGATGTTATTCTCTGCACATGCCTCCATTACATAGTGCAAAGTCGAAATGTAGGTGTAAAATCTAACCCCCACATCTTGTAAATCGAAAAGCATTACTTCAATTTCCTTGAGTTGTTCATTTGTAGGCTTTTTGTTCTTGCCGTATAAAGAAACCAATGGCAAACCTGTTTTTTTGTCTACATCAGATTTCACCAATTCTCCCGCATCAGCATCTCCTCGAAACCCATGTTCGGGAGAGAACACGCGAATTATAGTTACATCAAGATTTATTAGGCTATCAATCAAATGCGTTTTTTCAATTAAACTGGTCTGATTTCCTACTACACCAACTTTTTTCCCTTTTAGTAGCGGTAAATAATCTTCTGTTTGATATGCGCCAGGTAAAATGATACTGTCCACCACAACGTGTGTTGTTGAGTCAAAATCTTGGTTCGTTCCAATGTGTTTTTCGGTTTGTGCAGCACATGAATGAATGAAAATTACAAAAAATATGCTCAGGGCACGAACGTTTGTGTATTTTCGTAAAAATCTAAAGTTAAAATTGAATACTGCATACTTCATAGCGCGCAAGATAATAAAAGGAGAGCAAACTTCTACTAAAGTTTCTCGCCCAGTGGTGAGAATTTCTGTGTTGAGTATCATTCTAAGCATGGTAGTGATGATTCTGACTTTATCCATTGTCACTGGTTTCAAAAATGAAGTGCGAGACAAAGTAATTGGCTACGGTGCCCACATTCAAATTATGCGCTCAGGTGGTGCTTCTATTGTCGATTCAGATCCACTAATTCTAGATTCACTTATCATCACAGAAGTACTCAACAACAAATTAGTAAGTAATATTTCGCCTGTTGGTTACAAACCCGGAATTTTTCAATCTCACTTAGACACGGTCTATTATTCATTGCAAAATGGAGTGGATACGTTTCAGGTTCAACAAGAAATAAAAGGGGTGCTCTTTAAAGGAGTGAACAAAGAATATAATTTAGATTTTTTTGAATCAAATTTAGTCGAAGGTCGTTTACCCAGTTTTGATCAAGTGACAAACGAAATCTTGATTTCAAGAAGGGTGGCCAATCAACTGCGTTTCGAATTGAACGAGCAAGTAGGTGCCTTTTTTGTCCAAAACAAACCAATTAAACGCAATTTTATAATAGTTGGAATTTTTGAAACTGGACTTGAAGACTTTGATAAGGATATTGTGATTGCCGATTTGAGAATGATTCAACAAAACAGCGGTTGGGGAATTCAAGCTGCTATTCGCGTGGCAGACACACTTTATCAAGATCGTTTGCTCTTTGAAGTAGAGGCAATTGGCGGACAAGGTCAATACAAATACGATTGGGGAAAGGGATACGGAATTTCTTCGAAAATTGCAATTGCGCCGATGCAAGACACTACAATCAGAGTCATTGTGAGTGATTATTTTTACTCTCCTTATGAGGATGAAGAAGAATCCACGATTCCAGATACTGCTTACATTCACATAAAGGTAGATGGAGATATTTTATCTGGACCGATAAAGATGGATGGCGATCGAATTGAACGCACTTTTCTCGATGACGAAGGGTTCAAATTTGAATTCAATGTAGGTACAGGAAAATACATTTTCAACCAACAAGATGGAAAAGGAAGTTCGGGTGCGTACATCAGCGGTTATGAAGTTGTCGCCAATAACTGGGATGATTTAGAAAAACTACAAAAAGAAGTTAAAACAGATCTTTTCTTGTTGAGTATGGAAAGAGGCTCCACAATTGAAATTCGAACGATTAAAGAAATTTATCGCGACATTTTTTCTTGGCTCTCGTTTTTAGATATCAATTTTCTCATCATTATTGTGATGATGATTGCAATTGCCGTAATCACAATGGGGGCAGCATTGCTTGTGCTGATTCTTGAAAAAACGTCTTCAATTGGTCTGTTTAAAGCAATTGGTGCAACAAATTGGTTGATTCGAAAAGTGTTTTTGTATCAAGCAGGGTATTTGATTTTGCGTGGAATGATTTGGGGAAATGTAATTGGAATTTCAATTGCCTTGTTACAGCAGGAGTTCAACATTCTTCCTCTTGACCCTGAGGTGTATTACCTTAACGCAGTGCCCATTGAGTTGAACTTAATGCACTTATTATTGTTAAATTTAGGGACTGTTTTAGTTTGTGTGGCGGCACTAATCATTCCGTCGTATTTTATTACAAAAATCTCTCCTGTGAAAGCGCTTAAGTTTTCTTAGGTTTTTAAAAATCAAGTTATGAGAATTAGTATGACTTTTTTCAGTGTGTTGGTCTTAGGCTCGATGTTTGCACAAAATATCAGTATACCTGCTGACACAAACATTACAACCGAATATTCAACCACAATTAATGGACAGAAAATTAGCTACACAGCAATAACAGGAACTCAGCCACTATGGGATGAAGCGGGCGAACCTATCGCAACGTTGCATTATACATATTACCGAAAAAGCGATACTAAAGATTTCGCTAAGCGACCACTGTTGATTTCATTTAACGGAGGCCCAGGTTCTGCTTCGGCTTGGATGCACATTGCGTATACAGGTCCAAAATTGTTGAATATTGACGATGAAGGTTATCCAGTTCAACCTTACGGAATTAAGGACAATCCTTATTCTGTACTTGACGTGGCGGATATTCTGTATGTGAATCCAGTGAACACAGGCTATTCTCGTACCATTCCTGTGTCAGGTGAAAAAGTGAAACGCGAAAAGTTCTTTGGAATCAATGCCGATATCACGTATTTGGCAGAATGGTTGAACACGTTTATGACGCGAAATAATCGTTGGCTCTCACCTAAATATTTAATCGGAGAGAGCTATGGCGGAACCCGCGTGTCAGGATTAGCACTCGAGTTGCAAGAAAAACAATGGATGTATCTTAATGGCGTTATTTTAGTTTCACCCGCGGACTACAACGTGTTTGAATCTGATGCACCGATTTCGTCTTCATTGAGTTTGCCTTATTTTGCTGCAGCGGCGTGGTACCATAAAATGTTGCCTGAAGCTTTGCAGAATAAGCAATTGAGCGAGCTTCTCCCTGAAGTAGAGAAGTATACTATTGATGTGCTGATGCCTGCTTTAGCTCGGGGAAGCTCATTATCTCAACAAGAAAAAGAAGCAGTTGCTGAGAAGATGGCGTACTATTCGGGTCTCTCGGAAAAATCGATTTTGCAACACAATCTGGCTATACCTAATTCATTTTTTTGGAAAGAATTGTTGCGCGACTCGAAAGGCTATACCGTAGGAAGATTAGACTCACGATACCTTGGAATAGATAAAACCGAAGCTGGACAAAGTCCAGATTATAGTGCCGAATTGACTTCGTGGTTGCACTCGTTTACACCTGCCATAAATTACTACATGTCAGAAGTGTTAAACTTTAAAACAGACATGAAGTACAACATGTTCGGACCTGTACACCCTTGGGACAGAAAGAACAACAACACCCGCGATAACCTCAGAAAAGCGATGGCACAAAACCCGTATCTAAACGTCCTCTTTCAAGTAGGCTATTTTGACGGTGCCACCACTTACTTCAACTCAAAATACACGATGTGGCAAATAGACCCCAGCGGCAAAATGTCCGATCGCATGCGCTTCGAAGGCTACGAAAGCGGCCACATGATGTACCTCCGAAAAGAAGATTTGAAAACAGCAAACGACCACGTGCGAAAGTTTATTTTGGATAGTACAGTGGATGGGAAGGCTGCGAAGTATTAGGTGAGAAAATTTCTAATTGTATTTATATTTCGCCCCTTCAGGGCTTGGGGTAAGCTATAGAGGTTGACATGACATTGGGCTGCACCCAATGTTTGGATATTTCGCCCCTTCAGGGCTAGATGTTTTTAGAGCCCTGAAGGGGCGTAATATACCAACGATGGGCAACGCCCATCGTATCAAAAACACAAGTAAACCCAAGCCCTGAAGGGGCGTAATACCCACCCCTCCATAAGCATCACGTATCATATAACCCCACAAAAAAAACCGCCTCTCTCACGAAAGACGGTTCTCCTTAATAAAGTAATTTATATAAAACCTAGTTCGCCGCTTCAACGGAGAACGTATAGCTTTCCATGATTTGGTTTGCGAGCATCTTTTTACATGCTTCGTCCACTTTTGCTTCAGCTTCAGCTTGACTTGCTGCGTCAATAAATAAGCGTACATGTCTACCAATTCGAACGCCTGTAATTTCAGGTATTCCGATATTCTTCATACTGTTTGAAACAGCTTTTCCCTGTGGGTCTAACAATGCATCTAATGGCATTACATCAATCTCAGCCTTGAACTTCATTTCTTTTCTTTTTTTCGACAAAATTGTCTATGAATGACAAAATCAGGTACAAAAATAATATAATTGGAATAGCTCTGAAAGATAATCCGACAAATAATATTAAACTCAATATAATGAGGATGAATCTGAACTGGTTATTTCGCCATTTGAAATCTTTGAATTTCAACGCTATTAGCGGAATTTCGGAAATTAATAGAAGCGAAAACAATACGATAAACGGAATTAAAACAGAATCTTTTATTGCCAAATCAGCTAGCGTCACTTTCCACCCCGTTTCACCCCAAGCATCCCATAGCATTAAAGGAATTGCCATAAAGAATAAGGTGTTGGCAGGTGTAGGTAATCCAAGAAAACGGTCTGACTGACGCGTATCTAAGTTGAATTTAGCTAACCTGAAGAGGGAAAAGAAAGGAATCAACAAAGCCACAAAAGGGACAAACAAATACCATCCCGAGTAGTGAAAAGGCGCATATTCAATTGGATTTCCTGTTAAATCAGCAAAGTAAAAAGAAATTAGTGTGTGAATTGACATCCCGAAGCTGTCATAAAAATAGGGGGAAGCAATTTCACCATGCGATGCAATCACGATTTCTTGCCCACCGTTTATGATTAGTAGAATAAAACAAATTACACCTGGAGCCACGCCAAATGTAACCATGTCAGCAAGTGAATCCAATTGTTTTCCCATTTCACCGCTGATTCCCATTTTGCGAGCGAGAAAACCGTCTAGAAAATCAAACACAAGTGCTGCAGCGATGAAGATAGGCGCCATGTCAATTCGCCCGAAAAGCGAGAACATGATGGCCATAATTCCGCAAAGTAGATTGGCTGCAGTCAGTATATTTGGGATTGAAAACATATTTTTTCGGGAAAATTAGAAAAAATTAGTCGGATTAATCAACGAAACCTTTAATTTTACGTCTTATCAACTAATAAAAGCTTTATTTTGGTAGGGTTAACACAATTTATTCCGACAATTAAAGTTTACATGATTGAAAAAACAACTTAATTAATGCGTACTTCTTTACGATTTTCAATATTAGTGATGTGTTTTTGCTCTGCAACACTTGTCAATGCACAAAGTGATGTAGCACCTAAATATTCAAATGAATTCTTGCAAATTGGTGTAGGCGCTAAAGCGTTGGGGTTATCAAATTCTGTAGTTGCAGGTGTGGATGATGTGACCTCGGCTTATTGGAATCCAGCAGGTTTGGTTGGTGTGAAAACATGGCTTCAAGGGGCATTGATGCACTCAGAATATTTTGCGGGAATTGCAAAGTACGATTACTTGGGTTTAGCTTATCCAATTGATGACAGAAGTACGCTAGCTTTCACCGCAATTCGCTTTGGTGTGGATGATATTCCAAACACCACTCAACTTATCGACAACGAAGGAAATGTGGATTACGACAAAATTACAACCTTCACCGCTGCCGATTATGCATTTATGCTTTCGTATGCGCGAAAAATGAAAATTGAAGGTATGAGCACAGGTGGTACATTCAAAGTAATTTACCGTAAAGTTGGTGATTTTGCTCACTCTTGGGGATTTGGACTCGATGCTGGTTTCAAATACGAGCATAAGAAAAACTGGAAATTTGGAGTGGTAGCCCGCGATGTAACTTCGACATTTAACGCATGGGTATTCACGCTTGACGATGCCACAAAAGAAGTCTTTCAAGCAACAGGTAATGAAATTCCTGAAAATGGGTTGGAACTCACTCTACCTAGAATTATTTTCGCTGCTCAAGGGAAATTTGATATCGCTAAAGGATTTTACGCCATGTCTGAAATCGATTTGGATATGACGACAGATGGACGTAGAAATGTACTTTTGGCTACTAACGGAGTGAGCTTTGATCCACATATCGGTGTTGAGGTTGGATTTAAAAATATCGTCGCTGTACGTTGTGGATTCGGTAATTTTCAGTATATTACTAACTTCGATGAGAGCAGAAATATGAATTTTCAACCAAATATTGGGCTAGGTGTTCATTTCAAGGGTGTGCATGTGGACTATGCATTTACAGATATTGGAGATGCCTCGGTAGCGTTGTATTCTCATGTAATCTCGTTGAAAGTTGACCTAAAAAAACCAAAGGGAAAGAAACCGCCAGCTGACTCTTAACCTAATTGCGTATGATTAAAAGGATACTTTTTAGTTTAGCATGTATTATAAGTATTTCATTATCAGCTCAAAATTATGGTAATGAATGGATAGACTATTCTCAAAAGTATTATTCCTTTAAAGTTTGGCAAGATGGGGTGTATCGAATCTATCAAGAGGATTTAGTTAACTCAGGTGTTCCAATAGAAACCGTTCCCGTAAACAGAATTCAGATCTTTGGTAAGGAAAAAGAAATTCCACTTTATATCAATGATAATGGAAATGGAATCTTGGAACCAGGTGAGTATATAGAATTTTTTGCTGAACGAAATACAGGCTGGCTTGACTCTACAATATACCTTAATCCTGAGGCTTCTGCAAACCCAGGTTATAGTTTGTATAATGACACACTTCGCTATTTTTTGTCCTGGTCAACGAATACTTTGGGATTGCGGTTTGTGCAAGAAACGGATGTGAATTACGCAACTTGGCCAACGCTAGATTATGTATGGTCAACCTCAACTATTGATGTCAATAATTTTTATGTGGATGGAAGAAAAGTAGCTGGAGCTACATCTTCGTTCTTTATGGATGGAGAAGGATGGGGAAATGTTCACTTAAATGGAGTTCCGTCCAGTGCTTCACAAAATTTTAATTTCAGCATTCCAGGCTACTACAATGGTGCTGGTGCGCCCCAAGCTAAATTACATACTAAAGTCACCTCAAATTCGAATGCAAGTGCTTCTGGAGTTAATAATCACCACTTGAGACTTGCGTTAAACGGAAGTCTGATGTTGGATACGGTATATGCTGAGTATAAACAAATTCGCATGACACGAAATGTGCCAATGTCAATGTTCTCAAGCACCTCAGCTCAATTGACAATGACCATTATAAATGACCTTGGTGCAGCAACAGATTATCAGTCGTTTACGTATGGTCAGCTTGATTATCCTAGAAATTTGAGTGTCAATGGTGCTTATGGGAAATACCGATTGGACAATGGTTCTGCTGCCAAATCACATCTTGAAATGACGGGTGTTACGGGGACAAACAGAATAGCCTATGTTTGGGGTGGTACAGTTCCTCGGCGAATTCCAGTTGTGGGCACAAACCCTTGTCATGCTGTTGTACCTAATTCTGCAACAGGTTCTCAACACTTTGTTGTAGTGAACGAAGCCACAATAACGAATATTTCATCGCTGAAGCCTGTGAATGGGAATGGTAATTTCACCGACTTTTCTTCAATGAATTTGGAGTCGGCCGTGTTTATTGTTTATCATGGGTCACTTAAAACTTCTGTAGAAGAATATAGAGATTTTAGACAGGCGATGGACGGCGGTAACAATAATGTCATTCTCGCTGATGTAGAAGAATTGTATTGGCAATATGGTGGTGGAATTGAAAAACACGTTAACGGCATCCGTAGGTTTGCTCACCGTATGTACAATACAGCTACAGTTAAACCAAAAGCACTTTTTCTTATAGGAAAAGGGATTCGAGAAGCAAATGAAGGTTCTGGTGCTATGGTGGGTGCGCGAAAAAACTCAACTGCTTTCCATAACAGTTTGGTGCCATCGTTTGGCTATCCGTCTTCAGATGTATGTATAACAGCTGGCCTAGAAGGCACAGTTTGGGATCCACTGATTCCAACGGGGAGGTTGGCTGCAAGAAACAGTGAAGAGGTATATGTATATCTCGAAAAAGTGAAGGAACATGTGCTTGAACAAAACCCGTTCAGTATTTACAATACGCCGAATAAAGATTGGCAAAAGCACGTACTCCATTTTGGAGGTGGTTCTTCACCGAGTGAGATAAATACGATTCGAAATTATTTGACAGCCATGTCGACGAATATAGAGACCGATCAATTTGGAGGGATGGTAAATACATACATAAAGGAAAACTCAGATCCATTTAATCCAATATTATTGAACAATGTGGCGGAGAGAATAGAGGAGGGAGTTTCTGTTATGACATTCTTTGCACACGCAGCACCCGATGGGTTTGAAATTAATATTGATGAGCCTCAAAACTGGAATAACAATAAAAGATACCCACTGGTAATTGGTAACGCATGTTATACCGGGGATATTTTCTTACCATCATATTCTTCAGCTTCTGAGCGTTTTGTGATTCTGCCTGATGTGGGTGCAATTGCATTCCTTTCTACAGTTAAACTAGGGTTTGCTTCTTATCTTTTTACTTATTCAAATGAATTTTACAGACAGTTTTCAAGAGCTTCATACGGTGGTTATTTAGGAGGACAGGTTAAGAATACGATTGAACAAGTCTATTTGTCTAGTTTAAGCTTATCGGCAAGTCAACGATTTCTAACAGAAACTACTTGTACGCAAATGACACTACATGGCGACCCTTTGGTACGTGTAAATCCACATGAGGCACCGGAAATTGAGATAACAGAACAAAGCGTCTTTTTCACACCTTCAGAACTGGATTTGAGTACCGAGGAATTCAATTTGCATTTAGTAGTGAAGAATCTAGGGCACTCTATCGTCGATTCAATTACGATTGAAGTTGTTCGAAATTTCCCAGGTCAAACTACAGATTCTGTGTACAGAAAAGTTATTCCTCGTCTAGATTATATCGATACAGTTGTGTTTACTATGCCCCTTCAACCAAATGTAAGTGTGGGATTAAACCAATTTGATATTCTTGTGGACATCCCATCCTATATTCCAGAACAATATGATGAGTCAAATAACAACAGGCTTAGCACCACATTTTTTATCGATGTCGATGGTATTCTACCTGTTCGACCTTACGATTTTGCCGTGGTTCCTAGAGATAGTGTTATTGTAACGGCGTCAACCGTCAATCCATTGGCAACCTTTAATACGTATCGATTTGAGATAGACACGACGGATTTGTTTAATTCACCCGAACGTAAATATGCACTTGTATCAGGGCTCGGTGGAGTGAAATCGGTTAATCCATCTGAGTGGAGGAGTGGGATGTCAGGGAATCCTTCTCCATTAGTTTGCCAAGATAGTACCGTTTATTTTTGGCGTGTGGCTTTAGATGGTTCTGATCCAGATTGGCGCGAAAATTCATTTCAGTATATTGAGAATAAAGAAGGTTGGGGACAAGACCACTTTTTCCAATTCAAGAAAAACACATTTACGTTTGTAGATTATGACCGCCCAACACGAACAAAGAACTTCCTTCCTTTTGATGGAACGGTGAGGTGTAACGTGTGGGATAACGCAAACTCAAGTACGACTTGGGCTCAAACAGCATGGTACATCAACACCACAATGATTGAGTATGATTTATGTGGGACAACGCCATCACTGCATGTGGCTGTCCTCGATCCATTGACGTTGGACGCTTGGAGGACTAGAGGAATCTTACTTGGACAGGAAGTGAATTCAGACAAGAACTTTGGAAATGCGAACGATTTAAGTAACTCACCTCCCTGTCGTGAACGACCTGAAGGTTATTTTATTTTCCGACAAAATTCGATGGAGCAACTACAAGCTTTTGAGAATATGATCCTGAACGAAATCCCAGATAGTGCTTACTTCTTGATTTATTCGCCTATTAAAGCAGAATACGATTATTGGGATAATCTTTATCCTCAAGTATACAATGTGTTTCAAGCTATTGGCTCAGACAGTATTTATGTGGGGCGAGAGGATCGTGCATTTATTTTCTTTGGAAAAAAAGGAACAACAAACTTCAATAAAGAAGTTGTCGCTCAAGTGCCAGGTGAGTTCATAACACTTGAAACACCAATCTATGGAAACGATTTCTTTGGTCGTGAGCGCTCTACACTAATTGGACCAGCCGCATCGTGGGAGACTATTTACTGGAAACAGGATCCCGCAGAAGTAACTGCAGGTGACACCACAACGCTTCGAATTTCAGCCTTGGACATTTATGGGAATACGCAGATGGTAATTGATACGCTTTTCACTTTAGATGATTCCATTATTGACGTGCACCAATTAATTGACGCATCGCTATACCCTTACCTTCGATTAGAAGCGTTGTATGAAGATAAGTACTTCTTCACTCCTGCTCAAATGGATCGTTGGCACGTGCTTTATGATCAACTTCCTGAGGCAGCAATTGATGGAACTGAGGGGTATTATTGGTCGGCAACTACTGATACGGTTCCTGAAGGGGTTTCGATTTCGTTTGCCATTGACATAAAAAATATTGGTGAACGCGACATGGATTCACTTCTTGTGAAATACTGGATTCAAGATCAAAATCAGAACATCGTAAATGTGCCATATCCAAGACAAGATTCTCTCCGTATAGCTGAGGTTTTTAGAGATACAATCCAATTCCAAACAAATGGACTCGCAGGATACAATTCTTTTTGGATAGAGGTCAATCCTTATATTAACGGTAGTTCAGTAATCCAAGATCAACCTGAACAATTCCACTTTAACAACGTCGCGCAGATTCCATTTTTTGTAATGCGAGATGATGAAAATCCTATACTGGATGTCACTTTTGACGGTGTGCACATTCTAAATGGAGATATCGTAAGTCCGCGAAGTGAAATAGTAATTTCCCTTAAGGACGAAAATCCATTCTTGATTATGAACAGTGATACGGATACCTCATTGTTTGCTATCTATCTTAAAAGCCCTGCGGGAGATTTGAAACGGGTTTATTTTATCAATACTGATGGACAACAAAATCTTCAGTGGATTCCGTCTTCAGACGACTACAACAAGTTTAAAATTATCTATAACGGAGATTTTCCGTCAGATGGGAAATACACCTTGTTGGTTCAGGGTTCAGATCTTTCAGGAAATCTTTCGGGCGACTTGGAGTATAGAATCGAATTTGAAGTCATCCACGAGTCGACGATTACGTATTTGATGAACTACCCGAATCCGTTCAGTACAAGGACGCAATTTGTATTTACACTAACTGGAGATCGTGTGCCCGATCATATGATTATTCAAATTATGACCGTGACAGGTAAAGTCGTCCGTGAAATTATGCTCAATGAACTTGGTCCTATTAAAATTGGACGAAATATCACAGATTACGCATGGGACGGACGTGACGAATTTGGCGACCCCCTTGCCAACGGTGTCTATCTGTATCGCGTATTGACAGACCTAGATGGCGAGAAAATTAAACACCGCGAAACAGGTGCCGACCAATACTTTAAAAAGGAATTTGGTAAGATGTATCTATTGAGGTGACGTTTGTATTTGTAGGGACACACGGTCGTGCGTCCCTACAAATGATGAATGAAGGATCCCAATCGTTATTGGACAATATTGATTTCAATCTCAAATCTTTCCCCCCTTAAGAATACAACTTTCTTTCCAGTAATGAATTTCATTAATTGATAGATATATAACTGATTACAGTACATTCACATGAATCATTTAACTTAAATTCGCTTGATTTCTACTTTGTAATTTCAATAATACCTTGAAATCTTAACGTCGGTTTTGTAAGATTTTGGTTACTTTTGATACAAATCGCAATATGTGTTGTTTCATTGCGGTTTATAAATCTTTTTGAAGAAAAAATATGCGACTGATTACGTTTATTATTGTTGGATTTTTAGCAAATTTTGCTTGGAGTCAAAATAAAGTGGAATGGAAGACCTCTTTTGACCAGCAAACGAATGAAGTGCTCATTGAAGCGAAGATCGAACAAGGTTGGCATTTGTATTCTCAAGTATTGAAGAACGATGTCGGACCTATTCCAACTACTTTTCAGTTTGAAGAAAACAAAAACGTGAAACTTATTGGAGCAGTAGATCAACCCCAAGCGATTGAAGCTTATGACGAAAACTTCGGTTCAAATTTGGACTATTTTGCGGAGAATGTAGTTTTCAAACAAAAAGTAGATTTTAAGAAAGAAACAATACTTAAGGGCTCAGTTTACTACATGGTTTGCGATGATCAACGCTGTTTGCCACCTACTGAAGTACCCTTTGAAATTGAATTGAAAAAATAATTAGAAAGAAATGATGAATGTAAGACGATTCGTTACATTACTTGTTGTGATGTTGTCCCTGTCAGCTTCTGCGTTTGCTCAACCTGGCGACAGTTGGAAGAATTATGTTACCTGGAGTTTTTCAGTGAAATACGAATCCAATTGTGAGGCGACATTGACTGCTACTGCAAAACTGGCTAAACATTGGCATATTTTCTCCATAACGCACGACCCGAATAAAGCTGACTTTATCGGTGTGCCGACTACATTGACTTTCTCAGAAAGTAAGAATTACAGCCTAATTGGTGGAGTAAAAGAATCGAAGAAACCTATCGAGTTTAAGGATGAATTCGGCGTGCAAATCTACTTTGATGGTGAAGTAACTTTCTCGCAACGCATTAAAATAAAATCGGACGGCGCATTTGACATAAAGATGGAATACGAGTTCCAGATTTGTGACGAAAACGGTTGTTTGTTCCCGCCAGCACCAGATCATACGTATAAAATTAAGGCAAATGCAGACTGTGGAGTGAAAGCAGCCACAACGCCAGGCGACAATGAAGTGGTTCCAGATAATGGAAATGAGGAGGCGAATACAAATGAAACGGAAACAGATTCTGTTAAAACCGTAAAGTCGAATGAAGAAGCTTCAACTTATGTACCTATCGACAACTCGAATAATGATGATGAAAAGGATGTAAGCCTTTGGATTATTTTCTTTGCAGGTTTCGGAGCGGGTCTTGCTGCCCTGTTCACACCTTGTGTCTTCCCAATGATTCCGATGACGGTGACCTTCTTTACAAAACAGTCGGGCACCAGAGCGAAAGGAATTATAAATGCATTGATTTACGGTTTTTCTATTGTATTAATTTACGTGTCAATTGGCTTGCTGATTAACTTGATGACAAGTAACGCCGCCGCAGTGTATGAGGTGTCGACCAGCGCCACGCTGAACTTGATTTTCTTTGGGATTTTCATGATTTTCGCTTTCTCTTTCCTTGGAGCTTTCGAAATTCAATTACCAACATCATGGATCAATAAGTCTGACGCACGTGCAGATAAAGGTGGTTTAATCGGAATTTTCTTTATGGCGATTACGCTTGTGTTGGTTTCATTCTCGTGTACAGGACCAATTGTAGGTACGGCACTTGTGGAAGCTATCGCATCGGGTTCTGTTATTGCTCCGGCGGTAATTATGGGTGGTTTTGCTATCGCTTTGGCGCTGCCTTTTACCTTGTTTGCAATTTTCCCAAGTTGGTTGAAGAATCTTCCTCAATCTGGTGGTTGGTTGAACAGCGTGAAGGTCGTTTTAGGTCTCTTGGAAATAGCCTTAGCAATGAAGTTCCTAAGTATGGTAGATCTTGCTTATCACTGGGATTTCTTAACGCGTGAGATCTTTATTGCCATTTGGTTTGTAGTCTTCACGATTATTGGAGTATACCTCTTAGGCAAAATTCGCTTTGCGCACGATTCGCCAGTGGAGAAACTATCCGTGACTCGTTTTATGTTTGCATTGACTTCGCTTGTGTTCGCTGTGTACCTTCTCCCAGGTATGTGGGGCGCACCTTTATCGATGATTGATGGTGTAGCACCTCCAAGAACGCATTCTGAAGACAACTTCCGCTTCGTAAAAGGAAACCCAGAGTTTGAAGTAACAGATTTGTTTACCGAATACCGTCAGTACATGCACGAAGTAGGGGATGGGTCTATTCTGGTTTTCCACGACTTAGATAAAGCGAAAGAATACGCGCAGAAAGTAGATAAGCCTGTATTGCTCGATTTCACAGGTCACTCATGTGCCAACTGCCGTAAAACAGAATCCACAGTATGGACAAACGACAAAATCAGATCAGTACTGCAAAACGAAATGGTGATTGCTTCACTCTACTGCGACGACAGAGAAAAACTCCCCGAATCTGAGCACGTTTACTCCGAGTACATCGACGGTAAAATTAAAACAGTCGGTAACAAGTGGTCTGACTTCCAAATCAGAAAGTACGGTCAAATCTCCCAACCGCTCTACATCATGACGCACTGGGACGGCACAGACCTCTCCACACCACTCGGTTACGAGCCAAACATCGATAACTATTTGACCTTCCTGAAGGACGGTGTAAAGAACTACAAGGCTTATCAGAAGACCTTGGAGAAGGAATAATGTAATTTGAAAGCGGGCGTAAGGCCCGTTTTTTTTGTCAATATTATTTCAGGTAAAATTTATCATCCACCCATTTTACAGGGTTGTTTTGAATGTATTTCGATATGTTTTCATAAGCCTGTTGGTCGCGGATGATGTGTTCGTAATAATTGCGTTGCCATAATTTACCATTAAACCTGGTCCATCCCAAATTTTTCACGCCACGGATGTATTCATTGGTGGTCATGGTTTTAAACCATCCGACGGCATTTCCCAATGACGTTTGGTATTGTTTATTTTCAATTCCATATTTGGACGGGTCATTGTTGTTGCGCCCACGTAATGGACGCCCACGTAGGGACGTCCCTACGTGGGCGTCCATTACGTGGGCATCCGTATAAATATTGTTCAAAACATTGTTATCGGATGGTTCCAAATTTTCAATAATACAATGAAAATGGTTTGGCATGACCACCATTTCATGGCAGCGTTTATCGGGGTATTTGTTTTCGATTTCATGATACCATGTTTCAATCATCCGCCCCGCATCATTCAACACCATTTCCCCATTCACCACACCCCCAAACAAACACGCCATATCCTGACAACAAATCGTCACAAAATACAATCCGGCCTTCGAATAATCGTAATTTTTCAGACGAATGGAACGGCGGTTGTGAATACGTGGGTCGTAATAGGTCATTTTAGTAGGTTTTTCTGTAGGTTGTATGATATGTTATAAATAGTGTTGATTAAAATACATTACAAATATATGATTATTATTTAATCAATAAAAGAATGAAAATGATTTTTTGTTTTTTTGATTGGAGGTTTTGTTTGTAGGGACGCACGGCCGTGCGTCCCTACAAACAAACGTACCCTCCCCACTCCCCACGGCGGTTTCCCCGCTCCATAAGCGAGTTGACGATTGATAAAATCCCCTGTAATCTTTTTTTGAATGGAAGGTTTGGGGGATTTTTTTTTGGATACTTTACAATTAACTAGTTCTTAATTGCTTTAAGAATAGTTTCAACGGTGTCTTTTTCCATTTGCGTAAATGCAAACCATTTCTTCCCCAAATCTTTTAAGGAAGCGCCAATATGATAGACCGTGCTTCCGTCGATGATTAAAAAACGATCGTGACTTTTCGAAAAGGATTGAATTTCAAATCCACTATATTGCTCGTTTGCTTTTTGGATATCGAGGGTCAGTTGTTTACTTATCGTTTTAGTGTATAAATAGACTTTTACATGCTTTTCTTTTTTCGCTAAATATGTGAGGGTGCTTTCGTCGATGTAATTATCAATGAGGATAATTTCTTTTTTAGCTTTTTTGATGATACTTGAGAAAAACGCATAGGCATCAAAGATTTGTCCATCGAAGAAAATGCCTTGGGTGGGAAGTTCCTGTGTTTTGAGTTGTAGTGAAATTTGCTTTACTTCTTTACTGAGGTTTTCAAAGTTGTTTTCGATTCTGTCCATGCGTTGATTCATGGCGTATCCTTTGAGTAAATAATCCCTAAGTACATTCGTTGCCCAAATACGGAATTGCGTGCCTTGTTTGGATTTTACGCGATAGCCAACAGAGATGATTACATCGAGATTGTAGTATTCAATGTTTCGTTCTATTTCTCTTCCGCCTTCAAGTTGAACTGTCGCAAATTTTGCGACAGTTGAATTTTTATCAAGTTCCCCTTCTGAAAAAACGTTATTTATGTGTTTTCCAATGGTTTTTACATCTCTGCCAAACAGTGTGGCAATTTGATTTCTGTTCAGCCAAACCGTATCCTCATCAAGTCTTACCTCAATGTGTTCGGCTAATTCTCCAGATTGATATAGGATGATTTCGTTTTTCATTTTATCTGTGTAATCGAATGGTTCTTGTTAGTAGATGGCAGCAGGATTGCAAATCCTGCTGAGCGGGGGGAATTTAGAATTAGGTGGAATTTTTTTAATCTTCAGCAATTATATTATCTTCCCATTTTTCAGGATTCAATCGAATATATTCCGCAATAGCTTCAAACGATTTACCATCACGTATGACATGGTCGTAATAATTTGCCTGCCATAATGGGTTTCGGCGATTAAATTTTTCCATAGGTAATTTATGTTCATCAATATAATCGTCAATTTTGTTTAACACGATGGATTTATATCCCGCAACAAATGACGAAATAGATTTTGGTTTGCGTTGGAATGGTTGGGGTTGATATTGGGTTGGAATCATCGTTTGTTGCCCCTGTAGGGACGCACGGCCGTGCGTCCCTACAAACGACGACGTCACAACAACCGGTGGCGTCCCTACAAATGACGACGTCCCAACCGGTTTCGATGGTGGTAATACAAATCCCGATTCCAAACCAACAATCGCATGCAAATGATTGGGCATCAACATAAATGCATCCAAAAACAATTCCTTACGCATGTCAAATGATTTGTACCATTCATTCGTAGCGATTTTTCCGAAATCGTTCAAAATCATTTTGCCATCCACAATGTCACCAAACAGACAGACACGATTGTAGGTGTTTATCGTTATGAAATAATGTCCATTACCAGAATAGTCCCATCCTCTCAAACGACGGGATTCATTGCGGTATTTTCCGTTGTATTTTTCCATACAGGTTAGGTTTATAAAAACAATAAAGATGTGTTAGTTGTCAAATATACGATTATATTATAACCAATATTAAAAATAATAACCTCTTTTTTATTGAATATTGGTGGAAACGGTTTTGTTTGTTGGGATGTTTATATTGATATTGTTTGGACGTTTGATTTTTTTGGTTGGTGCTATCACCGTTTGTGGGTATGCACGAATTTGTAGGGACGCACGGCCGTGCGTCTCTACAAATTCCAACTGGACAAACTGATGGTAATCCTAAAAGAAGACCACCCCGACTTCTTCACCGCATACACCAACGCGCGCATAATCGTTGATCACCGCAACAGACCAAGCGGCGGCGCATCTCCCGGTACGGACTTCCCGCCGGAGCGAGATGACGGTTTCCCTCCAACTCCCCACGGCGGTTTCCCCGCTCCGTAAGTGAGTTGACGATTGATAAAATCCCCCGGAATCTTTTTGAATGGAAGGTTTGGGGGATTTTTTTTGTGGTTTCACTTTGCAATTGCATCGTGGCTAAGCCATGCGGTAACTGGGAGGTGGGTTTGGTGTATGAAAAAGTGTTATTTGTAATACCTAAACAAATTTTGATTTCAGTAAATGATGTAAAAGAAAGATGTCTGTACTCATAAGCTTACTCTGGTCGAGAGGGTAAATTTGATAATATGTTAAATCATCTGTAATTAGTACTGAATCCGAAAATTCGTTAATCATTGCTACCTGATTTATTAGATACAAAAATAGTGGATTATTATAATTACCGTTTTTTTCATTCATATCTAAAAGACTAACAGGATTAATTATTATACAATATTCGCTTATCCAAATTTTTAATTCTGAATAAAACTTGGCATCTAAGTTATAATCATCATAATTTCTATATCCCAAATAATCTGCTTCATACGATTTAATTAAAACCATCATAAAACTCGATATTTTGAATTTCACTCTAAGTTTTATTTTTTCTGATTTTGTTAGTTCATATAAATGAATTAAAGAAGAAAAATCAAGTATATATGAATACTCTTCTGTATTTGAAAATATTGGAAAAATTTGTGGATCTACTTTTAATATTCCACGTTTTTCATATACTAATTTGTAATACGTTGCAATGATGTTTTGATTTAATTCGCTGACAAAATATGATAATTGAGAGAATTTTATTTTCTCTGAATAATATTCTTCATAAGTATCATTATACTCATCTTGTTTTGGTATAATTGAAAGGATAGCATCTAATGGGGAATCAAAATCATTTAAATTGATGGATTGAAGACCTAAACCCGAGTGTGGATTTTTTGTTTCATCCATTATTTCAAGCTTCAAAGAAAGATATTTATTGCAAATTCTTTGAACAGATAACTTATCTTTTTGTGTACCGAATTGACGATTCAAATCTATTTTATCACCGACCTTTAAACCTAAAAGGCTTTGAGATAAACTATCATCTGTTATGAATTTTGTGTGAATCTCTTCATCATCATTCAATTTATAGCGAACATAACGACCGATTTCTACAATTTCATAATCTAGAAAATACTTTTCACTCGTTTTGATAAATGCTGAGAAAAATAAAGTTCTAGACTCTTTATTTTCTTTTACTTTAGCTAAGCGATAACACAACTCTATACCATCATCATAGTATTCGAAATGAAAGAGCATATTTATTAAGTGTAATGCTCTTTGTTGTTTTTCATATTGATAATTAATAGATTGACTGACAATTTTATTAAAACTATTTTTATCATTTAAATGAAAAGCAGAAATAGCATAGTGATATAAAAAATCCTCATGCAATTCATTTTCAAGACCAAAGGAACAAATATCTAAACATTCTTTCCAGTCATATATTTTTGCTCTTTTTTCTAGCTCAATACGGATGAAAATAGAATCGTATCCTATGTTAACCCTCCAATACTTTAACCAATCTATAAGTTTACGGTTTTGAGTACCATCTTTGTAGAGAGCAAAAATGTAGAAACTAATATCGTATGAGGTTCTATACTCAAGTGGCTGACTTTCAAATGAAGTTATACACTCTTGGAAGTTCTCTGTTATTAAATAAATTTCAGTTACAAAAGACAGAATCCATTTGTGATTTTGAACCAATTCACTTTTAATACTGTCAATTGCATCAGGTGATTCTTTTATAGATGGATTGAGAAGAGTTTTGTAATATAGATTGAAAAACTTTGAAATACCAAATGACGAGTCAATTTTCTTCTCTATTGCATCATGCTTAAGCCTGCTCAATATTTTAGAATTATTCAAAATTCTCAAACAACGCAAGATATCTTCAAATTCATTTATACCAATGTTTTCATAAAGCGAAATCTTTTGATTAACTGTATCGAATATTTTTTCTTTATTCTCAATTTTGATTGCGCAATAAAGTATAAGATTAAATGCATTTTGTGAAATAGGGTCAATTTTTTCTAAAATTTCAATGGCATCAGAATTACGTTCTTTTTGCTGATAGCAATTTGCCAATAGAAGTCCGAATAATTGATTTTTTGGAGAAGGAATATCATGATAGTATGAAGAAAGTATAGGAAGAAAATCTTCTTTTGGTTCGATTAGAAAATCAAGGTATACATTTAAGAAGAATACTTCAGTGTAACCACCTAACTCTTTATCTTTTACATGATTTGCGAAAGACTCTAAAATGTTCTTTGTTATTTTTAGAATTTCAAGCTTATCTACTTGATATCTGATCGCTTCAAACTCAATTCTGAATTCTCTAAAGAAACGATTAATTGCGAGATCCACGATGTAAGAATTCCGTTTTAAATTTTGAAAACAGAGTTCATATAGTTCAAGCGGATGACCATATAAAACCATTTCAGGAAATAATGTTATTAAATTTTCTTTGTTTTCATTTTTATTAATTGACACATACAGAATTCTTCTAAAATCAAAATCTTTTTTAACAATAGGTGATACATAATTAATTTCGGAATCAAAATCTGATAAATTCAATAACAGTTTTGTTGCGTTCGCAACTACATTTAATGAATTAAAATTTAATATATTTTTAACTAATTCTGATGATTTTGAATGTTCGCCAATTAAATAATAACAAAAGCAGGCTTTTTCTTTATACGCGAATATGACTGAGTTCATTTCATAAGCTCTAATAAATTCAATATAGGAATTATCAACTTCACCTTTGATCATCTCTAAACATGTACCTTTTAGAAAATGAATGCGTGCTTGAATATGTGAATTAGAGTCTAAATTATTTTCCTTGATACGTTTTTCTAATGCATCGATAAGTTGTAACGCTGTTTTAGGTTTTAAGTAATCTAAAAGATTATTATATGCTTCAAGCTGACTTTCCCATTCTCTTAATACAGAGGTGTGATTTTTTAATTCATGTAATACCGCCTCATTTGATTGCTGAAGGCTTTTAATTTTATCTTCAATTCTATTGAAAGAGTTTTTAAATTCGAAGTAATGATTTTCAGTTTTAATATCATCAAAATATCGATAAGCAATCGGATGAGAACAGAGTGTTTCATTGAATATTGAAAGAAAATCCTTTACCTCATCATTCACCGAATCATAATATTCATTTCCAGATTGAAAATGAATTTCTAGCTGTTTTTTGAGATAAGTTTTCTTGCTATTACGAATTGTCTTATTGGGACTCCATTGTTTTATAGATTTTTCAAATGCGCTATCAATATCCTTTTTCAATCCAGATTCAATCTTTGACTTAATAAAATCGTGAACTATATTTACTGCAAGACCCATTGCAAAACTTGAAAGGAGTTCCATATTAAATATTTTCTTTATAATCTTGTTTATCCAAAAATGACCCTAGTTTACATAACCCGACTAGTAGTTCCTCCCGATTTTCTGCCAGAATATATGCTTTTATATTCAAAGACTCAATTAGGTTTTTAAGCTTTTGATCTGGTTCAATATTTGAAACTATAATTAGGTTATTTTCAAAGTGTTTATGTGGTATATTTAGTTTTTCAAACAACAGAATGTTTCCCATTTCATTATTAAAAAACGTAACATCTTCTACAATAAATTTTTGATTACTTAAAATGATATTATAGCCAGAATGTTCCTCGTTTAATTTACCACTGAAGTTATTTTCTAGTATATCAATAACAGCTTTGCGAAAAAGCAGTCTTTGAAGTAAATCATGTACTTCAATTGAATAGTCTTTAAAGGCTTCTAATATTCGATCTACTTTCCTCCAAATAAAAATTGCAATAAAAATCATAAAACCAAAAAAAGTAATCCCGATTATCTTGGCAAAGGAAAATTCAATTATTCCAATGAAGTAAAACCAAATCACAGTGGCAATAAACAACCATTTCACAAATATGGTGCTACTCAAACTAAAACTCTGGTTTGATTTAATGACTTCTCCGATTTCAACTATACTTTCAATATGTCTTGTTGGAATAAGGAATCCTTTTTCTGTGACAGTATATATTTTAGTGAATTTTAAAATGTTATTAATGTCATTGCGATGTATTGAATATTTCTTTGATTCCTTATTGGATTTCCTCCAAAAACTTATAATAAATATAAAAAGAAAAAATCCCATTGACCAAATAATAAACCAAACAGAAACTACTACCAAAACAAAAATCATTGTTTGTTCAAGTGGTAGAATATTCTTTAACGTTTCAATAGAACCAAGGGACATTAATTCTGGAAAAGGATAAATAGAATGTGTAATTAAAACTGTAATAACCAATTTAATTAGATTAATTATTAAAACTTGGATTTTTTCTGGTTCCTCAAGTATGATTTTTATAATTCCCATTTCTTTTGAAGTTGATATATGAGTTACAATGCTAATATTCTTACTCTGGTAGAAGTTACTTTCTATCAAGTCAAGTGTCTAAAACATTTTTTATTTTACTGATAATAGTATAAATTTTCAAAATACGAAATACTTTATTTTGTGTAGTTGATAAGTCCCTCCTCACTCTCCATATTTAATGAGTTTTAAAACTATTCCAGCGTGTTCTTAATCTACCTGCGATATATACTTCCATAAAATACATATCAAAATGATTCATTTCTGGAATTACGACCAATTTATAGTTTTTGATCTTCATTTGTTGTTCTCTAAGTAATTCAATTGGTAATTCTTCTCGCTTTCCTTTGAAGTTGTTATAATGTTTAGCCTTTAAATACGAAAAAGTAGTTTCATTGTGCTTTGTACCCCATGTATGTTGATATAATCTTCTAAAGACAGTTCTAGAAATGCCAACATAAATAGGTGTAACCTTATTTTTGTCATTGATTTCACCAAAAACATATAAGCCTTGAAGCTCATTTTCTTTTTTAACTTTATTGTTTATTTTAACATTACAACTTACTTGCAGTTTTATCAAGAAATCATCTTGCTTAAGTCCTCTTTCTGGAAAATATAAATCACCTACTGTTATACAGTTTGGGTCATTAAAACGTTCTATTATATTAATAATCGTTTGCTCACACTTTTCAATGAGATCATTAATGTTTTTTGGAAATTCTTCATCCTTATAGTTCATTCTATATATTTTTCAAATTCATCTGCTAAATTCTTAATCATAATAAAATCAGCCCCCAATATGTTTTTACATTATTTCATTTTATGATTTTTATTTTCCTTGCTAAACGAACAAATTTTGAACAATCCGAGAATTGAAATAGTTTTTCGTATGGTTAATTAAATTTGAACTATTCACAACACACATACAAACACCCCAACAACCTTCAATCCCACTGCTTCATCACCAATTAATTCAATATTTTGGTAACTCTCGTCTTTCGACAATGGTTTCAGCGTTATCGATTCGTGTTGCCATTGGTCGTCTACGAATTTCTTTTGACTGTGGTATTCTTTTACGGTGTAGCAAGAACCAAAATCAGGGTCTTGGCGGTTGGTATGTTCTACTAATACTATTTTACCGTTTCTTGAGCCGCCTTGGTCTTGGCTGAATAGACAGTATGAATTATTTGGAATTCTTTTGTTCATTGATTCACCCACAACTTTGCAAACGAAATAACCTTCTTTAGCTGTGATGTTCATTGGTAACTCCACCCATTCGAAATCGGAATGAATTTGTAAGCCACTAAAACTGCCTGCGGCAGCAGAGATGTCAACTAAAGGAACAGCGTTTACATAAGGTTTAACTTCACTAAGCGGGATTCTTCTTAAAGGGATTTCTTTTGTAAAAGTCGGTATGTGTTGTTTTAAATAATCACGCAAATCTTCATTACACGCATATACAAAGGTTCCTTTAATTCCTCTATACATTATTGTTTTGTAGATGTTGATGATATAAGCCTTCAAATATTCAGGGTCAGCGATTCCTTTTTTTCCATTGATGTCAAAATAGGATTTTGGATCAATTTCAATTTGGTTGGTTTCCTTGTTGTACGTAATTTCTTTCCCGAAAATCACCCCAGTGTAATTCAAATCATATCCTTGTGTGGTATGGATGCAACCAATTTCTTTAAATGCGTTTGCAGAGTTTATCCAATCTTTATCTGTTTGATTCCATTGAAATTTCAATCCATCTATCTCAATATCTACGGCAGATTTATCGTCTTTTGAAAGCCACGGCCATGAATACCCTGCAACTAATCTGCTTAAACCATGAAGTTCTTCTCTTTTCGTTAATTCATCATACAAATCAACTAAAGAATCAAATACGTACAGTTCATAGTCATTTGCAGCATATACAGTTTGTTCGTTTCTTTTTATATGAAGTAACTCGTCGACAAATTGTATGTAGTTATTCCCTCCTTGAACTCTCATTTGAGAGGTCAACTCAAGTTTTAGGGTATTGGCATCGTTCAAGTGTGCTTCAAATTTAGCTGCGTCAATATCTGATGGTTTAACAGATTGAGCTGAGTCGTAGAAAAAAATCTGGTTTTTACTATTTGCAATTATCCAATCTAATTCATTTCCTGTATCGCCTAAGCCTAACTTTTTGTTGTTGTTTCGAAAGGCACCCATCCAGCTAATATTTTTATACTGGCGTAACCGGTGTGCTTCATCCACAATGAGTAAATCGTACTTTTCCTTTAGTTTGAATGTATCAGAAGGACTTAAAACCATAGAAGCTTTTAATCCTGGAATTTTTTTGAAAACACTTTGCAAAGATTCTCTAAGCGACGTCATCGCAATCACCAAACCTATTTTTGCATTTGGATATTTTTCCTGAAACTTGCGGATATAGTTAATCTCACGAAGTTCATCATCGTTAAAATCTTCAAATTTCGTATCGTCAACATCTGAATTGAGAAGTTTTAATAGATATGTCGCTAAAATCGTTTTACCTGTGCCCGCACTTCCTTTGATGAAGATTCTGTTAGAATTCATAAAAGTCAAACCCTCCATAATCTCTAACACAGAATTATATTGGTCTTCGTTTAATGATTTGTAAGGCGAATATTTGAATATTTCAGAGTTTTCAATCTCTGTTAATGACTGCGAGACGATTTTTTTATCGAGCAGTTTTTTCCAAATTTCTTTAAAAAGGTCTTTATAGACGTCTTGTTGGTAATAATTGTGATTAATTAATCCGTGATTACCATTTTGTAAAGTATATGTTTTTTCTGCCGAAAGGTATTGAATAAGATTTGACTCGATATCGAGTGTAGCAGATTTGTTGAATTTGTCACTTCCAATAATTGAAATCTTATTGAAAACATTCGCTTTTTTCGGATTTAGAAGGTGATTTTTTATTCTACTGGCTGCATTTGTAGACTCACCAACGTAAGCAATTTTCTCCGTTTCATTTTGAATGAAATAAACCAAAGGCCATTGATTTTTGACCCATGGATTTTGTCCTATTCTCTCAATGGATTCTTTGGAGTTGTCAAAATCGTACTGCTCAGAAATTTCTATCGACAATTCGTAAGACAGGCTCATAATTCGTTGTATTTCTTTGCTGTTCCTTTTGCCTTATCCACGGGATATTTTTCTCCGTTAGATTTGATTTTTTCAAGTACAATATCTTTCACATCAAAACCATATTTATCCGCCAACAAAAATGCAAAAGCAAATACATCTGCTAATTCTTCTTTTACTTTTTCTTTATTCGCATCTTCAGGATTTTTCCATAGAAATAACTCCAATAATTCTCCCGCTTCCACATTTATAGCTAAAGCCAAGTCCTTCGGATTGTGAAATTGTTCCCAATCGCGTTCGTCTCTAAACTTCAATAATGCTTGAATGATTTCTTCCATGGTTATGCTGTTAATACAATAATCAATCGTGATTATTCTCTGTATACCGTGGTGAATATAAGAAAAATTCAGAATTTAGTAGCAATTATCAGATTGTTAGTGAGCAAGAAATCACCCTTTCACCACCTTCAAAAACGTCATCCACATAATCTTCACATCATGCAAAAGCGAGGGGTTGTCCAAATACTTCTTGTTCAGCTCCAGTTTGGCGGGCATGATTTCGGTGATGTAGGTTTCGCGGGGGTTGTTGGAGGCGCCTAAGAGTTCGTTTTCTTTGAAATATTCGAGGGAGGGATTAAGCCAAAAACTACTTCATTTTATAACTTATTTATTGAGATTGGAATAGAGGGTAGGCCTTATTTCTTCGTTTTTAATTTTTGAATATCAGCTTCGATTTCTTTCAGGTTTTGTTCTCGTTGTAGTTGCTTTTGTACATCCTTAAATTTCTCAAATTCCAAAGAAGATTTTTCTAAAGCCATTTGATGACTTATTTTCCCTGCATGATTTAGTAATTCTCTGCCATTTAATTGAAGAATTGAATCTAAACGTTTAACCCAATCTTCCATGTACATTGGTGTTCGTTGTTGTGCCATGGTTTCGGCAAAGGCCAAATACTGTTCAACAAGCAATCCCAAGAGTTTTATTTCAGCTTCGGTCAGATAATTTTTAGCAATACTTATATCTGTTTTTTTGACAGATAAGTTATTTTGCTTATCGAACGATTGCATTCCCATTAACGGGAGCGAAGCATCTACTCTGCGATATACCAATTCAGCAGCAGTTTGTTGACTTATTGCCCATAGTAGCTTATTTTGTACAACTTTAAAAAATTCTATTGTTTTTTCATCTTTTGGGTCATAATCAATGCTAGTTGTATAGATATCTTTAATTTTTTGATAGAAAAACCTTTCAGAAATTCGTATTTCGCGAATGCGTTCTTGTAATTCGTTAAAATAGTTCATTGAGTTACCCGATTTGAAGCGTTCGTCGTTCAAGGCAAACCCCTTAATGATGAATTCCTTCAATCGTTGTGTAGCCCAAATACGAAATTGTGTGCCTTGATTTGATTTTACACGATAACCTACAGAAATCACAACATCGAGATTGTATAAATTAACTTTGGATTCTTGTGTTTTTCCAATAATAGCGCCATGTGTAGTGGTAATCCGGGAATTCCGGACAACCACACTATCTTCTAATTCCCCTTCTTTAAAAATGTTTCCGATATGTTCCGATATAGTCCGTTTGTCTTTTCCGAATAAAAGCGCCATTTGTGCTTGAGTAAGCCAAACTGTTTCGTCCTCTAACCGAACATCAATTTTAATATCACCTTCTTGACTTTTGTAGATTAAAATTTCGCCTTTTTCCATTGTTTAAACCATTTTAAACCCGACACTATATCTTGTATTAGTGATAGATATTACTCCGTCTACTTTTGATTTCATCAATTGTGATTACTCTCTCTGTATACCTTGGTGAATATAATAAAAATTCAGAATTTAGTAGCAATAATCACATTGTTCGTAGGTAATAAATCACCCCTTCACCACCTTCAAAAACGTCATCCACATAATCCTCACATCATGCCAAAGCGAGGGGTTATCCAAATACTTCTTGTTTAGCTCCAATTTGGCGGGCATGATTTCGGTGATGTAGGTTTCTCGGGGGTTGTTGGATGCGCCTAAGAGTTCATTTTCTTTGAAATATTCGAGGGAGGCGTAGTCGGTAATTCCGGGGCGCACGTTTAGGATTTGGCGTTGTTCGGGGGTGTAGAGGTCTACGTATTCTTGTACCTCGGGGCGTGGGCCTACGATAGACATGTCGCCGATCAGTACGTTCCAGAATTGGGTGAATTCGTCTAATTTGGTTTTGCGCAGTATGTAGCCTACGCGGGTAATGCGGGAGTCGCGCATGCCTACGGTAAGTTTTCCTTGTTTATCGGCATCCGTGCGCATGGTGCGAAACTTGAGCAGTTTGAAGGGTTTTCCGTATTGGCCAACCCGTTCTTGTCTGTAGAATACACCGCCTTTGGAGTCGAGCAAAATCGCAATTGCAATCAAAATTCCGAAAGGGAAGAAGACACATAAAATGACAAACGAAACGACTATGTCAAAAAAGCGCTTCATTTTTTTACTTGATATACTGCGCGTTTCACTGCACCAATTACTTGATCCACTTGCTCGTTCGTCAAATCGTAATACACGGGAAGTGAAATCTCGTTGTGGTATTTGTTCCATGTTTCGGGGAAATCCGCAATGTCATACCCCAAGTTCTTGTAAGCCGTCAAAATCGGCAGCGGTTGAAAGTGCACATTCACCGATACATCTTGATCAAAAATAACTTGCATAATTCTGTCGCGTTCACCTTCCGTAACGTTGTCTATGCGCAACAAATACAAGTGATATGAACTCGTTTTATCCGGAGTAGAATGAAGCGGCAACAAAGCCCACGGTTCATTTTTAAAACCCTCTTCGTATTGCGCAAAAATCTCTTTTCGGCGGGGCAAGTTCTCCGAGTCGTAGCGTTCCAGTTCAATCAACCCAATGGCAGCCTGAATGTCCGTCATGTTGCACTTGAAACCAGGTTCAAGCACGTCATAGCGCCAGTTTCCTTTTTGCGTCTTCGCCAAGGCATCTTTCGATTGTCCATGTAAGATTTTCACGCAAAGATCTTTGTAAATCTGTTCATTGTCAAAAGGAGCAGGCATGTTCAAACATATCGCGCCACCTTCGGCTGTAGTCAAGTTTTTTACCGCGTGAAAAGAGAATACCGAAATATCCGCCAAGCTTCCAGACATGCGTCCTTTGTATTTCGCCCCAAAGCTGTGCGCCGAGTCTGACAACACCGCAATGCGTCCCAATTGTTTTTGCAGTTCGTTGCGCGGTTGAAACTGCGCGCGAATTCCCTCTTCGTTTACCAAGGCATAAAACTCGTCATAATCGCAAGGATACCCCCCAATGTCCACCCCCATAATCGCCTTTGTACGCGGCGTAATCGCTTTTCTGATGGCGTCAACTGAAATATTAAAATCTTCCGTATTCAAATCCACCATCACAGGTACTGCTCCGCAGTGCAAAATAACGTTCGCACTTGCGCAATACGTGTACGCAGGCAAAATCACTTCATCACCTTCCTGCACGCCCAACCAGCGCAGCATGACTTCCATCCCCGCCGTCCATGAACTGACAGCTACGGTATGTTTCACACCACAATAAGCTGATATTTGCTTTTCAAATTCTTTCGTACGCGGACCAGTCGTAATCCAACCGCTTTCAAGGGCTTTGGTTACTTCATCAATCACACGTTTATCAATGCGAGGCGGAGAAAATGGAATCATGTGTATAATCGTTTGTGCAAATTTAGGTAAAAGAGTTTATTATTTCCCGCAGATTGCGCAGAATTACGCAGATGTGTGTATGGCGTAGTGGATAGAACACGGATGACACGAATTTGACGGATTTATGCGGATGCATTGTTGTTGGGTGTGGTGAATGGAACACGGATTGGACGAATTTGACGGATTTGCGCAGATATATTGTTTTTGGGCGTTGCGATGTGATATTGTAGGGACGCACGGCCATGCGTCCCTACAATGTCGAAAAACCCGCGTTCTATTTCTTCGTGCCCTTTGCGCCTTCTTCGTGTCCTTTGTGGTTTAAAAAAATCCGTGTAAATCCGCTAAATCCGTCCAATCCGTGTTCTATTCACTACGTCCTTAATCGAAATTAGCAACTTTCGGGTTGTTCGCCTGCGCTTCATCCCTTACCTTTGAGTCACGTTTCAAAAAAGAACTATGCACAATCACTTTGCCACGATAGAGAAAGCCATTCATTTCATTACCGCTAATTTGCGCCATCAACCCGCGTTGGAAGAAATTGCCGCAGCAGTCGGCATGAGTCCTTTTCATTTTCAGCGGATTTTTACAGAATGGGCAGGCGTAAGTCCAAAGAAATTCATGCAATTCTTGACCTTAGAACGCGCAAAGTCGGTGTTGGGAGAACAACAAATGTCACTGTCCGCCACTGCTGACGAGATTGGCTTATCGGGAACGGGAAGACTACACGACCTATTCGTCAACATCGAAGGCATGACTCCAGGAGAATACAAGAATGGTGGTGAAAACTTGCACATTTCATATCACATTTACGACAGTCCATTCGGAAGTGTAGTAATCGCCTCCACACTCAAAGGAATTTGTCATATTTCCTTTATAGATGATGAAAAGCAAGCCCATAAAGCATTGCAGGACAAATTTCCCAATGCTAAATTCCAATCCGAAGAAGTGGAAATGCACACACACGCACTCGCTATTTTTTCAGGTGACTGGACAGAACTTGAGAAAATCAAACTTCACCTCAAAGGCACTGAATTTCAATTGAAAGTGTGGCAAGCGTTGTTGTCAATTCCATCAGGTCAATTAGCAACGTATGCCACAATGGCTACCCAAGTCGGAAATCCAAAAGCATCACGCGCAGTAGGCTCCGCCATAGGTCAAAACCCCATTGCATATTTAATCCCTTGCCATCGCGTGATTCAATCCACTGGAAATTTCGGGCAATATCACTGGGGTTCGACTCGAAAAGCGGCGATGATAGGGTGGGAGGGTGTTGAGCGTAGTGAATAGAACACGGATGACGCGAATTTAACGGATTTACGCGAATGCATTGTTGTAGGGACGCACGGCCGTGCGTCCCTACAATCGTGCGTCCCTACAATATCGAAAAACCCACGTTCTATTTCTTCGCGTCCTTTGCGCCTTCTCCGTGCCCTTTGTGGTTAAGAAAATCTGCGTTTATCTGCGAAATCTGCGGGACACCATTCACCACGCTATCCTTTTGCTCTTCCACCAATTATTTTATATTTGTACAACAGACAAAACACTACAATATGCCCGCAAACAACAAATGGACAGAAGAAATCATCTTCCTAAAAGAACTAGCCAACAAGACCGGTATGGCAGAAACCAAGAAGTGGGGCGTTCCTGTCTACACCTATAAAGGCAAGAACATTTTAGGAATCGCAGGATTCAAATCCTATTTAGGAATTTGGTTTTACAACGGCGTTTTTCTCAAAGATAAACACAAACTATTGGTCAATGCGCAAGAAGGAACCACCAAAGCACTTCGCCAAATGCGTTTCACCTCCATGGACGAAATAGACGAGAAAATCATTTTAGAATACATCCACGAAGCCATTGAGAACGAGAAAAAAGGATTGAAACACACTCCCGAAAAGAAAAAGACCGTAATTCCTGACTTTTTGCAAAACGCCCTCGATCAAGACGCGAAGCTTAAAAGCGCTTTCGAAGGATTCACTCCCTCCAAGCAACGCGATTTCTGCGAGCACATCGAATCAGCCAAGCAAGAAAAAACGAAAGCCACGCGTTTGGAGAAGATTGTTCCGATGATTATGCAGGGAGTTGGGTTGAATGATAAATATATAAAATAACGATTATGGGACAGAATACAGAGAATGGTAAAAATTGGACACATTGGTTTGAAATTCCAGTGAGTGATTTAGACAGAGCGATAGCATTTTACGAGAAAGTATTTCAAACACAGATTGAGCCAGTAGATTTTGGTGGATTGAAAATGGGTATTTTTCCGCACAACGAAGTAGGTGGGGCATTGTGTTACCATCCTGAGTTTTATGTGCCAAGCAAAAACGGAACGTTGGTATACTTGGATGCGTCTCCTGATTTACAAGTTTTCCAAGATAGAATTGAAAGCGCTGGAGGAACTGTACAAATGCCCAAGAAAATGATTTCTCCTGAGCATGGTTTCATGTGTGTCTTTATCGATTCAGAAGGCAATAGAATGGCGCTGCATTCGATGGAATAAATTATTGTTTTGAGAGAACGTAGTCGAATAAGGCGTTGTGATATTGTAGAGACGCACGGCTGTGCGTCCCTACAATATTGAAAACCCCGCGTTCTATTTCTTCGCGTCCTTTGCGCCTTCTTCGTGTCCTTTGCGGTAAAAAAAAATCCGTGTAAATCCATGTCATCCGCCAAATCTGTGTTCTATCCACTACGTATTACACTACGCAACACACATGTTTCTCAAAATGAAACGAGAGGAACTAGTATTCTAATTCCTCTCGTATATATTTATCTTTTGTTTGAAATTTACAACAACGTCGTAGGACAAACGTAATCCGAAGTATTAAACTTCTCTGATTTTTTGATTGCGCCAAAACCACCTTTCACGTCAATCAATTTTTCAAATCCACGCGCCTTCAGTGCCGAGATGAAAATCATTGAGCGATATCCACCCGCACAATGTACGTGATACGTTTTGTCTTTATCTACTTTCAACATACTGTCGTTTAAGTAGTCCAACGGTGCATTTTCTGCTCCGATGATGTGTTCGCTTAAGAACTCACTGTTTTTGCGTACATCAAGGATGTTTGCGTCTTTCACTTCAGCAAATTCCTCTGCGGAGATTGACGTAATGGAATCAGTTTCTCTTCCGTCATTTTTCCACGCATCAAAACCACCTTTTAAGTACCCTAAGGCATGGTCATAACCCACACGAGCCAATCGAGTGATTACTTCCTCCTCACGACCTTCTTCAATCACAAGAAGCATTTCCTGTTTGATGTCTGGAATCAAGGTTCCAACCCACACGGCAAAGCTTCCATCAATTCCTATGTTAATTGAGTTTGGAATGAAGCCTTTTGCAAATGTTTGCGGATCACGTGTATCTAAAAGCAATACATCTCTTTCGTTCGCTACCGCTTCAAATTCGCGCGGAGTGAGCGCTTTCGTTCCTCTGTCCATGATGTCGTCTATGCTGTCACCACCTTGAATGTTCATCATGACATTTTGTGGGAAATATCCCGGAGGTGGAGTCAAGCCTGTCAACACTTCTTTGATAAACGCCTCTTTGGACATTGGTTGAAGCGCGTAGTTTGTTTTCTTTTGATTTCCTAAGGTGTCCGAAGTCTCTTTACTCATGTTTTTTCCACAAGCAGAACCTGCACCGTGAGCTGGGTATACAATTAAGTCGTCAGCCAACGGCATAATTTTATTGCGAAGCGAATCGTACAGATGTCCAGCCAATTTTTCTTGAGTCAAATCAGCAATCACCTTCTGCGCCAAGTCAGGGCGACCTACATCACCAATAAACAATGTATCACCAGTGAAAATCGCTACTTCTTTCCCGTTTTCATCAGAAATCAAGTAACAGCTACTTTCCATCGTATGTCCTGGCGTGTGAAGTACTTTTATCTCCACATCCCCTAACTTAAACACCTGATTGTCTTTAGCGATAACTGCATCAAAACCAAGTTCCATGTCTGTAGGTCCAAACACAATTTGCGCACCTGTTTTCTCAGCCAAGTCCTTATGCCCCGAAACGAAATCCGCGTGGAAGTGCGTTTCAAAAATGTATTTGATTTTCCCCCCAGCTTTTTCAGCTTGATCGATATACGGCTGCACCTCGCGTAATGGGTCAATAATAGCTACTTCATTTCCAGATTGGATGTAGTATGCTCCCTGAGCTAGACATCCTGTATAAATTTGTTCTATCTTCATTTTATATATCTTTTTGTGTATAAATCTATTTTTACACTGCAAAGGTCGTTATTTTACGTTAACCTAAAAGTGATATTTGTCACAATAAGTGATTTTAGGGAAATCATAAATATGCAATAAAAATAACACAATTATTTCAATTCTTCTCCGAATTGTGGACGTTAAACAGGCAGAGTAAAAAAGCAACGGGGATAATACCCGCTTGCGTTTCAAGAAAAGATTCGGTTAACAAAGATAGGAAGAGTACTATGATTGCTATTCTGCCAATAAACCGATAACTTTTCGGTACGCCGATAAACGAGAAAATGAACATTCCCAAAAGAGACAAGGTTCCGAGTAATCCTAAGGCAAGTTGGGTGTTCAGAAATTGATTGTGCGCATTGAGGTTCATTTCAGCAATGCCGAGATAACCTTTTTTGATGTTTCTATTTTTGAGTTCATCCTTTATGTCGCCAGTGCCTACTCCCCAAATCAAATTCTCTTTAATTAATTCAGAGGACGTTTCCCACATCAGAATGCGAGCCGCATTACTTTCTGTGGAAGTCACATCAATTTGTTTTGGTTCAAAAATGGAGTTTACCGAAGCTTGTATTCTTGAGGTCAATTGAGGGGCAACTTTTGTGACGGCAAAAGCAGAGATTGCAAAAACCAGAAAAATCAAGACCCCAGAAAGATACAGTCTGAATTTCATGACGAAATACACAGTCATTACAAGCGTGGTGATGAGCAAAAGAATGATGCCCATCTTAGATCCCGTCATAAGTGTTATCGAAAAGAACACAAATAAGAGGGGAATCCAATAGATTGATTTTTTTAAATCATTCAGTAAAAGATACCAGACAAAAGCATAAGCAATTACGAGGTAAGTAGCCCAATAACTACGGTGCATAAAGAAAGACAACCTCGAATCAAAGAAGTAAGCTGCGTATTCACCTCTTTGAAAGTAATTTATGGTGGCAATAATAAGTGAAATAGAGATGGCTAAAAGTGCTCCTGTGAGATAGAATGTAATAAATCGTCTGAGCGTAAACACTTGAGAGGTAAATGCAAAAATCAAAGGAAACAACACAAAGGAAACTTTCATTCCAATGTCGCTCCATCCAAATGCGCTATTCTCACTGTAACTCATCCCAATAATATGCGACAAGAAGAATAACGACATGAATATGTGAACAGGTTTCACATTAAGTGCAAATGTTGATTTTCGGAAAAAAAGGAGTGTTTCAAGTAAGAAAAAGGCAATACCTATTCCATACCATTTCGGATTGAACGGAATCAGTAAAGCCATCAGATACAATCCAATGCGATTTTGACTCCAAAGGCCTGTCTGTTTTCTTATGTTGATCAGTAAGCTCATTTACATTAGCTGATTGATGTGGTCTTCCAAAAATTGAATTACTTTCTTGTTGTCTTTTACATCTGTTGGCAAATTGAGAATATGAGCAGATTTCGCTGAAGCAATAGGAAATTCTTCACAATTCAATTCCCACAATTCAAAATTATCTAACACAGGGTGAATAGGAGACAAGAACCAATCGCCGAGTCGGATTTTAGCTTTTTCGGCGAGTTCAAGAAACGCATCTCTGTCTTTTACAAACACAGGATATTTCAGAAAAGAGTGATTCTCCAACACATCGTCTGGATAGTTCCATTTGCCGTGTGTTCTCAAGAATTTAGTGTACGCCAATCCGTTTGCACGTCTAAGCGCTAAATCCGCATCAAGATGTTGCATAGAACTTATTCCAGCTCGTTGTTGCTCTGCACAAGAAGCCATAAAATACCCCGAAGGGATTTCAATAGATGTGAGTTCTTTATCAGTAGATGAACCGACAACAAGACCGTATTTGCTCAGTGCACGGTACATCTTTATCAACGTCCAATACGTACTGTCATTCAGCAGATACTTGCGGAATTTAACGAGGGAGCTAAGCACTTTTCGTTGTCGCAAAGTCGGTTTGATTAGTGACAGATTGACTTTTTTAACTTCAGCTAACAATTCCTCTCTGTGAATAACCGAAAAGCCACCAATTCCTGTTGAAAATGGTTTATTCCATTGTGTTGAATAAAAAGCCGCGTCACAATATGATCCGTTGGGTTTTCCTTTAAACGTGCCACCAAAGCCATGTGTACAATCCTCAATCGTAGTGATGCCTTGCTCTTTGGCAAAAGTGACAATCTCGTCAACCTCAGACGAAAGCCCGAAGGTATTTTGCACTATTATACACTTTGTGTGATTTGTTACTGCGCGTTTAATCTTACTTAGGCTTGTATTCAAAGTGTCTTCCTCAATATCAACATACACTGGTGTTGCGCCGAGATAGAGAATTGCATTTGGAACAACTACACAGGTGAAAGCAGGAATAATAACTTCATCGCCTTTTGAAATGCCCATCGCCTTTAAAATTGCATAGAGCGCTACTCGACCTTTCCAATATAAACTAATGTGCTCACTGTTTACAGAAAGACGTTGAGCAATTTCATTTCGATATGTATCTGCGGTTGTCATTTTTTAAATAATTCAGGAAAATAAAATAAACCAACCAATGACCCAAATCCGTAGGAGAAATGGAGCACGATAAATGTCCACGCCAAGTGAAAAAACGTAGTGTCAGCTCGATTTGTTTTTGAAACGATTGTAACTATCGCAAGCAAATAAGCGGCTAACGAAAGTCCACTCAAATAAATGGCGGGAAAATAGAATGCGGCTAAAATCGTCGGTAAAATAAGTGAGAGAATAAAAAACAAGGGCATAAAATGGCGCAGTCCCAAAGAGGAAATGTTTTTGGTGATGTATACCGTTCTGAGGTTCCATTTTCCGTTGCTGAAATTGTTTTTTGCGAGTCCCTTCCAAGTCTCTCGTGCGTAATATGTACAGTTTGTATAGGGAATCAAGATGATTTTTCCACCATGATTTTTTATTCTGTTGTTGAGTTCTATATCTTGATTGCGCAACAATTTTGGGTTATACCCTCCAATTTTCTGCACAAATTCTTTATCAAAACACCCGAAAGGAACAGTATCTACTTCCACAGGTTCGTTTACACCAATTCTAAACAGACCATTTCCCACGCCAAACTTGTTTGACAACACGCGAATAATAGCCAGACTCTTAGGTGTTTTGTTTAGAACTTCTGTTTTAATCGGACAGCCAATATTGGTAGCATTTAGCTCTTTTTTCCATTTGAGAAGCGTTGAAATGTAGTCGTTCGGGTATGCTGCATGTGCATCTAAGCGAACAATGACGTTTCCCCTGGCAGCTTCCATACCCATGTTCATGGATACAGGAACTATTTTTTCGGGATTTCTCAGGAGAACTATTGATGCGTTTGTAGAACTAAAACCTTCTACAATTTCAGCAGTTCGGTCAGTCGACATGCCGTCAACGACAATGATTTCCATTGCATCAGATGGAAAGTCGGAATTTAATATCGAGTTTAGGCATTGCGCGATGTACTTTTCTTCATTTCTACATGGAATGATTACCGAAACCTCATATTTAGTCATTTCTACTGCCATAGTTTATTCCTTGCAAAGTTCGGAATAAATTGACTTAAAAGTACAACTTACCTGATTCCAGTCAAATTGTTTTAAATCCAAATTCGCAATACGTTCTTGAAAGTCATCATAGTGGTCGATGATTTTCTCAATATGGTTGGCAATATCATCAATGTTATGCGGATCTATGGCAAAACCTACAATTCCGTTTTCAAATTGACCATCAAAACCCTCATTACGAGAATAGATTACAGGTTTGTTTAGTGTCAGTGCTTCCGCATAGACCAGACCAAAGGTTTCATGAAAAGAAGGTACAACTAAGATATCATAATTGCTAATCTGGTTTGACAATTCTGTAAAATCCTTAATCGCATCGTAGGTGAAGACATACGACTTTGAAAGAAGTTCCTTGTGTTTTGCAACGTAAGCGTCATCCGTATCAGGGTTAAGTCCGATGGCGTGAACTTCGATATTGAGTCTTTTGTTTTTTAATTTTTCAGCCGCGCGAATTAGCCCTTGAAGGTTTTTATTTTCCACGAATTGACCGATGAAAAACAATCGCCACACATCGTCTGTTTTTTGGATAGGATTTTTTCTAAGAGCGTGCCATTTAGCGTCTATCCCGTTTGGAATAATCTTGGATTTAGATTGAACCTTTGACGCCAATTCTTTCGGTAAAATTTTAGTGGACAATCTGGAGAGATAAGTAGGGGAGAGGAAGACAACTTTTGATGCATTTCTCAGTACTTTTCTTCCGAAAGAATGCGTGTGATAGAGGTACTTAAAAAAGACATTGACATCCGTATTTCTGACAGTCGTAATAAATGGAATTCCATGTTTTTTAGAGAGTTTATACGCGACTCCTCCATCACTGAACAGTGTGTGCGCGTGAATCACATTAATATCGGACAAGTCAATATTTCGTTCGATGTCTTGTTGAATTTTTTTTATCTTCTTAAAGAAAAATAATCGATCAAAAAAGGAGGTGATAATATGGCTATAATAATAGGATGTATTCTTCAATCCCTCCACTTTATTTTTGTCAAAATCTTTTGCGTTTCGGATCGGAACATAAATGACCTGTTCTACTTCAGCGTCCAGTTCTTTTACCAAGTTTGAATACAATTTGGACCACCAATAATCATTTATGATGTGAAGCACCTTCATTAAGCCTCCTTTTTTTTCTCCATTGCTTGATATATAATATCCGAAAAAATCTTTTTACTGACTTCAATGGTTCCCTTTTCCAATATGATGGATCTATTTATTTCACCTGCTTCGTTGACATCAATAGCAAGAGCTTTACTCAAGAAATCAGCAGATAAATCATCAACGACAAGGCCGTTTTTTCCATTTTCTATCCATTCTAAATTTGCCGGTAAATCATTGACAACAGGAACGCATTTGAAGTACATAGCTTCCAACAATGACATAGCAGTTGCATCTGATTCAGGAATCGAGACAAAATAAGTTGCTCTGGCGTAATTGGCTGCATTTTGCTCTAAGTTAACAAAACCTGCAAACTCGACATGTTCAGATAATTCTAATTGGTTAACAAGGGATTGAAGATTTTCCGTTTCACTTCCTCTGCCTGCAATGATGAGTTTCCAATCCTTATGCCCAGATTCTACAAATCGATAAAAAGCCTTAATGACTTCGTCTATTCTGTACAGAGGACTGTGATTTCGGTTGGAGTAGATGATTTTTTCTTTGTGAGTCGGAATCTCGATTTTTTCCACACCAAAATTAGCAATACGTACATCCAATTTTGTTGCGGGCACCAATTTCTGTGCTTCGTCAGCTAAAAATTGGGCATCTGATGTGATAATATCCGAATGTTTTAGTACATACTGCGTCATGATTTTGTTGAGCAGCCCTTCTTTTGGATGAACCAAGATGTCACTTCCCCAAAGTGTGAGAATCAAGGGTAGTTTTTTACCGCGATTTGCTAAGATCGAATAAAAAGCAAAAGAATTGGCTTGATGTACGTGAATGACATCTGGAGAGAATCGGTCTATTATAGATTTTATTTTTCGGGGTGATTTGAATAAGTTAGTCAATTTTCGAATTGAAAAATCAACGATGTGATAAGGGGTGTTTTCCGGAATAAATTCTGAATTTGTTGTAATGATCTCAATGTCAAATTCATCTTTTATTCGATTTACATGATTTCGAACATGGGGAGTAGATGAGCCGATAACAAGAACTTTAAGTTTTTTCAATTTGCACTTCTTTTTCGTGAATAAATGAGATTGCAATCGCACATGTAAACATAAGCATAAGTTTTGGTGCGTGAATTGGATTATTTGTAAAAGCTAATAGAGCGTACGCAACTACCAAATATACTGATAGCGAATATCTTATTACCCCTTTTTTAATAGATCGAATAAAAATTGAGCTCCAAAATGCCAAATAAGCAATTATTCCCAAAATCCCATAACGGAATAAAATTAAAAAATATTCACTTTCAGAATGGATTTTATTTTCTTCAAAAAAGGTTTTATTTGGGGCATTGCCGAGCAACCAATTACCTGGCATTTGGTCTATGATTCCTTTCCATTGTACAGTTCTTCCTTTTTCTGCTGAAACCATTGCAGTGGAATCAGTAACCGAAGATAAATATGAATTTCCAAAATAGTCTAAGGTTAAATAGATACCACAACTTAACAATAAGAAATACAATCCAAAACGCAAAGATGTACGTATCGAAATTAAATAAATGATTAGAACAATAATATATGCAATCATCCCTGTGCGGGATTGACACATGAAAAGTCCAATTATGGCAACTGAGGGGATGATCAGTTTGATGTATCTCGAAAATCGATGAGAGACTGGCAGAAAGATTAACGTAAAGATTAGAAATAGTACTGCATTGTTATTTGGATTTCCCAAAGTGCCTAAGGCTCTTTTCGTGGAAGGTTGGCCTATCGAGTTTAAGCCAAATCTATCCAAATGATGTTTTTGTGAATAGAAGGGTTCGATTATTTCATTGAAATTAAATACGTTGAAATAATGTAGCAGATTGAATAAAACAACACCAGAGAAAAGTATGGCGAGTATTTTTTTAAGATTTTCTGAGTTAAAATATAGCGTGAAAAAGCAAATGTACGCACCGAAAAGAATAAATTTAATTACTTCAAACCAATCTCTAGTTATATTCCACCGACCATTTGTCAAAATGGATAGTATGATTATCAATACAAATATTCCCATGATGGAAATAGGGATTTTGATAAACTTGATGATTTCAAGTATTTCTTTTCTTTTAAATAGAACAGTGATTAGAAACAAGAATGGGAAAATCAATATAGCCAATTCAAATTTTGGCAACCCTGGCATAATAAGTAATGGTGGAAGTAATAATGCACCAAAAAGCACGAGTACTAATAAGCCTCTTGCGATTCGGTCTACTTGTGTATTTGATTTAATTATTTGCTCCATTTGTCATAAAAGTTCTTCAATTCAGGATGTTGAGATAGGTATTGTTCGTCTAGTTTGCGTGTGTCCCCAACTACTTTTGCAGGATTCCCCGCTAAAATCGAAAAGTCATCGAATTCACCATTTACGTAACTAAACGCACTAACAATAGAGCCTTTACCTATTTTTGATCCAGGCATAATTATACTATGAGGGCCTACAAACGTGTATTTCCCTATGTATACAGATCCTCTGAAGTAAACTTTCTTTTCAGACTCGGGTACTTGGGTATATTGATCGCCATACAGTCGAATTGCCACATGACTTGAATGAGTTATTATGCTCACATAATTGGTGATTTGACATCCTTTTTCAATACAAACTCCATTACTCGCATCAATAAAATTAAAATGACCGATGAACACATTGTCTTCTACTTTGAAGTTTTCTGGGCTTCCGATTGAGGTTGTATTACTGATTCTTGTTTTGTTTAGTTTGACTCCAGAAACTGTTTTAAATCTCCCTACCATTAACGGTTTGAACCATTTGAATACATGAAATTGAATGCGGTCTTTAAATGAAGACATATGTTGTGGATTCGTAATGCAAACTTAGTAATTTTTTTAGATGCGCTTAACACCTAGTTTGGCATATCGTAAGGTTATAAAAATAACAAAAACCAAAAATATTGCTTGAGATGCAGAAGCAAACCATAAAATATCTTCAAAAGCACTGGCTGAAGTGCCTATGAACAAGGGTATAACTCCAAAACTAAGAAGTTGGATTGAAGAAGTTATAAGACCCAAAATGAAAAATTCTTTTTGACGATTTAAGATGATTGGGATAGCCGAAACAGTAGAAGCAATAAAATTTATCATTAACCAGATTGACATTATTTCTGAATAATAGCCTGATGTTCCCCAATTCTCTCCAAATACAAAATAGAAAAGAGGTTCTCCATAAAAAAAGATGATTGTAAACGGTATTATAGAAAGTACAAGTAAGAGCAAAATTGTTTTTTTCAATAAACCAAAGATGGAGGTTCCATTGTTCACCATTTCCGAACAACGATTGAAAAAGACTTGGCCAATAGAAGTGCCGACTATCATCAAAGGCAATCTTAAGATAGTATATGAGTGGCTGTATGAGCCAAAGATATCTTTACTGAAAAAGTAGATTATTAAGGTGGCAATTAACAAATCCCTCCCTAAATCAATTAACACATGAGGTAAACTTACCAAAGGGAATTGGCGGTACTCGCTAACCAATGCAAAAGTTTTTTTTCTAGATCGGGATGGTTTGTGATATTTATCAATTTTTAGAAACTCTTGTATAAATGAAAAACTGGAAATAATGTACCCAATTAGAGTTGCAATAAGTAACCCTATACTCCCCCAATGCATTACACCAAAAATCCATCTCAACCCATTTGCCGTGAGTGAATTGGAGACTCTTGAAAACGATATTTTGCGAAACTGTTTTTTTCGAATCGCCCAATTTGTCCCCAGATTAATAAATACAAGAAAAAATGCACTTAATATGGTGATAATAATAAAGACTAATTCGCTAAAAGCAAAAGAGACGGAAAATAAATATAGTAAACCAACAATTGTAGTCCCTAAGAGGGTGTACAACGCAATGCGAAGCGATAAACGATAAAGTAAGTAGGAATGTGAATCACTTTTAGGTAAGGGAAGAGACATTTCGTAACGAGCAGTTGCTAAAGCAGAAAGAAAACTTACTGCGCGTAAGTACACGCCTAAATCACCCATTTCCTCAGTTGAGTATATACGGGTTAGAATTGGAGAAATAAGGTAGCCGATTGCTTGTGCTAAAACAGTTCCTGTCATTAACACCATTACCGATTTCACAAATTCTCCCTTGACTATTTTCACTCCTTAAAATAAGTGGATAAATATTTCTTCATTCCATCGTGAAACAACACGGGGTTTTTATATCCCAACAGTTGCGTTGTTTCAGAAATGTCAGCCAGCGAATCGCGAATGTCTCCTGGACGCGGCTCACCATTGGTGATAACGGTTTGGGAATTGTAAAGATTCATTTCGGTTAGCGTAGATTTTATTTCAGCTATGACTTGGTTGAGGGAGAAATAATCTCCGCAAGCAACATTGAACACACGGCCGTATGCTTGATTGTCTTGTGTGCTTAATC
>CAYUQU010000021.1:0-46244 GCA_964447015.1 uncultured Flavobacteriales bacterium
TCACTCTCGCGTTGCACTTTCAAATATATTTTGCCTTCAAAAACTAGGAGCTGAAGTGATGGTTTGCGGACCGACAACATTGATTCCTAAATACATTCATGAACTTGGAGTGAAAGTTGAAAATAACTTACGTAAAGCACTTGAATGGTGTGATGTAGCGAATATGTTACGCATTCAATTAGAGCGACAAGATATTAAGTATTTCCCTTCTTTAAGAGAATATTCGATGCTCTTTGGTTTAGACAGAGCTTTGTTAGATTCACTTGAAAAAGAAATCGTTGTGATGCATCCAGGGCCTATAAACAGAGGGGTGGAGATTACTTCGGATGTTGCGGATAGCAAACAATCTATAATTTTAAATCAAGTTGAGAATGGTGTTGCTGTTAGAATGGCAGTAATTTATCTTCTTGCAGGAAAAATTGATAGATAAAGATAAAAAATGTTACATTTGAGAAAAGTCAGTCAACTATGAACTATATTATTGAAAACCTGGAAAATTGTTCCGTTGTTACGTCTAAGGTGGACAAGCTTGATGCTACAAACGCTACAGAGTTGAAAAGCGAATTGGTACTACTTAATAAAAAAGGTGTAAATAATATTATCATTGACATGGCTGCTACCAAATATTGTGACTCGTCAGGTTTGAGTAGCATATTAATTGCAAATCGTTTATGCAAAGACTCGAGTGGTAATTTTATTTTGTGTGGATTGCAAGCCAGTGTTGCAAAATTAATTTCTATTGCTCAATTGGATAAAGTTTTAGTTATTACTGCGGATAAGGCTGAAGCTATAGGGAAGATGAATTCACTTACCGTAAAATCTTAAAAACTATCATCTGCGCTTTTGTGCAGTACAAAAATGAAGTTTGAAATCACCATACTCGGATCAGGTTCTGCTCTGCCAACTATTAAGCGACGACCTTCCGCTCATTTTGTCAATTGCAATGAAAGATATGTGTTAATCGATTGTGGTGAGGGTACACAAATTCAACTTAGAAGATACAAACTCAAATTTCAGCGAATAGAAGTTATTCTTATCACCCACCTACATGGCGATCATTATTTTGGGCTTGTGGGCTTACTTTCAACCATGCATCTTTTAGGTCGTATACATAAGCTACAGATAATTGGACCTGAAGGCTTAGAGAAATTAATTCGACCTCAACTAGAAATAGGTGGTGCATTTCTCAATTATGAAATTGAATTCAAAGAACTTAAATATCCAACTGTTGAACTTGTATATGAAGATAATGTGTTGGAAATAAGTTGTTTTCCTTTAAAACACCGCATTCCTACTCACGGTTTTCTAATTGCTGAAAAGAAACGATTACTCAGCTTAAATAAAGTTGCTTTCGATCATTATGGTCTTAGTATAGCTCAAATTCCATCAATTAGAGAAGGTAATGATGTTGTTTTGCGTGATGGAATCGTAATTCCGAATGTGGAATTAACTCTACCAAGTGAAGCACCTAAGAAATATGCATATTGTTCAGATACCTTATACAAAGAAAGTTTAATTGAGCATATCACTGGAGTTGATTTACTTTATCACGAGGCTACTTTTTTGAATTTCGACAAGGATAAAGCAAAGAAAACCTTTCACTCAACTGCAGCTCAGGCAGGAGAAATAGCTAAAAAAGCCAAAGTTGTACAACTCATGATTGGTCATTTCAGTTCACGCTACGACGAATCAGAAGAACACCTTAGTGAGGCGCAGGAATATTTTGAGAATGTAATTGCAGCGGAAGAAGGACTTGTGGTGAGGATTTAACTTAGACCACAAGACTCAAGCAAAACCACATGTATTCGAGTCTTGAAGTCTTGATTCTTGAAGCCTGTCCCGATATTGTCGGGGTCTTGAATCCAATTAGTATTTTCCTTTAAACTTTGTTTTTAAATTTTGGGCAATTTCCTGTTCTTTAGAAGAACTGCCAGGGGTAAAGAAATTTGTTCCTGAAATAGCATCAGGCAGATATTCTTGGTTTACAAAATTCCCTGGGCCATCATGTGAATATTTGTATTCTGCTCCATAGCCCAATTCTTTCATCAATTTTGTGGGTGCGTTTCGCAAATGAATGGGTACAGGTAAATTTCCCGTTTCAGAAACAGCTTTTTGCGCATTATTTATTGCTATGTAAGCACCATTTCCTTTTGGAGAATTAGCAAGATAAATAGCGCATTGAGATAAGATAATTCTAGATTCAGGCCAGCCAACTACGCTAATTGATTGGAAAGTAGTATTTGCAATGACTAATGCTGTTGGGTTTGCAAGTCCGATATCTTCTGAAGCTGAAATCAACATTCTACGAGCGATAAATTTAGGATCTTCACCGCCCTCAACCATTCTGGCAAGCCAATAAACTGCAGCATTAGGATCACTTCCTCGAATAGACTTAATAAAGGCCGAAATGATATCGTAGTGTTGTTCACCTGCTTTGTCGTATAGAACAGTGTTTTGTTGGGCAGAGCTCATCACAACATCATCAGTTATTGTAGACTTGCTTGAGCCAAAAGTTCCGACAACCAGTTCAAATATATTTAAGAGCTTTCGTGCATCTCCACCCGATAACTGAAGTAGTGCAGAAGTTTCTCGCAATTCTATTTCTTTTACTTTTAACTGCTCGTCTTCAGCAATAGATTTGTGAAGCAAGCCCTCCAAATCCTCTTTAGTGTGATGTTCCAAAACATAGGTTTGGCAACGAGATAAAAGAGCTGAGATTACTTCAAAAGAAGGGTTTTCGGTAGTTGCTCCAATTAGCGTTATCGTTCCTTTCTCTACTGCGCCGAGTAGTGAGTCTTGCTGTGATTTTGAAAAACGGTGAATCTCATCAATGAATAAAATAGCACCTTTTCCACTTTGAAATAAGGTAGATTGTTCAACTTTCTGAATAATTTCACGAACATCTTTTACGCCCGAACTAATTGCACTAAGTGTATAAAAAGGACGTTTTAGTTGATTGGCAATTAACTGAGCCAAAGTTGTTTTTCCAACACCTGGGGGGCCCCATAGAATCATAGAAGGAATCATGCCGCTATCTAATGCTCTACGCAAACTGGCTCCAGGTTGGAGCAAATGCCTTTGTCCGATGTATTCATCGAGTGTTTTTGGGCGCATTCGTTCTGCAAGTGGAGTTGACATAAATCGTTTTTTACAAAGTTAGTTGAAATTAGATACGAATCTAATATCAATTTTAAAGTAACTCGTTTTTGTGTATCTTTGGAAGAATTTTGCGAAATCTACTAGAATGAGAAACGAAATACTGAAAGTTGCTGCACAACAATTTGCGCAATACGGTTTTAAGAAAACAACACTTACCGATATTGCATCTTCATTAGGAAAGCAGAAAACAGCACTATATTATTACTTTAAGAATAAAGAGGATATCTTTTCTGAAATTATTGCAATTGAATCTCAACAAGTGGTGAACCAGCTGTCCGAAATTCTAAACGAAGATACCGATGAGGTAACAAGATTACAAAATTATCTGATAGCACGGATTAAAATTGTGGCCGATATATCCGATAGATTTAAAGTCCTAAAAGAAGAACTTTTTTATCTTATGCCTGAAATAGAAGTATCACGCGCACCATACCATTTAATGGAGTGTGAAGAATTAGCTAAATTTTTAGAATTGGGTAAAGAGAAAGGCATCTTCGAAATGACTTCATCTAAGCAAATGGCTATTACTATTGTTAATATTCTCAAAGGTTTAGAAATTCCTATGTATATCCGAGAGGATATGGGATATCAAACTGAAGAGCTGGCTGATTTTACTTCGTTAATAATTAATGGATTAGTAAAGGATTCAAGATAGTTTTAATTCGTATGTAGTATTTAAGAGTTGTTTTAGAGTCTATTTGTTTATATGCGTTAATTTTGCTAAAAATTCTTACAAAGTCATGATTGAAACAGATATCATTATAATTGGAGCAGGTCCTGTTGGTTTATTTACTGTATTTGAAGCAGGATTATTGAAGTTACATTGTCATTTAATTGACTCTTTGCCTCAGCCAGGAGGTCAATGTTCTGAGATATATCCGAAAAAACCGATATATGATATTCCAGGTTTTCCATCTGTGTTGGCTGGCGAATTAGTTGATAATTTAATGGAACAAGCTGCGCCTTTCAAACCAGGTTTTACTCTTGGAGAAGCTGCATTAACAATTGATGAGGTGTATGAAGATGGTAAGCAAATGTTTATTGTAACAACAGATAAAGGGACACAGCATAAAGCTTTTGTAGTCATGATAGCTGGAGGTTTGGGTGTGTTTGAACCACGTAAACCACCTATAGACAATATTGAAGTTTTTGAAGATAAAGGTGTTGAATATATTATCAAAGATCCTGAATTTTACAGAGGAAAGCGTTGCGTTGTTGCAGGAGGCGGTGATTCAGCATTGGATTGGTCGATATTTTTAACAGACAAGCAAATTGCTTCTGAAGTGGTACTGGTCCACAGACGCTCTTCTTTTAGAGGGCATTTAGATTCTGTACAAAAGGTGTTGGATTTAGCTGAAGCAGGAAAAATCAAGCTGATTACCGAGGCAGAAGTTATTGGACTTAGCGGTAAGGATAAATTAGAACAGGTTAAGATAAAGCATGACGTAGAAGGAGAGTTTGATTTAGCAACAGATCATTTTATTCCCCTTTTTGGCCTTAAACCAAGTCTTGGACCAATTGCTAATTGGGGACTTGAGATTGAAAAAAACGCTATTAAAGTAGACACATATGATTATTCAACTAATCGCCTAGGGATTTACGCAATTGGTGACATTAATCAATATGATGGAAAGTTAAAACTCATTTTATGTGGTTTTCATGAAGGTACATTGGCTGTACAATCAGCATTTGCTCGCATTCATCCCGATAAAAAGAATGTATTAAAGTATACCACTGTTAATGGTATAAGTGGATTTTAAGCATTTATTTTTAGCGCTTCTTGTGTTAATGTGTTAATATACCAACACGCTGTTTAAAATAATTTTTTTGAAAGATAAAAAATATATACATTTGAACCATACGTTAAAATGTTAAATTAAATCATGCGCTACATGAAAGCTCTTATACTATTTACACTTACTTTTTACTTATCTACTTCCTTGATAGGTCAACACCAAATTGGTCATACAACAATTACGTTTAATGATCCACTTCGCACAGGAGGTTTCGGCTCTGGTAGTGGTGCAGGTCGACAAATTCAAACTGAAATTTATTACCCCGCTTCTGTAGCAGGTAATGACGTGGCTTTGGCATCAGGGGAACACCCTGTCATTGTATTTGGTCACGGTTTTGTTATGGCTTGGGATGCCTATACGAATATCTGGGAGCATTATGTTCCTATGGGTTATCTTCTGGCCTTTCCTAGAACTGAAGGAGGATTTTCTCCGAATCATAATGAATTTGGATTAGATCTAGTTGTTGTTGAACAGAGATTACAATTGTTAAATGGTGATAATACTTCCATTTTGTATGAAGGCATTAATGGAAATTCAGCAATTATGGGACACTCAATGGGGGGGTGGGGCTTCAATGATAGCTGCATCAAATAACACATCAATAAAAACAGTTATTGGTTTAGCACCAGCCGAAACGAATCCTTCTGCAATAACAGCGGCTGGTAATATAAGCGTTCCAGCATTAATCTTTTCTGGAGGTCAGGATGGAGTTACGCCAGCTGCTGAACATCATTTGCCAATTTATAATTCACTTCAATCTGAGTGCAAGTCGTTTGTAAATATTGTAGGTGGGGCTCATTGCTATTTTGCGGGTTCAAATTTTAATTGTGATTTTGGTGAATCAACAGCTTCTTCAGGAATTTCAATTGATCGAGCAACTCAACAACAACTAACTTATAGTGTTCTGGATGAATGGTTAGACTATTATTTAAAAGATAACTGCAACTCGTACAATACATTTTTGAACAGTTTAGCTGCCTCGCCCAGTGCTTTAGTAACACAGTCAACTTGTTCACCAGTGTCAATACCAACTGTTTTGCAGAATGAAACTGAATTAACGAGTTCTGAATCAGGAGTAAGTTACCAGTGGTATTTAGATGGTATTGCGATTGATGGAGCAACAAATGTTACATACACAGCGACTGTTTCAGGAGGCTATAATGTAATGGTTTATTATGAATTCGGTTGTGCTGAATCTGAATCGGTTAATGTAACCATCAGCGTTGACCCTCCATTGTCTTTAAGTAAAGAATCATTAAATAACTTTATTGTTTATCCTAATCCGACAAGTGGAGTTGTTTACATTGAAGGAAATAAGTCTCAAGATGAATATATTGTGTATTCGGTTATTGGCGAAAAGATCTTGACTGCTAAAAATACTAATGAAATCGACTTGTCACATCTTCCTAAAGGTGTGTATTATCTGAAGATAGGAAATAGTACCAAAAAAATCGTCAAAAAGTAACTCAATTTTAGTGACCCTCAACAATTTCGTAAACCTGTTACTACTTGTAAACATAGCACGAGTATAATTATTGGTTATATTCGTGTCTATGTTTGACATTCCAACATACAATCAAGATGTGAAATACGCTAAGCGCCAAGAACGCGTGTTTTTGTTGCTTGCTGGCGTTTTTTTAGGTTCTTTAGTCATGTTGAATATATTGGGGACGTCTCGTTTCATCAATCTGTCTGAATATGTTGGTTTAGAAAACAGCTCTCTTCAATTCATCATCGCAGTTGGCGTATTACCGTATCCAATTACTTTTTTGTGCACAGACTTCATTTCTGAATTATATGGTCGTAAACGTGCTAATTTTGTGGTTTGGATAGGCTTTGTACTCAATCTTTGGGTGTTATTTATACTTTGGGTAGGGGGTGAGTTGAATCCACCTGCGGGTTTAGGTGATAATAATTTGATGTCTTTGAGTGCAAGTGGTGAAATTCCGCAAGAATATGCTTTTTATTACATCCGTAATTTAGCATTTGGGGCTACTGCAGCCTCTATGATTGCTTATCTAGCAGCTCAGTTTATTGATGTACACATCTTTCACTGGTTGAAAAAGAAAACAGATGGGAAAAAATTATGGCTTAGAAATAATGTATCGACCTTAACAAGCCAGTTAGTTGATTCTATTGCGGTAATTTTGATTACGTATTGGTTCACACCAGCGCTGCCAATCGATGATAGTAAAATGCTTTTTCCACAATTGATTATACTAATTGCCAGTGGTTACTTGTTTAAAGTAATAGTAGCCTTATTGGATACTATTCCATTTTATATTGGGACAAAATGGTTGAAAAAGTATTTAGGATTGAATGAAGCTAAATCAACCTTGACTGAGTAGAAGAATTGAAACATAAGCAATATAAGTACCGATAAGTACCAATCCTTTCAGTCGATTTATTTTCTTTCCAAGAATTAACATAGGAAGTAACAAAGCAGCTATTCCTATCATCCAAATCATATCAATGTTTAGAGTATCCTCATTTACATTTATTGGTTTGATTATGACTGTGAGTCCAATAACCCCCATAATGTTGAAAATATTTGAACCGATTAAATTTCCAATAGAAATATCAGTTTCTTTTCTATAAGCTGCTACACCAGAAGTAACTAATTCAGGTACGGAAGTACCAAAAGCCACAATCGTAATTCCTATCACACGTTCTTCCATTCCCAATTCCCTTGCAATGTCAATTGCACCTAATAGCAGCCATTCAGCACCGAAATACAAACCGACTAACCCAATAACCAGATAGATAAGTGAATATAAAAATTGACGTGGAGTTGGGATAACGAATACTTCTTCTTCGAGTAATTTATTTGACTTTCTACGCGAATTCCAAATTAGGAAGACAACGAACAAAATTAATAGTATAAATAGCACAATTCCTTCAGCTCTACTGATGTCACCACTAATGGCAAAAATATAGAAGAGAATAGATGCAATGAACATCATTGGCCAATCGATGATTTTTGAGTTTCGATCAACTGGTAAAGGAAAAATGAGCACAGTGATACCTAAAACCAATGCGATATTAGCAATGTTAGAACCAATTACATTACCTAATGCAATTTCAGAGCTACCGTAAAGAGCAGCTTTTACACTAACGATAAGTTCTGGAGCAGATGTCCCGAAGGAAACGACTGTCATACCGATAACAAGAGAAGAAAGTCTGAATTTTTGAGCTATACCTACGGCACCTCTAACCAGAAATTCACCACCGGCTATTAAAGTAACCAATCCGATTAATAATAATAAATAACTCATGAATTGGTTTTGTTTTCAGGTTTGTCTTTAACTTCTTTAGGATTGATTTCCTCTTCAGCTGAGGTTTGAATTTTTGCAACAGTTTCATCTACCTTTTTTTCGATAGGGGAGATAGCCTGCTTAATTTCGTTGTCAATTTTGGAGAATGTTTCTTGTTGCTTATTTTCGAGTGAACGGATAGTGTCATTCAATTCGTTACCAAGCAGTGCGTCTTTTTTAATCTGATCTGTAGAATTTTTTATCTCATTTCGAATTTCATTCGAAGCATGTTGAATTTCCCTCATTCCTTTACCTAATGAACGAGCTATTCCAGGAATACTTTTCGAACCGAAGAACATTAAAATGAAAAACATTATCAAAATGATTTCAGATCCACCAATACTATTTAAAAAAAGTAACATTGCTTTTTATAATTAAGACACCCAAAGGTACAAAAAAAGCCTTTCCCATAATGGAAAAGGCTTTGAGTTATTTTTGAAATAATTATTTCTGAACATCTTCTTTTACATTCTTCATCAAATCCACGATTAATGGAGTAGCGATACATACAGAAGAGTAAGTACCTACAATCACACCAATCATCAATGCGAAGATGAATCCTTTGATTGCATCGCCACCTAAAATGAAGATAGTTAATAATACAACAAAAGTAGACATCGATGTATTAATCGTACGACTTAAAGTTGAGTTCAATGCGTCATTGATGTTTTCGTTACGGTTTTTGCGCTTGTGTAAACCAAGTACTTCACGAATACGGTCAAATATAACCACGGTGTCATTTATCGAATAACCTACAACTGTTAGAATAGCAGCAATAAATGCTTGGTCTATGTCCATATTGAAAGGTAGAATACCGTGGAAAATTGCAAATATTCCCAACACAACAATAACGTCATGTGTCATTGCTAAAAGTGCTCCTAAACCATATTGCCATTTACCAAAACGGAACAATATGTAAAGGAAAATCACAATCAACGATAGAATAATCGCTATGTATGCTGATTGTTTTAATTCATCCGACATCACCGCTGATACGCTTCTACTTTGCACAACGGTATAAGTTCCCATTTCTGCTTCAACCATAGCAAGACCTTCTTTTAATTTAGAGTCTACTATTGTGTCAGCATTCACTACACCTTGTAAATAGTTTGTTTGAATTTCAACTTGATTTTTACTTTCCTTAGTTTTTACAATTACATCAGCAACTTGACCGTCAGAAATCATAACAGATTTTAGACTTGATACGATACTCTCAGAGTTAGCTGCGTTTTCAAATTTCACTTCAAATGAACGACCACCTGTAAATTCGACTCCGTATTTTAACCCTTTAGTTGCTAAAGCGGCAATACCCACAATCATCAAAACAGCTGAAATTGCATAGTAAATCTTTCTTTTAGATACAAATGCAAAGTTTAGGTTTTTGAATGCGTTCTTCGTAATACGTGTAGAGAAAGAAATGTTCTTTTTACTATCGTTAAAGTATTCGAAGATTAATCTTGAAATCACAACTGCAGCAAATACAGACGAGAAGATACCAATAATCAACGTCGTTGCAAAACTCTCAATAGGTCCAGAACCAAAAATCTTAAGAATAATTGCTGTTAACAATGTCGTTAAGTTGGCATCAAGAATAGAAGACAATGCTTTTGCAAATCCGTCCTTAATAGCTAATTTCTGGCCTTTACCTGCATCAATTTCTTCACGAATACGTTCAAATATAAGTACGTTTGCATCGACCGACATACCAATTGTAAGAACGATACCAGCGATCCCCGCAAGTGTCAATACTGCACTAAATGAAGCAAGTGACCCAAGAATAAACAAGATGTTAATTAACAAAGATGCATTTGCGATAATTCCAGCTTGTCCATAATAGAATATCATGTACAAAAGCACGATCAAAAGAGCGATTGCAAACGACATCATACCTGCGTTGATATTCGCTTCACCCAAAGTGGGTCCAACAATAGACTCGTCAATAATGCTACATGGAGCAGGAAGAGAACCTGCATTCAATAACGCTGCAAATTCTTTCGCTTCAGCAACAGTGTAATTACCTGTGATTTGCGCATTACCATCATTCATGATTCCTTGTACTGTTGGGGAGCTAATAACGCTTCCATCCATTACAATTGCTACATTTTTTTGAAGGTTTGCAGAAGTAAGATTAGCCCACTTTGATGTACCCTTGCTTGTCATTCTAAGCGAAACCGAAATTTTACCAAATTGGTCATAACTTTGGTTCGCATCTTTAATGTCATTTCCTCCTACAGGTGGTTTGCCTGATTCAGGTACGCGAATTGCATGAAGTGCATAAGCATTGATTTCTCCATTCTCTCCAAATTTAGTAGCATTAGAAGCCCACATAAATTTCACGTCGATGAACGGATATAAAGCACGCACTTCTTTTTCACGCAATAGATTTCCTATTTTAGAAGTGTCAGTAGCTTTCGCATATAAAAGTAAGTCAGAGTGACCGCCTTGTATAGTTTGAGCAGGCGCTAAGATGTATTTTCCTAAAATTGTTTGAGAAGCAGCAAGTGAATCACCTTGTGCCGTACCATCAGCAACGCTTGTTGAATCTTCATCTAGATTTAATAATAAATCATCTTCAGCTTTTGAAGTATCTTGATCAGATGCAAGATTCAAGTCAACTGTTGAAGTATCTTTCGTTTTAGCTTCATTATCAAGATTTAAATCTAAGTTTAAATCATCAGATTCTTCTACTTTAGATTTATCTCCGTACTTCTCGAAAAGAACTTTGTCAGCTTGATCAAAGAATGTTTGGAAAGATTTATTGTCATACGTTTCGTAAAACTCCAAGTTAGCTGTCGACTGTAATTTTTGACGAACGGTGTTTTTGTCTTTTACACCAGGGAGTTCAATATAAATACGATTCTTTTCCTCGTCAATTTGAATGTTTGGTTGAGCAACACCGAATTGGTTAATACGACGGTTCATGATGTTTTCCACACCTTTTAATGAACCTTTAACACGTTTCTTTAAGTAAGAAATTACCTCGTCGTTTGTCGACTCGTTTGTCAGTTCTTCACTTGATGTAGAATAGAAATCTTTCACTAACTCGCGATCTCCATTCAATTCCTTATATGCAGCTACAAATAAGTCAACGAAATCACCACCTTTAGTTTGGTATGTTTCTAAAGCTTGATCATATGGACGTGCAAAACGGCTACCTCTAGGGTTAACTGCTTCACTTTTTACAAGTTCGGGAATAGACACCTCAAGAGTAACACTCATACCACCTTTAAGGTCAAGACCTAGGTTGATACTTCTGTTTTTACTCTCGTTGTAAGTTGCTCCTGTCCAAGTAACTTTTTTGTCACCCTTATCAATCAAATAGGCATTGGTGTAGTAGTTCAAGATAATGTCCTCAGACTCTTGATTACCTAATTCAATTGCACGACCGCTAGGGAGTACGATTGTTTCTTCACCAGTTTCCTTAACTGAGTTTTTAAGTGAGTCTAATTGCTCTAGAGCATAAGAGTCTGCTTCGTTTTCTACTCTGTTCGTGACAAATGTGTACGAAATTTGGTATACACAAACAATTGCAACAACAATTGTAAGAAACCAGAAAAATCCTTTATTACGCATTTTTAATTTGTTATTAAGGGTGCAAATATAGAATTTCAGTTCATTAATATCAACACTTTATGCCATCTTGTTTATTAACGATTTATCCACGATGAAATGTGAACGAAAGAAACCTAGTGTTTATAAGGGGTGTGGAGGTTTATTCTTGACCGAATTCAACTAAATTATAGTGAATTTCATTTCCTTTTCGAATGTCAAGGGTGTCAAAATTCATTATTTCATGGTGTTTATAAGACTTTTTAACTAGGCCTACACCCTTTGCATAAATCTCAAATTTGCGTCTGTGATCTATTAATGAGAAGAAATCTTCTTGCTCGACAATAAGTGTGGAAGTGAAATTGTGCCCATCAACAACTCTTGCTTCATGAATGTCTCTATAAAAACAGTCTAGCTCATCGTATATATTAAATGCGTTTGCATTCCAGTTTTTTTCATCTGTTGGTGCAAAAACTAATTTAATAACACGTTGATTTTCCTCAACAAGCTCAGCTCTATTCCCTGAGATCTTGGTGGTCCACACATCTTTGATTTGCCAGTCGTCTGTATCACTTGTTCGCGTATATCTAAAAAAGCGATTTGCGATTTCGTTCTCAAGATCTAGAATGGTGTCCCCAATTACAATCTTTAATTGGTATATTGAAGTGTCATGCTGTGTTGTTGACTGTGCGTCGTGGCGAACTTCAAGGACGTCGTATACGACATAATGACCTTTGTTCGTAGGGTAGTAGTCGTAGTGGAAGTCAATAGGAGTACTGTCACCTTTTTTACAAGATGTAATTAAAGCACCTCCACATAATATAAGTAACAATAGATTTTTCACTGTATAAAAATACGGAAATTTTAAGTGAATGGTTGGTTATTACGTGAATATATTCGGGTAATTATTCATTTGGACTAATACCAGCTTCTTTTAATTCAGCTAATTTAGCCTTAAGTTTTTCACCTTTGAGTTCTTTTCCATGATAAAAGTATCGTCGTCCAATTTCTTTACCAGCTTCATCATACCCAATCCACCAGCCGTGTTTGATGTTGTTTTTGTATCGTTCAATAATCATTAATTTACCATTTGAGTGATATTTGTTTACAATACCCTCATAGTGTTCATTTACGTATTTACCTTCTGTCTTTAGTGTTCCATTAGGGAAGAATTCTTTTACTTCGCCTTTCAATTTTCCATTTTCATAGTTAAATTGCTGAGCGATTTGTTGGTTTTTCACGCTCTCGTCTTCTGGAATGTAATATATTGTTTTTGTTCCGTTCAACACCCCCTTATTATAGGTCTCTTTATAGCTTACATGACCTGTAGGTGTAAAATGCGTCCAAACAGAGTCTTTTTCTTTATTTATATATTTCCCATAAGCCAATATAACCCCATTTTCATCGTACATCAATGAACGGCTGACTTTACCGTTTGCTTCAAACTGCATAATTGCCTTTACTTTCTTTGAAGGATAGTAATACGTGAATTTACCATATGGTTCTCCGTCTTTAAACTGACCTTCATATTGAGGAACTCTACTTTTCTCGTAAAGTACAACCCATTGACCTTGCTTGCGACCTTGAGCGTCGGTTTTGTTGAGGTCTTGAGAAAAGACAAGGCAAGATGTTAATGTAATAACGAAGAGTAAAATATACTTAATCATAGTTCAAACAATTTAATACAATCGTGTAATGTGTTACAATAATAGTCAGCATTTTCCTTTGATGATGCTTCATCCCCAATTTTTACAGTAATCATGCCAAGATTTTTGCCGAAAAGAATGTCAGAATCCGAGTCGCCAACCATTATCGACTTTTTAAAATCAACTTCTGGATACAATTCTTTAGCCTTTAATCCCATTCCTGTATTTGGTTTTCGATAGTCACTTTTTTCTGCAGCTAATTGGGGAGCGAAGAAGATTTCGGTTAATTTCCCTCCATTTGCTTCAATTTCACTTTGCATATAATGATGTACGTCTAAAAGGTTACGCTCAGTCATATATCCTTTGCCAATCCCTTGTTGATTGGTTACCACGAAGATCTTTCCAAAGTGCTTTGAGAATTCAATAATTGCCTCTTTTGAGCCAGAAATAAAAACGAATTCATCAATTGTTTTTACATAATTGTCAATAATCCGAACGTTAATAACGCCGTCTCGGTCGAGAAATAGTGACCAATTTTTGTCTATCTTCTGTTTAAATGAGCTCATTTTGTGCCTTTCTATAATCTTCTGGTATGCCGATATCTATAAAATATCCTTTTTGTTCAAATCCGATAAATTCTCCTTCATTCACATATTTTTCCAAATAATCTGTTTCGAATGAAAATGATGTTCCAAGTGATTTTTGAGTGAATTTGGTCTTATTCAATAAATAGATTCCACCATTAATTAAACCATTCGAAACGGTTTTTTTCTCTGTGAATTTGATAATTGAGTTATCACCAATGATTACTTCGCCATAGCGATTCCCTTGTTTTATGCGATGTAATGCAATACTACAGGCAAAATCCATTTTCATAGATTGGTTCACGAAATCAAGCAAGTCGATATCGAAAAAAGTATCCCCGTTTACTGCGAGAACATAATCAGAATTGATGTGCTGTAGTGCTTGCGAAATTGCTCCTCCTGTGCCCAGTGCTTCGTCTTCTTCTGAAAAGGAAATTGTGTAGGGATAGTTATTTGACTTAATATAGTCAATAATAACAAATTTCTTATATCCTACTGAGATGATAAACTCATTGACTCCTTTTTGATGTAAATGATTCAATAAAATAATCAAAAAGGGAGTGTCGCCGATGAGTGCCATTGGTTTGGGCAAATCTTTCACAACAGATCGCAAGCGAGTTCCTTTTCCACCTGCTAGCACTATGCACGGTATGTCGCTTAAAGTACGCTCCATCGTTCTGCTCCAGTTTCTGTAAATTGATAAGGAATTACAGCGCCACCAAATTCTTTTAACGCGCGAATTACATCATAGCGTTTTGATTGGTCTGCATAGAACATCATAAAACCGCCACCACCTGCGCCTGAAATTTTACCTCCTAAGGCACCAGAATCACGTGCAGCATTATATATGTTTTCAATCATAGTGTTACTAATTCCGTCGGCCATTTCTTTTTTATGCATCCAACTGTCGTGAAGTAACGCACCTATTTCCTCTAAATCGCCTTTGAGTAACACATCTTTCATTTCAAAAGATTTAGACTTTAGGTGATGCGTTGCGTTAATTGAACGTTCTTGACAATTGATGATGTTTTGTTGTTGTTCCTTAATGATGTTTGCTGATTCTCTTGAGGTTTCTGTGTAATATAGTATTAAACAAAAAGCTAATTCATTTCGAAGCTTGGTACGAATTCGAAGTGGGTTTACAATCACAGAACCATTTGTTGCGAACTCCATAAAGTTGAACCCACCAAAAGTTGCGGCATATTGGTCTTGTCGTCCTCCCGCCATTTTCAAGTCATTTCGCTCTATATCGAAGGCCAAACGAGCGGTGTCGTATTCTCCTAAAGGTAATTTTAACCATTCTGTAAATGCAGCAAGCATTGAAACGACAAGAGTTGAACTCGTTCCCAATCCCGATCCCGAAGGCACGTCCATTGAAGTGGTCATTTCAAAGGAAAGGGGAGCTTTAGAAAAGTCTTTTACAATTCTATTATAAACACCTTTTTGCAAGTCTAATGTTCCGTCTATAGGTAAGCTTGCTAAAGAATCAAACTCCAAGTATTGATTATTGTCTTCCGAACGCAATATGATTTTACCATCATTTCTAGGGATGATGGTTGTATGCGCATAAAGATTAATAGTCGCATTAAGTACTGCACCCCCAAATTGGTCTGTGTAAGGACTGACATCTGTGCCGCCACCGGCTAGACCTAATCGAAATGGTGCTTTACTGCGAATTATCATTGAATCAGTTTGGAATACAAATTTAAAATTTCTTCGTTAAACGAATGCCAACTGAATTTCTGCTTTTCTTCAGCAAAATTGCCAGTGTATTTCTGAGATAAATTTTCTTCAATAAACTGATTGATAGCTATACTGAAATCACCAGAATCAGGTTCAACGACAAGGCCAAGTTTTTCGTTTGGAACCATATCGGGTAGAGCCCCCACATTACTTACTATCATAGGCAAGTCGAAGTGATAAGCAATTTGTGTAACGCCACTTTGTGTTGCAGAACGGTAGGGAAGAACGAGTGCATCCGCAGCCGAGAAATAAGTTGATACTTCTGAATCAGGAATGAATTTATTGTGAAACACAACGTTGTTCTCTAATCCGAGGTCTTTTATTTGCTTGTGATATTGCGCTTCATCTGCGTAACATTCTCCTGCAATAACCAATTGAATGTCTTTGCGATGTGTCGACTTTGCGAGAGCATCCAGTAAAATATCTAAACCTTTGTATTGGCGAATGAGCCCGAAAAAGAGTAAAGTGTATTTCTCAGGGTCAAGGCTGAGCGCTTCGCGCGCTTTGTTTTTGTCAATACGTTCACCAAAATTTGAGAATATTGGGTGAGCGTGAATTGTACGCGGTTTAGTAGAATCAAATTTGATTAAATCATTCTCTACTGACTGAGCCATTGTAACAAAAGCATCAATAGGTTTTAGAAAGTATTTTGTAAATGCTTTGTCTCCCGTTCGTTTTTCGTGCGGAATGACATTGTCTAATACGCCTATAATATTGGTGTGTTTATTTTTTTTGATTTTTCGCAAAATTGTTCCAAATGAGGGTCCCATTAGTGGCAGCCAATAGCGAATAATGACCAAATCTGGCTTTTTGTCGCGAATTTCACCACCTACTTTTAGCCAATTAAGCGGGTTGTAAGCGTGAATTTTTCTAGATATTGGAAGTTTAGGTCCTGCGCCATCCGCAAATTGAGACTTTCCAGGAAACAAAAAGTCTGGATATTGTTTGGTAAAAGTGATTAGTTCAACTTGATGTCCACGGTCGATAAAATCTTGCGCCATTAGTTCATTACCAAGAGCAATTCCACCTCTAAAAGGGTGTGCCGGACCGATAATAACAATGTGCATGAGTGGATATTAAATTTCCTTTTCTATCAAATAGTGATTACGCGTAGATGAATTTCGACCAACTAGTTCGGCAATAAATCCTGCTAAAAAGAATTGGACACCCATAATCATTGCAGATAATGCGATGTAAAACTCAGCACGACTAGCAATCAGACGATTTGTTTTATCTATAAATAATTTTGAAACACCTAACCAAACGGCAAATCCAAAACCGACGATAAACATAAGGGTGCCTAGTGCTCCGAACAAGTGCATTGGTTTTTTAGCAAATTTGCCCATGAAAACGACAGAAAGCAAGTCGAGGAAACCATTCATAAAACGGTTAAGTCCAAACTTAGTCGTACCATATTTTCGAGCTTGGTGGGCAACAACTTTTTCACCAATGTTGTTGTATCCAGCAAATTTCGCCAGTACTGGTACATAGCGGTGCATCTCTCCATATACTTCGATGCTTTTTACCACCATTTTTTTGTATGCTTTCAGTCCACAATTAAAGTCATTGAGGCGAATTCCAGTCAATTTTCGAGTAGCCCAATTGAACAATTTTGTTGGAATTGTCTTTGAAATAGGGTCATGACGTTTTTTCTTCCATCCAGAAACTAAATCATAATCATCTTTCATGATCATGTTGTACAGTTCTGGAATTTCCTCAGGACTGTCTTGAAGATCTGCATCCATCGTAATAACAACATTACCTTTTACAGCTTCAAATCCAGCAAAAAGCGCAGCGGATTTTCCGTAGTTGCGTTGGAATTTAATTCCACGAACGGCTTTATTTCTTGCGTTTAATTCTTGAATAACATCCCATGATTTATCTTTTGAACCGTCGTTCACAAAGATTATTTCGTATGAAAATTTGTTAGCTTCCATTACACGTACTATCCAGTCATGTAATTCAGGAAGCGATTCTTCCTCATTATACAATGGTACAACAACCGAGATGTCTAATTCTGTGTCTTTCACAATATGGGAATTTACCTAGTTTACAAATATAATTGAATTCGCGAATTAGGGGATTTTTTTAGGAGATAAGATTCAATGTTTTAGACTCAAGACTACAGGATTGATTGAATTTAGAATAAATAGATACAACCTCTAGCGGGCATTATGTCTTGTAGTCTTGAGTCTTAAAATCTTATAGTCTTTAAAAAAAATTACAAATGATTGTATTTTTATCAAAATAATGATAACTTTACCGTCATGAACTTAGGTGCAAATTTAAAATTACTTCGCAAGCGATTTAAGAAATCGCAAGAAGATGTGTCGGGTGAACTAGGGTTGACGCGATCTAGCTACAGTGGTTATGAAAACGGTGTGGCTGAACCGAACATGGAGACAGTTGTCAAGATTTCTGATTATTATAGTATTCCTGTTGATGAATTGATTCGTAGAGATTTCAATGAATTGAAAGAGAGTGAATGGGAAAAGATTGAATCTGGAGTATTTTCAGATGTAAAAGGAAGTAAACTTCGCGTGCTTACATCAATGGTAGATTCCGAAAATAACGACCTTATTGAATTGATCCCTGAAAAAGCACGTGCAGGATATGCAGTTGGCTATTCAGATCCTGATTATATCAAGGTTTTGCCTACATTCTCGTTACCTTTTTTGTCTAAGGATAGAAAATATCGTTCATTTCCGATAAAAGGAGATAGTATGCCTCCAGTTAGTGAAGGTTCGTATGTAGTAGGGGAATTTGTGCAAAATTGGAGTACAGTGAAAAGTGGAACACCATATATTGTTGTGACAAAAGAAGAAGGTATAGTCTTTAAAATCGTCAATAATTTATTGATGACAGAGAAATCATTTCAACTTTGTTCAACTAATCCGATGTATCCACCTTATATGGTACATGCAAATGATGTATTGGAAATGTGGAAGTTTGTGAATTACATTTCAGCTGACTTACCGGAGGTAGCTATACCTGATAGTGATTTACTCAAGTCAGTTAAAGGGATTCAGAAGGAAGTCAGTGAATTAAAAAGTATGATGCGTAAGGTATAATATGTATTATGAGTGAAAGTATTCACTTTGTAATAAACTAAAAATGGTCTCAGAATTCTGAGACCATTTTTTTATGTAGATATTTTTGTATGTTTTTTTGCTAGAATTTATAACTCACACCAATACTAGGTAGAATAGGGAGTTGATAAATTTTCTCGTTTGTTGCACGGTTTACGTAGAATACATTTTGTCTGTTGTAGACATTAGTAACACCCACAATAATTTCCATCATTGTTTTATTTTTGAAGTTCACTTGTTTCTTAGCTGTGATATCCAATCTGTGGTAATCAGGAAGTCTTTCCGTGTTTAATTCACCAAGTAGTGTTTCAAAGTTTTGTGGATTAGTAGATGTGTAATCTGTTGATACACCACCTGCCATTGGTTCACCTTGGTAGAATCCTTTAGTAGGAGTGAATGGAAGACCAGAACCATAATTCCATCTAACAGAGAGTTCAATATCCTTTTTCTTCCCAAACAAATAAGTCAATACGATATTGGCATTGTGTCTTCTGTCAAATACAGGTGCATATTCAGTAAAGCCATCCCAGCGAGTTACTTTACCAAGAGAATATACTGTCCACAAGAAGAAACGGCTTGTAGAATATTTTACAAGGACATCAATACCATAGGCTTCACCTGATTCAATGATAAAATCTTTTTTATACACATCGTCAATTTGATTAAATGCGGTAATATCTTCATAAAGCTTGTTCATGTTGATGTTTGATAGCTGAGTGAAGTCTTTGTAGTAACCTTCAACATTAAGGCTCCATCTTTTTGTTACATCAACTTCAAAACCGAATACAGCATGCCAAGCATATTGCAGTCCGTTTCTGATATCTACTATCGTTTTTCCATCTTCATTTACAAAAGTGTTTTGAACGTTTGTTGGTGCCGAAAGAAAACCATTGAAAAGGTTTACAACATCGCGGTCAGAACTTGCACTAGTGAAGTTTTGAGAGTAACGACCGCCTGATGCTTTAATTCTAAATTTCTCCGAAGCATTATACTTTACTCCTAATCGAGGTTCTGGAGAGAATGTATTTAGAGTAGCATAATACTGTAATCTCACTCCTGGCTCAATTACAAATCGTTTTTTAACTAAACGATAATTTAAATAAGCTCCTACTTCAATAGTGAAGTTTTCGTCACCAATACTTCTTCCAAGTTCATTGAATGTCTTAAAGTTAGTGTTGAAACCTCCTACATTAATTCCGTATGCAATCTCACTTGAGTTTTTTAGGAAATAGGTGAAATCAAAACCTAAATCAACACCAAAAATAGAACTGGTTCTTGGTTGCAATAAATTTTCTTCTAGATTCAATGTGTAATTTGATGCGTTGATGTGCCCTTCTATAAACACAGGAGAGCTTCCAGGAACTAAAGAGAAGTTCATACCACCACCATAAGAACTCCAACTGAGGTCGGCAATGTTGTCATAATTTACTCGGTCATTAAATCCAAACCCAAACAAACTTACTTTCGCACCAGATCCAGCACTAAATGTCATTTTACCATATAGATCTGTAAAAGTAAATGGTAAGCCTTCACCATCATTTACATACGGATATAGTGTTGAAGAAGTAAGGTCAAGTAGAGAGCGCTTTGCACTAAGTATAAATGTACCAGCTTTACCTGTTCCTTCTTTATCTTTATATAATGGACCTTCCAATACAGCTCTACCCATAAAAGGAGAAACTGAAATTTTGCCACCAACTTTCTTCTTGTTTCCGTCACGATACGTCACATCCATTATAGATGAGATACGCCCCCCAAACTTTGATGAAAAACCACCTGTATAGATATCTACGTTTTTAATTATTTCGGTATCAAATACGGAGAAGAAACCGATGGAGTGAAAGGGATTGTATATCGTCATTCCATCCAAGAGAATTTTATTCTGAATCGGTGTACCACCACGTACATACATTTGACCACCTTGGTCACCTGTGGTTACAACTCCAGGAGTAATACTAAACGCAGCAATTACATCTGCTTCACCACCTATACTTGGAATTCGTTCTATACTTTTTTGATCCATTTTAACCACAGATGTTTGAACTGTAGTTGTGTTTTGCTTTTCTGCTGCAGTAACTTCAACTTCTGTTAACATCGAGCCTGTTTTCATCTCAAATCTAACATCCAAAAATCCTGAAGCCTCTGTCGTAATTTTTTCTGTAATAGTTTCAAACTGAATATTGGTAAGCTCTAGTGTAAATTCACCTTTTGGCAACTTTGGGATCGAGAAAAATCCATTTAAATCTGTGATAGCACCCTGATTTAACTCTACAATTCTAACTTTTGTAAATGGCGCAGGTTCGCCAGTCTCTTGTTCATAGATAAATCCACGTACTGTAAAGTCTTGACTTATAGCTGTTAGTGAGCATGCTAAAAGCAAAAATGTTAGAAAAAATAACCTCATTTTTTGTTTGATTTTTGGAAGCACATAGTTAGCAAAAAAATATGATAATTAACAAAAAAAAGGCTGAATGGTTGAATTATTGATTGAATGGTCATTATTTTAAAACGATTGACAATCTTAGATTACTACTTTTTCCTTTTTATTAGCTATTATTCTTTTGTTTTAATTCGCTTGTTTATAGTGTAATATATTGAAATTGACTTTTTCATGTTCATAAATCATTTTCATGTATTTTTAAAAACTGTTGGTCGTTTGTATCCGATTACTATCTTTGTTTATAATTATTCTAAATAATGAATCTAATACTGGCTGATAGTAATGATATAGTGCGAATTGGACTTCGGACGATTCTTTCTAGTGAGAAAGACTTGAATATTATTGGCGAAACGCAAGATGAATCTGAGTTGGCAGCACAGTTGAAATCTTTTGGACCAGCAGTAGTACTTATTGACTACACTGCTCACGGATTTTCAATTGATACCATTCCTAGAATATTAGCCGTTTATCCTGATGTGCGTTTTGTAGCGATTACACCTGAGCAATCAGCACAAACCTTGGTTGATGCGTTGCGTGGAGGAGTTCAAAGCTATATTAAGAAAGATTGCGACATCTCAGAGATAATTAACTCTGTAAAAGAAACAGCAAAGGGAAATAAGTTTTTTTGCGGTCAAATTTTAGAAACAATTCAACGTGCATCTATAAATGTAGATGATATTGATTTTGAATCTTTCAGCTGTGAGGCAATCTCCTTATCAGACCGTGAAATGGAGATAATCGTTTTAATAGCAGAAGGCTATACTAATGGTCAAATTGCAGAAATGATTCACCTTTCTACTCACACAATTAATACGCATCGCAAGAATATTATGTCCAAGCTTGGTGTGAAAAATACCGCGGGAATTGTGATGTACGCCGTAAAAACAAACTTAGTCTCTCCGAATAAATTCTTGTTTGCTAAAGAAAACTAATCAAAAAATTAGACAAAAGACTATTTTCATTGAACTAATTGTTACAGGTCTTTTGTCTAACGTCTAACAGCCTGTCCGTCTTTTTGACGGATCTTTTGTCTAGAAATTATTTCAAATGCTTCAAAGAATGTCCCATTTTATCTCGTTTTGTTTTGAGATAAAGCTCATTGTGCTTATTACTGTCAATTTCAAGGGCTACATTCTCCGTGATTTCAATTCCGTAGGCAGTTAATCCCGTTCTCTTTTTAGGATTATTAGAAAGAAGTTTCATTTTCTTTACACCTAAGTCGCGTAGAATTTGAGCACCGATCCCGTAATCGCGCAAATCCATTTTGAAACCAAGTTTGATATTTGCTTCAACAGTATCTAAACCTTCTTCTTGAAGTTTATATGCCTTAAGTTTGTTGAGCAATCCAATTCCACGACCTTCTTGATTCATGTATACTACAATGCCTTTTCCAGCTTCCTCAATCATTTGCATTGATTTTTGCAACTGAGGTCCGCAATCACAACGACATGATCCAAAAATATCTCCTGTCATACAAGATGAGTGGACGCGCACCAAAATGGCTTCATCCTCTTTCCATTCACCTTTTACTAAAGCTAAATGTTCTTGTCCGTTTGTTGTTTGTTTAAACGCGTGGAGTTGAAAATTTCCAAAAGCGGTCGGCATTTGTACTTCAACTTCACGTTCGATAAGCGTTTCTGTTTTAAGACGGTACTGAATCAAATCTTCAATTGAGATGATTTTTAAATCAAAACGCTTCGCAACTTCTAATAATTGAGGTAGACGAGCCATAGTCCCGTCTTCATTTAAGATCTCAACTAGAATTCCTGCTGGTTGAAAACCTGCAAGTCGCGCAAGGTCAACAGAAGCTTCGGTGTGACCAGTTCTTCTTAAAACACCTCCTTTTTTTGCTCTTAAAGGAAAGATATGCCCTGGTCTACCTAATTCGAAAGGTTTTGTAGCTGGGTCAATAAGTGCTAAAATGGTTTTTGCTCTATCTTGAGCTGATATACCAGTTGTACATCCGTGACCAATTAAATCAACAGAAACTGTAAATTGAGTGTGGTGGAGTACCGTGTTGTTTGCCACCATTAAATTCAAGTCGAGCTCATCACATCTTTCTTCTGTAAGTGGTGTGCAAATTAAACCTCGACCGTGAGTTGCCATGAAGTTAACCATCTCAGGAGTAGCTTTTTCGGCAGCAGCAATAAAGTCACCTTCATTCTCTCTGTCCTCATCGTCTACAACTATGATTACTTTTCCTGCACGAAGATCTTGTAAAGCTTCTTCTATTGTATTTAATTGAGTGCTCATTTTACCTTGTAATTGGGTGCAAAGTTAAGCATATTTCACTTGCTTATTGTCATCATTTCATCAGAAAGTTTCGCTGTACTAAGTTCCCAATTGAAGTTTAGCTTTACATAGTTGCATCCTTTTGTAGCAATTTGCTCTGAAAACACCTTGTCATTAAGCAGTTTTTCAATCCAGTTTACAAACTCAGTAGGGGTTTCAGCTAAACAAATCTCATTTGCTGATGCTCCTAATGCATTATTAGCGAGTGGAGTAGTTATACAAGGTAATCCAGTTGCCATTGCTTCCAATAATTTATTTTGAAGTCCTGTTCCAATGAACATCGGAGCTACAAATATTTTACCACTTGAGTAACTCGTTCTGATATCATCAACCCAACCAGTTAAATCGATGTGAGAGTTCAATTTCGTGATTTCTGTAGAGGGGTTGGCACCTGATACAAGGATTTTTAACTTCAAATTTCTCTTTTGGGCTTCTGGAATGATTTGCGTTACAAGATAGTTGACTGCAGCGATGTTAGGAGGGTAGTTTAAATTTCCAGTAAACACAATGTCGTGTGTTTTAGGACTGTTTAAAAGAGGTGTAAAGAAATGCTCACCAACTCCGTTGGGAATTACGATAATTTTAACCTTGTTGGGATGAGCAATTAAGTCTCTATCTTGTTTAGATATTATTGTGTGAAGCTCAAAATAGTCAAAAATAATATTTTCGTAATTAGACAATCTTTTCCATTCCGATTTAAATAGCCATTTTTTGTAAAAAGCCACACTTGTAATACGTCGTTTAACTCCCGCACTTAGGGTGTCCATATAATCTAAAGTTTTTGGACAGTTGTGATAATTTTTCACGTATTCTGTCGCCCTGATTAGTTGACAATAAATGTGGTCAGGTTCAATTCTGTGCAGTAATTTTTTGATTTTATTATGAATCCTTCGTTGGTAAAAGTAACCAACCTGAAATGGTTTGTTTCCAAAAAACTGTTTCAATACATTTATGGAAATCAAGAGTTTATTCAGTTTGAAAATGTGTAATTCTTTAACAAAAGGTTTGACTTCATTTTCTTGTTCTGCTGAAATTACATTTTCAGAAAGGCAAATTAAATAGAGTTCCCACTTTTTCGATAATTCGCGGATTTGGTAATAAGCCCGCAACTTATCTCCCTTCTCTGTTGGATAAGGAAAGCGGGAAAGAATGACGATCAATTTCGGTTTATATGGATTTGTAGAATTCAATCAACTTTTTATTAAGGCGTTCTTTATCAAATTGCGTTACTATTTTGGTTTGTAAACTAGCTCCAAGTTTTCGTTGAAGTTCTTTGTCTTTTGCAAGTTTACACATTTGCGTATGAAATTCAGCAACTGAATTGGCAACAAGAAAATCTTCCTCAGCAACAAGGTTTAATCCTTCGACAGCTTTGTCAGTTGCAATTAATGGTGTTGCACATAATCCCGCTTCGATTATTTTAATTCGAATTCCGCTTCCCGAAAATAAAGGCACAACTAATATTCCACCGTTTAACATAAACTCACTTGCAGATTCTACCTCACCGTGATTCACTATTCCTTTTATTCCACTGTATACTGATTTATCAAGATTTTTCCCTGCAAGGTTTAAAGGTAAACCAGTTTCGTTATACACAGCTGTCCAAACATTCTTCGCTAACCAGTCGATCCCCTCTATATTAGGCTCCCAATCCATTGCTCCAATATGAAAAAATGAATCGGAGTAGTTTGATGTATCTTGAGGTTTGTCTACACCTAATGGAATTAAAACCGAAGGAGTTTGTGGTGCAAATTCTTTAGCAAAATCAATTTCACTTTGAGATATGGCTACAATGGCGTCGACAGATTTAAATGCATTAATTTCATTTTTCAGAAGTCTTTTGATAATGAAATTCAACCCCATTCGTTTTATAAGTGGAGTCTTTTTGGCTCTTAGTTTCCATATGTCAGACTCAATATTGTGTGTTCTGAGAACGATTTTAGCATTGGTTTTTTTTAAAGCGGGTATATAATTCGCTAAAAAAAGACTTTCGAGTTGTACGATATCAGGTTTTAACTGCTCAATTTTTTGAATAAGTTCTTTTTCGAATTGGTTAGAGTAGAATCTAGAGATGAAATAGGAATTAGATGAAAATAACGAGCGAGCTGCATTTAATAGATTGGGTTTTGTTTTTAATTCAGCACTAGCTACAATTCTAGTTTGAAATTGTTGTGGGAATGCATCTTGAATGAAAGGATGTTTTTCCGTCGAAATAAAACTTAAATAAACTTCACAATCATCAGCTAAATTTTCTGCTATAGAAGCCATAGCAATACATCCGCCATCAATTTTAGGGTAGGGTGGTTTGGGAGCTATTTGAAGAACTCTCATCATTTTTTCTTAAACCATTTAGCCATTGAAAAATTAAAATCCACCAAAGGAAGGTCATTCGATGCTCTAATATTTAGGTATATAGCGAAGGGAGCAAGGATAAACGAACTTAACCAAACTCCGACCCAAGGAACAACAACTTCAGATTTTAGCATGTTTTCGCCAGTAATTGAGATGACGTAATAAATCATAAACAGTAGAACGGCAATCACAACTGGAGCGCCAAATCCCCCTTTTTTTACGATAGCACCAAGTGGAGCACCAACAAAAAACAAAATAAAAATAGATACACTAAGCGCAAATTTCTTGTGGTATTCAGCGTCTATTTTTAGAAGCTCTTCTTTATGAGCTTTTAAAATAAATTTTTGACTTTCCACATTTTGCAGCCGCCTTCGCAGTTTGGATATAGCTTCTGTGTACGCTACTCTTAGTTGAGAAGAGTTAAGTGAGTCCAATGAAATAATTAATGTATCGTTAAGAAGAATTGTAGATGAAGAATCATTAGGTGCGCTGTTTGTTTCAATAGACCTTTTATAATCTTTTGAAAGATTGTAAATATGGTCATTTATTGTGCCTCTTGCAAAAGTGTTAGAAACTTTATGGTATTTAGCTACGGTAGAATCAACAGCATGACTTAATTGAAAGATATTCATCATTTCAAATTGATTCTTAAAAAGTTCTTCGTTTGTTCTTTCAATTTGAAAGCCTGAAAGATCAAGTTTTATAGTGGCTGTTTCGAAATGTGATTTTCGAGCAGGTTGATATTCTTTGTAAATTGGATTACCATCTTGACCAAAAGTGGGAGGGGAGGATGGTAACTCTTCGTTCATGAACCCACTGATAAGTTGAAAAAGTAAAAAATCTCCATTAGGGGAACGGTATATTTGTCCACTATCTGCTTTTATAACTCGAATAAATTGCGGATTTGTTTCATCGTAAATTGTAATTTGTTCGAATGAATTGTCTTTTCCTTTTTGAACTTTAATGCTGAAACCTGTAATATCTTTGGAGAATGAACCGGGCTTTAGCACAAGTGCGATTTTCGTTTGTTGAATGTCGTAAATCAGAGTGCGCATTTTTAAATTAGCGACAGGTACTATATAATTTGAAAAATAGAAAGTCACTAAAGCAAGTACTATCATGAAAGACATTAAAGGCTTCATTATTTTATATAATGACATTCCTGCGGCTTTCAACGCTGTCAATTCATTATTTTCAGCAAAATTCCCCAATGTCATTATTGAAGATAATAACACTGCTAGTGGAAGCGCTAATGGTATTAGGTGAGCTGAAACATAGACTAACAATTCAAGAATAATATGAAACTCAAGACCTTTGCCCATTAAATCATCAATGTATTTCCAAAAAAATTGCATGATGAGAATGAACATCGAAATGAACAACGTCACAAAGAATGGACCGATGAAAGATTTGAGACTAAATAGATATAGTTTCTTCACACTTTAAGTATTCTAAAGTACAAAGTTAATTGACTTTCTTATTGCTAGGCTCCAATAATACGTTTTAATTCCCCAATTTGAGAATCCCACAAGGATTTTGCCTCTTCGATTTCATCTTCTTCTGCAAAATCAGTTACATAAAAGAGTGTCAGTTTTGTCATTGGATCAGTAGTGACTCTAAATTCGAAGTATGTTTTGTCGTCTTCATCGTCCTCGTTAATCCATTGCCATTTTATACTTTCACCATTGCGTTGCGTGATAAGTTGAGCTTCTTCTTCAACTCCGTCCCAAATAAATGTGTAAACATCATCTTTACTGATGTTTACGTTGTCAGCAAACCACTCACTAAGTCCACTTGGATTGGAAACAAGATTATAGAGAACTTTGGGAGAAGCCTTTAAAAGATATTCTAATTCATATTTCTTTTTTTCTGACATGCTTGAAGAATTAATTATTTATAACTTCGCAGTATTATTTATTGTGTGCTGAAATATACATAAAAACTTTTAGATGGCGTTATTACATTCTTTCGAAAAATCAGGAAATTTTTTATTTAGATATCGTGGTCAAATTCCTGTTTTACTTTTTATTGCTGCAATCCCTGTAATTTATGTTACAGATTATACTTTTGTAGAAGGCAGTGATAATCTCTACATGGCCTTGCTAATTTTTTCAGCTCTTGTAGCATTTTCGGGACTTGTTATTCGTGCCATTGCAATCGGTACATCGAATAAGAATACTTCAGGGCGTAATACAAAAGAACAAGTTGCAGAAGCGTTGAACACAAAAGGAATTTATTCAACGATGCGCCACCCATTGTATGTAGGGAACTATCTTATGTGGATTGGAATTGTGATTTATACGTTTAATATTTGGTTTTTCCTTGTCGTAAGTCTTTTGTTTTGGCTTTATTACGAGCGAATTATGTTTGCAGAGGAACGTTTTTTAGAGCGTAAATTTGGCGATGATTATGTGAAATGGTCTCTATCAGTTCCTGCTTTTATTCCTTCGTTTAAAAACTACGAAAAGAGTTCAATTCCCTTTTCAATGAAAACAATTTTGCGAAGAGAATACTCTGGTGTATCAGCAACAATTATCGGATTTATTTTCATTGACATTTTTCGTGATGCCGTTGTGTCAGGGAGTTTTATTTACCATCACTACTATGGAATTGTGTTTGGAATTGCAATTTTTATTTCCTTGTTTTTCAGAACCTTGAAGCATAATACGAAAATTTTGTTTGAGGAAGATCGTTCATAGTATAAAGTAATTAAAAAAAGCTATTATATTTGCACCCGCAAAACACTATAGTTTTGCCCGAGGCGCGGTAGCTCAGTTGGTTAGAGCACAGGATTCATAACCCTGAGGTCGGGAGTTCAAATCTCCCCCGCGCCACAAAGCCCAGATAGAAATGTCTAGGGCTTTTTTGTTTTGTTGTGCGGTCATGTGGTAGGGACGCACGGCCCGTGCGTCCCTAATTTTATCGGGCAATAATAATTTGATGGTTGTATTTGTGAATATGTTTGCGTCCATCAGTGAGGTTAGTTTGGAGTTCAGCGAAACAGTATGTCAAAAAAAAAGGTTCCAACAGAACCTTTTTTATATCTAAACGCCTTTTATGGCAATATTGAGAACCGAACTAGTTTTCCTGCAATGCTTTCTTAGCTTTTCGATACAAATAAGAATTGTAGATACTTCGCTTGGCAAAACGAACTTGTTTGTCTGAGTTGATAAACTTGCTGAACACATTTGCTGTCACACCAAAATACTCATAACTATTTCCATCCGTGAATGTGATTTCAAGCAAAAGCCCTTTGTGCTTCATGTCAGTAATTCCACATTCCATAGTTGTCTTTGTATATTCTTCAAGATTTGCAACTTTAGTTTCTGGTGCAATACTTACCAAGAAATGATAGCCATCAACCACACGTCGCCCCATGATTTTAGCTTCTTCCTGCATAGGATCCCCATCTTGAAACTTGTCAGGATGCCATTGTTTAACCAAACTTCGATAAGTTGATTTTAATTCGCTTAGATTGATTTCATTTTCAATCTGAAATAATTTTTTGTACTCGTTAATACGCTTCATGTAAATAAAAATGTGAAGTTGAATTACTCATTATGCTGATAAGTAATGAGTTGTCGAAATATGTTTAATCAGTTTATATGTTTATATAGTCGATGTTCATTTTTTTCGACGCGCAAAGGTACTGCATTTTATTTAATGTGTTGCAGTATCTGTTGGTTTTAGTCAGATTTAGACTTCAAGACTCAAGAGTCCGTCAATTAAACGAGCTCTTGAGTCTAAGTAAAAGTATGTTAATCAATCCTAAATAATAGTACTGCTTGTTGTATAGCTCAGAATAATTATGTATTTTAAACCTACGGTTCATGAAATCAGGTAAGGATAATAAACACGATGCATTTTAGAATTTTGCATCAAAATCAAAAAATAATTATGATAAGAACAGCGACAGCCAATTGGCAAGGAACGGGAAAAGAAGGTAAAGGACATTTATCAACGCAAAGTGGTGTGTTGGACAAAACGCAATATTCATTTAGCACTCGATTTGAAGACGGAAAAGGTACTAACCCTGAAGAATTGATAGGAGCAGCTCATGCAGGATGTTTTTCAATGAAACTGGCATTTAATTTAACTGATGCAGGCTTTCCTCCAAAGGAACTGGAAACGAAGTGCGAGATAAAATTCGAGGATGGTTCAATTGTCAAATCCCATTTGATATTAAAGGCTCAGGTAGATACGATTTCTAAAGACAAGTTTGAGGAACTTATGCTGGATGCAAAGGAAAATTGTCCCATCTCAAAGTTGCTGAACACTAAAATTACAGTGGAGTATAGTTTGAATAAGTAAGCTCTCATCTATAAAAAGGCGATGGTAAAAATTAAAAGGAAATGGTTAAGACGAACTTTGCGAGTTTTGGCTGTTTCCATTTTTTTAATATTGGTTTTTGTATTTTTCTTTCTTGAGAATATTATAATCAGTAGCATTGAACGTAAATTGGACAATTCATACGGGAATACTTACATTGTTGATTATGAAAGCCTTGATTATAGTGTCTCTTTTTCTTCCATTTCGATTAAACTTAAAGGAGTCAAGTTGAAAACGGATACTGTAATTGCGCAAGAAAAAAAGAACCCCATACTTTTTATTGAAAGTGAATCTATAGCTTTAGAATCGATTTCACTGTGGAATATTTTCTTTCGTTCAGCAATGGACGTGGATATAATCAAAATTGATTCGCCACATATTTCAGTAGCTGTGGATAAGAATGTCAATGAAAGTGGAAGCAAGAATTCGGCTGAAACGAAAAGGAATATCTCAAAATACATTTCAAAGTTGAGTTTTAATGAGTTCATTATCACAAACGGTTCAGCAGAATTTTTTAATGATGTAAAAATGTCAGATACACTTTTTAGTTTGAAGAATATAGAATTTAAGGCCGAGAACTTTAAATCATTCAGCGAAAATCTTTCAGAACTATTAAGTGTTGAAAGATATAAAAGTATTTCTATTGAGAGCGAAACGTTTTATATCAGCTTCGGGAAAGATCAGTATAGTGCTTCTACAGGAAGTTTTAAGGCAGAATTAATAAAAGGTAACATAGAATTAAGGGATATTCATTTATGTCCACCATATGAGAAAATTAGAGCTGGTAAGGAACTCCGAGGTGATATTAAAATCAATGAGCTGAAACTCAGAGGCGTGAAGTATTTAGAAAAAGATAAGCAATCTGTATCAATAGACACTGCGATTATTGCAAACACAAATATTGACTTAACGAAAAATCATGCAGTGAGTAAACAGCGCGCGAAATTTTTGTGGATGGAACGTTTATCGGAAATAAGTGAAGCTATTTCAATTAAATATGTAAAACTTTTAGATTGCTCTCTTTCAGCAAAATTACTTTACTTAAACGATAGTGATGTGTATACGCTTTATTTGAATGAATTGAATGGTACGATTGAGAATCTCAATACTAAAGGTATTTCGGGTAGTTTGAATTTAAAAGCAACATCGAATATTTTTAAAACAGGAAAATTACAAATTAATGTATCTTTTCCTTATAATGATCCACTTTCGTCCTCTTTTAATGGCACAATTTCAACCATTGACTTGAAGTCCTTTAATGAATTAATTGGCTCCACATATCCTTTGAGAATAGAGAGTGGTAAGTTGAAAAAATTGACCTTTAATGGAAGTACAAAAGATGACATGAGCAAAGGGAAATTGACTTTTGAATATACCGATTTAGAGGGGAGTTTCCTTAAAGATAGAAATGGAGACAAGAAACGTGCACCTATTTTATCTACTCTTGTCAATATGTTTATTCATTCCTCAAACCCAAGAAGTGAGCAAGATTCAATTGAAGAAGTTAGTTTCTCATTTTTAAAGAAAGAACATCAAGGACAGATTATGCTTTGGTTAGGAGGTGTACTCGATGGAGCTGTCAAAACAATAGTCAAAGAAAAAAGGCATGATTTTGTCTTGAATCAAACCAAATAACTAGGAGTTTAGATCTTCTTCCGCCACTTGATGAAATTAAATATTTCCTACTGTTATTTCAACAGCTAAGAGGTATGTTCTTTTGATTCAATTAATAACTTAATTTTGTACTAACGAGTTCATTTTTGTCTCTTTCCTTACTTGCACTGATCAGCCAAACTGAATTCCCATCTATTTTCATTGCTGTTTGGGGAATGATCATGTACTCTCCATGTTTTCCACCCATCGTTTCTTCTCTACACACCATTGTTTTTGAAGTCTCTCCTGTTTCAATATTTAAAAAGTGCGTTGCCGCATTAAAAATATTTGCCATTCCAGGACCTACAACTTTCGCATCAGGAGTATCGTATTTATATAAATGGTCTCTAAACAACACAGCTAACTCACCCTGATTTGTTTCCCAAATAAAAAATGAATTTGTTTTCCCATTATCATTCATCGATTTTACTTCTCTTTCTATTTGACGACTCCAAGTAAGACCTCCTGTCGCGCTATTTATTCTGTAAAGAAATATAGAACGGTTGGTATGTTCGTAATTGTACTGAGGGTTTGTAGTTGCTCCAGGATTTATAAGATCTTGTTTCTCAAAAAGTTGTTCTCCTGAAAAAATATAATCACCGCCATCCAACTGAATGAGTTGACGAGCTGTCAAATTTTCTCTTCCTTTAATGTCAGTTGCTGTCAAACTTAGAATGTCACCTGAACTGCCATTTGCTTTCACATAAAATACACCAGTAGGAGTGGAGACGTTAATTCCCACTTTTTTATCGGAGAAATAGAAACCTGCTTGCACGAAATTATTGTCCTTGTCAAAAGAAGTTGAAGAAGAGGAGATTATAAGATTCTCTTTCATGTCCAACTTCGTTTCCTTTACAGAAGATCCATTGTTTGTAAACGTAAAAAGAGCTTGAAAATCCATTTCCTTTTTAATCTTAACACGTTTAGTAATGAATACATTACCTAAGTTATTTACTGCAAATTCATTTACTGGGCCTTTTACACTTGGATATGGGAAATCATAAGTTTTTTCCCACAAAAGATTAAAACTCTTATCATAAACCCACAGCATACATTTTTCATTTCCCTCTTTCTCGAAAGGCATTTCACCAAAAATGAGGACTTTTGATCCATCAGGACTTACTGTTACATGAAAATTCCCTGCATTCATCGCCTTGTCGGCTTTAAAGTGAGTTAATTCCGTACCAGCTCCGCGTTCACATTGCTCATTGATTGGGTAATAATTCACCGCATGTTTGCCTTCTGCTTTTATTAAATGTGATTTAAATAAAAACAACTGGTCATTTATGACATGAAATCCTTCATAAATGTTGGCATCATCGGGTTTTAAAGTGTTTTGTTCTAAAAGGTTTGACCCTACTTTTTTATAGTTCGAATCATACGAGTCAAGTTGAATTTTTCTATTGACGGGCATATTCATAACGAACACATCTTGAAGTATGTAGTGATGAGTAGAAGTTGAATAATGTGTAAACTCCACATCATTAAACTCTTGCGTGTTTCGAGGCTCAATAAATTCAACTGTTTGAGCGTGATTGATATGTATAAAACTAAATATTGAGAGAATAGAAAAAATGATTTTCATGGGATTAATTTTTACTAAAGCTAATGATAATATGCTCAATATAAAAGGGAATGGGAGAAAAGGTTGTTTTCAAAATGACACAGCAGAGGAGATCAGAGTTAAATAATAACCTACCGAAAGTGTTTTTAGGTTTATTTTAACCCCGTCTTAACCCGTGTATCAATCAAATGCACAATTTTCCACTTTCCGTCAAAATTCACTAACACAAACGAGTTGACTCCAGTGTGTGAAAGTTGTTCATTTACGTAAAACGAATAAGGAGTCCACACATGTGCTAATTTTCCATCTTCCTCGACTTTGTATGATTCGATTTCTTCTCGAAATGCCATTTCATCTGGAATCTTAGCAAAAGAGTTTAGAAAATCGTCTGCATTATCCACCATAATTGATGTCGGTCCTTCTTTTATGTTTGCGATTGTTTTAATGACGATTTCTTCATGTAGAGCGCTTCGCATATCTGCTGTGTCCTTTTGATGAAAAGCTACAAAAAACGATTCGATGCATTGTTGCGGGGTTTCGCTTTGGGCGTGGGTGCTTAGTGAGATTATGGGGAGGAGGAGAGTGATGAGGGCTTTTTTCATATGAGTGGAGATTTAATGTTTGTGATTGTCAAGCAACAGTTTTTTTAATTTTGAGTTATTGTGAAGTTAATTAAAAAGGTGGAAAGGCTACTTCTGAATTCGTGAAAGATTTTTTTAGGCTTAAAATTTTTAAAAAAACTCACCTAGGTGAAAAATGATCAACTAAAATCTTCCATTCATTGTCATTTTTAATCCAAATCAATGAGAAAATGGATTTTGAGGTTTTAAGTGTGTCGTTATTGTAGTAGGATATAATTGAAAAACCTCTTTGTAAAGCTACATTGGGAGCTAAGATCTTAATTTCAATATTCTCGAGTTTCCATTCATGTGCGTTTTGAAACTTGCTCCAATAATTGATCAGATTTGATTTCCCAATAATTTCAACCTTGTTTCCTACCATAGCTGCACTGTCAGAATAGTATTCACCGATTATAGCGTAATTTCCTTTGTTGAATTCACGTTCCATTTCTCTGTTAACTTCCAGTATTTGATTCATCAGTACTACTGTAGAATCTTTTTCATTTTGACCGAAAGAAATTCCAGTGACAACAAATGTCATTATGATAATTAACTGTTTCATTGTAATATACTTATATTTTTTAACCACTTAATTTTATCATAAGCGTATCCAGTACAAATCTGGGATTCGGGGGTCATCATTGAGTGGTTTCCCCGTTGATATAACTCAACTGTAACATCTAAACTGTCTGAAATATTCTGATAGAAGTTTTGTAAAGAGCGTGTTGGATTTACGCGCTGATCATTTTCTCCATATTGCAAAAATACAGGACAAACAAGCTTGTTGGCTTCAGTCACGATACTATTATCTAATAAATCTTCTCTTTTAGGAGATACTGGAATAATTTCACTTGTTGGCGGTATGAATAAGCGATTGTATTTTAATTGTAATTCACGAATCAACGAAAAGTTAGTCGTGTCAATTTTCTCATTGATGATGCCATCATAATAAGACTTCCAAATGTCGCTCAGCACAACTATATCTTCTTCTAATAAACCAAGGTTTCGATGGTAGTGATTGACAGCATACAACTGTCCTTCCTTCATTGTCATTATCGGAGCAGCTGTGGCGTTGATAAAAGCAATTTCATCGATTAATTTTTCACCCATCATTAGTGCTAGCCTGCCGCCTTCACTCGGACCGTGTAATCCTACTTTTTTTGAGTCTACCAACTCATGGTTTTTGAGGTATTCAAAAAGTTGTTGGTAACGAGCTGCTTTTTCTTGGAAGGTATAATTTTCAAAACTTCGCCCTTTGGATTTACCTACACCCACCTTGTCAAATGTCATTGCAATCATCCCATAAGATGCAAAAAAACGCGCTTCATATTCCGCATTATCCATTTGAGGTTGAGCACCACCTCCTGGCAGTAATAAACACGCTGGCATTTTTTCTTTTAGATCTGGAATGAATAAGTTCACATAGATAGAATCTCCATCCACCATTACCCAGTCCTCTTTTACAGAATATTCATGAGAGCGTTTGAGTTTAGCTTCTTTTCCGTGCCTATTTGTGATGGAAATTTGTTGAAATTTATTCGTTGTATTATTCAAAAACGTGGTGGTCTCGCCTGATGTGCTCCAAAACATATTTTTCCCAATAGGTTTCATTGAAGCACTTTCTTCAGTGTAGGGCGACATAAAATACAATTTATCTCTTCGTGCATAGACAATCACTCTGTTTCCATTTTCGTCAATAAAGTTCCCTGTACACTGGCTAAGCTCCCTCTCATTTATTGAATCCAATTGACGTTTTAGAGTGATGTTCTGCTTGTAGCCCGTAAATTTTGTCTCCAGTTCAACTTTGTCAGTGCTGATATTTTTCACGATAAACTCTCGTTGTTCTGATCTTGCTTTGACGATGAATGATTTCCCATCTTTAGCAGAAAAACCGAAATCAAAGGTTTGATTGAAAGCATAAGGAAATGAAATTAACGTACTGTCCTTTTTGATTTCCAAAGTCATGTACTGAAAACCGTCATGGGTTGCAACTTCTCCAATATACAATTGCGAAAAGGAGAAAGAACATATAAAAGTGCATGTAATTATAAAAACATATCTCATAATTGATATTTCAAAACTGTTATTTCTATTTAACGTAAATATCGGAAAAACTTTTTTAAAGAAAGGTAAGAATAAAGAGAGCGTGTTTCTAGATATAGGAGATGAGGGAGCTCAAATCAACTCTGTTTTTCTCTTCTAGTATAGTTTTTGGATTATACTAGCAAGTGAGGATGTCGAATATTACTATGATAATTTAAATTGATAAGCTGATTTTCAATTCATTCATATTTACTCAATTTATTTCTTGATTTTTTTCATTTTTTTCTTGTCTAACTAAAATTTATGTGTACTTTTGCAACGCCTTTAACGAAAGGCAAGAAACAAATTCCTTAATATTAACTGTTGTTAATTCCTTTAAGGTAGGAAATTTGGTCTGGTAGTTCAGTTGGTTAGAATACCTGCCTGTCACGCAGGGGGTCGCGGGTTCGAGTCCCGTCCAGACCGCTTTGTAGAAATACAAAACAAATCAAAAGCCCTTAAAACACGCGTTTTAAGGGCTTTTTCATTTTCACCCCCTTACAAAACATTCAACAAATCACACCCAAGTTGGTAACCTATTCGGTAACCTTTCAAGTACTTTTGAAAAACAGGTTACCGATTTCGAGTAAAACCCTTGATATGTAAAGGATACAAGAGGTTTCGTTTTATACACTTTTGATGGATTTTGATACAAGAAAACAAGAAATTCTGTAACCAAAAACACAAATAATATGAATACGAATCAAACATTCACAATTCTATTCTGGCTGTACAAAGGCAAAATGAAGAATGGGAAAGCACCAATCTATTGTAGAATCACAGTAAACAGCAAGCGCGCACAATTTTCCACGAGACGGTCAATTGAGCCAAACAAATGGATTGCGGCCACTGGAGAAGCCAAAGGCAACTCTGAAGAAGCCAGAACCCTAAACACCTACCTCAACAAAATCAAAACAGAGTTACATAAGCATTATAACCTGTTAGAATCAACCGAACAATTCATCACAGCAGATACCATCAAAAACAGCTACCTGGGCGAAGGAGAAAAGCAAAGAACCCTGATAGAAACATTTCAGTATCACAACGACCAAATGAAAGCACTCATTGGAATTGATGTCGTAAAATCCACACACACCAAATTTGAAACCGTGCTGAGCAAACTAAAGCTGTTTTTAAAGAAACAATTCAAGCGCTCTGACCTCTTCCTTCAGGAGCTCGACCACAAATTCATAGTTGACTTTGAATACTTCTTAAAAGTTGACCAGGGCATTGCACACAATACCACCATGAAGTACATCCGAAACGTCAAAAAAGTCATGAATATGGCCGTTATGAATGACTGGATCAATAAGAATCCTTTCGGCAATTTCAAATGCTCCAGCAAAAAAGTCATTCGTGAAATTCTAACCACCGAAGAACTTCAATTACTTTCCGACAAAGAAACCTCAATAGAACGCATTAATGAAGTACGCGATATCTTCCTCTTTTGTTGTTACACCGGATATGCTTTTGTGGATGTAGAAAAACTAACCCCAAAAGATGTAGTAATTGGAATCGATGGAGGTAAATGGATTTACACCAACCGTAAGAAAACAGGTACAGCATCCAATGTGCCACTGCTCCCTCCTGCTATCGAAATACTTGAGAAATACAAAAACCATCCCTATTGCGAATCCAAAGGAAAGCTACTTCCCGTAAAGAGTAATCAAAAAATGAATGCCTATCTAAAAGAGCTCGCAGATATTTGTGGCATCGAAAAGAAACTCACCATGCACATTGCTCGACATACATTTGCAACAACAGTAACATTATCCAATGGCGTCCCTATTGAAACTGTATCACGTTTGTTAGGACACACCAAGTTGGCAACGACCCAAATTTATGCGCAGGTTTTGGAACATAAAGTGAGTGAGGACATGAATGCGTTGAGAAAAAAGATGAGCTTGAAAACAGACGATGAAAAACTGAAAAAGGTGAATTAATGCTTACGCTCAACCGTTAAAACAGCTGGTATTCTGTATCTTTACAGGTGCAATAATCTTTAAGACTTCTCAATAATGGACGACCTTCAGAAATTAAAAGATCAATTGAAAGAAGAAAAAAAGTCTATACCTAAGGTATTTCTCTATCCTTCTTTCCAATATATTCAAAAATTAGCCAATCCTGAGGTAGTGTTAATTTCTGTTCCTAAGTATGGTATTCTTGATTATTCCGCAATACTTACACGATTAGAAAACGGTGGATTTGATATTACCATAGAGGGAACAATATTTGACAGGGAAGAACCTTTCAGTTTAGATATAGAAATTGACGGAACTTTGTTGCACACAAAAGATCTTCAATTAGTAATGAGCGCAGGAAATTTTATAAAGAACAATCATAATGAATATTTTACTGGTCAAATTACCTTAAGTGGTTATATTGATGAACTACATTCTCAGCTCGAAGAAGCTGAAAAAAAGTATAATAGGTTGATTATTCCATCAAATAAACCCCAAATGTCTTATTTTCTCGAAACAACAAGGTTTAGAGATGAAAAGCAAATTCATAATTATGGTGCTTTCAACTTTATTATAAATGATCTGGAATTTGTAATCTATGAAAAAAAAGAGAATGACCAATACTACTTTATAATTGATTGTAAAGAAGAAATTGAATTTGAAAAATTTGCTGATCTGTGTCATTCCATTTTGATTAGTTACGGTTTTATTTCCGCTAATTTCATTCAGAAAGAAGGATATTATTTTCAATCTGATAGCCCCGATTTCCAAAACATCAAAGGCTTTGTTTATCAACAAATGAGACCCTCTATTGATTCCCATGGTACTTGTAATCCTATATATTCCAACCCATACGGATATACAAAAGATGATGAAACAGTAGAAAAAGTAGGAAAAAAACTAAGTGTATTCAATTCAGAATTATTTTCTCAGTTATGCAGCAGAGTTCACAATCAAGAGGATTATGCGGTCCTTATTTTATTGATCCTTGAAGCTAACGCCTCTAGTTTGATTCTAAAACCTGCTGGGTATGCAGTTGCCCTTGAAAAAATCACCAATATTATTGTAGAAGAGAACAAAGGGTTGAAGCCCATACCTGATAAAAAATTGGCAACGGATTTTCGTAAACAACTCTTAAATGTTTTGCAAGGCTTCCAAAATGATATTGAAAAAATAGGAAATCCTGATTCCATAGAAATACTGAAAAAAAATATAGATAAAATTAACAACCCAACAAATAGAGATAAATTGGTTAAGCCATTTGAAATATATGGTATTAGTTTAACTAGCGGCGATTTGGAAGCAATTGATAACCGAAATAACTTTCTTCATGGTCGGCAAGTCAGTGACTCAGAGAAATCAGAAGATTTCTTGAAAATTTATGAAATATCCTTACGCTTAAATAATTTGATTAACAAGTTGATATTAAAGCATATTGGTTATTCAGGGTATGTGATAAATCACTTAAAATACAATGAAACCTCTTTTAACTTTCAAGTAGAAAAAGAGCTCTTCGAAAAAATCTAATCTTTTATTTGAGGAAGCTCAATAGGAGATAACAAGAAAGAAACCTCATTTAAATCATATTCTTTGTAATATGACCCAGTGTTTTCAATGAGTTATCAATTTTTTCATTCCAACACAAACCATAAGATATCCGCATACAATTTGAAAATTGATTTTGGAGTGTAAACATTTTACCAGGAGCAATACTTATATGATGTTTAATGGCATGATCATAGAGTTCAGTAGTATTAATTTTTTTATTGAGCTCAAGCCATAGCACAAACCCACCTTGTGGTCGACTTGCTCTTGTATCATCTGGGAAATATTCATTTATTGCCCTGATATATTGTAGATAATTCGAATATAATGTTTGCCTTAGCTTTCGTAAATGAGACTCATATCTACCAGTTTCTAAAAAATTTGCAATCACTTCTTCTGTGATAGAAGTAGAAGAAATTGTATGATACATCTTGACTTGAAGAATTTGTTCTTTAAATCGCCCAGGCTCAACCCAACCTACTCGATAACCTGGGGCAAGACTTTTAGATACTGAGCCACACCATAATACTAAACCTGATTCATCGTATGTCTTACACGATTTTGGTCGATGAGAACCAAAATAAATATCTGCGTTCAAGTCATTTTCAATTAACGGAATGTTGTACTCTTCAATTAAGCGAACCACTTCCTTTTTATGCTCATCAGGCATACAACAACCAAGTGGATTACTAAAGTTACTTATTAGCAATATCAGCTTTACTTTATTCTTCGCCAGTACATTTCTGAGAGCATCTAATTCTATCCCTGTTTCTGGATGAGTAGGAAGCTCAATAATTTTCAAACCAAGACTTTGAATTACTTGTATCATCCCAAAGGAAACTGGGCTTTCTATTACAATCGTATCTTCGCGCTTAGTAAGTGCCATAAGACAGAATGATATTGCATTTAAACAACCCGCAGTAGTGATGATGTCATCAGCATTTAAATTTGCTTCCATTGAAAGCGACCACCGTGCAATTTGTTCCCGTAATTGTCTATTCCCAAGAGGATGCTCGTAAGCCACACCACTTCCTTCAATATTTCGTATGGCATGTACCACTCCCTTGTTTAGTTTTGCTATAGGTAATAAATCAATGTCTGGAACACCAAGGGAAAAGCGAATATTCTTATTTTGATCTCCAAGATTATTGTACACTTTAGCTACCAACTCATCGAGATCTCCATTTTTCAAAGTTTCTTTTGGTTTACTGATTTTAGGCAATTTTAATAACTGTTTAGGCGACATGGAAACAAAAAAACCTGATTGAGGTCTTGGCTCAATTAATGATTTGTTTTCTAAATGATGATACGCTTGTAAAGCTGTACTCATACTTACTCCGTGCTCTCTACATATTGATCTTAATGATGGAAGCTTATCCCCTTGTTTGAAAAGGTTGTGTTCAATTTTATGTTCAATATTCTTTGCAATTCGTAAATATTTTAATTCATTTTTTGAAGTCTTCATAATACAAAACTGTTACGGTTAAAAATACAAAAATTGTATCTGTATCGGTAATTAAATTTATTACATTTTTGTAGAGAATGATGATTTATTTATTCCATATATGAAAAAGAGTCACAAAAAAGAACTAAAATAAGACAATCAGAATAGCTTGATTAAGTTTTGTTTTCAAACATAGTATAAAGAAAAAATGATAGAAATTGTAGAATTCAAAAATAAGTATGCCTCATTTTTTGAGTCTTTAAATAGAGCATGGATTGAGGAACATTATACAATAGAATTGAAAGATAAATATGTATTAGAAAATCCTAAAGAGGCAATATTAAATGACGGTGGAAAAATATTATTTGCCAAACACAATAGTACTATCATTGGAACGGTAGCTTTAAAAAAAATTCATGATGGATTATTTGAGTTGACAAAAATGGCGGTTGATAAAAACTCAAGAGGTTTAGGTGTAGGTAAATTATTGTGCAAGAGTGCCATTGAAGAAGCAAAGAAAATGAAGGCAAAAACCATAATACTCTATTCCAATACCCGGCAATCAATAGCAATAAACATTTATAGACAAGTAGGATTTATAGAAATCCCTGTGGAAGAAGGGATTTATGATCGTGCAAACATCAAAATGGAGTTAGCCTTAAGGGAAAGCTTAACAAATGAAGAAATAAGTAGATTAATTCAAAGTTACGGTAAATCATACGACAAAATCCTAACTTGCTTGAACAATATCCCGAGAGAGATTTGGGATTGGCCCCCTCCCTTTAATAAATGGACAATTCGCCAGAATATTATCCACCTTACGGATAGCGAAGTGAATTCGTATATCCGATGTCGTAGATTTATTGCAGAACCAGGTAGTCAGGTTTTAGGTTATAATCAAGATTTATGGGCGCATCTGTTATATTATAACAACCAAAATATAGATGATGCTTTAGAACTGTATCGTCTACTAAGAAAAATGAATTACAACCTTATCCGACAAATCCCTTTTGAAATGTGGGAAAATACAATTGAACACTCCGAGAATGGCACAATGAAAATGTGGCAATGGCTAAAGTATTATGAAAATCATACGCACACACTCCAGATGGAACGCGTATATCAAGAATGGAAAAAATCAATAAATAATTAATCAGGCATGAATACTGCAAAATGGTTTGAGAAGAAATTTAATTTCACCTTTGGAATGGAGAAGTACGATGGACTGTATAAGCGTCTTGAATCCGCCCCCATTCGTTATAAGCATACGGTTGCAAGCCTTTCTAACGAATTGCTCATTGCGAAATCAGAAAATGAATGGTCGATTAAAGAAAACATTGGACACTTAGTTGTCTTAGAAGCATTATGGCAAAAAAGATTTAAGGAAATAATTCAGAGCATACCTGAAATGTCTCCAGCTGATTTAAACAATACGCTTACTAATGAATCGAATTTCAATCATTCTTCTATATCCTATCTCTTAGAAAGTTTTATTACTTCAAGAGCTGAAACCGTTAGCTTACTTGACAGCTTTCTGCATAATGATTTTACAAAAAGCTCTGTTCATCCTCGCTTAAAACAACCTATGAGGGTCATTGATTTAATGCTCTTTATTGCAGAGCATGATGACCATCATTTTGCTACAATACAAGAAATTTTAAAACGAAACAATGAATTGGGAAAATGACATAACGAGAAAATTAAACATCAGATACCCTATTATACAAGCTCCTATGTTGGGTGTCACGTCTCCAAAAATGGTAGCTTCTGTTGCTAATGCAGGAGGTCTTGGTTCCCTTCCTTTAGGAGGATTAAGCGTTGAAAGAAGTAAGGAGTTAATACATGAAACCAAACAATTAACAAGTAATACTTTTGCAGTGAATCTGTTTGCTCATGAAATTCCACTTATTTCGGATACGGCAAAAAGACAAGTTGAAGAAATGACTCAATTATTGAATCGATTAAGCCATGAAAACAACTTGCCAACCAAAGATCTTAACTCCTCCAATTTTACTTTTCATTCACACGATACTCAAGTAGACTTAATTATTGAGGAACAAATACCTATTGTCAGTTTCACTTTCGGAATTTTATCTGACGAAGCATTAAAAAAACTAAAAGCGAATAATATTATCTTAATTGGTACTTGCACCTGTTCCGAAGAAGCAAAATTGCTTGAAGATAAAGGAGTAGATATTGTATGTGCGCAAGGTATTGAAGCAGGTGGACATCGCGGAAGCTTTCTAAAAAGTGATTTACTCCCTCAAATCGGCAGTTTTTCGCTCATTCCACAAGTTTGCGACGCCGTTTCAGTTCCTGTGATAGCAGCAGGAGGTATTTTCGATAAAAGAACATACAACGCGGCAATCAGTTTGGGAGCAAAAGGTGTACAATTAGGCAGTGCATTTATCAATTCAGATGAAAGTCTTGCAATTGACAGCTACAAAAATGAAATTTCCATTTCAAAAGACATTGATACAAAATTAACTCGATCGTTTTCAGGAAAATGGGCAAGAGGAATTGTGAATGATTTTATTAAAAACATTGATGAATCCAACTTGGAAATTCCCACATACCCTATTCAAAATTCACTGACTGGTGAAATAAGAAAACAAGCTAAAAAGACCAATAATAAAAACTACGTGAACCTTTGGGCTGGTCAATCATCACGATACGCACAAAGAAAGTCATGTAGGGAAATAGTTGAACAACTAATTTTTGATATTGAAAATAATTAAACATCCTTGATAAAAAATATAATAAATTATGAAAACAGTAAACACAATTCCAGTTGAACTTTCAACAAATAGTCGATTAGGCAGCTATGATTCAAATAAAATTGTCTTTGGAAAAAATCCGACGGATCATGTATTTCTTGCAGAGTATAAAAATGGTAAATGGAATAATCCTAGAATTGAACCATTTCATGATTTAACACTAAGCCCTTTAGCTTTATGTTTTCATTATGGCCAAACAATTTTTGAAGGATTAAAAGCATACATTCAGTCAGATGGAAAAGTGAATATTTTTCGTCCTAAAAAACATCAGCAAAGAATGAACAAGTCTCTAGAGCGGATGTGTATGCCTACCATTCCTGAAGATTTATTCATGGACGCAATACATACATTGATTGATTTAGAAAAAAATTGGATTCCTGATACCGAAGGAAGCTCTCTATATATACGCCCTTTTGTAATTGCTACTGAACCTCGTTTGGGTGTAAAAGTGTCTGATGAATACCTTTTTATGATTGTATGCATGCCAATGGCTAGTTATTATTCCTCTAACTTGAAGGTTAAAGTGGAAACTGAATTTGTAAGAGCCGTTGAGGGTGGTGCCGGATTTGCAAAATGTGGAGGGAATTATGGAGGTGCATTTTATCCAACACAAAAAGCGAATGAACATGGTTTTGACCAGGTACTTTGGACAGATGGGAAATATCATGAATTTATTGAAGAATCTGGAACAATGAATGTGATGTTTGTTATAGACAATGTTTTAATAACTCCTCCTTTATCAAGTTCGATACTTGATGGTGTAACACGTGATTCTATAATTACACTTGCAAAGGATTTGGACATCAACGTAGAAGAACGAGAAATAAGCTATAAAGAACTTGAAGAAGCTTTTAGAAATAGAAAAAACGTAGAAGCCTTTGGTGTCGGAACTGCTGCTGTTATTTCTCCAATTGAATTGATAGATATTAAGGGTACAGAATATACACCTAATGTCAATCAAAACGCGATACTTCATGTTTTGAAGAAGCAGCTTCAAGATGTTCGTAAGGGATTAACTGAAGATAAACACTCGTGGAATTACATACTTCAATAAGACAAATTAATTATGGAATATAAAAGCAGAGTACAATCAAGTTTTGATCAACAAAAGTTCATGAAGCATCTTGGTGCAGAGCTGAATCAAATAGAACCAGGAATGTGTGAGATACATCTACCTTATCATGAGAGTCTCACCCAACAAAATAAATATTTTCATGCAGGTGTGATAAGCACACTTGCCGATACCGCTGGAGGCTATGCAGCTTTTTCTCTAATGAATCCAGAAGATTCTGTATTAACCGTTGAATACAAATTAAATCTTCTTGCACCAGCTAAGGGAGAATTACTTATTGTTCGCTCAAGTGTGTTAAAATCAGGAAAAACATTGACTGTGTGCACCTCTAATGTATTTGTTGTAAGTAATAACCAAGAACAACTGTGTGCGACTGCAACAATAACGTTAATTGCTTTGAAAAACTATAAAACTAAGTAAGTGATGGAAATTACAACTGTAAATTCATTTCTCGATTACTACAAAAGAATAAGAGAAAGAACAAATAAACTAATCGAAATCATCCCTCATGAGCATTTCGACTTTGCATACAGAAAGGGGAAATTCACAATTGCAGATCAAATCAGACATATAGCAACTATTGAACGATACATGTTTGCAGAAACAATCGCTGGACGTAAAAGTAGCTATCACGGTTGCGGAAAAAATTTAGCAGATGGACCTGAGAATGTCGTTAATTACTTCCATGAACTGCACCGTCAATCAATTGAAATTTTCAGTAGTATAAGTAATGAAGATTTACAAAGAAAATGTACAACACCGGGAGATGCTAAAATGGTTATCTGGAAATGGTTAAGAGCAATGATTGAACATGAAATTCATCACCGTGCTCAACTATATTTATACCTCAATATACTAGATGTAAAAACTCCTCCAATTTTTGGTCTTACAGCTGAAGAGGTAGAAGCAAATAGTTTTAAAAAGTAAAAAAAAATGAAAAACAATATAATTATCCCCAAATTTTTACATGATGTTCTAGGTGAAAAATCTAATTGGCTTGACATTATTTTGATTCAAGTAATCGCCATTTTTACAGTTATAGTTGTATGGGTATTATCTTTTGATTTCATGTTTAAGAAATGGGAAATCTTCATACTATTACTTTTAGCATATGATATTGGCGGTGGTGTAATTGCCAATTTCAGTTCATCTACAAATCTGTTTTATGAGAAAAACAATAAAAAAAGAATCATCTTTATATGTGTCCACATACTACAACCTGTATTACTTGCA
>CAYUQU010000022.1:0-44973 GCA_964447015.1 uncultured Flavobacteriales bacterium
CCTTAAAGTGACATTCATCTCTTTTTATGGGGCGTTGAAAAATTTTAATAAAATCAGTGTAAATCCGCCTAATCCGTCGTATCTGTGTTCTATACACTACGCAAAAACAGTAAGTGTTATATGAAAGAGATTAGACTGTTAGACAATAGATGGTTTTTATATTTTAGAGGAATCTGATGTGAAAGTTGAAAACTTTTAATCATCCTTATTTGATTGAAAATCAAACGATTTTATCACAGTCTTTTGTCTAATTTCTAACAGTCTAATATCTAAATACCAGATTACTACGTCGAAATTCGTACATTGTGCGCGAAAAATAATGCAACACAATGGAAAAACAACTGGCAATACGCAGCGGAAATGTATGTGAATTATGTGGTTCTACGGAAGGACTTAAGGTCTTTGTTGTAGCACCAAAATCAGGAAGTAATGCAGACGACTGCGTACACGCATGTTCAACTTGCAATGACCAATTGACGGGTGAACAAGAGATTGATGCGAACCATTGGCGTTGTTTAAATGACAGTATGTGGAGCGAAGTGGATGCGGTTAAAGTTGTGGCTTGGCGTATGTTGAATAAACTCAAAGGTGAAGGTTGGCCAAGTGATTTACTCGATATGATTTACTTAGACGATGAAACACTTGCTTGGGCAAAAGAAGGTCAATCATCTGATGATGCGGTGAAGCACGTGGATAGTAATGGAGTTGAATTAGTAGCAGGAGACACGGTTGTATTGATTAAAGACCTGAAAGTGAAAGGAGCAAATTTTACAGCAAAACGCGGAACTGCGGTGCGAAATATTACATTGGTTCATGACAATCCCGAGCATATAGAAGGTAAAGTTGAAGGGCAGCGTATCGTCATTCTGACTCAATATGTAAAGAAATAATTTAGTCGTTTGCATCGTAATCCCACTGCTTCGGATTACCTTTGCATTGATGTCTGAATTTCCATCATATTTTACTCGATTCAATAGTTCGCTCGAAGGTATTCCGCTTCCAGAAAAATTTACTTTTCCCTTTTATTACGAGCCTCATCCTCTGGCGAAGTTGGCTGCTGAAGAGTTGCAAGAATACCTTTCTACACTTGAATTAGACCACAATTTTGGATTAGATTCTGAAAAAGAAGGATTGGTAATCGGTAAAATGTTTGGTGTATTGGTGGTGGAGAATGAAGCGGGAGAATTAGGCTACCTCTCTGCCGTTTCAGGGAAATTAGCAAACAGCAATCTTCACGAAAAATTTGTTCCTCCTGTATTTGACATGCTCACAACCGACGGCTTTTTCGGAAGGGGAATGCAGGTGCTGAATCAACTGAATAGCGAAGTCGAATTGAGTGAAAATTCAGCTGATTTAATTAGCTTGAAGAATGATTTACAAAAATTAAAGGATCAAGCTGAAGCTGAGATTTCAGCAAGCAAACTTGCATTGAAAAATTCTAAACGCCAACGCCAAGAAAAGCGCGAATCAGCTCAGCATATTTCTGAAAGTGAATACGAAGCACTAATTGAAGAATTGAAATACGAGAGTTTAAAAGGGCAGTATTTTCATAAAGATTTAGTCAAAAAATGGAAAGTAAGTATCGACGAAAGTCAGCTGAAATATGATGCTTTTGTGGAGAAAATTAATGTGCTTAAAAATGAACGTCGAGAACGCTCCGCAAAATTGCAAAATCAGTTATTTGAGCAATACAACTTCTTAAATGCACAAGGTGAAGAACGAAATGTGTTTGATATTTTCAAACCTACAGCATCAGTTCTACCGCCAGCAGGAGCAGGGGAATGTGCAGCGCCAAAACTACTTCAGTACGCATATTTGAATCGGTTGAAACCTATTTGTATGGCCGAGTTTTGGTGGGGAGCTTCACCTAAATCTGAAGTTCGAATTCACGGTCATTTTTATCCCGCTTGCAGAGGCAAGTGTGAGCCAATCTTGGGACACATGCTCAAAGGACTAAAGGTTGACGACAATCCTATGCTTGTCAATCCAGCTTTCGGAAAAAAATTGCCCATCGTTTTTGAAGATGATTACATTGTGATCGTAAATAAGCCGGCTGAATTTTTATCTGTTCCAGGAATCTCAATTAACGATTCAGTTCAAACGCGTTTAAAAGAAATGTATCCCGATGCTACAGGGCCTTTATTGGTGCACAGACTTGATATGTCGACATCGGGTTTGTTACTTGCAGCGAAGAATGAAAAAATTCACAAACACTTGCAAAGCCAATTCATTCGCAGAAAAGTCAAAAAGCGCTATTTAGCTTTACTTGAGGGTGAAGTGAATGGTGAAAATGGAATGATTGACCTACCTCTGCGAGTAGATTTAGATGACAGGCCGAGACAATTGGTGTGTTACGAACACGGAAAATCTGCTCAAACAGAATGGGAAGTAATTGAACGTAAAGACGGTAAAACGAGAATCCGTTTTTACCCGATTACAGGTCGCACTCACCAACTGCGGGTTCATTCAGCTCACCCTCTAGGGTTAAAAGCACCAATAGTTGGCGATGATTTGTACGGACAAAGAAGTTCGCGATTACATTTGCATGCTGAGTGGCTCGAATTTACACACCCATTTACAAAAGAACGCATTGAATTTTCTGTGGAAGCAGAATTTTAATTGAAACATCATAAACGTTACGAGGTAATGTAGGGACGAACGGCCGTCCGTCCCTACATTACCTCATACACATTGAACACTAAACAATATTCACTTCGCGTTCCAACTCAATTCCGAAATTTGCCTTTATTGAAGCGATAATTTGCTCAGATAATTTCAGAATGTCATTTCCTTGAGCACCGCCGTAATTTACCAAAACAAGTGCTTGCTTTGCGTGAACACCGTAATTGTCAAAACGTTTCCCCTTCCAGCCATCTTGTTCGATAAGCCATCCTGCAGGAATTTTTGAATGATTTTCATCCACGGTGTACGTAGGCATATTGGGATACTTTTTCTGAAGATCTTTTACGAAACTGTTGCCGACAACTGGATTCTTAAAAAAACTGCCCGCATTTCCAATTTCTGCTGGATCGGGGAGTTTACTTTGGCGAATATTAATGACTGCATTGCTGACGTCTTTTATCGTTGGATTGATAACACCCATTACACGAAGCTCGTCATTAATTGCACCGTAACTTGTGTTGATTGACGGATTCTTGCTCAACCTAAAAGTGACATTAAGAATGATATATTGATTCTTCAGTGCACGTTTGAATACACTTTCTCGATAACCAAATTGACAAGATTCATTATCGAATTTATGTACTTCACCAGACTGAATATGATACGCTTCCAATTCGTGAAATACATCCTTAATTTCTACTCCGTAAGCACCAATATTCTGCATAGGACTCGCTCCCACACTGCCTGGGATAAGCGATAAATTCTCAATTCCGCCTAAATTTCGTGAAATAGAGTCCAATACAAAGTGATGCCACACAACTCCAGCACCTACTTTCACATAACTGTACTCATCTGTCTCTTTTACAACTTTAATTCCACCGATTTCATTGCGAAGAATAGTACCATCAAAGTTTGATTTAAACAATACATTACTCCCACCACCCAAAATCATCACATTGTCAGTTGGGGAATTGGATAAAAGATTTCTAAGTTCATCTACAGTTTTAAAAACACTGTAAAATGAAGCTTGAACAGAAATCCCAAACGTATTGAGAGGCTTTAAATCAACATCTTTTTTGAACTCCATCATAAAAATTTGTTCAAAAATAACAGTTTAATTGAAGTTAATGGAGAGGAAAAGGATTTAAACTATCAAAACGGTTATGTAAAGTTCATTTATCGTAGAAAGGTGATTGCTAGGACGGCCATTTTAAATTTTTGAAGCTAGAGTGAACTGGATGGCGCCTAGCTCCACAGGAGATTCGTGAGACCGCCGTCAATTTGTGAGTATGATATCTACAGAATACTTGCGAACTGCGTTTTTAATTGTTGAAAACTAAATTTCACTTATTCTCTAGATTCTATTATTTTTATCGACTCACAGAACTATTACAAATTTAAAAACGACACAAGTGAAAGGAAAAATTATATTATTGTTCGGAGCGATGTGTGCATTCGGACAACATTCCATTGCACAAGGCGGACAAGAAGTCGAGCTTACTCCACAAGAGCAAGCTTATCGCGATTCGATTGCCGCACTGAATGAAACCAACGCTGCAATTGCGCAATCTCAGGAAGCTTACAATAAAGGGATTTCATTGTTTGAGAAGAAATCTTACGCAGAAGCAATCAAGGAGTTTGACAAATCGGTGAAAGCAGATCCAAACTTTACAGCAGCTTATTACAACAAAGCTGTAGCTGAAAATGAAGCAGGTCGTTATGACGACGCAGTAAAAACATTGAATACACTTATTGAGAAAGACCCATCGTATACAAAGGCGTATTTTCAACGAGGGAGAGCGCTTCAAGGCAAAAATGAATATTCTGCTGCAGAACAGGACTATGAAAAATCGGTGAAGTTGAATCCAAGTGACGACAAAGCTTGGTACAACTATGCGACATTGCGCTTTTTGCAACAAGATTACGACGGTGCAATTACGATGTTCAACAAAACAATCGAGTTGAAACCTGACTTTGCGTATGCATACAACGATAAAGGAAGTTGTTACCGTATGAAAGGGGAATATGCTAAAGCGATTACAGAATACGAAACGGCATTGCGAAAAAATCCGAATTTGGTTTTTGTATTGAATAATATTGGTACGACTAAAAAACACATGAAAGATTATGCAGGAGCTATGGCTGCTTTCAACAGAGCATTGAGTATTGATGCCAACTTTCATTTAGCGTTGAATAATCGCGGAGCAACACAAATGGAACAAGGTCGATTTGATGATGCAAAAAGCGATTTTGAAAAAGCGATTTCTGTGAATAAGGATTATGCCCCAGCGTATTCTAACATGTCGGGAGTGATGTTTAAGAAAAAAGACTACGCTAAAGCAAAAGACTTTGCTGACAAAGCAATTAAAATTGACCCAAATTACGGTCCTGCTTATGTAAATAGGGGAATGGCTAACGAAATGTTGCGCGATATGAATGCAGCGTGTGAAGATTGGGAGAAAGCAGATCAATTGGGCGAAAATGCTGGTCAAGTTTACAATTCAACTAACTGTGGATTTTAATACAAAAACAATGAAAAATAATATATTCTTACTCACAATAGTTTTTTGCCTTTCATGGACTGTGTCAGCGCAAAATGTAGATTTTAAATCGGCGAATTTTAAAGAAGACAAAGAAGGTTTGAAAAAAGCTACTGATGCAATTAAAGCTGGAGATGAATTTTTTGAACTTGGTAATCAGGCAATTTTTGATACGAAAGAACCTGGGTTGAGTTTTCATCAGGCAATACAACAATATGAAACTGCGCAAAAGTTCAACCCAAATAATGCGGTGTTGAATTTTAAATTAGGCGTTTCATATATCTATTCGACATCACCTTATAAAGGGATAAAGCTGATTGAACGTGCTCAGGAATTAGATCCTCAGTGCGATCCGTTTTTGCCCTATTATGTAGGAGTAGTAAAACAATTTCAAGGAAAGTATAGCGAAGCACTAAAGTCTTTCCAAGCGTTTGAAGACAGTTATAAAAAAGCGGATAATTTCTCAAAATTTGTCTCTCAACGAAAAGGTCAGTGTAAACTTGGAGAACAATATGAGCGAAATGAACTTCGTGCATGGGTGGACAACATGAAAGAGTTGAACTCTGATCAGGATGAAATTGCACCTTCAATTACTACAGATGGTGCCGAAATAGTATTTTCTTCAAATAGACCCAATAAGAATACACCAAATGAAGTAGGAAATTACGATTTTGATATTTACAGCTCTTCAATTGTGGATGGTAAATGGCAAAAAGCAATTCCGTTAAAAGGTTCGGTAAATTCAACTGGAGATGATGTGGTAAACAACTTGTATTACGATGGAACAAAATTACTGTTGCACAAAGATAACGGTGGCCATTTGGATATTTACGAGTCCTTTTTGAAAGGTTTGGATTGGTCTGAACCAAAATTGTTGCACCACAATATCAATTCAAAAGCAAACGAGCGTTATGCATCATACGATTTTGATAATTACAGAATTTATTATGCGCGTGATAACGCCAATCGTTCAAACGGATTTGATATTATGAATTCAGGGATTGAGTCATTTAAAGAAAGAACGTATGGAATGGGAGTAATGGTTGCTCCTGTTAACTCACGTTTTCACGATGGTCCAATATTCTTGCATTTAGATGGCGAAACGATGTATATGGCTTCAGAAGGACACGAGTCTATGGGTGGATATGACATCTTTGTGTCTAAAAAAGTAAATGGCACATGGACAAAACCTGTAAACATGGGTTATCCAATTAACACACCGTATGACGATTTCTTCTTTGCGTCTACTGCAAATGGAAAATTCGCCTACATTTCGTCTAACCGCGATGGGGGTGAGGGTGGATTTGATATCTACAAAGTTACTTTCTGGGGACCAGAGAAGCAACCAGCTATCGTGACGCAAGATTACCTGTTGGCTTCTATCATTATGCCTATGAAAGATGGCGAAGTGGAAGCAACTGTCGAAGTGAAAAAGAAAAGTTTGACGGTATTTAAAGGTTTGACAGTAGATGACATGACAAATAAAGCCGTGGAAGCAGTAATCGAAATCACGGATAATGCTACAGGTAAAGTCATTCAAAACTTCACAACAAACAGCGCGACAGGTAAATTCATTATCTCGCTTAATTCAGGTAAAAACTACGGAATTGCGGTAAAAGCCGATGGATATCTTTTCCACTCCGAGAACTTTGACATTCCAAACGGAAGCGCTGACAACCTTGTTGACAAAGAAATTCGCTTGAAAAACATCAAAATCGGTAGCAAGATTGCACTCCGCAACATTTTCTTTGACACAGGAAAATCAACCTTGCGAAGCGAATCAAACGCCGAACTTGAGCGTTTGGTAAAATTAATGAAAGATGTCCCAAGTCTGAAAATCGAGATTTCTGGTCACACAGACAATACCGGTTCAGCAGCGTTAAACGACAAGCTTTCTCAAGACCGCGCACAAGCTGTTGTAAACTACCTGACTTCAAAAGGAGTTGCCGCAAACAGAATGACAGCCATGGGTTATGGTTCGAGCAGACCAATTGCGTCGAATGCATCTTCAGAGGGACGTCAGGAAAATAGACGTACGGAGTTTGAGATTAAGGGGAATTAGGATGCTGTAATAGGCGAGTTATTTTACTTTATAATATTTCATAGCCTTGGGTGTAAAAACTCGAGGCTATGTTTTTTGGAATGAGAACATGATTCAATCACTCTCAAAATTTAAGATTATCCTATTGTTTGTTTTCTTTTATATTTATGGTTTGGGAACGTGGAACGTAAAGATGAAAAGAGATGATTTTAAATAAGCTTCGAATAGTTACAATATTTTTAATACCATCTTTATATTGTATTTCACAAGAAATGGTTAGCTGTGGTTGCCAATGACGATTTTCTTCTCAATTTACTCTTTTAAATTTTGATTATTAGATTAGTAAAACAAGGAATAAGTAAACAGGTTGAATAGAAATAAAATTTAACTTCTGATGAAAAAAATAATGACGATTTTTTTAGTTTTATCAATTCAATTGGTCGGATTTTCTCAACGTATAGTCAAGTCTTCTGAGTTAAAGCTGTTTATTAATTCGGAAAATCAATTTTTTTTTTGATTTTTTAAATGAGAAAAGAAAAATAAAGAATTGCAGTGAAATTGAAAAAAGACCCTTTATTGTTAGCGGGGTTAATTACTACACAAAAAGGGGAGTAACTTATAAGGTTTTTTTTGAAGAAGGATGGGGAGTGACAGCTCCTAACGAACATAAAAGAGACTGTTCCAATTATGAAGGCTTTTTAACCGCTAGGATAATTCGAATTGAAATAATAAAGAATTGGAATTTAATTGAAGTAATTGAATAATATCTTTATCATGGCAACGTTCACTAAAAAACTGTGATATAATATGTTGTTGAGATAACGATTGATGAGGAAAGTAAAAAATAGTTTGATATTCTTAACCATTAGTGTGGTGGTGGTATTTATATTTTACCTAAACTCAATTTATAGGGTTAATTATGAACATAATGTTTCACTTCCTTCATCCGCTAAAATAATTGAAATAAATAGTGAATGGTGGATTCCTAAATGGGATAAAACAGAAAGACATCTCAGTTGTATAATAGAGGTTGAAAAAACTGATTTTGAGTTCCTCGTAAACAATGGAGGATGGAGGAAGTATTATTTCGAAAATGAGAGTTTAATTTTTTCCTCAGACAATTCAATTGTTGCAGGTGAAAAATACTTTTCCGACGATAAACAACATCCTGATAGAATGAGATGGATTGAAATAATAACTGCGGATAACGCAAAAATTACGTTTAAGCTGTTAACAACATATAGTTAAGGGAGTGTTTTTTTGATACTTTTGAATTTTCAAGTAGTAGAGCACATAAAACAAAACTAACATCAAACAACTAATATGGAAAACAACTTAGTATACCTAATACAAATATTGTTAGTTGGAACGCTTATCTTATCCTTTAAGTCTAACAAGCTTTTCTCTATTATTAATTTAGCAATAGCTGTGGTTTACAGCTTACCACTTTATTATTGTCTATTTTTTCATTTTGAATATGGCTCTGGAATTCTGTGGTGGTTTTATCTGATTATACTATCTTCTATTCATTTGATTGTTATAGTTATTTATCTCATTATTAAACAAGTGAAAAGGGATGGCGCACAGCGACACTTTTGAAAATGAAAATGTTACTTAGTGAAACAAATACGCATTACAAAATTTAGAATAGTACTAGTCAACCTAATCATATGGTTGAAATGTCTGTTTTTGTCTGTTTTTATATTTAGTTATTTCTCGAGTGCCCGTGGGTATTCCAAAAATGATGATATATATCCTATTCTAATTGGGGGTGGAGTTTATTTAATTATCTCTATGTTAATCGGAATTGGAGAGAAAAATTATAAGTTATTTAGGATTGTGGTTATGTCAATATTTTTATTTCTAAATATGATTATGATTGCTTTGACTTACTATTGGTAATGTGATATCGTGAAAATTAAAATGTATAAACTGCTTTTATATTGCCTATTATGCTCAGTAATTTACTCATGCAATGAGAATGGAATTAGTGATAATAACAAATCTTCCTCAAGTAGTATTAATGTTAATGAAAAGCTGAATGGTAGAAGTGAAGTAAGCATTATGGGGGAATTTGGAAATCCTAAATCACAAAATGAGCTGAAAATATATTCTGATGTGGAATTGTATGAATATCAAAACAACTTGCTTCAATTATTCGATTTGAATCAAGGAGACACTGTTCTTGTTAAAGAAATTAATTGGGTTTTTAAAAATGAAGACTGTTTGGTTGTGTGGTTTACAAGTTCAGATAATCGAAATTGGATTTCAATTGATAATTTGAGATGGGGTGAGGATGTTAAGTGGTAAGAAAGAACAGTCATTTAGCGTCAATTTCAGCAGCCTTTGAAATAAATAGAGTTTAGTCCATTACCGCTTAAAAAGATCTTGTTTAGCTTCTTCCCAACTTCTTGTTTTCATTTTCATATACTGACCTTTATGAGTCTCTAAAATAGACCCATTTTATTCAGGCTTAATCTTTACAATTTGATCTCCCTTCATTATTACTAACTCACTTTTTTTTTCTTTTTTAAATTCAATGAGTCTCTCGTAAACCTTTTCTAGTCCTTTTACAATCTTGTCTTTCAACTCAATTTGTTTATTTCGTTTTGTCATAATAATGTTTTAATTGGTTAAATTTCTCATTGTCAAAAATAGTAATTGATTCATCTTCAATTTTATGAGCGACTAATTCATGTCTTCCGTATGAATTATCAAAAATTAAAGTACCATCCACTAGTTTTAAGTAAATTTCGAATAAATTATTGATTCCCCTGTAATATCTTCGCTCGATGATGTCTTCAGGTATATTGTGCCCCCCCTCAATAACTCTAGTTTTAACACGTTCTTTTGCTAATTCTACGTTGTTTAACCAAAAAAACAAGAGAGTAACTGAATATCCTTGTTTTTTTGCTTGAACTATTTTATCCTTGTAACTTTTGGTGGATAAAGTTGTTTCAAAAGCGAAACTTTCATTTTGCTCAAGTAGTTCATTGATTCTATGAATCATAATCCTTCCAGCTTCAAAAGAAACTTTTTCAGGTTGAAAAGGGGAAAGTCCTTTGGCTATTTCATCCGCATTAACAAATTCTTTACAGTTGATAATTTCAGGTAATATAGTATATGAAGCTGTAGTTTTTCCAGCGCCATTGCAACCTGCAATTATGTAAAGATTCTTTTCATCCATTAAGTACAAATTTAATGTTTTCCATTGACTTATTGGATTTTCGGAGCAAAATCAACTACTAACAAATGAACACATTTCAATTAGGGGTTATTAAAGGGTAATATATTCCATTAAAGTAACCGATATACCAACTCACTAAAAAACCAACAGCGCCAAAACAAACACCACCCCCCCAATCAAAAAGAGAATTGAAGTATAAGGCAACAACTCCCCAGCTTTCAGTTTGGTGATTCCCATTAACGGTAGCGCCCAAAAGGGTTGGAGCATATTTGTCCACTGGTCGCCGTATGAAAGAGCCATAATGGTTTTTGGAATACTCACTCCGATTTCTTGAGCGGATTGAATTAACATCGGACCTTGGATATACCATTGTCCGCCACCACTTGGCACGAAGAAATTTACTACTCCGGCACTGATAAAGGACAAGATAGGGAAAGTAGATGCATTCGATGAGGCGGTGAGGAACATGGAGATTTCCTGAATCAGTCCTGAACCACTCATAATGCCCATAATTCCGAAATAGAGCGGGAATTGAATTAAAATTCCAGACGCATCGGAGATGGAGCGTTCAATTCCACTCAAAAACGAGCGAATTGACCCGTGAAGAAACAAAGCCAAACCAAGTAACGTGAAATTGATAAAATTCACTGAAATAAATCCAGTGGATGTAGCGCCCTCATAATTCCACGCAACGATAAACGCGACAATCAAAAACAACACGCCTGTTCCCGCGCCAAACCATTGGCTTCGGTCAAGTGAAATGCGTTTTGGTTCTTGAGACAAGGGTGAAAAGTCTTCAGTATTCTGAAGAATAGGAATAGCATGCCCATGCGTTCGCTTTCCGATGTAATATAGTGTCAGAGGAATAACGAGTAACATCACAAGCGTTGTGAAAATATTGAGATTGGAGAATAGTGTGTCTTCAAACGGAACTGAACTCGGAATTTGACTGTTTACGGCATATCCTGCATTCTCCATCATTGCGCTAATCGAATTTTCTTCCATGGCTTTTGTGGGAGCGCTACCCGAAATTCCACCGTGCCAAATCAACATGCCGCTGTATGCTGCTGCGCCAATCAAACCGTAATTCAATTCATTTCCGTGTTTACTGAACTTTTCCCCAACCTTTCGAGCGAGAAGTGCACCGAAAATCAGTCCCATTCCCCAATTGAAATAACTTACCAACATGGTTGACATCGCTACTGTAAACGCGCTGCTTGCTGTGTCATTACAGAAAAACAACAATTTAGTTAAGAGCCGTTCGACAAAAGGAGTAAGTGCCAAACAATGCCCCAAGATTAAAATCAGCATCATTTGAAAACCAAAGTACAATCCACCAGATGAGGTATCCCAAAGCCCTTTCTGCCAGTCCATCGCCAGTTTGACTATGTAGTCGATGTATCCAGTTTCGATAGGCTTGGTGATTAAGAGCGCCAAGAAGAAGGTGAAAGCAGTGAGCAATAAAGCTATGGTGAAAGGTGAGGGGACGTATTTCTGAAAGAAATTGTTCATATAATTCGTTTCAATTAGGCAAAAAAAACACCCCGACAAAAACTGTCGAGGTGCTAAAATACATAATTTAAGATTATGTTAGAACGGAAGATCGTCGTCTCCTTGCTCTACAAATGATTCTGCGTTATCTGCTGAAGATGGTGTTGCGTCAGCTGGAGTTGGCATTCCACCTGCTTGTTTTTCCACTTTCCATACGTCTAATGAGTTGAAGTATTTCACTTCACCTGAAGGACTTGTCCATTCACGACCGCGGATGAAGAAAGAAACAGAAACCATTTCATTTACTTGCATGTTATCTAACAAATCAGTTTTGTCTTGAGTCAATTGAAACAATACGTCTTGTGGATATTGTCCAGCGTTGTCAGTTACTACAAATTCTCTTTTTTTGAACTTATCAGAAATAACTTGTGTGTCATTAATTACTTTGATGTTTCCTACTAATGTATACATAATACGTGTTTAACGGGTTAATTATTAAAAGCGAGGAGTGTCTTCCACGCGTCTTCTACTTTGTTTTCCTTTAATAAGGATTGCGCTAATTTATGCAATTCTTTCTCGAGTTCGGCAGGATTGTCTTCGAATTTTACGAACAAATCGCTCAATTCGATGAGTTTATACTCGTTGACATCTGTCTCATCAGGCAGTGACTCTACATTTGCCAACATTCCTAAATCGTTTCCTGTGAGAATGGTGCTTTTTAAAATGTCAGTAGGAAGTTGATCAAAACCAATTCCGATAGTTGTAATTGGTTTTTGCACTTCAAACATCGATTTTTCATCGGCTCTGCAATACCAATTCCCTCCCATTCGCGATACCAGGTCAATTTTCAACTGGTCAATTTTTCCGTTTTCGTCCAGCACATCTTCGTTGATGTGAATTCGAGTCACTTCGCAAATGATTAAATTTCCTGCACCGCCTTCGTTACCAAGCTCACGTACTTCAATCACCTTACATTCAAACTGCACAGGTGACTCAGCTACGCGCATAGGTTTCACTGTGTCAGATGCCAATGGGGTGAATCCAGTTTTTACAAATTCGTCTACATCGGGAGAATAAGGTGAGGATGCCAAACTCATTTGGTGTACCATGTCATACGTCACTACATTTATCACACATTCAGGCACTTCCTTCACGTTGTTGTATGTGTCTTTCGTCTCATTTGTTCTTCCGCTACGCGCAGGCGAAAAAATCATGATTGGCGGATTAGCACTGAATACATTGAAAAAACTGAATGGAGCCAAGTTGTGGTTTCCGTCTTTGTCAATGGTACTTGCAAATGCTATAGGTCGCGGACCAATGGCCCCCAACAGGTGACCGTGAAGTTGTGGAACGGGTAAAGATTTTGGATCAATTGATATCATTCTACCTGAAAATTTGATGACAAAGTTAATCACACTTAGCGCATAAAAAAAATAATGTTTTCCACATTTGGTAATATGTGAGAGACTATAAGACTATTAGAAGCTAGACAAAAGACTTAATGTTACTCGCTAAAGAATCATTGAGGATCTGTGTAAATTCGCTTAATCTGTCTCATCTGTGTTCTATTTACTACGTTAGATTCTATAATTAAAGAAAGATTTCATTAAAAAAAATCAAATTTCTTTCGGGAATTCGAAAATTGATTATCTTTGCAGTCCCAAAAGGGGATAGATCTTTGTTTTTTGCGGATGTGATGAAATTGGTAGACATGCTAGACTTAGGATCTAGTGCTTCACGGCGTGTGGGTTCGAGTCCCTCCATCCGCACTATTTTGATGGTATAAGATCAGGTATCCTATACCATTTTTTATTTAACCTTATTTCAGTTGAGATGAATGTAGTTCGTGAAAACGTTGATGCGTTAAACGCAGTGTTGAAAGTGCAAATTGCACCAGAAGATTACAAAGGGAAAGTTGATAAGGCTCTCGAAAATTACAGAAAGCGTGCAAACATCCCTGGTTTCCGTCAAGGTAAAGTTCCTATGGGAATAATCAAAAAACAATACGGAAAAGGCGTACTTGCAGATGAATTGAACAAAGCTGTGAATGATGCGCTTTACAAATTTTTGACAGATAACAATATTGAAGTATTGGGTAATCCAATTCCTAAAACTGATACACAAGTTATTGGTGATTGGGATAATCCTGAAAATTTTGAATTTCAATATGAAATTGGTTTAGCTCCTGAATTTGAGGTAAAACTGAATAACAAAAGCAAATTTGACTATGTTAAAGTAAAAACTGATGCTAAACTTATCGATCAGCAGATTGATGATATGCGTCGTCGTTACGGAAAACTAATCGCTGCTGAAGAAGTAACTACAAACGAATTGATTCTTGGTCAGTTTGTCGAGTTGAACGAAAATGAGGAGATTAAAGAGGGTGGAATTATGCATTCATCCACTATTAGTGTGGAGTTTGTAGAAGACAAAGCAACTCAAAAGTCTTTGAAAGGACAAAAAGTAGGTGACAAAGTGGTTGTTGATCCAGCAAAACTTTCGCGTGGTGAAGCTGATTTGGCCGCTATGCTTGGTGTGACTAAAGAAGACTTACCAAACATCAGCAACAAGTTCCAATTGACGATTAATGAAATTCGCAAAATGGAATTGGCAGAGATGAATCAAGAACTTTTTGACAAGTTGTTTGGTGAAGGTGAAGTGACTTCTGAGAAAGAGTTACGTGAGCGCATCGCAAACGACATGAATGGAATGTTTGATGGAGATAGCGACCGTTTATTCACAAGAAGTGTATTCGAACACCTGATTGAAAAAACTGAGGTTAAATTGCCTAATGAGTTCCTTAAGCGTTGGATTAAAATGTCGAACGAGAAAGAAATTACTGACGAGCAAATTGAAGCAGAATACGATGCGTACGCAAAAGGCTTGAAATGGCAATTGATTCAAGGAAAACTGTTCAAGGAAAACGAAGTTAAATTCAACCCTGAAGAAGCAGTAGATTTCACAAAATCATTGTTGGTTTCTCAATATGCACAATATGGAATTCCAGCTCCAGAGGAGAATGAATTGACAGAAAGTGCACGCAAAGTACTTACTAATAAAGAAGAAGCAACACGCATTTATGATATGTTAGCAGAGCGTAAATTGACTGAGTTATTTAAGAACACAGTTAAGTTAAACGAGAAAGAAGTTTCATACGACGATTTCGTGAAATTGGCTCAAGCAAACTAGAACAAAGCGTTGACAAAATAGTAAAAGGTCACATTTTTGTGACCTTTTTTTGTGTTTGAAAGTCAATATTCTTGGAGGATTGAAATATTCTGACTCAACCACAAACCAAAGTGAATAACTTAACGTCTTATATATTGTTTTTTGATAAATAGAATATTTATCTTTAGAACCCAAATAGTAAGAACAAAACAAAAAGAAGATATGTTTGATCAAAATGAATTTAGAAAGTATGCGACAAAGCATCAGGGGATAAGCAGCATGCACCTTGATAGCTATATAGAGTCATCTTTAACTCCATATATTATTGAAGAGCGTCAGCTGAACGTAGCGCAAATGGACGTGTTTTCGCGTTTGATGATGGATAGAATTATCTTTCTTGGAACAGGAATTAACGACCAAGTAGCAAATATCATTACTGCACAGTTGTTATTCTTAGAGTCAGTAGATGCAAAAAAAGACATTCAGATTTATTTGAATTCTCCTGGAGGTTCTGTATACGCAGGATTGGGGATCTATGATACCATGCAGTACATTCAACCTGATGTAGCAACAATTTGTACAGGTATTGCGGCTTCAATGGGAGCAGTTTTATTATGTGCTGGTGCGGAAGGAAAACGTTCGGCGTTGAGACACTCACGAGTGATGATTCACCAACCATTAGGTGGTGCTCAAGGACAAGCTTCGGATATCGAAATTACAACGCGTGAGATTTTGAAGTTGAAAAAAGAACTTTACGATATCATTGCAAAGCACAGTAAGAAAGATTACGATAAAGTATACGCAGATTCAGATCGTGATTATTGGATGACGGCATCTGAGGCTAAAGAATACGGGATGGTAGATGAGGTGTTGCTTCGAAACACAAAATAGTCTATCTTTGCATTAGAAATTTAAAAGGTCATGCGTTGAAAGACGTTTGACCTTTTTTGTCAGTATTATAGAATATGTCAAAAAAAGAAACTTCTTGTTCGTTTTGCGGTAGGTCGCGAAGTCAGGTAAATGTATTAATTGCCGGAATAACGGGCCATATATGTGATCATTGTATTACACAAGCTCAGAGTATTATCAAAGATGAGGTGGCTCAGGTGCAAAGTGACGATGCTCCCGTTAACGTATTAAAACCAAAAGAGATTAAAGCAGCGTTGGAAGATTATGTAATCGGACAAGATGATGCAAAGAAAGTTTTGTCGGTTGCGGTTTATAATCACTTTAAACGACTTGGTCACAAAATTACTGAAGGTGATGTAGAAATAGAGAAGTCAAATGTAGTGTTGGTTGGTAGAACGGGTACTGGTAAAACTTTATTGGCTAAGACTATTGCACGCATGCTAAATGTGCCTTTCTGTGTAGCCGATGCAACAGTACTTACTGAAGCAGGTTATGTAGGTGAGGATGTGGAAAGTATACTTTCACGTTTACTTCAAGCGGCAGATTACAATGCAAAAGCGGCAGAAAATGGGATTGTATTTATTGATGAAATAGATAAAATTGCACGTAAATCAGATAACCCTTCTATCACGCGTGACGTATCGGGAGAAGGAGTTCAACAAGCTTTATTGAAATTACTCGAAGGTGCAGTTGTAAACGTTCCACCACAAGGAGGACGTAAGCATCCTGAACAGAAGATGATCCAGATTGACACCAAGAATATTCTATTTATCTGTGGAGGTGCTTTTGACGGAATTGAAAGAATTATAGGAAGTAGAGTAAACAACCAAGCTATTGGATTTAGTTCTACAGAAAAGGAAAAGGTGGATGGAGAGAATTTATTGAAATATATCAATCCAACTGACTTAAAAGCATACGGATTGATCCCTGAGTTGATTGGTCGTTTTCCTGTGTTGACTTATTTAAACCCTTTGGATGCAGAGAGTTTAAGAAAAATCTTGACAGAACCTAAGAACGCATTGGTGAAACAATACGTACGTCTTTTCGAACTAGATGGAATTCGCCTAACTTTTGATGGTGATGCCTTAGATTATATTGTTGAAAAAGCGGTAGATTTTAAACTTGGAGCTAGAGGTTTGCGTTCAATTTGCGAAGCGATTCTTAATGATGCAATGTTTGAAGCACCTTCTTCAAAGGATATGAAAGAATTGAAAATTACATCTGAGTATGCTCAAGAACAATTTTCGAAATCAAAATTGGCGAAGTTACGAGTGGCATAGGTTATTAAAAAAATAATAAAAGGCGCTGCATTAATTTTGCAGCGCCTTTATTTTTTTCCGTTATTTCAGTAATGGAAATGTTTATTTCTTTTCAATAGAGCAAGTTGTTACTGAAGAAGTCTGTTGCGCAGCATCTTCTATTTCGTCACATCTGCTTTCTGCATCTTTTTTAGATGAATCTTCTATTATCTCAGCTTCCACTGAAAATCCGTAAGCACTACATACGCATGCATAATCTTTTTTACATGAGCTCATTGTGGCTCCAGCGATTAAAACAGCGAATAAAATCATTTTTGTTTTCATAGTATAAAATTTAATTTTTGCTAAAATAAAAAAAACCGATAAAACTAAAGCTCTATCGGTTTTAAATCATTAAGCTAACACACTATTTAGGTGTACAAGCTTTGAATTGAAGAGGCTTTGTAGCACTTTGACAAGCATCTTGAGCATCTTTTCCTTTGTGTTTCTCAACAACTGTAGCACTTCCTGCAGTTGAACAGTAACACTCATACTCTTTCTTACAAGAAGCCAACGAAATCATTGCTACAGCAGCAGCTACAAATAAAAATTTAATTTTCATAATATATAAATTAAAGGTTAAAAAATACGTTTTAGTAGTCTGTCAATATCGTTATATCGGTTTTCAGACGAAGCAAATCTAACTATTTAAATTATAAATCCAAATAAATTTTCCAATTAAAATAGAAAAAGGTCATTATTGAAAATTATCAGCTACCACAAGGTCTTTTGTGCCATGAGTCCATGAATAGAACCCTTCACCTGACTTCACACCAAGTTTACCAGCTGTCACCATGTTGACTAAAAGTGGGCATGGTGCGTATTTCGGATTTCCAAAACCTTCGTGTAATACATGCATGATTGCGAGACATACATCTAGTCCAATAAAGTCTGCTAATTGTAATGGTCCCATTGGGTGCGCCATACCTAATTTCATCACCGTATCTATTTCTTCTACACCTGCAACTCCTTCGTGAAGTGTGATAATTGCTTCATTTATCATAGGCATTAAAATACGATTTGCTACAAATCCAGGGTAATCGTTAACTTCTACAGGTACTTTACCTAATTTCTTGGATGTGTCCATGATTAAATTAGTCACTTCATCAGAAGTGCTGTACCCGCGAATGATTTCGACCAATTTCATTACTGGTACAGGATTCATGAAATGCATTCCAATCACCTTGTCTGGACGGTTTGTTACCGCAGCAATTTTAGTAATAGAAATGGAACTTGTATTACTTGCCAATATTACATTGTTTTCTGTTAATTCAGAAAGATCACGGAAAATCTTAAGTTTTAGATCTACATTTTCAGTCGCAGCTTCTACAACCAATTCTGCTCCACTAACTCCTGATTTCATATCCGTATGTGTCGTGATGTTTGCTAAAGTTGCTGTCTTCTCAGCTTCAGTTATTTTTTCTTTAGCCACCATACGGTCTAAGTTTTTGGCAATTGTAGCCAATCCTTTATCTAAAGAAGCCTGTGAAATGTCAATTAAAGATACTTTATACCCTGTTTGAGCAAATACATGTGCAATTCCGTTACCCATTGTGCCGGAACCTATTACTGCTACGTTTTTCATTGAATGCTATTTTTTCTGTTTTTAGAACGCCTAATTTAGCAATTATACCAATTGCAATTTTAAAACAGTCCAAACAGTTTTTAAAAAGAATAAACAATAACCTTACATTTTTCTACTTCTCTTCAATTCAACATAGACTTCATCATCGCGATTGTAGATGTCATTTCTAAAATGTATTTCTCCATTTTCCAATCCCCAAGCGGTGAGATAATAAATGTAAACACCAACCTTTTCTTTAAGAATAACAGACTGTTCTTTGTTTGATGTCATTGCCTGTAAAATCGCTTCATCACTCCATTTTTCTTGGCCTTCGAGTAAGAGTCTGGCTAAATCAAAAGGCTTTTCAATTCGGATACAACCTGAACTGAAAGTGCGTCCGTCTTTTGCAAAAAGGTCCCTTGATGGAGTGTCATGTAGGTAAACACTATGTTTGTTTGGGAACATGAACTTTACTTTTCCAAGTGAATTCTGTGGACCAGGCCTTTGTCTAATTCTGTAAGAAAAACTCCCTCTACGTGCTCTATTCCAATCAATAGTCTGCGGATCAACTATGTTTCCTGATGCATCTAATACGTCCATGTTTTTTGAAGCCAAATAACCAACATTTTTCGCCACAGCAGGCAGAACATCATTTCTCAAAATTCCTGGAGGTACTGTCCAAGTAGGGCTGAAAACTAAATAACTCATTTTTGCATTGAATACAGGTGTTTGTCGGAATTCTTTGCCCACAACTGTACGCATGTGAAGGAGAGTATCTTTGCCGCGAATATAGTCCAAAGTGAAATCGGCGATATTGACTATAATGTATTGTCTTTCAAGCGAATCTGGCAGCCATCGTAAGCGTTCCATATTCACGTACAACTTTTTCAGTCGCTTTTCTATCGAAAGGTTCAAAACATGATACGTATTTTTCCCAATCGCTCCATCTTGGTTGAATCCGTGATGGTATTGAAGGAGTTTGATGGATTTAAGTAAATCGCTCAGACTGTCTTTGTAGTTAAGTGTATCTGAATCTGAAAAACCCAAAAATTTCAATTTGACGTTGATTTGCTCGTTGTACAACGTGTCTTCCAAAATATGCACAGTTATGGATGACTGTGGAATCTCAACGCGAAAATCCTGATCGATTTTTGAGGACAGTGTTCTGGTGTGCTCCACCATTTTGATATATCCTGGGTGTGGTGGGTAGAACCGAGTCATGAAGTTGCCGACATTCCCTGTCTCTATCAAAAGTTGCAATTTTTCATTCAACTTTGATTCGGGTTTATTGCGTTGTATGCCCCATTCTGCTTCCAATAAGTCGGGATTGACTTTGCCATTATAAAGGTGCGAAGCGACCATGAAAAAAGCATCACTCAACCACATGTCAAATGTTGCGAGAAAGTGAGCGTCGAGCAAGTGAGTGCTGTCGGTTTGAATTAACTTATAATAATGAATCAGCGAATCATAATGGTAATCTTGGGGTTGAAGACCATGAAATTCAATGTCTTGAATGAATTTCACCATTTCTGTTATAAGATTCAGTGAATCAGGATTTCGAATCCAAGATGGTTGAAACTCGTTTGCAATGTAAAATTGTGGAAACACGACAGATGAGTAAAGTTTAATTCCGTTGACAACAATATGCTCTTCTGGAAGTTGATTTTCGATTGCCGAACGAATAAAAAAAGCTGAGCTGTCTTTGACCATGTCAAATTTCATCTGAAACTTCTGACGTGCAATTTCTTGTTTATCATCCTCGGTAGTCAAATCAACAGAATCATCTTTCCCACACGAAAAGCAGAAGAATAGGGCGATTAGAATAATGTAAATGTTCTTCATAATTTAACTTGCGTTTCTGTTAAAATAGTGAAAATTTTGGGAATATCAATAGAATCCTTTTACAATCAATAATGTTGTACAGCATTCAAAATATTCGTTCATTTGTAATCATGATAAAACATCACTACACTGACGGATTAGAGTCACAGCGACTCACCACAAGGTTTCTTCGACCAGAAGATGTTGAACTCTGGTGTCCATTCGTATCGAGCAAGGAAGCAACTGAGTTTTTTCCAGATTACTATGCTCCAGAGAATCCATTGCCCGCTGCAGAACGATTTTTGTCACGACAGTTTAATCGCTACAAAGAAAAGACTTTCGGTTTGCAAGCGCTTGTAGAAAAGTCGAGTGGAGACGTAGTTGGAATTTGTGGTTTGCTTCTTCAACAAGTTGACGGCAAGCCCGAGTTGGAAGTAGGTTATCAAGTTCTCCCTAAATACTGGGGTTTAGGTTATGCGCCCGAAGCAGCCAAGTTGTTTATCGATTTCGCAGTTGAACACCAACTCGCCGATTCGATTATTTCTGTCATCGATGTTGGAAATGTAAAATCAGAACGGGTGGCAGAGAAGAATGGATTGAAGAAGGATAAGCTTACAGTTTATTCGGGATTGGATGTGTGGGTGTATAGAATGAAGATTTGATGTTAGATATTAATTTCCCGCAGATTTCGCAGATTGACGCTGAAAAAATCTGCGCTAATCTGCGAAATCTGCGGGAAATTTTTTTACTTCACACGCACTTCCCCAGCAATTACTTTAGCTTTTTCCACTACTTGCGTAATATCCGTATCAACCGCATCGTGATACAATCCAACTCCCATGCGTCTGTGCATACGCGTAAACGGTTTCCCGAATAGGCGAATGTCGGATGAAGGATATTTCAAGGCATTTTCTACTCCCTCAAAAACGGGTGTTTTTTCTTCTGCAACCTCACTTAAAATTACTGCGCTGGCACCTGAATGCAACAGTTCAATTTCAGGAATCGGCCAGCCTAAAACAGCACGCAGATGCAATTCAAATTCATTTAGATTTTGTGTGCCTGCCAATGTTACCATTCCAGTGTCGTGAGGGCGAGGAGAGAGTTCGGAGAAATATGCTCCTTCTTTCGCTATAAAAAATTCGACTCCCCAAATTCCAGATCCACCGAGTTCTCGAGTCACTTTTTCAGCCATTTCTTGAGCTTCTTTCAAGTGATGCTCCAACATAGGTGCAGGTTGCCAGCTTTCCTGATAATCTCCACGCTCTTGTCTGTGTCCTATTGGTGCGCAGAAAAGTGTCGGTCCATTTTTTTGTGTGACAGTGAGTAAGGTAATTTCGTAGTCAAAATCGACAAATGACTCTACAATAACTTCTTTCAAATCACCGCGCGAACCATCCATGGCGTATTTCCACGCTTTTTCAATGTCTTCTTCGGTGCGGATAACAGATTGTCCCTTTCCAGAACTTGACATCAAAGGCTTTACCACGCACGGCATTCCTGTAAATTCTACACCTTGCTTCAATTCTTCGTACGAAGTAGCGTATTTATATTTTGCGGTGCGAACACCTAAATCTTTTGCTGCTAAATCGCGAATTGCTTTGCGATTCATGGTGAAATTGGCTGCTTTTGCACTTGGCACCACTTGAATGCCTTGTTTTTCGTAATCGTAAAATCGTTCTGTGCGAATGGCTTCAATTTCAGGTACAATCAAGTCGGGTTTGTGCTTAGCGACAATTCTGTCCAATTCTGCCCCGTCTAACATATTGATAACTTCAAACTCGTGAGCGACTTGCATTCCTGGAGCACCGGCATAGCTGTCCACCGCTATTACGTATTGCCCGTTTCGTTGAGCTGCAATTGCGAATTCTTTACCTAATTCACCAGATCCGAGGAGAAGTATTTTTTTCATGCTATTCAGATTTTAGACAGAAATGACCGTCCTATAGTTTTCGATTTGTTTCGCAAAAATAGTGATTCATCTTAAACTCCGTGACAGAATAGCGGTTAAATATTCCGCATTAGTTTTGTTTTTGAAAGAGAGAAGTCAATTCACAAAGAACAACTGTAACTTCATTTTGCTTAATTTCACCGATTTTTCAAATCTTTCTTATATTTAGACACTTATGATTCCAACGCATCAATTGAAAGGAACGAAAAACAACGAAATCTTAGTCCAACGACTGGGAGTTCTAAATGAGTATGACTTTAGAGAGCCTCATCGTCATGACTATTTCGAGTTCTTTTTTTTCGAGAAAGGTGGGGGATATCACAAGATTGATTTTATAGATTTCCCCATTGAATCGCAGTCTGTTCACATCGTTGCTCCAGGTCAGGTTCACCAAGTTTATCGCGAGTTAGATTCTTCGGGATACGTTTTCCTTTTTCAACTCACGGCATTGGAAGCACCAAAGCTAATTGAAAATTTTCTGTACGAACACGCTTTTCTTTCCGCTGATGAATTGTCTCCCACTTATCGAATAGAGGATGAGCAATTTGCTTATTTAGCGGGGAATGTGAAGAATATTAAGGAATATTTTCAGTCCGATTCAGCGATAGATAAGCTTCGACTCCAAAACGATATTCAATCTCTGTGTGTCGAATGTATGCGCCAGAAGAACTTAGTGAGTTCAAAGGACTCGGTTTATATTCAGTTCAGAAAATCATTGAAGGAGAATTTTAGAACCCTGAAAAAGGTAAAGGATTACGCAAACCTCTTGAATATCTCAGAATCTAAATTAAACGAAACAGTCAAAAAGCAAACGGGTTCTACAGCCAGTGAAGTAATTTATACTCAAATTATCATGGAAGCTAAGCGCTTATTGATTACAGGAATATCGATTAAAGAGACAGCGTACGAGTTACTTTTCGAAGATCCAGCACATTTTTCAAAATTCTTCAAGTCACAAACTGGGCTTTCCCCATCCGAATTTCGTGAAAGTACATGAGAAGTTCTGAAATATACATGGACTGACGACCATAAAGAACCTTACTTTGCTTTAAACAAAAAAATAGTGATATGAAGAATAAAGGAATAATTGTGGCACTAATGTGCATGTGTACGATTGGATTGAATGCACAAGTATGGAACCAGGTTAGCGTTCCAACCACAGAAAAATTGAATACGATTGATTTTCCATCAAATCAAGTGGGGTATATCGGCGGCGATAACGGTGTTCTCTTGAAGACTGTTGACGGTGGAGAGACTTGGGATGAGGTAGTATATACAGGTGTTAGTGCGGTTACGTACAATATCGAAGACCTTCAATTTATTGATGAAAACATCGGTTTCATGGTGCTGGATTTTAACGGGTCTTATAAAACGACAGACGGAGGCTTAACTTGGGTGGAAGACACTGACATGGAACTTGGAAATTTCTGTTACAGAAATACAGTTCATGCTTTAGATGAAGATCATCTATTTCTCGGTGGAGCGGGTTGTTTTCAGAGCACGATAATTAAAGAATTTAACACGGGAACATGGTCAGAGAAAAGCATAGACCATGAAATGTTTGACCCAAGTTATTTAGTGAATGATATCGATTTCCGCGGCAATCTTGGTTTGGCGAGTACCACTGGTGCTTATATATTGAGATCAACAGACATGGGTCAAAATTGGGACACTATCCGCACGCCAATAGTAAACGATGGAGAAGGACTAACTTCTGTATTAATCGTTGATGATTTAATTGCTTTCGCTGGACATACAGATGGCACAGGTCAATATGGGATTTTTAAGTCTGTGGATGCTGGACTTACATGGGAGCAAGATTTTGGTTCAGCCACTTTCTTTTACGCTTCTTGGTTGAGTTTGGGAAAATCAGCAAATGGGAATGTGTATACTGGAGCTGTATCTTCTACAGGTGAATATGCATTAATGTTTGAATATGGTTCTGACTGGTCATATGAAGTTGTTGACCAATTGATTTATTCAATTTCATCGTATGATCAGGATGTAGTATTTGCAGTTGGTGACAGTGGTTACGTAATTGTAAATAAAGATTTGAGCAGTCTTTCAATTGCTGAAGAAAAGGAGCTTTTAATTTCTTCTTTTCCAAACCCTGTACAAGATGTGTTAAATATCACAGGTAGTGAGTTGAATAATGCCACTATCCGTGTACACGACACCCAAATGAAAGAAGTTGATGCCTCAATGACAAGGATAAACGATAATCATGTAGAGTTACACTTGTCTGGTTTGAGTGCAGGTGTGTACTTTTTGATGGTAGAATCAGGAGGGCAACAAGCTGTACAGAAAATTGTAAAAGAGTAATTCAATTACCATCCTGTAACCAACAAATTCCTCGCTGCTTTCTCACTGCATTTCTGATATTTAGAATAAGCCAGTGCGGCGCGCGAGCGAATTTGTTCGTTTGTTTCACCCTTTACATAACCCGATATCGCATCGTGAACGGTGTATGCTTCAGGAGCCATAAGTCCCGTAGTCCAAACTAAAGGATTGATTGTTGCATGATCGAGGTGATTGGTGAAATAACGTCTGCTGATACATGCCAAAATAATCACATCGCGTTTCTTTTGGTCAATACTTTCATACGATTCTGACAGCGAAAAATCCATCAACCCATTGTGCCCGATGTAGCACAAGAGCTTTGCATTGCCACCAATACCAATTGTGCGTTCGCCAATTTGCACAGTGTCTTTTAATCCACCCGCAGTTCCTTGTAGAAAATCTTTTGTGCATTGCTCGATATACTTTCCATCATACGCATCAGCTACCAAATAAAAGTTCTTCGTCGCATGTTTAAAAATGGCGCGCTCCAAACGAAGTGAATCCGATTTTTCAAGTCGCACCAAATTCCACTCGACACTTTTCTTGAAATACGTGCGAATTCCATACCCACATCCCCAATAAAGATTGTTGTGCGGATCCTGACCATTGCCAATTTTAGCAGGAACGGGAACAATTCCCTGATACTTATTGTCGCACAAAGCAACAAAAATGTGGATTGTCTTATAGGTCGAATCAAATTCTGGAGCAACTAATGGCAGTTCTTCAACTTCAATATTCTCCACTTCCTGATTAACTGATACTGTTTCTAGTTCCTGATAATCGGCATCTGTTTGCGCACTGCACCCAACGTGCATACTGCACAGTAAACCGAAGAATAACGTTCTTGTAGCGTTCATATTTCATGTGTATTTAGGTATAACGGTGAAAATGGGAAAAGTAACATACGATGAGGGAATTTTATATTGTTTGATGGTATCGAATGAAGTTGTTTGGTACTAACGAATGACTTGGGGTGTTTTTTAACCGCCAAGGACGCCAAGATTTACGCCAAGTTCGCTGAGTTTTGCGTCCTTTGCGCGTTTCTTTGCGTTGCTCCGCGGTTTCATTTTTACGCCTCAAGTTTCAAAAAATGTATCATTTTCTTTTTATACTAATCCCATCTCGCATTTTTTTTAACCGCCAAGGACGCCAAGATTTACGCCAAGTTCGCTGAGTTTTTGCGTCCTTTGCGCATCTCTTTGCGTTGCTCTGCGGTTACTTTTTAAGCCTCAAATTTCAAAAAGTGTTACTTTTTCATTCCTCCGCATTACCTATACGAACCAAAACATAAAACTATGAAAAAGTTAACCATTTTATTCCCCCTATTTATTTTCAGCACAATCAGTTATTCGCAAATCTCAAAAGCAATTTACTGCGTAGATTATGTGGAAGCTAAGCAGAATAGTCTCTTGACAAAAAATACTGTTTTATAATGTGATTGATTTTATACATTTAAGTCCAATAACTCTTTTAATTCAATTTCCAGAGCAGTAGCTATGATATAGAGTGTATATATATTGGGGGACACTTTATTATTCTCGATTAACTCTATATGCTGTTTGTCTTTTTCACAAAGTCTACCAAGTTCGGCTTGTGATATTCCTTTGATACCACGAATGTGTTTAATTCGTTCTCCAATCTTACTTGATAATTCCTTTTTGGTAAGCAAACTATTTGTCAATTTTTAATATGACTTAAAGGTGCTTGTTCCATTAAAAAAAACAGTCATAATAAAATATGACGTTTAAAATATTTCATTATATTTGTTGAGATGAAAAAAATGAAGGTTACTTTTTTAGAACTGTAATTCTTGAGTTTAAGACTAAATAATTTTGTTTTGATATTGTGTTATATTATCTATCGAGTATAGAGAATTGAAATCAATATTTAAAGATTTAAATGATGATAGACAATATGTTATCAAAAATAAAATATATATTTACCTCAACTAAGTCATAAACCAACTACTGTGTCAAATTCAGAAAGTAAAGAAATAGAGAAAGAAATTAATTATGCCTTAAAGAATTTCTGTGGAGGTAATCAAATAAATTCTGAAACTAAATTTAGAAAAGAGTTTCATACTAAATTTTTTGAAATATTAAAGAATAGGTGGAGTGCGAACAATTCAATTACCACTAAGTTAGAAATTAAATATGGTTTAATACATAATTCTGTTCATTGCAATTTTTTAGGTACGTCATGCGAAATTGGGGATTTTCTATTAGTCATTAAAGATAAAAATTCAGCCAGAGCAATTCTCATACAAGTTAAGTGTTTAGAGAGTACAGATAATAATAAAAAGCAAAAAAAGCTATATTCAATCTGGCCTAAGTTTACAATTTCTAGACCTAAATCTTTAATCTTTAAAGGTTTGATGGAACTAAATGTGAAAAAGGAGAAAGATCAATCACTATATTTTGAATATTCGAAAGAGCATATTACGATACCAAGTCAATATTTAATTTATGAAATCAAAGAAAAAAATAGTGTTCAAATCATAAGAGACAGTGAGTTTGAGTATGAATGTGAACAGAAATTCAGTGCTTTTTTTGGAAGTTTATTATTAGGAACTGTTGGTAGAAGTTTTGGTTTAGATGATGATATTGATTCGATATATAAACTTAACCATAGAATTGAACAGTTTAAGAAATTAGGTATAAATAATCCAAAGAAGTCTCAAACTAAATTTGCTGATGATTGGGATCTTATAATCAATTCTATATTGAAATATTCACAAGGAAAGAAATCAGATAATGGTAGAATTGATAGACAAAACTCAACAATTCTTGGTTATACAGCATTAACTAATGACCCTAAAAAAATTGCTGAAATTGAAGATGACGACCAGTTAAGGATTGTTGAGATAGAAGTTAAGGGAAAAGAGAACTCATAGACACAATTATATAAAACAAAACATAATGAAAACATCACGAACATTAGGAATCATAATGGCGATTTTTTTATTTCAATTCTGTAGTGTATTGCAAGCGCAGAATTTAAATGTCAATAATGGCGATGGTACTACAACAAGTTATTCCATTGAGGATATTAGAAGAATAACGATTGAGCAACCGAATCTGGTAGTGTTATTGTTTAACGGTGACAGTTTCTCATTCCCTTTAAATGAATTACAAAATTATCGTTACGACGATGATAGTTCCTTGAATCTTGATGATGCATTGGGAGAATTGAATAAATGGGATGTAAAACTCTTCCCAAATCCGACAGCTAATGAATTAACCATTCGTTTTGTGTTGAACCAACCTTCCAATATGAGTTACAGTATCGTGGATGCTAGCGGTAAATTAATTACCAGCCAAGAATTAGGTAAGTTAGATTCTGGTCAGCACGATATTTTGGCGGATTTCAGAAACATTGCATCTGGTAGCTACGTTGTGAATATCGAGAGAGATGGGATGATATATTCAACAAAAATAATTAAAGAATAAGTTATGAGATTTAATTACAATATTTTATTCGCATTCATTTTGGGTTTAATTTCAATGAATTTGAATGCCCAGAACATTGAAGTAACCCATCAGTCTAACGGTACGATTTTGTCCGTTCCAGTTCAATCTATTGATAGTGTAATTTTTCAATTGGGTACAACTCCTAATATGAAAAATATTTATCAAAGTAATGGTAATATATTAGGTATCGCAATGGACGATGTGGACAGTATAACCTACATTATTCCTAACCCTTCTTTGCTTCCTCAGGTCACCACTGAATCACCAACAGTTTTATCTTCTTCATCTGTTTTTGTAGGGGGTAATGTAACGAGTGATGGAGGAAATGCAGTTACACAAAGAGGGGTTTGTTGGAGTCTTTCTCCAAATCCAACAATCGCAAACAATTCGTCACAAAATGGAAGCGGGCTTGGCTCATTTAATCATACGGTTCAACCTCTATCTCCCTCTACAACCTATTATATTCGTGCTTATGCTACTAATTCTGAAGGTACTGCTTATGGAAATCAAGTGAGTTTAACCACCAACTCATCAAACACTAATGGAGACATACCAACAGTGCAGACCGAATTAATTGTATACAGTGATGGTCTTACGGCAATTTCTGGTGGAAATATAACTGATGATGGCGGATTGGCAGTAACATCAAGAGGTGTTTGTTGGGCAATAGGAACTACTCCGACAATAAACAATAGTATTACTATTGATGGTGCAGGAGCAGGAAGTTATCAGAGTGAATTAATCAATTTAATGCCAAATACGAATTACTTTGTAAGAGCATATGCAACTAATGATGTTGGAACCGCTTATGGAATTACTTATAATTTTAGCACCCATTCACTACCAATTGTTGTTACAAGTATTGTAAATCCGACTTTAATTACAGCTATTTCTGCTGAAGTGCAGGGGGAAGTCATTAGTAATGGTGGCTCATCAATGGTTCAAAGAGGATTTTGTTGGGGGCTTAATTCTATTCCAGACTTCAATGATAATATTATTATTGAAGGTAATGGATTGGGTGAATTTAATTCTAATATAACTGGATTAGTTGAAGATAATACTTATTATGTTCGTTCTTTTGCTGAGAATCAAATAGGCGTTTCTTATGGCAACATTATTTCTTTTAACACAGATAGCGAAGGCATAGTTGGTGCTATTGATTGCGATGCTGTATTAACAACTGGTGTTTTAATTGAAGATGTTGCTGCAGATGGTGTCTCTTTTGAAATTAGTTATACAAATGGAAATGGTGGTCAGCATAATGGACAAGTTGTAACTTCAACAGGTGTTACAGGTCTCACAGCCGAGCTTACCCCAAGTAGTTTTGTTATTGGAAATGGATCTTTAATGTATACAGTTTCAGGAACACCAGTCTCAAATGGGATGGCAAACTTTGAGATTCAGATTGGGTCGCAAGTATGTCAAATAGAGATTTCGGTTGATGCTAATTCAATAGAAAGTTTAGATTGTTTGAATGCTACTGTTAATGGTGTTTTAGTTGAAGGAACTACAGTGAGTGGTATTTCAGCTGAAATACCCTATACAGGTGGGAATGGAGGTCCGTATAGTGGGCAGATTGTTGATTCAGAGAGTGTTTTAGGTCTAACAGCCGAGCTTAATGCAGGTAATTTCGTAAATGGAGATGGTGTTTTAACTTATGGTATTACAGGTACACCAAATTCCAGTGGTACTGCATTTTTTGAGATAAACATAGGTGGTGAACAATGTTACTTGACTGTTACAATTGATTGTTGGAGTACATTTAATTCTACTGCTTTGATTGATGTTATTAACCCTACAACTGGTAAAATTTGGATGGATAGAAACATTGGTGCAAGCCAAGTGGCTAATTCTTCTGCAGATGCTAATTCATTTGGGGATTTGTATCAGTGGGGTAGAGCTACAGATGGTCATCAATGTAGAATATCAACGACATCAAATTCCTTAAGTAGTGCTGATCAACCAGGGCATGGGGAATTTATAATGAATAATAGTGGAACATTTGATTGGCGAAGTCCTGGAAACGATAATTTGTGGCAAGGCGTTTCAGGTGTTAATAACCCGTGCCCTAATGGTTATCGATTACCAACTATAAGTGAGTTGATAGAAGAAAATTCAAGTTGGAGTAGTAATGATGAAATAGGGGCTTTTTCCTCTCCTCTAAAGCTACCATTAGCTGGATATAGAAATCACATAGATGGATTTGTTAGTGATGCTGGTTGGTCTGCAGTATATTGGTCAAGTACTGTTGTTGGGTCTAGTTCGTCTAGTCTCTTTTTTTCAAACGGGATGGTTATTAGTAATTATTCCTTGTATCGGACTTACGGTCTTTCTGTTCGTTGTATTAAAGAATAAAGATTTTTTGTAAGTAGTATTGGGAGTAATGAAAAGAAGGATATTTCTGACTATGTTGTCAATTTTGACTATTTACTTAAATTCTATAGTAAATAGTCAAACTATTTCTGGGAAATTATCACTTTTAAAAGAACAGAAGATTCAGTTGTATGGTTTCAATGGCTTTAACTCTTATCTAATTTCTGCAACGAAAATTGATTATGAAGGGAATTTCAAATTGACATACTCTAAAACTGATTACGGTATTGGATATCTAATTTCTACAAGTGAGAAACCATTTTTTGTGATTTTGAGTGATGAAGATATTGAATTGCTTGGACAAACCCTAAATTATTCTGAAGGTATAAGAATTCTGAAGTGTCAAGAAAATATATGGTTTGAGCAGTATGCTACAGAGCATCCACGAAGAGAACAAGCATTAAGTGCATGGGGATATCTCGAAAAAATCTATAAATTAGATTCATTATTTTCTGCTCAACAAACCCAACAAAAGAATATTCAGAGAGAGACACAGCGAATCATTGATGAAGACGCATCATTTTTAGCAAATCTACCAAGAGAAAGTTATGTAAGCTGGTTCCTACCTATACGTAAACTAGTAAGTTCAGTTTCATCTGTGGCACAGCACCGTAATGAAGAAATATCTATCACAATTACTGCTTTTCGTAACATAGATTATTCAGATTCACGTTTGTACAAAAGTGGTTTATTTAAAGATGCAATTGAAAGTCATTTCTGGTTACTAGAAAATTGCGGAAAATCTCTGGATTCGGTTTTTATTGAAATGCAACACTCCATTGACGCCATGTTGGAAAAACTGGTAATGGATGAAACTAAGCTCAATGAAGTAACCGATTTTTTATTTGACTTGTTAGAGCGTCATAGCTTGTACCAAGCGTCCGAATATTTAGCACTTAAGGTATTGAATGAAGTAAGTTGCACTATAGACAGCGATTTAGCTAAACAGTTGGAAACCTATCGCGCCATGAAGAAAGGAAATACTGCTCCTGATATTGTTTTCAAAGGTGATAGTTTCACGCCAGGATATGCGCCAACTAATTCCCCAAAAAAGCTTTCCGATCTCAATAGCAAATACACCGTCGTAGTTTTCGGTGCAAGCTGGTGTCCATCCTGTAAACAGGAAGTACCTGAAATTGCAAAATTGTATCCCAAATGGAAACAGCACAACGTGGAAGTTATTTTTGTTTCTTTAGATGAAAGTAAAGAAGTATATCACAATTTTGTCAAAGATTTTCCATTTATTTCCACTTGTGACTATCAGAAATGGGGTAGCCCGATTGTCAATGATTATTACGTTTTTGGTACGCCGACCATGTTTCTATTGGATGCTAAACGAGAAATTTTGTTGCGACCAAACTCATTGAAACAGATGGATGCATGGGTAGATTGGTTTTTAGTGCAGGGGAATAAATAGCCTCAGTGCCAGTTTCGCTAACAGTAATTTTAATTATACTTGGTTCGGTTGAGTATATTTGGTATTCCAAGCTTTAAGGCGTAAGTTGGTTAAGTATATTTTGGTGTTTTAGAGATTAGTTAGGTAACATTCTATGAACGACTACAAATAATTCAAAACAATGAGAGATAGATTCCACAAGTTTTATGATTTATGGTTCAATGATAGATTTGTACAATTTACAAAAGAGCTTTCATTCAAACTTAACAACATCCTTTGTGAAGACTTGAAAGAAGTTGAATCTGTTAAAAAATGGGTTGATACTTTTAATAATACAAATGAGTTTAATGATAATGGAGTTTCGATAAAATTCAATTCAGTATTTATTCATGGGTTTGATCATAGGTTTAATCATTATGAAAATGGCTCTCATCCTTCTGGAGTAGAGTTTGACTATTTGAATAATTCTAAAAGTAAAAAAGAATTGGGAGACATCCTATTCATAAGTTCGTTCTGCGAGAATAACCAAAAATATTTAGAAAAGATTTCTATTAATCAAACTAAATGGGGTGTAATAAAGAAAACAACATCTACCTGGGAAATAGATGAAAAACAATTGTATTTAATCTCTAGATTCCCAAGGTTTAATGGAGTAAATGGCTCAATCATACCAAATTGTGATTTTAACATTGAAGATTATTCTAAAGGACTTGGTTCCTATGGACTAATGACAAAAGAAAATTTTATATATGTTTCTGCTCTAGATGTTCTGCAATTTATTGGCGGAAAAAAATCAATTAATTTAAATGATTTGAAAAATTGTCAGAGAAATGAATTTCATCCAGATGTTTTCTGGTATGTTTACTCTGATTTAATACGATTTTCAAAATTATATTGTGGAAATACATATGAATTTGTGACTGAATACCTGAGAGGGAAAATTGGAGAAGTTATTGATGGAGAGCACAATACTAATAAAGAGGCCAAAAGATTATTAAATCATATGTTGTCTAATATAAAAAGCTATTCTCAGCAGACTAATAACCAGAATGTGATTAATTTTCTTAATAATTATGGAGACTTTACTGATAGTGATAATCTAATAAATAACAATATTGATTTAAATGGAAACTTTGGGATTATTCAAATGAAAATTAATCTTGATAATGAGAAACTATCAAATAAAGCATGATTGTCTAACAAAGTGCAAATTCCATAAAGGTTTCAGTGGTATTCGAAGGTCAGTGGTTCAATTTTGCTTTTCTTGTAACATGTGACAGTAAACCACCAAAATAATCCCTTACGGTACTTACACTCAATAGTTATTGGTAATAATATTGCAAAACGGAAAGATAAATGTCATTTTCGCGAAAAAGAAGAACGATGAAGTACCTAATCAAGACAAATAGCACTGACCGTGAACTACTAGAAACTATAGATAAAGTGATTGAATACATAATCAAAAATGGTAATAACCAATTTATAGAGAAAGATGGCTATTTATATGAAGTGACTAACATGTCTCGGTCTATATCAATTTTGGATGCCTTGAAAAAAATGAAAATGAAACTTTTACGCATTTCAGATATTCTTGGTTGCCAACTCATAGATATAAGGGATGTTACTAATCTATTGCTTGAAGATTCTGACATTATTGTTCTGACAACTAAAAACAATCGAACAATTAAAGTGCAATATTAGTGTTGTCAAGAAAATAATATGAAAACATGGGACTAGAGAAGTTAATTGATAAACAAAAAATAATTATTGATGACCACAAACGGGGAACAGGCGAGGTCAAAGATTGGGATCTATCTTCCAATGACATTCATATTGACAAGACTACAAAGCATAAAATCGAAGGTAAAATTCAAAATGTGCAAATTAGAGTACCAATTAACTCTAATAGACCCATTAATGTTGAAAATAAACAAGGAGGCTCAATTCCTAAAACTCTTCAAAAGGAAATTAAAAGAGCATTTGAAAACAAAAGAAAAAGAGAAAAATTTATTAATGATTTATCTTCAGTTTTAGAAAATTATCATTCAACTCTATCCAATATAGACAAGTTAAGAGATGCACTTGCGAAAATTTCTAAACATTTTGGTCTCGAATGGACACAAAGGGAAGTAATAATCTATAGAGATGAGGCATTAAAATACTATTCACAATTGCATACAAATCCGCTTGGTAAGGAGTATTATATTCTTATCCATACAGAATCAATTGAACTTGGTGATATTGATGAGATTAATAGAGATAATTTTGATTGGAAAAGTTACGACCGCTAACATTTATCAGAGTAGTCGACAAAAACTCGAAAAAATTGCGACGTAGTGATAGCTAATTCTTTATCGATATTTTATTATATACTACAGGTGAACATATATTTTATCAATTTATTCGTTACATCGACTTCGCTCAGCAGAGCCGTTCAGAGTGATAGTTGGAAGCACTGATAGTCGTTTCTAGGGAATAACAAAGGTATTTTGTCTTTCGTCTACAAGTCTAATGTCTACGTCCTAACCCCCACCAACTTCTTAATCTCATTCAACTTCATCAACGCCTCTACCGGAGTCAGCGTATCAATGTCAATTGAAATCAGTTCTTCTTTGATGTTTTGAAGGACTGGGTCGTCGAGTTGGAAGATGCTGAGTTGCATTTCTTGGGAATTGACCGCTTCGATTACCTTGTTGCGTTCTTCGGGTTTATGGGTTTTTTCGAGGTGAACAAGCATTTTGGTAGCGCGTTGAATCACTTGCGGAGGCATACCCGCCATTTTTGCTACGTGAATTCCGAACGAGTGTTCGCTGCCGCCTTCAACTAACTTACGGATAAAAATGACTTTGTTGCCAATTTCCTTTACCGCCACGTTGAAGTTGCGGATGCGTGGGAATTGGTTGGTCATTTCGTTCAGCTCGTGGTAGTGCGTTGCGAAAAGAGTTTTGCAGTGCGATTGCGGATGCTCGTGCAGGTATTCGGCTATGGCCCATGCAATGGAAATGCCGTCGTAAGTCGAAGTTCCGCGACCGATTTCGTCCAACAACACCAAACTGCGGTCGGTGACGTTGTTTAGAATACTCGCCGTTTCGTTCATTTCGACCATAAACGTCGATTCGCCACTGGAAATATTGTCTGAAGCTCCTACACGAGTGAAAATCTTGTCTACAATGCCAATTGAAGCCCTGCCTGCCGGAACAAAAGAACCGATTTGAGCCAAAAGCGTAATTAGTGCAGTTTGTCGTAAAATGGCAGATTTACCTGACATGTTAGGTCCCGTAATCATAATAATTTGCTGATCGTCGGGGGAGAGGTACACATCGTTAGCAATGTATTGTTCTCCAACCGGCAACTGCTTTTCAATTACAGGATGGCGACCCTCTTTGATGTCTAAAACTTTTCCGTTGTTTATTTCAGGTTTCGTGTAGTTGTTTTCCTGCGCAACTACCGAGAACGAATGCAAACAGTCCAACATGGCAATGCGCTGTGCATTGTGTTGAATCGTTTCGATATAAGGCGCCATCGACAAAATCAATTCCTGAAATAATTGTGATTCTAATGCATGAATTTTGTCTTCCGCACCCAGTATTTTTGTTTCGTAAACTTTAAGTTCTTCCGTGATATAACGCTCCGCATTGACCAAAGTTTGCTTGCGAATCCACGATTCAGGTACTTTGTCTTTATGCGAGTTGCGCACCTCAATATAATAGCCGAATACATTGTTGAATGCGATTTTCAATGAAGGAATGCCAGTCGCAGCAGATTCGCGTTCCTGAATTTGATCCAGAAAATCTTTACCCGAAAAGGCAATCTTGCGCAGCTCGTCCAATTCGGAGTGAAAACCATCTGCGATGACAGAACCTTTACCCACCATTATTGCGGGCTCTGGGTGCAATTGTTGTTCAATTGAGCCGAGTAATTCTTCGCACAAGTCCAATTGTCCTGCAATTTTTGAAATCGCATCGGATGAGGTTTTCCCCAATTTTTCCTTTATCGGCTTCAGTTCGTTAAGCGCATTTTTGAGCACAATCACCTCTTTCGGATTAATTCGCCCCACTGCGACTTTCGAAATCAATCGTTCCAAATCGCCAATTTGACTGAGGTGGAAAGAAAGAATTTCGGCTAATTCGGCATGTTGCACCAAAAATTCAACTGCATCGAGACGTTGTTGAATCGCTTTTTCATCTTTAAGCGGAAGAACCATCCAACGCTTCAACAAACGCCCTCCCATCGGAGTGAGTGTCTTGTCGATGATGTCGATTAGAACCGTAGCACCTTCATTATACGAATGCAACAACTCAAGATTGCGAATCGTAAATCGATCTAACCATACGTATTTATCTTCTTCAATTCGGTTGATTCGCGTGAGGTGACCTATACGGTCGTGTTGTGTTTCCGATAAATAATGAAGCGCCGCTCCCGCAGCCACAATCCCATGAGAAAGGTGGTCAATCCCGAACCCTTTCAACGAAATTGTCGAGAATTGTTTGTTCAGCGTTTCCTGTGCAAAGTCAGTACTAAAAACCCAATCTTCTAATTTGAACGTGTAAAATCCACTGCCAAATGTCTCTTTAAACTTTGTAGTTCGATTTTTTTGAAAGAGCACTTCACTCGGTTTAAAACTTTGCAAAAGCTTGTCGATATATTCTTCGCTTCCTTCTGCAATAAGAAATTCACCAGTAGAGATATCCAAAAATGAAACCCCCACAATCTCTTTTCCGAAGTGAACTGAGGCTAGAAAGTTATTTTGTTTATTCGTGAGAACCTGATCATTGAAAGCAACTCCTGGAGTTACTAATTCCGTAACCCCGCGCTTCACAATTGTTTTAGTCATTTTCGGGTCTTCCAACTGATCGCATATTGCTACCCGTTGTCCCGCTTTCACTAGTTTTGGCAGAAAAGTTTCTATCGAGTGGTGAGGAAAACCAGCCAGTTCGACATAAGCAGCAGCGCCGTTTTTACGTTTCGTAAGTATAATTCCTAAAATTTTGGATGCTTTTACCGCATCTTCACCAAACGTTTCATAAAAATCCCCTACACGAAACAAGAGCAGCGCATCAGGATGCTTTGCCTTAATTTGATTATATTGTTTCATGAGTGGCGTTTCCGCTACTTTATTCTCTTTTTCAGCCAATGTTGTGAGTTTTTTGCACCGTAAATTTATCGGTTCTGATTGAGGGGAGCAATTTGAAAGGCAATGACTTTTCAATAATTATGAACAGTTGTAGAATTTTCATTTAGCAAGAAGATCATACTTCCGTACGATAGAGGGATGTATTTATAATGTGGTAAATAAATAATTGTTTTATATTTGGGCACTTTCAATTTACATACAAAGCCATAACCAATAGACTATTGTGAATAGAAACAGCTTGTAATTGCTACAAAAAGAGTTGGATAATCTATGTCTTGTAGTAGTTCACATTGAAAGAATATAATTGATAAAGCAGTACGAAAAGTAAGTTAATTTTAAATAAATATAAAAAGTCAACATGAAAGCAATAATTGTTTTTTTACTATTTTTTTCAGGAGTAACATTAGCGCAAGATTATAAAGATTTAGATCGAAAAGTTTACATCTATAAAACCTTTGATGATGCAAAAAATGATGAAGGAGAGTTTGTTGGGGAGTATAAATCACACAAATGGACAAATGACTTGACATCAAATAAGAACATCTTGTTTGTGAAAAAAGATGGAGTTGAAATTAAATATCCTTTGAAAGATAGTGAAATATGGGGTTTTCGAATAGGCAATTTTGTGTTTAGAATGGCACGGAGACTACCAGTAACTATTGTGAAAATTAGTGATTTGATTTTTTACAATGATGGATATATGTTTCTTAATTATCTAGATGGTGAAGGACTTACTACTACAAGGTCGACAGATGTAATTTACTATTCGGACAATTTAGAAAGTGAAATCTTCGTGATAAATCGAATTCTGACTTATAAAAAAGATGTTCCAGGAATGGCTGACTTTCTTAAGTGTATTGATGTGGGGTTACACCTTAAAGGTTACCAAAATAGAATTGATGCCTGTTCCAAGTGTATTGATGATTACAATAGTGAGGAGGATTAATCTCTAGTACAATTAGTATCCTCCCTTCTTTCCGTACTTTTGCAAAGACAATAAATTCGATGGAGAACCAAAACAAGAAATTAAAACTTTGGGAATTAGGTCGCGTGTCAAATGAAGAATTCAAGACACAGGAAAAATTCCCCATCATTCTTGTGTTGGACAACATTCGCAGTTTGAACAATGTCGGTACGTTTTTCAGAACGGGGGATGCGTTTAATGTGCAGAAAATTTATCTGTGTGGAATTACAGCTCAACCACCGCATCGTGATATTCACAAAACGGCTTTGGGAGCGACGGATACGGTTGAGTGGGAGTATGTCGAATCTACAGTTGATTTAATTGAAAAATTGAAAGAAGCTGGTGTGAGAACGTTGGTGCTAGAGCAAACTGAACAAACAACTATGCTTCATAATTTGGAGTGGAATAGTGAAGTTCCCGTTGCACTTATTTTCGGGAATGAAGTAGAAGGCGTGCAGCAAGATGTAATTGATGTGTGTGATGACGTTATCGAGATTCCACAATTCGGGACAAAGCACTCGTTTAATGTATCCGTTTCAGCTGGAATTGTCCTTTGGGAATTGGTAAGAAAAATTGCGTTGCAGAACAACTAATCATCACCGATTTATCATACTTTAATTACCAGAATGTAACCCCAATATTAGCAGGTTAAGTTTGCTTTAAATCACTTATAAACACTATGATTTTGGATGTTTTTGAACGTAACTTTGTGTCGTCAAAAATAAATGACCAAAATTATGAAAAAGAGAATTGTTTTAGTTGCAATGTTGGGAGTGATGTTTAGTCTCAATGCAGCGAATGGTGATGAAGGGGGAGGTGGAGTGAAAAACTCGGTTTCTTCTCGAATTCAAACTTCTGATGATCTCCAGTTGTCCGTGCAAGTAATTGACAGCCTTGATATGGTCGAGGTGGACATTACAGGTGACATAATGAAATGGGCAACGCTTGTGTTGACGAACACAAAAGGAGAGGAAGTATATTTCAAATTAATTGAAGATTTGCACTCACCGTTGAGTCTTAAAATCTCTACCGAGGACCTTAAGCCGGGATTTTATTTCATTCAACTGGATTGTGAGCAAGAAATCAGAATTTTGAAAATTCGAATTCATTAATCTGAGAGAACCTCAAGCTTAGCAAACTTCATCAACAACACTTTTTGACCGTGTTTCGGGAAAAAGACAGTGACCTTTTTATCCGGATTATCACCTTCAATTTTTACCACTTTACCTTTGCCAAAACGTTCGTGAAGAACATTGAATCCTACTTTGAGTGCCACATCTGTCGCATTTGAATGAGGATTTGATTTTTTTGCAGCGTCGGAAAGGGGAGTCATGTTCTTAAGCGACCCTGTCATTCCTGAACTCATGCTCAATCCACCACGAGCTACATTTGAATTCAATGACCTTCCTGGTCCTCTTGAATAGGGCGAATCGTGTTCGAGAAAACGCTCGTCAATTTCCTGAATAAATCGACTAGGTTCGGATGTGGTTGCTTGTCCCCATTTATATCGACTCATCGAATAGCTAAGTGTACAATTGCGTTCAGCTCGAGTCAGTGCTACATAAAACAAGCGACGCTCTTCTTCCAGTTCTGTTCTCGAGTGGAGCGCCATTTGTGAAGGGAATAAATTTTCTTCTAAACCAACCACATACACATAAGGAAACTCAAGCCCCTTTGATGCGTGAATGGTCATCAAGGTAACTTTGTTTCGATCTTCTTCTGATTCATTGTCCGCATCAGTCAAAAGTGCGACATCAATTAAGAAATCACTTAAGGTACCATTTTCAATGTCTTCTTGAGAAACAGAAAATTCTTTGATCCCGGCGAGAAGCTCTTGGATGTTTTCGTAGCGAGCCACACCTTCAGGTGATTTGTCGTCATAGAGTTCTTTTAGAATTCCAGAAGACTTCGCAATTTCCTGAGCCAAGTCGTAAGCTTGAGTCGATTCTAGTCTAACACTATAACTTTTAATCATAGTGGCAAATGCCATCATCTTATTTTTTGCACCTGTGTTCAGCGACACAGGATACGTTTGAAAGTCAGAAATTACATCCCAAATGGACACATTGTATCTGTTTGCGGCAACGATTACCTCTTCAAGACTTGCGTTCCCAATTCCACGACGTGGATAATTGATTACACGTTTAAGCGCCTCTTCGTCATTCGGGTTTGCTGTTAGGCGGAAGTAGGCAATTAAATCCTTAATCTCTTTACGTTGGTAGAACGAAAGTCCACCATAAATTTTATAAGGCAAATTGAGTTTACGCAAAGCCTCCTCAAAAGAACGCGATTGCGCATTTGTTCTATATAGAATAGCAAAATCTTTATACTCCAATCCTTTTCCCTGCTTTGCCTCATAGATTGCGTTTGCGATTACACGGCCTTCTTCGTTATCTGTTAATGTGCGAAGAACCTTAATTGAAGTTCCAGCTTCATTTTCAGTCCACACACTTTTTTTGATTTGGTCTTTATTGTGCGCGATGATGCTGTTAGCTGCTTCAACAATGTTTTTGGTGCTTCTGTAGTTTTGCTCCAATTTGTAAAGCACATAATCGGGGTAATCTTTTCTGAAATTTAGAATGTTCTCAATATTAGCTCCACGGAAAGAATAGATACTTTGAGCATCATCACCAACTACACAAAGATTTTCATAAAGTGCAGCAAGTTTTTTAACAATCAGATACTGACTGTAGTTTGTATCTTGGTACTCATCTACCAATATATATCTAAATCGGTGTTGGTAGAAATTAAGCACATCTGGAAAATCGCGGAGAAGCACATTCATTTTAAACAATAAATCATCAAAGTCCATTGCGCCTGCTTTGAAGCAACGAGATTCATATTGTTTATATATCAAGTACAATTTTGGTTTTCCACTCATTCTGTCTTCACCTACAATTTCTGAATTAGCTTCATATTGTGAGGGGGAGATTAAATTGTTCTTCGCTGTAGAAATTCGTGAAAGCACAAGTCCTGGTTTATAAACCTTATCATCAAGTCCCATTTCTTTAATAATCGACTTGATTAAACTTTTCGAGTCTTGGCTATCGTAGATCGTAAAATTATTCGGGTAACCAATTTTATCGGCGTGGTAGCGTAGAATTTTCGCAAACACAGAGTGAAAAGTTCCCATCGTTACATTTCGTGCTTCCGAGTCGCCTACCACACTTGCGATTCGCTCCTTCATTTCGCGAGCCGCTTTATTGGTAAACGTCAATCCAAGAATATTGAACGGATCAACACCTTTGCCCATCAGGTAAGCTATTCTATAAGTAAGCACCTTAGTTTTACCAGATCCCGCTCCAGCTATCACCATCATGGGGCCATCTATGTGTGTAGCAGCAGCATGTTGATTAGGGTTTAATTCGTTCAAAAATTCCATTCTACAAAGTTAATTAATTGAGTGTTGGAGACCAGATTAATTATAGTTAAATATTTAACGTATTTATTTTAATAAGTTAAAAATACAAAATAAACGCGTTTCGAATATTGTAAATCAGATAATTACGCTTTGGGTCGTTAGTTGTGATTAAAAAACATCAAAAGGTTTTGCACACCATTTTGTGAAAAAAGTTGAGAAAAAGTCATTTTAAGTTGGATTTGAACCAATAATCACTATCTTTGCACCCCTCAAAATAAGTTTTTGGGAGAAATAATAATTTATAAAAGTTAGAGGTAATATGCCAACTATTCAACAATTAGTTCGCAAGGGTCGCACGGCGCCGGTGAAGAAGAGCAAATCTGCTGCTTTGGATTCGTGCCCGCAGCGCAAAGGGGTATGTGTAAGGGTTTACACCACTACTCCTAAGAAACCAAACTCTGCTATGCGTAAAGTAGCAAGGGTGCGTCTCACCAATGGTAAAGAGGTGAACGCTTATATTGGTGGTGAAGGTCACAACTTACAGGAACACTCGCTGGTGTTAGTACGCGGCGGAAGGGTAAAAGACCTTCCTGGTGTACGTTATCACATCGTGCGTGGAGCTGAAGATACTGCTGGAGTAGAAGGCAGAACTCAGCGTCGTTCTAAGTATGGAACTAAGAGACCTAAACAAAAATAATTAAAGCTTTCTAAAGATGAGAAGAAGAAAAGCGAAACAGATTCCGATACTACCGGATCCACGTTTTAAGGAAGTGGTAGTAACCAAGTTTGTAAACAACTTGATGTTTTCAGGAAAAAAGAGTTTAGCCTTTAAAATATTTTATGATGCAATTGATACAATTGAATCTAAAATGGAAGGTGAAAATGGATTAGAAGTGTGGAAAAAAGCGTTAGATAACGTTACTCCAGGTGTTGAAGTTCGTAGCCGCCGTGTAGGTGGAGCTACTTTCCAAATACCAACTCCAGTGCGCGAAAGCCGTAAACAATCACTTGCAATGAAGTGGTTAATCAGCTACTCGCGTAAGAGAAATGAAAAGACGATGAGTGGTAAATTGGCTGCAGAGATTATCGCTGCTTCGAAAGAAGAAGGTGCTGCATTCAAGAAAAAAGAAGACACACATCGTATGGCTGAGGCTAACAAAGCATTCTCACACTTTAGATTCTAAACAAAAAGAGAAATGGCAAGAGATCTTAAATATACACGTAACATTGGTATCGCTGCTCACATCGATGCTGGTAAAACGACGACTACAGAGCGTATTCTATACTACTCTGGTTTAAGTCATAAAATTGGTGAAGTTCACGACGGTGGTGCAACTACTGACTGGATGGAGCAAGAGCAAGAGCGTGGTATTACCATTACTTCAGCTGCAGTTACTGTAAAGTGGCCGTACAAGAATAATGAGTACCATGTGAATATTATTGATACTCCTGGACACGTTGACTTTACAGTTGAGGTGAATCGTTCACTTCGTGTACTTGACGGTTTGGTGTTTTTGTTTTCAGCAGTTGATGGTGTTGAGCCACAATCGGAAACAAACTGGCGCTTAGCTGACAACTACAATGTGTCACGTATCGGGTTTGTTAACAAAATGGACCGTTCTGGTGCTGACTTCCTAAACGTGGTTAAACAGGTTAAGGAAATGTTAGGTAGTAACGCTGTTCCACTTCAATTACCTATCGGTGCTGAGGATGACTTCAAAGGAGTTGTTGACTTGGTAAACTGGAGAGGAATTATCTGGAACGACGATGATATGGGGATGACCTTTACTGAGATTCCAATTCCTGAAGATATGATTGAGGAAGCTACAATGTACCGTGAATTATTATTGGAACAAGTAGCTGAGTTTGATGATCGTTTGATGGAGAAATTCTTCGAAGATCCAAATTCTATCACAGAAGAAGAAATGATTGGTGCTTTGCGCCAAGCAGTAATTGCAGGGAAAATTATTCCTATGTTGTGTGGTTCTTCTTTCAAAAACAAAGGAGTTCAAGCAATGTTGGATTATGTAATGGCTCTACTTCCATCTCCGATGGATCAAGAAGCAATTACAGGAATTAACCCAAAAACTGACGAAGAGATTTCACGTAAGCCTTCTTATGACGAACCATTTGCTGGTTTGGCATTTAAGATTGCTACCGACCCTTATGTAGGTCGTCTTTGTTTCGTTCGTGCATATTCAGGTAAATTACCTGCAGGTTCATATGTGTACAATACGCGTTCTGAGAATAAGGAGCGTATCTCACGTATCTTCCAAATGCATGCGAACAAACAAATTCAGATTGACGAATTAGGAGCTGGGGATATCGGTGCTGTTGTTGGATTTAAAGACATCCGTACTGGTGATACATTATGTGGTGAAGGACATCCTATCATTCTTGAATCGATGGATTTCCCTGAGCCTGTAATTGGATTAGCAATTGAGCCTAAAACTCAAGCTGACACAGACAGACTTTCTATTGGTCTACAAAAATTAGCTGAAGAAGATCCAACTTTCCGTGTTAGAACGGATGAAGATAGCGGACAAACAATTATCAGTGGTATGGGTGAGCTTCACCTTGATATCATTGTTGACCGTTTGAGACGTGAATTTAAAGTTGAGGTTAACCAAGGTGCACCACAAGTATCTTACCGTGAGAAAATCACTGGAGCTGTGAGTCACCGTGAGGTATACAAGAAACAATCTGGTGGTCGTGGTAAATTTGCTGATATCGTTGTTGAAATCAGTCCTTTAGAAGATACTACAAAATCAGGTCTAGAATTCATAAACAGTATTAAGGGTGGTAACATTCCACGTGAATTTATCCCTTCTGTTGAAAAAGGATTCAGAGAAGCAATGTCGAATGGTGTACTTGCAGGATACCCTCTTGATTCATTAAAAGTTGAATTAAAAGACGGATCATTCCACGCAGTCGATTCAGACTCATTGTCGTTTGAGGTTTGTGCGAAAATGGCGTACCGTCATGCATTGCCAAATGCTCGTCCAGTATTGATGGAGCCAATTATGAAATTGGAAGTTATCACGCCGGAAGAGAACATGGGTGATGTGGTAGCTGACCTTAACCGTCGTCGTGGACAAATGCAAGGTATGGACGATCGTGCTGGAGCGAAAGTAGTTAAAGCTATCGTTCCGTTATCTGAAATGTTTGGTTATGTAACTCAGTTACGTACTATTTCCTCAGGTCGCGCCACGTCTTCAATGGAATTCTCGCACTTCGCAGAGGCACCTAAAAATGTCGCTGAAGAAGTAATTGCAAAAACTAACGGTAAAATTACAGCTTAATAAATAGGTAGATGAGCCAGAAAATTAGAATTAAGTTAAAATCT
>CAYUQU010000023.1:0-42934 GCA_964447015.1 uncultured Flavobacteriales bacterium
AGACCACTATAAATGTTATTTGACTTGGAATATGTCCTTAGACATTGAGTGCTTTCATCTAATCAAACCACAAAACAAAAAAGGAACCCCTTGTGAGAGTTCCTTCATATATAAAGAATTCAATTTCTATCTTTTGTGGAAACCTTCGTCTGAAACTGTAAGTTTCTTTCTTCCTTTACGACGACGCGCAGCCAATAGTTTACGACCATTTTTGGTAGCCATTCTACTTCTGAAACCGTGCTTGTTTCTTCTCTTTCTTACTGATGGTTGAAATGTCCTTTTCATGACCTAATATTATTATCAATTCTTATTTCAAATTCGGACTGCAAAGATAGTATAAATTTGAATACTGCAATAACTTTATTAAAAAAAGTCGAAAAAAGTCTGCATATCCTTAATCTGAATTACTTTTGTACAAAAGTACGGAAGGATGTTGAGACCTAAGCGAGAAAAAAAGGAAAAAGTAAAGTTAACGAAAGATTCATACCAAAAAGCAAAACGAATATTTTCTTACATCAAACCGTATAGTGTAACTTTTGGAATTGGTTGGGTATTTTTGGTGCTCTCCAGTTCTGTCGGCCTACTCTTCCCCTACCTCATGGGGCAATTGCTCGGTGCGCCAGGAATGATGGGGCAAGAAGTTGAACCTTCGGATAGCTTGATCGATTTGTCAAACATCAACACCATAGCATTGGCACTGTTCCTTCTCTTTGTCTTTCAAGCGATTTTTTCTTATTTCAGAATTGTACTTTTTACGCGTGTAACAGAAAATACCTTGCGCGATTTGCGCCAAACAGCTTTCGAACGACTCGTACACATGCCCATGGATTTCTTTAACCGCAATAAAGTGGGAGAATTGACGAGCAGAATCACAGGCGACTTAAATTTGATTCAGGAAACACTGCGCACAACGATTGCCGAATTTTTCAGACAAGTTGTTATTGTGTTGGGAGTCGTTATCTGGCTCTTTTTCCTGTCGTGGGAGCTTGCATTCATAATGTTGGGAACTGTTCCCGTCATGGCAATTGTAGCAGTCATCTTTGGTCGCTTTATTAAACGCTTATCAAAAGAAGCACAAGACGCATCAGCCTCTTCAAATGCAGTGTTAGAAGAGAGTTTAATGGGAATTTCAAACGTAAAATCATTTACAAACGAAGCCTTGGAATTACTGCGTTTTAAAAAGGCTATTGAAGAAATTAAACAACTCAATATCCGAAGTGGAAACTGGAGAGGTGTGTTTGTATCATTCATTTTCCTCTGCCTTTTTGGGGCAATTATCTTCATTATCTGGAAAGGTGTACATATGGTACAGGTAGAAGGTGCGATGACCATGCAACAATTCTTCTCGTTTATTATGTTTACTGTGATGCTGGGTGCTTCAATCGGGTCGCTTCCTGATTTGTTTGCATCCATTCAGAAAGCTATCGGGTCGACGGAACATTTAATGGATATCATTTCGGAACCTTCAGAGAAAGAATTGCTCAACGGTAAATCGGAGAATGCGATTAAAGGTCAAATTGCGTTTAAAAATGTGCATTTCTCCTACCCTCAACGATCTGACATCGGTGTATTGAAAGGATTCAGCTTTGAAGCCAATCCGGGTGAAACGGTGGCGCTTGTAGGGTCAAGTGGCGCTGGAAAATCGACCGTCTCTGCGCTTTTACTCAACTATTACACCGCGCAAGAAGGTGAAATTCTGTTTGATGATGCAAGTATTGATTCCATTGATGTAAAAAACTTGCGAAAACAAATCGCCATCGTTCCACAGGAAGTGATTTTGTTTTCGGGTACAATTGAAGAAAATATAGCTTACGGAAAACCTGGTGCTACACATGAAGAAATTCGCGAAGCTGCTCGAAAAGCAAACGCACTCGACTTCATCGAAAGTTTTCCAGACCAATTCAACACACAAGTGGGCGACCGAGGAATTCAACTCTCTGGTGGACAGAAACAGCGAATTGCTATTGCACGTGCGGTGCTGAAAGACCCTGTAATCTTAATTCTAGACGAAGCAACAAGCGCACTGGACTCAGAGTCTGAAAAATTAGTTCAGGAAGCCTTAGACAACCTCATGATAGGTCGTACTTCTGTGGTAATTGCTCACCGCCTCTCGACTATCCGCAAAGCAGACAAAATTGTGGTCATTGATCAAGGGAAAGTGGTTGAAGAAGGAAAACACGAAGAATTGATGCGTGTAGACAGTGGAATTTACGCTAATTTAATGACTTTGCAGAACGGGAATTAAGTTTAGGCTATTTTTCAGTAAATTTGTGTAGAATACATTCTTAGCATAAAAAAACTATGGAACATATTAAACAAGAAGACAACGGCTTAAAAGGCAGGTTTGTAATCCATGATAACGACGTGTTTGCTGGTGAAATGACCTATACTTGGGCAGGAAAAGAAAAACTCATTATTGACCATACAGGCGTGGAGGATGCTTTTGGCGGCAAAGGAATGGGAAAGAAAATGGTTTTAAGTGCAGTAGAATTTGCCCGTAAGAACAACATCAAAATACTTCCGCTTTGCCCTTTCGCAAAACGTGTTTTCGAAAAAGAAGTTGAGATTCGCGACGTGCTTTTTTTAGAAGTCATGAGTAAATTTCAGTTACCAAAGCATTTTTTATCTTGAAGATGAGCAAATTGCTTTAAAAATTATATATTTATCTGAATCAAAAATACTACTATGGCTCAAATAAAAAATATCGATGGACTTTCAGTTGATGAGATTAACATGGAACTAGACAATGGAGCAAAGTTTGTCGTGTTCCAATATTGTTTTTCAATAGTCTTAATGACTTTTAAACAAGGAACAAGTATCTATTTTGTTAGAGCAGGTGAATCAACTGCTAAATATAGCTTTGGCCCTAGCATCGTTACGTTCATTTTTGGTTGGTGGGGAATTCCTTGGGGACCGATTTACAGTGTTGGAGCATTGTATTCAAATATGACTGGCGGAAAAGACATCACTGCAGAAGTGTTGGAATCTATGAATTCTGCTGATTAGTCAGTTGGATTTGTACAATATCCGAGGTATTCATTTTTTAGTCTTTTGGCATTAAATCATTTCACAATTCAATAAAAACTTCAAAAACCATGAGCAAAAGGACATTATCTCCAGAGAAAAAAGAAGAGCTTCTCAAAATATTAAAGGCGCGTTTTGAAAAAAACATTCAACGCCACAAAGGCATTGAATGGACTAAAGTGCAAGAAAAACTTGAAGCCAACCCAGAAAAACTGTGGTCATTAGATGAAATGGAAAGCACCGAAGGCGAACCTGATGTAGTTGGTTACGACGAAAAAACAGGTGAGTACATTTTTTTCGATTGCTCTGCAGAAAGCCCAAAAGGTCGCAGAAGTGTGTGCTATGACCACGAAGCACTTGAATCGCGAAAAGCTCATAAACCAAAGAATAGTGCGATAGGCATGGCAACCGAAATGGGTATTGAGATTTTAAATGAAGAACAATACCGCGCATTGCAAGAGTTAGGGGATTTTGATGCAAAGACATCAAGTTGGTTAAGCACTCCACCCGAAATTCGCAAACTAGGCGGTGCTATCTTTGGCGATTGGCGCTTTGGACAAGTTTTTATTTACCACAATGGAGCTGAATCTTATTATGGTGCGAGAGGGTTTCGTGGAGTGTTGAGGGTTTGATTTCATTTTCGAATCTTTTATCTTATTTTTGAAAGAGCTAAAAAACCAACTATGAACTCAATTACACTAAAAATCTGTAAAAAGTTTGCACTTCATCTCCCTTTCGGGATTGTAGCAGGAGTGTTAATCATTCTTATTATTTGGGGTATAGATCCATTTTACTGGCAAATGGGAGTGCTTTTAGGTTTCGCGATTAGCCTATTCGTAATCATGCTCAATATCAATGAATATAATTCAATCGAACACATTGCATTGAAGGATTATTTAGAATCAAAACACCGTATTAAGTTTCCTGATAATGAGGTAATTTGGAATAACTTTTCTGAGTTGATTGAAAAGCAGTTTATAAAACATGATATCATTACAGATAACCCTAACGAAATAATCGTATTGGTTTCAAATAGTATAATTAAAATGAAACGCCTTAACGAAGAAATCGAGTTGTCTATTGGTCGCAAAGCATTACGTTTTTTACCAGATAAAGGGCAAAACTACCTTATGTTTCAACGAATAATTCGTGCCTTGGACCTAAAAGTGAATCCGTAACGTCACACACTCTTCATTCTCCGCTCTCATTCTCATTCTCACTCTGTTTCTCCCTTCCGCATCCACAATCCTTCGGCACAGGATCATACCCCGACCCTCCCCAAGGATTGCAACTCAAGATTCGCTTTGTACCCAAGTAGACACCTTTGATTACACCGCAGGTCTTTATGGCTTCAATGGCGTAAGCAGAGCAAGTGGGTTCGTAGCGGCAACTGTTGGGCAGAATGGGACTGATAATCCATTGATAAAGCTTAATCAATAAAATGAAAGGGAAAGCTATTATTTTTCGGACGAGTTTCATTAACCTTCTAAAAAATCGAAATCTTTTACTGCTTCAAATCGTGCGTAGCATTCTTCGAGCGAAAAGTGAGTCAACACAGATTCGACTGACACTTCGGGAAGGGCATCTGTTGCCAATCCGTCGCGGACAAAGATGAAGTTGAAACCTAACTCATTTGCGCCAACTAAACGATATCCTTTTCGCTTTGCCAGATTCACCATTGCCACAGGCGAAGCTCCGTGATAGATGGGATGTTTGCCAGGAAAAACATAATTCTTGTCGTAAGGTACTACGATGTTGCGCAGACCGAATTCTACATGAGTTTCTATTACGACAACTTGTGGCTGCACTTGCTCCAAAGCATCCCAAATCCAGTAATCGTTTCCGTCAATGTCTATGGATAAGAGACCGATTTCACCTTCAAGTCCTGCGTCTTTTACTAATTGGTTGATGTTTTCTCGTTGTACTCGTGCGCATGTAAACACAGGCTTCGATCCCCATTGGTGTGGATATTTTCCGTAAAAATGTTTTCCTCTTGCAATGGCTGTGGGATTGCCATCTAAAAAGAGTCCGTGCCAACCGAAGTTCAACGCTAAGTTTGCGCAATTGCTGTTGATTCCGTCGTCAGAACCGACTTCAATAAACGTTTTCTTAGTCATGCCAATTGCGGCAAAAATATAGAGCAACAATCCGTCTTCTTCAAATTGTGAAAAAGCGCGAAAACCTGTTTGATTTAAGGGCACATATTCTCCTTTAGCTATCGCCGAGCGATGATTCAAGTACAATTGGCGTTGCGCGACTTGCGTTGCTGCATTGAATCTGTTTCTCACTTTGAGAATATAGAAATGCTTTTTGAGCCAGCTTTTAAATCCCATATTATTTGCGTTCAATGTTCTTATACGATGCTACAATTCCTTTAATTAAGCTGCTGCTGAAACCGGAATGTTCCATTTCATTTAACCCCTCAATAGTACAACCTTTTGGTGTAGTGACCAAATCTATGGCTGCTTCGGGGTGGTAATTGCTTTCCATAATCAACTTCGCTGCACCATAAACGGTGTGGTTGACAATTTTATTGGCTGTTTGGCTGTCAAATCCTATTTGCACACCGCCTTGCACCATTGCGCGCATGAAACGAAGCACAAATGCAATTCCGCAAGCGCCCAAAATTGTGGCTGCCTCCATTAGATTCTCGGCGATATGTACATTTTCCCCCAACACACCAAATATACGGTCAACCGTTTGTGCATCTTCGCTGTTCAATTCATCCAAGGTCAAACAAGTTAAAGATGCTTGCACCTCCGCGCTGATATTCGGCATTGCACGGGCAACTTTAGCCTTGCCTCCCGAAAAGCGTTTCAGCTCTTCGATTGTAATTCCTGTCGCAACGGAAACGACTACGTGGTTTTCTGTCAACACGTCTGCCAATTCTTCCAATACACTTTGCACGTTGTAGGGCTTCACTGCCAGAATTAATATTCCTGCAGATGCTGCAATCATACGGTTGTCTGAAGTTACGTGCACACCTTTGGCACGAAATTCTTCTAAAGTCTGTACATTTCTTCGCGAAGCATACAAATTCTCTGCTGGTACAAGCGCATTATCAATTAATCCATTGATTAATGCTTTACCTAAATTCCCTGCGCCTATTACAGCGATTTTTTGATTGATCATGTTGATTCTTTCCCTAAAAAACAAAAGCCATCTGCGTGTGCAAATGGCTTTCGTTCGTTTTATTCTTTTTACGACTCTAACTGTAAGCCAAGCGCGTTATCATATATATCTTTAATTTCGTGAATAAACCCGAAATGCTCGTCATCCACCATCATTTTTCCTTTAGTCACGTGACCAAGGAGCGTGAAGGGGACTTTGCTACTCATCATGTACTCGATAAATTCGCTCTCTTGATCTTCTGAAACGGAAACAACCACACGTGATTGCGCTTCACCGAACAAGAATGCATCTTCGCGTACTTCTGCGTCTGTAACGATATCGAATCCAAGACCACGCGGCAATGACATCTCTACAAGTGTGATGAACAATCCACCGTCAGCGCAATCATGTACTGCGTTCACTAAATCTCCTGCAATAAGTCCTTTCACTGATTCATGAAGTGTAAACTCTTTCTCCAAATCAAAGTGAGGAGCTGGAGAAGCTTCAATTTTGTGGAAAGAAGCCAAGTACTCAGAAGATGCGATGTCATTCACACATTCTCCCAAAATAAAGATCAAATCACCTTTAGTTTTGAAGTCCAAAGTCATCACTTTGGTTTTGTCTTCCACAATACCAATCATTCCGATAGTTGGAGTTGGGAACACAGGAACTTCTTTACCTGCAATCACTGATTGGTTGTAGAATGAAACGTTTCCACCCGTTACAGGCGTTTTGAATTTCAGACATGCTTTTGACATTCCTTTTATCGCTCCAACAAATTGCCAAAACGATTCAGGGTTGTAAGGATTTCCAAAGTTCAAACAGTTTGTAATTGCACTTGGAATTCCTCCTGAACACACAATGTTACGCGCTGCCTCAGATACCGCAATCATTGTCCCTACTTCAGGGTCAGCGTTTACGTAACGTGAGTTACAGTCAACTGTCATCGCAAGTGCTTTGTCAGTTCCTTTGATGTTTACCACTCCCGCATCCGAAGGACGGTTTGTAGTCATCGTTTTCGTTCCTACCATCGAGTCATATTGCTCATACACCCAACGCTTAGAAGCGATGTTTGGATTCTTCAACAAGTGGATAGCCACTTCTTTCAAATCTTCTGGTTCTGGAACATTGTCAATGTTAAATTTCTTGTATTCTTGATAATAAGCAGGCTCTTTATACTCGCGTTGGTAAACTGGCGCTCCACCACCAAGCACAAGTGACTCAGCAGGTACATCTCCAACTACTTCACCATGCATAAAGTAACGTACACGATCCGAATCAGTAACCACACCGATTTCTTCTGCGTGTAAGTCCCACTTATCGAAAATATCTTTTACGATTTGTTCTTTTCCTTTTTGCACAACCACCAACATGCGTTCTTGAGACTCTGAAAGCAAAATCTCGAACGGCAACATATTCTCTTGGCGAGTTGGTACACGGTCAAGGTGAATGTCCATTCCTACACCACCACCTGCGCTCATTTCGCAAGTAGAACATGTAATTCCGGCTGCACCCATATCCTGCATTCCAACAACTGCATCAGTTTTAGAAAGTTCCATTGTCGCTTCAAGCAACAATTTCTCTTGGAAGGGGTCACCAACCTGAACTGATGGAAGGTCGTCTGCTGAATCTTCCGTAATATCTTTTGAAGCAAATGCCGCACCTGCAATACCGTCTTTTCCTGTTGCAGAACCAACGATATAAACTGGATTACCTGGACCTTTTGCTTTTGCTGAAATCATTTTTCCTGCTTCTACAATTCCTGCAGAGAATGCATTAACCAATGGATTTTGGTTGTATGATTTATCGAAGAATACTTCTCCACCTACAATCGGAATACCGAATGCATTACCATAATCACCAATCCCTTTCACGACACCTTTTACCAACCATTTTGTACGGTCTTCATTGATGTCACCAAAGCGAAGCGAGTTCAACTGTGCAATTGGACGCGCACCCATCGTAAAGATGTCGCGGTTAATTCCACCAACTCCTGTAGCTGCACCTTGATAAGGTTCGATAGCCGAAGGGTGATTGTGCGACTCGATTTTGAATGCACAACCCAATCCATCACCAATATCTACAAGTCCTGCATTCTCCTCTCCTGCTTTCACAAGAAGGTGCGGGCCGTCTTTTGGCAATTGCTTTAACCAGTGAATTGAATTCTTGTACGAACAGTGCTCCGACCACATCACCGAGTATACACTCGTTTCTGTGAAATTCGGTGTACGCCCGAGAATCTCTTTAATCATTTCAAATTCTTCAGGTCTCAACCCAAGTTCTACTGCTTGTTCAACAGTCGCTAATGCTTGATTTGTTGTGCTTTCCATAATATGATTTAATGCGTTGCAAAAGTAGTAATAATTCTTTTAAAACACTTTGAGAAAATGGGGGATTTACGGTGAGGGAGGGATTTTTAACCGCAAAGGACACGGAGAAGGCGCAATGGGCGCAAAGAGGTAGGCGTAGTGGATAGAACACGGGTGGTGCTAATTGAACGGATTTGCACGGATTCTTTTTTAACCACCAAGTACACCAAGAAGGCACAAAGGTCACAAAGAAAACTCTGTGAAACTCTCTGTGTTAAAGCCATACTATTTTACAATCGAAGGAATTATTCGGCTTTGTAGAACGTCCCATGTTGATTTTTCAGGAATGTCATGATGATTCCATCCATTAAAAACAACTATTAAATCATGTTCTGGAGAGATCATTACGTATTGATCACCGTATCCATTTCCTGCGATAATTTTCGCTTGCCCGTTTTCATGACTTGGGATTAACCATTGATATCCATACTTAATTTGCTCAAAGAAACCCTCATTTGGTTCAATAGATTTCTCTATCCACGATTTTGAAATCACTTGCTCATTATCCCATTTCCCTTTGTTCAGAATTAAGGATCCAATTTTAGCTAAATCATGTGGAGTAAGGTAAAGACCTCCTTCTGTATCGATTTCTCCTTTCGGTGTTTCTTTCCAATAATAATTCGTGATTCCTAAAGGTTTGAAAAGTTTTTCTTCCGCCCATTTATCGATTCTCTTGCCCGTTGCTTCACGCACAATTTTTCCAAGTAACACACTTGCTCCACTGTTATATTCAAAAACAGTCCCCGGTATGGTATCCATGGGTTGATTTAATATGTATTGGATCCAATCGGTGCTGGCTTCCATGATTACGCAACTATTTGTTGCTTCATCATAACTTTCTTCATCCCATTGGATGCCACTTTGCATTAAGAGTAAATCTTCAATTGAGATCTGACTCCTAAGACTGTCAGTGGAATCAATCCTAAAGCCTGAAAAATAAGGAAGAATGGAGGAATGAATATCATTTATCAATCCTTCATCATAAGCGATTCCAACTAACAGAGAAGTGATACTCTTCGTAACAGATTGAAGGGTGTGTAATTCACTTTGATTGTAATATGGGTGCCAGTTGATGTGATCATAATTATATTGGTAGTTTGTAGTATCATATTTTTTCATGATTGACTCATAGTCATGGTTATAATGATAATCAGCAATGATTTTTCCATTTCTGATTACTAAGAAATGGTTGACCAATCCGTATCGTCCATCCTTAATTTCATTATGAATCGAATCTATCACTAATTGATTGACCCCTTCTTTTTCAGCAGTGGAAGTTGTCCACGTAAAATCTGAAGGTTCATTGAGATTGTTATCCTGTTGAACAGTGCACGAACCAAGAAAGTTAATTAGGATAAAGAAGGTAATTATGATGGATAAGGTGTTTTTCACATTCTGTATTTTGAGAGCAATGTTAATGATAAAATGAGAAGAAGAGGGTTAACAACTGTTAAAACTAATTGATTACAACGGTTTACGTCTTGACGAAATTAGCCATTTACCTGCCTGGCTGCATCACCTACTACATAGTCAACACGCCACACTACAGTATTTTTCTATCCGCTATTCTTTAATTTTTATTGTTCCTTTCCTGTATAAGTCCAACGCACTTTGCAAAATGTGCTCAATTGTCTTTATAGGCAAATCTTTACTCGGATTAACTCTAAAAATCTTCATTCGGGTACGGTCGCCCTCTTCCAATTCGGGGTGATCTAGATATTTTCCTTCTACCATCAAAAGATATGGTTGGTCGGTCTTTTTATCTATCCACAAATAGCAAAACATTTTTTTCTTATAGCAGAAGCAGGGCATTCCCCACTTCTGCGTTTCAGTAATGTGTAGATCTTGATTCAGAATAATGCTCCGCAATGCGAGCAAGCAACTCTTGTTTGGCTCTTCTTTATTCAAGTAATAGTTATGAAGTTGCTCAATCATTTTTCTCTATTTAACAGCAATTAAAAAATCAATTTCTGCATCTGCGGGATTTTGTGCCTTTTCTCCAAACACTTCCAAGTCAGCTGTAAACAATCTATCTAAATCCATTTCCCAAATTTCCAACCATTTGTTTATGATCAAATCTTTCATTAAATCTCCTTTGGCCGATAGTTTCAGATAGTTTCCACCGTCAAACGATTTGCCAACCATGCCATCAGGAATAGTGTCTAAAGTTTCTACTTTGCAACCCAATATGGTCGTGTAAGGTTTCGTATGGTCACTTTCATAATCCGTGTATATGGAATATACGGTGTTGTCAATTTTGTTTGGAATTGCATCCAGAACTTTGTCATTCATAAATCTGCTCCACAAATCTGCAATATCTTTTGCAGCCTGATTGTTTTCATTTGTGGTTCTTACCGAAATGCCGATTACTTTAAAAGGCTCAATGTTTACTTTGTTCATTTTTAAACTATTTTTTGTTTAGCCCAAAAGTAAAACGGTGCTGCGACAACCCTATGTCAAGGGTGGTGAAAAAGTTTTTTCCTTACAGATTTCAAAATACTCTTGCAAGGTTATTTTATGTGGATCAAACTGTTCGTTGAGTGTGATCAAATTTTGGATTCTGTCAAGTCGAAATGCCCTAAAATCTTTTCTTAAGCGACAAAATGCGATAAGTAACCAATTCTCTTGTGTGCTGTAAATAGCAAAAGGTTCAATTATTCTTTCAGTTGTCTGATTTGTGTCGGGGGAGTGATATTTAATCTTGATCAGATTGAAATTTGTCAAGGCTAATTGTAAAGTTGATAGGAAATTACTCGTGCGGTCGTTATCTGAGTTTTGTCGGAATACAATTCGATCGGAAAGCAAATTTGCTTTGTCTTTTGTGTTATGTCTAAGTACAGATTTTATTTTGCTGATTGCTTCTGAATATTCCTTTACGAATGAGGCGTCTTTATTTTTTAGGATCAGCTGTTCGGCTGTTATCAACGCGTTGGCTTCACTTTCGGTAAACATTATTGGTGGAATTCTATATCCTTCCATTAATGTATAGCCTAAGCCTTCTTCTGTCACAATAGGAACACCTGCCCGTTCTAATGCTTTGATATCTCTGTAAATTGTTCTATTGCTTACAAAAAACTTACTCGCTAATTCGGATGCAGTCAAAAGCCGTTTCGTTTGCAACTGGATCAGAATTGCTGTTAGCCGTGAAAGTCGTTTTGTGTCGTTGTTGTTGTCCATTGTTTGTCTAACTTTTCAGATTTGCACAATCGTCGGTAGCATTATGCCTAACTTGATTTAGTATGTACATAAAAGTACGATTATTTATTTTACAAAATATATAATCGCCGTCACAAGAACAAATACACTTACGAAAGCAATCTCCACCACTTTATTCCCCTGTGCCTTTTTGTGATACAGAATAATTATCAGTGGAGATAAAACAAGTCCTGCTAGAATACACCACACCCAATTCAGTTGCATTACTCTCTGTCTTTCACCACTACTGTCAACAACCCATCCGTCATTTGGATTGATGAAGTTAGAAAGCTGGTATGTCTGCATGAAAATATTCATATAAAGCATTACCCCAAGCAAAATATAAAAAGGAATGGAAGTCAAAAAAGTGCGTTTTGCAAATAATGAAACCCATGTCAACAGACCGAACAGCAGCATGTAAACTTGTGGGTCATCTCTTAATTTGGTTTGCATAAAAGCTGTCCCAATAATCAGGCTTGTGAATAAGAGTATGATTAATATGTTGGATAGCTTGAAGTGCATTTTTTGCTTTTAGTAAATTGAAAATAGTTGATTTATACTTCCAAATATATCGAATTCCTACAAACTCTCATAAAACTCACCGCAAAGTCGCAATGGACGCAAAGAGGTTGGCGTAGTGGATAGAACACGGATTTGACTGATTCAACGGATTTGCACGGATTCTTTTTTTAAACCACAAAGCTCACAAAGAAGGCACAAAGTTCACAAAGGAAAATCCGCGAAAATCAGCGCTATCTGCGGGCAATAAAATTCACCGCAAAGTCGCAATGGGCGCAAAGTTTAATTACCTACTCTTTTGGATTTCTACGGGTTCTACCAAAAATCCTTTTTCTTTTAATTGTTCCAAAAGTCCACACCGATGCTTTAGGTGAAAAAGTCCTACTGCGACAAAACAATTTTTACTCGCTAGTAAATCAGGTAACAGATCCATCCATGTGGCGTTTCGTTGCTTTAATAACACATTTTCAGGACAATCCTCAGAGAACTCATAGTCCAATTCAAATTTCCTGTATTGATCAGCAAAAGCGCAATCTGCTTCGTTTAATTTTTCGGTAGTCAGTTTATCAAGCCAGTAACTGATTCTCTTTTTTTCATTTTTCCATGTAGGAGATTGATATTCGTCACTTATTAATTTGAGTTGAAGACTATCTGTTTCCAATCCGAACAGTTCGATATTATTTTCTTTTGCGAGGTGAATCAAATACCTGTCAAAATGATCCCATTCATCAGTAAGCAATACCGTTTTGCACTGAACCTTTTGAAATTCTTGCTGTAGTTTCCACCCCAACTCAATGGGCCGCAATTTATATAAATCCACTTCCCAATTTGCGCTCAGTTCTTTTAATTTTGCTAAATCTTTTTTACTTAAGTGATGCGCAATCTCATCAGAAGGTTGTCTAGAGTTGACTAATTCTATTGCATTCCCAGCTTCGTCAACCGATTCGAAAATAGCTAGTTCAGCGTTCAGTAAAGCTTTACGCAATTCGGGAATAGAATCCACAAATGAATTTCCGAATTGATGAAAAGTTCCCACAAAATAGGAGTGCCTATTGGTAGTTGTATCACTCACTTTCCACAGAATGGTATGTTGACCGATGGATTTTCCCGAAAAGAAGAGGAAAATCAATATTACTAAACTATAACTCTTTTTCATTACTTGATTTTACGTACACAACAACAGAACCCACTACGATATCATGAATGGCTTTCCCTTTAATATTGCGCGCAATTGTAATCATAGAAATCCACCCTAATAAAGCTTTTACCACATATCTCAAAATGGCTAAAGGGAAGAGTATATTTCTCAGTTCATTTGACTCTCGCTTCACACGAATTCCAATAATCATGTGCCCAATCGTTCCTCCAAACAGACTAGTGAAAATCGGGTCATAAAGCAAGAAAATAAATACGAATGCAATAATTCGTGCATTATCCGGTACGTTTTCATAAAGAGAGAAAATATGAGCTACAACAAACATAAACACAACTAGGATTATTCCATCTGTTACAATAGCCTTTAATCTTTCAAAAATTCCTGGGTAATTCTCTTCTGTATTCTCTTCTGTCATATTTTTGGGTTTTTCGGTTTGGTCATGATTTTTTAATATTATCTTTTCTTCGTAAAACAATTGGCATCAACCCCAATAAAATTCCTATCCCAATAAATACTGTCCAATAATTTGCAAATGGTTGATGTTTTAAACTCTCGGGTAAAAGCTGTGAATCAGCACCTTTACTTGTCCAAGTCAATAGCGCTATAATTATACCTAAAAGGATGAATCCTATAACTGATAACAATGTCCAAAGCACATGTTTAGCAAGTATCTGAATTTTTTTGACTCTCGAAATCGCACACATCACTCCAACAAAAAATGGAAACCAACGAACTAGATTTCTATCTAACACTGTCCAATCGATAAGGAGATATTTATTCGAAATTGCCATTGTCCAATCTCCCAAATGAATCAAAAAGTATAGGTTAATGAACAACATCAGTCCATGTGTTACAATACACATGAGTAATCCCGCTAACATTATTTTTAAGCTTTGATTCATTCTAGTTGTCATTATGAAATAGCTCTTATACGAAGAGTGCAATCCCACCAAATATATCAAATTTCCACAAACTCTTATTAACTCACCGCAAAGTCGCAATGGACGCAAAGAGGTTGGCGTAGTGGATAGAACACGGATTCTTTTTAAAACCATAAAGCTCACCAAACAATTATTTGAACCATTAAGAAGTTAAGAGTAGTTAAGAGAACCATCCTTAATGTTTCTTAATGCCTTAATGGTTTAAATTACACCACGCCATCCAAAAACTCTGTGAAACTCTGCGAGACTCTGTGTTAAATTCACCACGCTCAAATATAAATGGTTAAAACCATTACGAGGATACAGGGGTGACAACATTAACCTCGGGTTAAAACCCGAGGCTATGTTGCACAAAATAAATTAGGAGGCTCTATGCTATATTCACCACACCCAAACATTCAACATCTCCAACATAGGTGTGGGTTTTAACCCGCACCTATATAAACCACATAAACCTCGCAATCATTTTAATGATTTACCTACCCGGTAATGAGTCTTGCTCTCCACCAACATTAGCCTTTCGCTTCGGAGTCTGCAGATAAAGACCTGTCATAAAAAGGAATATTGAAATATATAGAGTCTGATCTACTGTATTTAGTTCATCAATTTTTTTTGCATGCTCTTCTATTTCAAGATATAATAGATCCCTCTCTTCTTCTCCAACCAAATTATGAAGACTATGTATACCTTGTATATATTCCGATTGCTCATCACCTATTATTTGATCTAATTGGTAACTAGTATAGACTAAGCTACATAAAGTTAAACCTAGGATTATACTTATTATTATTTGTTTCATTTTCTTACCCAGCTTCATTTCTCCCAAAATCAATTATCCTATCCCCTTCTATCTTAAACGTGTAAACTATCGTTGATTCGGTACACCAATTCGGTTCAACTAAAAATGTGTTATAAATGTTCATTCTGAAGCTACAATGTTCTTCATCAAAAGTGATTTGAATCTTGTCTTTACAAACTTTAGGGTCTGTATATCCTTTTGGTGCAATATTGAAATGGTATTCTTTTTCAAATGTGTTTTTCAGTCTTAGTGAATCGTTGTTCAAGTCTGCGAGAAATTTGTTTAAATACTCAGGTGTCAAGTCAACCATAATGGTAAGCTCTTGGTCATTGTCTGGGTATTGTACTTTTCTTATCGAGTCGAGCATGAAAAAGAATTCTTTCTGAAGTGCTTTGTCTTTGAGCTTTAAGAAATCATTGGCTTTTGCTGTGCATGGAGTGGAATCAATTTGTAGCGTATCATTTGCCATTGCCTTTTCATATTCTTCTCTTAAATCTTTGTCGGGTTCAGGAATTAGCTCCATTCTGTCAGAAGGAGATGAATCGGTATTTGTTTCTGGAATTTCACATCCAAATAGTGTTAGGGCAAATAATAGGTAAAATACTTTCATTGTGCTGTTTGTGTTTTACTGTTTATTGCGTAAGTCGCTGTATGATGTACTTTTTCTTTTCATTCCCCATAGATAATTCAAATCAAGATCAAAATCAAATACCCATTCTTCCTCACCATCTGTTGTTTTCAACTTCACATTAACCGCATATCTGGTTGTGTCAACATATGGTTCATGTACTATAGTTTCCCCTCCCTTTTCTGTCCTAGAAACAACTGCTGCATGATAAACAATAACATCCATCTTCTCATATTTATCATTTGACTTTAATTCAGCTAACTTAATATCAATAATTGAGTCGAGTTCTGTTGGATAGAATTCGATTATTTTGCTCTCTACTCCGTTTAATTCCACCTTAGAATCTCCTCCCAACGAATAAAATCCATTTGGAAGGTTGTCTTTTTCAAAGTAGGAACAACCTGTTGTGATAAATACCAAAGTCAAAGTGGTTATTAGTATCTGTTTCATTTGTAGCTTTTAGTTATAATTAATTTCCGCATCTCAATCACTTCCCCCTAACAGGCACATATTTATTAATATCGTCTGTACTCCACTTAATTATCAAACTGTCTTTTGTAAGTTTAGTAATAATTCCTCGTGTAAACCCATCTCCTGGCTCGCCGTAAGAAGTGAAAATCCTCAATGAATCATAATTAATCGTATAGATATATTTATTTTCATCGTGAATGTGTAAAAAGTCTCTTTGGAAAGTAAATACCGAATCATTCTCATTGCCTTCACCCCAAGTCCAAGTCGTATAAAGTAAGTCTGTAGAAATTTTTGAATTTGAAATGGTGCTTTTTGAAGGCTTTGTAATTTTGTCATTCCACGTCCATTTCTTTATTAAATCCTCAATTTCTTTGTTTTCTGTTCCACTAATTGAAATACTATCCTCTTCAATAATCAAAGAATCTCTGGTCGTTTCATTCTTATTGATTGCACCAGAACAGCTAAACAACAACAGTGTCAATATGTATAATAGTTTTTTCATTTTAACTCCAAACTACATTAAACTTACCCAACTCTCTTTTCAATTCAGCTAGCGAATCAACTTCTATTAGTTGCGTATTGATTACAAATTGTTCTTTGTCTGTTTCTAACGTATAGTCTCCTGCAAATTCGCGAAAAGATTTTATTTCGCTCAGCTTTATCTTTTTAGGAATCAACGCATGCTTAATCAAAACGCCATCTTTTATAGTCAAATAGTGTTTTTGGTTTTCAAAATAATAGATAGCGATTATAAAAAGTCCAGCAGCTAATTGCCCTATTCCGATAGATGTTAAAGAGATTCCTTTAAACTCTCCTGTGACAAATGAAAATAACAAAAGAATGATTCCCATGACGATGAAAAACAATCCCATTCTAAGGTAACTTATCAATCTTTTTTTAGAATATTTGATTTTCATGTTGTTGTTTTTTAATTGATATTGTGGCGATATTATACTTATCCCATATATTGAAATGCAAGTATTTGATTAGCCATCTCAAACCAGTCATTTTTATGATGAAAGACAATAGTAAGTTCTGAGTTCTTAAATTTTGCCTCAAACAAACTTTTATCACTAATACCTTCTTTAAGCAATTCTTTTACTTGCCTAAAAAATGGATGATTTTGTTCTTTCCTTCTAAATATAGACCTACTGATGCAAAAATCTTTACATCCAGTATTTTCAAAAACAGATTTAAAAGTTAAAATTTCTTGTAGATTTTGCTTTTTAGAAGAAAGTAACAAGTTGCCACTAGTGAAAGTTGCTTTCTTTACATAGATTAGCCATTCATTCTCCCCCTTAACTTTTGAAATAAAATTTAATGACCATGCATTGTAAATTCCTTTTTCTTCGCCACCCTTACTAATAATGTACTTCTCCCACTTTTGACATAACTCCTCATTCTTCAGATAGAATGGTGAGTCCAACTCATCTGGTGCTGCATTCGATTCAATAGGCATTATTGTTCTAGTTTTTTGTTAAGTATAACATTTATACCTACACAACATTAAAGTACGTCTAATAACCTCAAATATATCAAATTTCCACAAACTCTAATTAATTCACCGCGAAGACGCAATGAAGTTTGACGTAGTGATTAGAACACGGATTTGACGAATTGAACGAATTTGCATGGATTCTTTTTTTTAAACCACAAAGCTCACAAAGAAGGCGCAAAGTTCACAAAGAAATATCTGCGAAAATCAGCGTAATCTGCGGGCAACAAAAATGAGTCTCCATATTTACAACACAAAAACTCTGTGAAACTCTGCGAGACTCTGTGTTAAATTCATCAAACCAACCAAATACCTTTGCGAATCTTGGCGTAAAATCTTAGCGTACCTTGGCGGTTAAAACCTTTGAGGTAGATTATTGTTTCATGATGGAGTATTTGCTTTAACCGCAAAGCAACGCAAAGAAAGGCGCAAAGGAGCGCAAAGAAAACTCTGCGAAAATCAGCGCTATCTGCGGGCAACCAAAATAATCCTCAATATAAGCAATGCAAAAACAAGCGTTATGATAGAGAAAAACTTTTCAATTGTGGCGTGCGCAAACAGATTTCCGATGGTGTTCAGGGAAAAGAGCACGAAGAAAATCCAGAGAATTATGTCTACTATCTTGCGCTCTACGTTTTTTGATTTTAACCAAATTATCCAAATCAGGAATACGTTTAAAGCGATGGACACACTTTCAAAAACATACATTTCTTGCTCGGTTTCAAGTCTACCGCCCCAAGCGATGTGGAAAGGTATGATTTGCACCAAGATTAAAATGTGGAAGAGTACCACTAGAGATAATAATCCCATTAAGAGTCGACTTGCATTTTGATGGCTAATCATAATCCTGTTTTAATAATTTACGCCAAAAATACATATTTTAATGTCTGCTAACCCTTCGTATATTTTTGAACCATTAAGAAGTTAAGAGTAGTTAAGAGAACCATCCTTAATGTTTCTTAATGCCTTAATGGTTTAAATTACACCACGCCATCCAAAAACTCTGTGAAACTCTGCGAGACCTTTAGGTTGTGAAATGATATGCGTCCTCACCGAGTTGCAAACTTGCCATGGGACTTTCTATTTATTGTCTTCAAACCATTTCACAATGGAAGGCATATTTCTCTCAAAACCACCCGGAATAAAAAAGTTAAGAAGTCCTGATTTTTTATTTGTTCTGTTGGCAAAGTCATGAATAGTTTTTGCGGGGATTCTTAAAAAGGTGCCCCTTTCGACATCAATCCATTTGTCGCCAACAAGTATGGATGTAGTACCTTCAATTCCGTAAAACACTTCGTCATTGTCTTCGTGTTGATGCGCACCTGGTCCGCCAGAATTTGGCTCAAGCCACCACTCCGAAATACTATACTTGTCTGCGGTTTCATTCTCGTCTGCTTTAAACACAGCTGTCATTGTTCCACAATCATAAGTTCTACCTTCTCCTGGTTTAAGCAGTAATGTGTCTGTCTCGTTTTGCTTATGTTTCATCTACTATAATTTATTTTTCACAAGGTCAACCGTCAGTTGACGGTCATCATGAATTATATTCATCAGTCTTTGCGTAATAATATCGCAGAGCCATTTCATAGTTTCTTATTGAATTTGTAATCAACAAGTTTAAGAATTAAGTCTACTGGCAAAGGGGCGTTATGTAGAAAATGAAGCGCATCTTTGGTGTTTTTTCCTCGATATGCCTTAATTTCATTTTCAACATCAGAATTTCCATATAATGGATACATCCCAATATGTTTTTTATACGCAGAAAAGTAGACATAAACACCATTTAACTTGTATGCCAGCATATTATAACGAATACTTTCCTCGGTCTTCGGGAATTTCTGTAGGATCGTATTTCTGATTTCAATTAAACGTATTTGAATGGGTTCCTCGAAACCAATCAAATAGTCGTCAAAAGATTTTGGCTTAGACTCCAACATTGTTTATCAAATTTTTGATTTGTGAAAACTAAAATAGGTGTCGATTTTTAAATCAAAAAAATCACTCAAATTTTATAACCATCTTTTCAAAACTAATCGTCATTGAATTAAAATGTTGGATAATATCCTGACCAATGTTTCCATACACCACTTCGTCTGGTTTGAGTTTTTCTGTGAGTAATTGCACGTCTTTTAATGTCACTTTTACATCGTTCACCTCAAAATCATGTGTGATTTTATATCCTTCAAATTCTCTTTTCCCACCTGCACCTGCAAAACCAAATTTTTCAGGTGTATAATTTTTGTCAATTTCTTCTTTGTGCGCAGTATAAAAAGTTGTGTACAAAATTGTTTCATCTGCTCCTGTGTCAAACGTATAGTGTTTGCCATCAATATAGATAAGTGGGGTAAGTCCATCTAAAGCCATATTAGAATGGTTTTCATTTTTTAATTTGTTCGCTGTAACCGTAAAATAATCATCTTGCGAAATGGTGACTTCACGCAACGCTTCAATTATGGGAAAACCGAGGATTCCGTTAATTTGGTAATCAATTTCAGGTATGTAAAGTGACTCATCACTAAAGACCAGAAAAAGAGCGTTCCTGATTTCAATCTCGCCTAAAAATAAATTAGAACAGATTGCTAACTGAGCATTGGCTTTTTGACCTGTTATAGTGCCAACTTCAATGTCTACAGGCAAGATTTTCATTTTTAATTTTTCGGCCGTTTTCCTTACCACTGTAGAAATGTTTGCACCGGTATCAAAAATAAAATCAACGGTATCGCTAGCTGTTCTAATGGGTAAATTTTTCAACCCTGCCTTGTCTACCTTCATTTTCATAGGCTTAGGACTATTCAGCACCACCTCTTGCATGGGTTCATGTTGAAATGCTGTCCATATTTTCAGGCTGTTTTTCAAGTCATCTATTTCATGTTCACTTAGTAGTGTGTTATATTCTTTGAGAATATGTTCAATACAGTTTTTAGCTTCTTTATACTTATACAGCTTGATTAAATTGTCGGTTTTTAAATGATATAAATTTAAAGCTAAGGAGTCGGCAAGTGGAACTTTACTCTTTAGAAGCTTGTCTATTATTGTATTTGACTTTAGCGGATCATTAAATGCATTAAAAATGAAGGCTTCCACAATTTGCCCTTCACTCTCAGAATAATTTGACTTGTTCTCCAAATACTGAGATTTAGCCTTAAAGAAATTTTTTGTCTGAATCAGACCAAAGGTTTCATCAAAACGCTGCGTAAACGCATTATTGCTTGAGCATACCAGAATGAAAAAGAAGATTAGAAGTCGTGTCATTGTTTCCCTATTTTTTGTTAAGTCGACTCAAGTACATTTATTCAAATATATTACAATTTCCGCAAACGCTCACTAACCTCACCGTAACGTTTCAGTCCATCCGCCACACAGTGTTTTACATAGAATCTATTGTTAGCGAGTCGTTGACTTTTCATCATTCAATTTTCCATAACTGTTGTGATACACTTTTCCTTTTTTAGGATGCGTAAACTTTAACCCCGACCAAATGTCGTTAATACTTAAACAGGTACTCTCAACCAATCCAAAATCATAACCTAGTTTTATTACAATTTTGATGTTCAAGTCTGTTCCTAATTTTCCGCCTTTGGGCCAAGAAACCCAAAGCATTCCTGTTGGTTTTAAGTGTGCTTTCAGTTTTGGAAATTGATGGATAAATTCGGATTGGCTTTTTACAAACAGGTGAATATAATCAAACTCTTCTTCCAGTTTTGTTGGAATATGAAGAGGAGGTAACAGCATATTTTCAATTGCTTCGCTATCCGCATTCACCAAAAATGCGCGGGCGTTTTCTTTGACCCCCATTTTGGTTGCTACCGTTCTCTTTTCTGGTTTATTCATTTGGTTGAAAGAATTTTGATGGCTTCTGCAGTAGATGGAACAAAGTTGACATGCCCACCTTTGTTACTTTCATAAATGAAGTCATTGAGACTTTTACTTGTGTATTTCGAAAAATCACCCACAATTGCCAAACGCACCCGATAAGTTGAGAATTTTTGAAGAATTTCTCCTGCAATCCCGTTTTTGAGATCAAAAAAATCAGAAGTGATATTATTTTCATGAATTATAATCCTGTCGTAACCTTGATAGTATACGTTTCCTAATAAATCAAGGCCATCTTCAGTTGTGTTAATGATTATATCGTCGGAAGACACTTCTGCCATTTTTATGTGGTCTATCTCGATTGCTTTAATCTTCATGTTGTCTGTCATTTTTTCTCTTTTTCTAATTTTTCAATAAATTCCTTCCCAAGTGGAGAAAGCTCATACCCCACAGTATGGCTGATGGTCAAGCCCAAATTTTTGAGTTTACGGATATTCAACTTCAACCATTCTTTTTCAAAGTGTGTTAGCCGTGCAATGCCGATAGCGTGCATGTGTGGATGTGCTTTAATCGTCCGCAAAATTATTTCTGTCCAATTCCCCTTCTTGCTGTACTTATCTAAGCGAGCCAATTTCTCATTTAATTCTACAAACTTTTGACTCGTTAGGTTTTGCTCTCTTAACTCGATGCGGGGGTCTTCCGAATGAAAGCGGACGTTTATTCTGTGGATCTTTGCTTTATCGTTCGCTCGTAATGACTTCAGTAATTGATCTTTGTTTTCAAAACCTGCGTGAAGGGCATCATTATTGGTGATTTTATGTTCGTCTATGGTTGTTATGTCCACAATTTCGACTAGGCCTACTGCTGTTTTCAGCAAGGTTCCTTTCTTTACAGCCGCTTTTTCCCATTTTCGAAAAGCCAGATGGACATCTCCCGATTTAATTCCTTTTAGATGTGCTTCTTTAAACAACATGGTGATAGATTATTTACGAGTTCATTCAAACTTAATGATTTTCTGTAAATTTGCACGGGCTCTTTTTTTTTAAAACCACAAAGCTCACAAAGAAGGCACAAAGTTCACCAAGAAAACTCTGTGAGACTCTGTGTTAAATTCATCACACAACACAACACAACACAACACAACACAACACAAAACCACACAAAACCACACCAACCAAAAACCTTTGCGAATCTTGGCGTAAAATCTTAGCGTATCTTGGCGGTTAATACTTTTGAGGTAGATTATTGTTTTATGATGTAGTATTTTCTTTAACCGCTAAGCAACGCAAAGAATGGCGCAAAGGAGCGCAAAGAAATATCTGCGAAAATCGGCACCTCTGCGGTGCAATTCATTCACCACACAATCCCAAACACCTCCGCAACAGTGCCAAAATTATTTCCGACAGTGCCAAACACTTCCGATACACAGCCAAAATGTTTCGCTACACCATCCAAACACATCCGCGACAGAGCCAAAATGTTTTGTGACAGAGCCAAAATGTTTCGCGACAGAGCCAAAATGTTTCGCGACAGTGCCAAAATGTTCCGCGACAGAGCCAAAATGTTTCACGACAGAGCCAAAATGTTTCACGACAGAGCCAAAATGTTCCGCGGCACATCCAAAATGTTCCGCGACAGTGCCAAAATGTTTCGCGACAGCGTGTTTTTGTTAAAAAAATTAACATTTCGGGCAAAAAACGGGGAATTTCATTCGAAAAGGAGTGCGTTTTGGAAAAAGTGCGCTGCGTTTCACTAAAAAAATGGACTATTTCCCTCAACGAAAAATACCGTTTATTTCGTAAAACCCTGATTTAACATTCGTTAACAAATGATTTGGCACAGCTTTGGCATGGGTCTCTGCACGACATGTCTGATTGTTTAACCGTCCAAACCAACACGGCGTATACACGTGACGGGGCGGACACAAAATTTAACGTTATGGACAAAAGAACCAGAAATAAGTTGAACATGTACAAGGCCGTACAGGCAACTTGCAACCAATATCAAACGGCGTGGAGTGGAATCCCGAAATTCGAGGAAATCATGAGCCGATTTAGCACTCAACTGAGTGAAATGGAATCGCTAATGGCGAGTTATTCCCGAGACAAAAAGTGGATCACAGCCGAGAAAGTGGCGATTAACCGTGAGTTAGTAAACCGCACTTTCGCGCTCAGCGTCATCGCTCGCGCTTATGCCATCGAGCAAAAGGACAGTGAGATGATTCGCAAGTTCTCAGTGACAAAAACGCTCTTGAACAAAGGCGACGCTAAACTTCGCTTAGACCGTATCGACTACCTCATCAACATGGTGAACGACATCGGGTACGATTTAATCGATTTCGGTGTCTCGCCTGAGTTGCTTGAGGAAATCAACACCCTGCGCGACAAGTTCAAAAGCCTCATCTGGTCGCCGCGCATGGAACGTGTGAAACGCACGCAAATTCGCGAAGCTGTAGCCAACTTGGTCACATCTATCGACCTCTTAATCAAAGTGAAACTGACAGGAATGATCAGCATCCTAGCTGTCGAGCACCCCGCGTTCAGTACGCAATTCAACGCCGCACGCGTTATTGTAGACTTACGCAGCAAACGCTCGCCAAAGCCAAGCACGCTGCTCCTGTCTGAACATGATGAGACGGAGTCGCCACCGATGGGGTAGCGTAGTAATTTGTTAGGATGAAAAAAAACCGGCATTTCTTTTTAGGGAGGGGTGCTGGTTTTATTGTGAAATAAGTTTACTTAGGCGGTATTTCTTCTCGGCTGTACATGTACCCATCTTGATCTTGACCAATTGGTGTATGACGAGATGTTAAACCTTTGCAAGGTGCACAACGATCATACTTAGCATCGTGCCATTGCCCACAATCATAACACCTTTTATAACCTTGCGGAGAAACATAGTCTCTTTTATTACTATCTTTTTGGTATCCCATATTCTAATCAATAAATTCATCTTCATTAACCAATCCGTTAAAAAAGTCGTTAAATGAATCCGCTACATGAAGATCTTCTCCACATTCACAATCAATCCATCGAATCGAAGGAATATCACTTTGGCGATAATCAAGTGTAATCCACCAATGCCCATCCCCTGTCAACAAAATCTGCTTTTCTGGTAATCCCCACTCTTTGGTCATATACGCTGATTGCATTATATTGTGAGCGGAATCAGACTCCTTTTCTAAATTAATCCCAAACAATTCTGTCAATGGAACATGATTGTCTGCCCATGTAGTTTTTATTGTCATTGGAAATGCAAATCCCTTCGTATATCCGCCATTTTGAATTTTAAGCAACTCAAGATAAGTCTCAGGTAATTTAACACCTAATTCTTTTTCGGCTGTTTCAATCATTTTATCAGTCAATGGCGGATTATTATAATGATTAGAATCCCAAAAATCAGTTTTGTTAATTGTGATGGCGCTCATGTCTCCAAATATATCATTATTTCGCCTTCAACTCCTCAGCTTTTTTCCTTATTTGTCTCTTGCTTAACCTTTTTTCACTTTCAATCCCATACGTCACATAACTTCCGCCTTGCCCAAGTTCAATTTTCACTTCTCTCATTTCTCCTGTGCCAAGCGTTAGGTCTTTTTTAATTGAGCTACGGCCTATAAATCTCACTTCGAATTCATATTCATTTGCAGGAACTGTGATGACAAATCGCCCTAATGAGTCTGTTATTTGTCCGTAAGATTTGTCTGTTTCAGCTTCTTTCAAAATTACTCTCGCAAAATGAAGTGTTTCCTTAGTATCTAAATCAAATACTTGTCCTGATAAAACAGCTACTGTTGTGTCTGCAATTCCAATTAGTTCATCCGATATAAACAAACTTGAATCCGCTTCTTGAGCCACGCAGATTGCATAAGAGTATGGCCCTTTAGCTGTTGAGCAGCTTATGAGGGAGATTAGGATGGGGAGTATTATGAGGAGTTTTTTCTGTTTCAAAGTCATTTATTGATTTTCTATGGAAATTTGAGATCAAGTTCGATTAACCACATCACCGGCCATTAAGCCAAGCGCCTAAATGTTAGTTCTATTTTACTTTTTACGCTCGCCATTATCATGATAAAAAGGACTTTTTGACACACTTCCTGTTTGCCATAAAATATCGAATAAGGATTTTAACTCTTTGTTTAAATCTACTTGAGAATCATATATGACCACTGGGGGAAGCAGAAGTTTATCATTTGGTATTGGTCTAGATTGACTCCGCCAACTCTTATCAATAATTATAGAACCATCTTTTATATCAAAGAGACTAACCATGATAATGAAAGGAGGTTCAATTTCAAGTTGTTCATATATTTTGAAGCTTTTCGCTACATATTCTAGCGTTGTGTTTTCAAGATGCAAGCCCCAGACATCAAGAATTGATTCTTGGCCTTCACGAGGAGTGTGGAGGTGTGAGGTATAGAACTCTAATATTCCATTTCTAAATAACTGGCAATAAGAATATGGGACATTTTCATAATCTATTGAGAATGTTTGCATTCCTTCGAGATTGTGCCTGTGATCCCAACCGTCACTCATAGGTGGTCTCATTTGTGTTCTTAATTCATTTAAGAAATGTTCATTGGTTAAGTCAATGTTATACTCTGTATTGGTTAATGGAATGACATGAAGAAAATAGGAACCAAGAATATCTAGTTTGGGAAGGAACTCGAGGTTACGTACTTGATTAACTCTTGAATCTCGAAACCTTTCCGCCTTTTCTCTATTATCATACGAGCCAACAAATAGATTTCTAAGTTCGAAAACATCAACCAAATACTTTCCACTATTTCTACGCTTATAAAATTTATTTGTAGCTTTATACGTAACCATATGAGGAAGACCGATAGCTTTAGATGTTCCAAGCACAATCACAAAATTATTTTCTTTTACTTGTATCAAGTTAATGGACACATTATTTACTTTTGGTTCTAAATTATTTTGGACTAAATCCTCAATTTGTTGAATGAATTTGTCTTTATTCAATACTTCAATTGGAGTTAATTCCTCTGGTATTCCCAGATTCTTTCCATTGGAATCTTTTTGTTCTTTAACTCCATAAATAATAACACCTCCCTCAGTGTTTATAAAAGCTGAAATATCGGCTAAAAATTCTTTTCGATCGTCTCCCTTTTCGATATGAATTTCGCTTTTATAATCAAGGGTCTTTGATTCTTGAACTTGATTGGATATCATTCGATTGATATCTTCAAGTGTGAGTTCATGTAGTTTTTTTCCCAGAATATTCATCAAACATGTTTTATAAGCACTAACGGCTAAAGCTAAGAAACGTTGCCGTCCCCGAAGGGGCGGCTATGTTCTCTTAGGTTATGTTAGCGTGCGCTATTTACTTTTCAGTTTTGCAACTCGATTAATTTTGGTTAAAAAGTGAATGTTCTTGTCATCAATATCGTGATTAATTGCGTCTTCTAATTTCTCCGCTGTATTCTTTAGTAAAGGAATAGACTTTATTATTTTTTTTGAGCCAGTTTTTATTAATGAAAGCGCTGTCCCTAGTCCGCTTAATCCCGTGTATGCTCCAACACTGTCAAGTAGAATGTTACTTCCTAAGTCGATAATTCCTGAACTTCTCTTTTGCCCTTGAATTTTTTTGTTGACGATATTATTGTAAAAGTCAATCTTTTTCTCCCTTTCTTCCTCATTCAACGCTGATAGTGTCTCCATTAGACTTTTGCTTTCAAGAGACATTTCCCGAGAAATCACAGCTTCTAATTCAGTAATGGGTATATAGCTGTTCAGTTCTATAATATCTATCGGACTGATAGGAAGAATTCCAGAATTAACTTTGTGTTTGTTATTAATATAACTACTGATATTTGTAATCGAAGCATTCCGATAAAAATTCAGCAGTTCACCCATAGTTGAAGCATAAAAAGCATCAGTATAACCATCCTCGGATTTGAATGGAAAGTACGTCGCATTAAGTGAGTTTGCAAGATGAATAGAAGGTGAATTAACGGTGAAATCAAATTCTAAGTCTTTTTTGAATTTAGCACTCGCCGTTTTTTCAATCGCATTATTAACCCCAAAAGCAGCCATCCCCATTTGACCCGATGTGTGTAAAGTTTCAAATGAATTTCGGTGCGCTTTTATAGGCCAAACTAGGATGTCGTAAAGAAATTTCGCGTTTATTTCTGTGTTTTCCGAAATGATTTGACATAAGTTTTTTAATTCAGAAAGTGTTTGCGAATCGCTAAATAGATAATTGCTTGAAATATCGACAATATCAATTTGTTGCAGGCAAGCAATTGCACGCCTGGAAATTATGGCGTTCGGTTTGAAGCTGTATATGTTTTTTATAAATTCAATATCATATCGATACTCTGGTTGAGTTAAGACTAATTTTACTCTATCTCTATTTATTAGTTCATGAAATTCGTTTTCGCTGATTTTACTTTCTTTCAACCAAGACGATATGCTCTTTTCAAATGGAGGAGTTAAATAAATGGTTTGAAAAAGGAATAGATGATTTCTAAGATCAATATTAGGAAAGCTACTGTAATCGACATAGCATGAATAGTCATCTTCATTGTAGAAGTAGAGATTTTCTTTTTTAAAATTCCCTTGAAATATGTCATCAACATTTTCATACCAAAGAGCTTCGTCTCTAAGCGAGAAGTCGAGTGTCATGTCCTTTCGGAGACTGGCTGCATAAATAAATTGAACCGGATTATGAGGTGGTTCTACCTCTTTTGGGTAACGCTCAATTTCTTCTTCTATTAGCTTGAAATTAATTGGAGTCTTTAATCCATCTAGAAATGATTTAATTGATTTTTCATCCTTTTTATTCAGAAATCTAAGTCGAGTTAAATCGCCAACCTTTTCTTTAAAAGTGGCTAAATATATGTTTACAACTCCTGCTGAATCATTAATTTTGTAAAAATTGACGTTTGGAAATTTACCCATTAGAAGATTGAGTAATCCAGATTTTGTTAGCGAAATACCTTCAAATCCTTTAGAAATTTCATTGTCTCGAATAGATGGAATCACTTCTATATACTTGACGGGCTTTTCTTGACATAATTCGATAGGGCTGGTAAGCATTTTAATAGAATAATTGAAATCTTTATTTATTGCTTCGAACTCTTCCTTAACATCCTTACAGTGAATTTTAAAGTGAATCTCATCAACTCTGTAAATTGTTGTTACGAGTTCTGGATATCTAGCTCTTAGATTTAAGTCAGTTCTCCTTACAGGTCCTTCGTTCTTCATTAAACAGTAATAGTATCGGTTTACTTTTTCATGCACGCTAACAGTTCTAAGCTAAGCGGGCGTTTTAATGCCGCTTAGGTTTAGTGGTATTGTTTTCATATTTAACTTTGTTTGAAACCACTTGGTTACCATCAGCCAATTGAATTAAATCCCCGTATTCGACTGTTACCTTGGGATGAGCAAAACTCGAGCACACTCTTTCAAGATAATTTTGATTGGGAACCTGTTCAACCAAATTGCAAAGTTCAGCTCCAATTTTGGTAAAGAGTAATACTTTTATTGCCTGTTTTGGGGTATTATCTTCCCGATGAAACAATATTGCTTTTGGACCGTAAATTAAAAAAGTAGAAGCGGCAGTTTCATTTGCACTAAAACTAAACTCTAGATTATTTTCGGTTGCAATTAGCCCGAGTTCCGCGAGTAGAAGACGATCTGTAAACTCAATTCCAAACTCGTCTTTTAAGAAAATTCCATTATCCTGATTATAAATTAGGTTCTTGTCTCCAGAAACGAGTCTGAGCTGTGCAAATTTACTAAACGCCTGTGCTTCATCTTTTGATAAATTTTTCAATAAATCTAAAGTTCTTAGAGAAAATGACTTTGGTTGCTTTATTTCACCTGCCAAAATTCTACCCCAGAAGATTTTCATTTCATCATTGGAAATATCTTCAGCTATATTGTAAAATCTGTTAATCCAATCCTCGTCAACCTGCTCCTCTGAAACATGGGGTTCTTGATCGAGCTGTTCCGCTGCAACATAATTGATATAGTCTAAGTTATTTTGTCTTCTAGATTCCTTATGTCTAACCCTTTCTTCAATGCGTGAATCATTAAAGAATTCAGAGTTCTGTTCATCTTTCTTCTCACTTTGCTTGGAAATTTCATTTTCATTAACGTTACCGCCAAGCCCTGTTTTAATAACTGCAATTAACTTCTCAAGTGGACGTTTGTTTACCTTAATAACTTCGATTTTACTCATTGTATTAGTCTATTAACTTTTCCATGACTCTTTCATGAAGTGATTGAATAAATTGGTCTTTGGTTTCCAAGTATTTTTCAAATGCATTTGAAAAATTTTGTTGAACATATGGTTGCGCACTATTTGCTGTTAACACGTCGTTTAATGATTGCTGCAATTCATTACTTTGAATTTCATCAAATAGATGTGTGTAGTTATTGCTAAAAGTTAAAACGGACTGTCTTACTTTAATAATTTCCCATTTGGATTCGTCTTTATTTGCTACTATTTCTTGTCCGAGCGTATTCAGAGTTTTGGATATATCTTTCAGTGAATCATGCATCAATTCACTAACTAAAATTCTTCTTTGATGAATTAGTGATTTTGTGGTCGAATCATCTTGAATTCTTGTAACTATTATCGTTAGCTTAATGAATATGACAAGATTTGCTAATGCAAGAATTGGATTGAATATTCCTCCAAAATAATCTCCAAATGTACCCCAAATTTGAGGGTTTTGAGATAATGGACTACCCCAAAAATTTACTAAGTAAAATAAAAACGGAATTATTAGTGCTATTGCTAAAATGAATCCAAAGGAGATTAAGAAAATTTTTAATTTTTCCATATTGTCTGTTTTATTACCACTAACTTTCTTATAAGTCTTATTTTTAAATCATTTACAGACTTATACACCCAAAATTGATAGTATAAGTCTGTCTAGCGGTAATCCAAATAAGCACTTAAGTTAATATTAATTTCAAATTCACACTATAAAAAACAGCCCTTCCTTCAACCTTTCCAACCAAAAAACTCCAAGGTTATAGGCCAATTAATTGTAGTAGGTTCGCTAACTGTATCATAGCGTCCGCAAATTACTAATTTTTCAAACTCCATATAAACCAAAGATTTAAAACTTTTCAACAATCTCGCCTTCTCCATCATCCATTTCTCCTCACCACCATCCAACCAAACTTTTTACCTAAATTTGTCCAAAACACTACACATTGGATTTCGTTGTATTTGCTGTTTATTGCATTCTTGTTATCGTGCTGCTGCGCAAGTGGCGGTGGTTTCATACTCCGATGTTTGGAAGTTTGCCGTATGTGGGGGTGTTAATGGTGAAAGTCAGTGTGGCGTTTTATTTGGTGCACAATCCTATAGATACATTTATTGACGGGCCGATATTTTTGGATGAGTCGCGGCAGTTGAGTGCGGTGTTGTTTGAGTCGCCGGGAGATTTTTTGAAATTATTGACGGGGGTTGGCGAAAATGAAGAATTGATTTACACCCATTTAAGAGAAACCATCCACTGGACAGCGCAACCGGGTAATGTGTTCAACGACTCGAAAAATTTGGTGCGCTTTAACGCGGTGTTGGATTTGCTTTCTTTTGGAAATATTTACGTCAACCTGCTGTTCATTTCGCTGATTAGCATGATTGGGTTGCAAGGGATTTACAAGGCAATTACCTCGTTAACCAAAGGCGGAGAAGGCTGGCTGTTTGTGCTCCTTTTCCTTTTTCCCTCTGCGGTACTTTGGTCGGCAAACATTCTGAAAGAACCTTATATGCTCTTAGGCTTCGGGTTGTTTTTGGCAGGATGGCTTATGCCTTATAGCAGAAAAAGGAAAGTGGTGCTGTTGTTCATCGCTTCGTTTTTCCTTTTGGTGATAAAGCCTTATATCTTGCTCTGCCTGCTTTGCGCAATGTTTGCGTACTATTTATACAAATGGATTCCGCGCTACAAATTGGTGGTCAGTTCGTCCATTCTGTTGGCTTTGGGCATTTTGTTGTTCAGCTTGTCCACGCTTTCGTCTCGCAACTTGACCACGATGCTGTCCAGAAAGCAGTTTAACTTCATCAACCTGACAGAGGGTGGCATTTGGATTAAAACCGACACGAGCATGATAGTGGTGCCCAAAACGGAAGAACACAAGTTCACATTCCGCAAAGAACACCAAAACAGGTACGGTTGGTTGCATCAAGAAACGGAAGGCGAAACCAGAAAAGACGGTGAAGCTCCCAAAAAGATTAAGTTGTACCCTGACACCACCAAACTGTACATCTTCCACCTCCTCGACCCCAGTGGAAGTTTGATTGAGATTACCCCAATAAACAAATCGCACACGCAATTGATTAAGAACATTCCCGAAGCGTTGTTCAACACACTACTTCGCCCCTTGCCCAACGACCCGCCGAAGAAAATGGAGAAATGGTTGTTTATTTTGGAGAATTGGTTGGTGTGGGGAATTGTGCTTTTCGGCATTTGGAAAAGGAAACACATTCCGACAAAACAGCAAGGATTGATTCTTGCGCTTGTGGTATTCTCCATTTTACTTGCGCTAATGATTGGATGGGTCACGCCCGTGCTTGGCGCCATTGTCCGTTATAAATTACCCATCACCTTTGCGTTTATTCTCATAGGGTGGTTACTTTTGTATTCTAAAAAAACGAACGACACATGTCAAACACAATCTTCATAACAGGAGCCACCGCAGGTTTTGGTAAAGCAACGGCAGAACTTTTCGCCAAAAAAGGATGGAACCTCATTCTAACAGGAAGACGCAACGAACGCTTAGTAGAATTGAAAAACGAGCTAAGTGAATACCCAGGAGAAATTCACCTTTGCCACTTTGACGTGCGCGATTTTGAAGCGTGTAAAGCAGCTATTCATGCTCTACCACAAGAAGTGTTGTCATCAATAGACGTTTTAGTCAACAACGCAGGACTCGCCGCAGGCCGCTCCACCATAGACGAAGGCGACCTAAACGATTGGAACGCCATGATCGACACCAACGTCAAAGGCTTGCTGCACGTTTCCAAGTTGATTATCCCCTTTATGAAAGCACGCAAAAGCGGTCACATCGTCAACATCGGTTCTATCGCAGGCAAAGAAGTGTACCCTTCGGGAAATGTCTACTGCGCCTCCAAACACGCCGTGGACGCTCTTTCCAAATCCATGCGCGTAGATTTACTTCCGTACCACATCAAAGTCACCAACATAGCTCCCGGTGCCGCCGAAACTGAATTCTCGCTAGTCCGCTTTAAAGGAGACGAGCAAGTCGCTAAAGCAGTTTACAACGGCTACACTCCCCTTTTCGCGCAAGACATCGCCGAATCGATTGAGTTTGTGGTCAGTCGCCCCGCGCATGTGAATATTAATGATTTGTTGATTATGCCGACGGCGCAGGCGGATGCTACACACTTTTGTAAGGAGTAAACGTTTATTAGACGTTAGACTGATAGACGTTAGACAAAAGACTCGCGTGTACTCTTAAGTAACGTAGTGGATAGAACACGGATGACGCAGATTGGGCAGATTCACACAGATTTTTCTTGAATCGATGTGGTTGGGGCGAGTATTACGCCCCTTCAGGGCTTACAGAAAACAACGATCATGACCCGTCCTAAAATGGATTTACTTTCCTTCTTCATTTTTACTCTTTCTTGTGTAAACTAATTTTAGGACGAGTCAAACAGCCACTAGCCCTGAAGGGGCGTAATCTGTTAACATCGGGTACAGCCCGATGTTATATCCACATCGATGCTCCCCAAAGCCCTGAAGGGGCGCAATATAAGCATGCAACAATCTCACTAATGAAAAATTAAAATCCGCGTAAATCTGCTTAATCTGCGTCATCCGTGTTCCATCCACTACGCCACCCAAACCACGATTGCACGAGTCTAATATCTTTTGTCTAACAGTCTAATTTCTTTTCCACACAGTCTAATGTCCTCTGCTTGCAGTCTAAATTTTCCATATATTTGCCCTATTCAGTGATTCAAGTAATAAGTCTCACACCAAACACACAAATTATGTCAAAAACACTCTCTTTTTTCGCAGTTATTCTCTTGCTGACATCTTGTTTTAAAGGTCAGAAGGCGGACTTGATTATCCACAATGCGCAGATTTACAGTTTTAACCTTCACGGAGATGTGTTTGAGGCGATGGCAATTAAAGACGGGAAGATTATTGAGCTTGGGTCGGAACGCGAGATTCTTAATAAATATAGAGGAACAGCGATAAACGCAGAGAAAAAAGAAATTTACCCTGGCTTTTACGATGCGCATGGACATATCTTTTCCCTCGCCGAAAAGAAACTGAACTGCGACTTGACGGGAAGCCGTTCGATGAACGAAGTTATCAGCAAACTTGAGCGTTTTGATGCGCAGTACAACCCAAAAGTACTTATCGGAAAAGGATGGGACCAATCACTTTGGATGGATCCAGAATTACCTGACAATACGCTCCTCAACGAAAAGTTTCCAGACAAGATTGTAGTACTTTACCGTGTAGATGGGCATGCAGTGTTGGCAAACAATACAGCGCTATTGAAAGCAGGCATCGTAAATGGACAGACTGTGTTGGGTGGCGAGGTTCAAGCTTTCGAGAATGGAGTGTTAAGCGGAATTTTACTCGACAACGCCATCGATCTTGTAGCGAAAGTTATTCCTAAACCGAGTAACAAACAATTAAAGTCGGCGATTTTAGAATGTCAGGAGGATTTGTTGCAGTATGGCATCACTAACATTCACGAAGCGGGTATTACACTCGAGCAATTTGACATTCTCAAAGAACTTGAGCGCGAAGGCAAGTTGAAAATCGGTATTTACGCCATGCTTTTCACAGGAGAGAAAGAGCTTGAATATGCGAAGAAAAACGGAGTTTACCGTTCGGAGAAACTACACGTGCGTTCATTTAAGATCGTAGCAGACGGAGCGCTTGGTTCTAGAGGAGCTTGTTTGCTTTCACCTTACCACGATGCGCCACACACAAACGGATTTATGCTCAGTTCGATGAGTGACATTCGCAAAGTGGCTGAAATTGCTAAAGAAATCGGTTATCAAGTAAACGTGCACTGCATAGGCGACTCGACCAACCGTTCTATCCTGAAAATGATGACGGAATTGATGAAAGATTCCCCCGACCACAGATGGCGAATTGAACACGCACAGATCGTTCACCCTGATGACATCAAATACTTTAAAGAATCGGGTGTCATTCCTTCGGTTCAACCCACTCACGCCGTTTCAGACATGCGTTTTGTAGAAAGTCGAATTGGTTCGGAGCGCGAGAAATGGGCTTATGCGTACAAATCGCTGTTAAGCACAAACGGAATCATTGCTTTAGGAACCGATTTCCCTGTGGAAGACATCAATCCCTTCAACACGATTGAAGCCGCAGTAAACAGAAAAAATCCTGGTGGCTCTCCACAAGGCGGTTATTTGAAAAACGAATCCCTCTCCCTAGACGAATGTCTCCGCGGAATGACTTTATGGGCAGCAATGGCAAGTTTTGAAGAGAACGAGCAGGGCTCACTTGAGCCATACAAAGACGCAACGTTCGTAATTCTCCACAACCCTCTCTACGACGCAGGCACATACACGATGAACTACGCGAAAGAGGTGTTTATTAAGGGGAAGAAGGTTTATCAGTTTGATTAGGGGGTTGTTGTACGTAGTGGATGGAACACGGATGACGCAGATTGAGCGGATTTGCACAGATTAATTTGATCTCTAGACGAAAGTATCATCAAAGGACGGCCATTTTAAATTTTTGAAGTTGGAGCGAACTGGATGGCGCTAATGATTGAGGAAGCTCCGTAGCTTGCGGAGGAGATCGCCGAAATCATCGCCATTCAGGAGTGGAAACTTTAAAAATTTAAACGGGCCTAGGCTTTTTTTTGTTTCTTTTTTTTGGGCAATGCAAAAAAAAGAAAAAACGTTATCAGAAAATGCGATTACCTCATAACCTGAAAACATTCTTAAATGCAACTACACTTAAATAAAAAGTTAATTCAAAAAGTGCTCATAATCATTCGTCTCCAACACCCAACTCGTAAAAGGATAAATTGAATTCTTTTCATCCTCATTATAATCCTTCAATATAGAAAACACATTTTTCCCAACGATTCTATATTCTGAAAGTCCTGTAAAGTAGAAAGCAGTTGTTCCAATTTCTTTATTTGAGCTGAATAAAACCAAAGTCCGCATAGGCTTGGACGAGTAATAAATTACATATTGATCCGTCTCATCAATTAATCGAAAGTTGGCATCAAAATTTATCTCCTTGTCCACACAACCATGCTCGTGTTCTTGAAACTGAATGTTTTTCGGGAAAATTAGCGTGTCGTCAAACTTGAAGCTAAAACTAACATCAGTAGAATAACAATCCGGTGCACCGCAATCAGGTCCATGCAAATCAAATGGAATTTTCACAAACAAACGTCCATCAGAAACGCGCACTACGTTTCGAAGATACATTTCTTGTAAAAAACTTTCTTTCAGCACTTTATTTTCCTTTCCCTTCAGAATCTCGCTTCTCAATGAATCTTGGTATTTATCCCAATCAAGAATTACATGCTTAGTTTCATTAGCAGATTCAACCGAGTCTTGACTGCTATCTATAGAAATATCATTCGACGGTGTTTTATCCTGTTCGTTTTGCTGTACACACGAACATAGAATGAATATTATCAAGAATGGAAGTAGCTTTTGCATTCTTAAAAATAGTGGAAATTATTAAACAATAATACACTAAAATACATTGTTGTCCGCTAAAAGTTAAATAGATCTCTCCCTGTGGTCGAGATGACAGTGGGCTGTCGTAATTATCGAGGTGATATTGTAGGGACGCACGGCCGTGCGTCCCTACAATATCACCTCCCTAAGATTTTTAAGTAAGTGTGTAACCGTTTCATTTGCGTCCTTTGCGCCTTTCTTTGCGTTGCTTTGCGGTTTCTTAAACTTAATAGTTCAAAAAAAAAGCAGAACCAAACCTGATTCTGCTTTTTCAATATAATTGAACCTATTACTAAGCCTCCACTAAATCTTGTCCTACAAGGATTCGACCGCAGTGTTCGCAAACAATAACTTTCTTTTTCGATTGGATATCCATTTGGCGTTGAGGTGGGATTTTGTTGAAACATCCACCACATGAGTCACGCTCGATAGCTACAACAGCCAAACCGTTACGTGAGTTTTGACGAAGACGCTCGTAAGCAGTAATCAAACGATCATCGATTGATTCTTTAGCCTTTTCAGACTTCTTAATCAATGCATCTTCCTCTTTTTGAGTTTCAGCAACGATTTCATCAAGTTCATTTTTCTTTGCAGCTAAATCTCCAGAGCGTCTCTCAAGCAATTCTTTTGCTGTAACGATAATCTCTTTTTTGCTGTCAATGTCAAACTTAGACTCTTTGATACGCTTTTCACTCAATTGAATTTCCAAAGTTTGGAACTCAATCTCTTTGCTCAACGATTCGTACTCACGGTTGTTACGTACGTTATTTTGCTGCTCCTTGTATTTTTCGATGGCAGCAGTAGCTTCTTTAATCGTGTTTTTGTGATTCACGATAGCAGTTTCTGCATCCGAAAGCTCGTTTTCTAATTTCTCTAAACGAGTTGTAAGACCTTCAATTTCGTCTTCTAAGTCTTGAACCTCAAGAGGTAATTCACCGCGAATAGTTTTGATTCGATCTATTTCGGAATCAATCTTTTGAAGATTGAATAGTGCATCTAATTTTTCTGCTATACTAGCTTCTGTTTTCTTTGCTTTGGTAGCCATGCGCTATAGATAATTTACTGGATTCGTATTTAACTCTGTCAAATGAACGGCAAAGGTAACAAATTTTTTCTTCATAGCATCACCAATTAAATCAATTGTGAATTGTTCACTTTCATAATGTCCGATATCTGCAATAACAATCTGATTTTCAGAATCAAAAAAATCATGGTATTTGTAATCTCCCGTGATAAAAAGATCTGCTCCAGCTCGAATGGCTTGAGGAAGTAAAAAACTCCCCGAACCACCACAAAATGCGATGCGCTGAACCTTGTCTTTTAAAATCTCGGTGTGGCGAATCACTCCGCAATTGAAGTCAGCTTTAATTTGTTTAAGATAATCAAGCGTATTCACAGGTGTTTCGAGTTCGCCTACCATTCCTGCCCCCATGTATTTATTCTCGTTCAACAGCGGAATCAAATCATACGCTACTTCTTCGTAAGGATGAGCTGTGTGAAGCGCTGCAAGTACTTTTCCTGAACTGTATTCTGGCAAAATGACTTCCAGTTTCACTTCTTTCTCTTTGTGAAGCTCATTTTTAGTACCTACAAAAGGATTTGTGTTGTCTTGCGGTCTAAAAGTACCCGTTCCTTCTTGCGAAAAGCTGCACTGGTCGTAATCGCCAATATGTCCAGCACCAGCAGAAAAAAGAGCGGTTCTTACATTTTCGATATGTTCTACAGGAACAAAAGTAGATAGTTTAATGAGCTTGTTTTTAGAAGGTGCTAGAATTCGCGTGTTGGTGAGTCCTAGTCGCTGAGCAATTTCATGATTTACACCAAAGCGGTAATTGTCTAGATTGGTGTGAATGGCATATAGCGCGATATCGTGTTTAATTGCTTTCAGCACGGTGCGTTCCACGTAATTTTTGCCGTTTAACTTTTTCAGTCCTTTAAACACAATGGGATGATGCGAAACAATCATGTTGCAATTCTTTCTGATCGCTTCGTCCACAATGTCTTCTGTACAATCGAGTGAAATCAGCACTCCCCTCACCTCATCATCGTGATTCCCGACGATTAAGCCGCTGTTGTCGTAATCTTCCTGAGTAGAAATTGGCGCTAGGCTTTCTAGAAACGATGTAATTTCTTTAATCTTCATTGCTATATTATCCTTTTAAAGAACGTAAAGATATAAACCCCTTCCTCAAAAGTTCGAATTAACGGCAAATTAAATCTTCAAACGCACTTCAATGAGTATTCTACCGTCCTGATTTTTACTTGTAGTAAGTGTACCGTCAAATTGTTCAATAATCGTTTCAATCAACTCCAAACCAAAAGTATCACTTTTTTGCTCTAAGTCAAATCCAACACCATTATCTGAATAAACAATGATTAATTCGTTATTGTCCCTTTTCAACGAAAGGAAAATTTCTGGAGATTCTACTTCTTCCGTAAATCCGTGCTTGTATGAATTAGTCACCAGTTCGTTCACAATAATACCAAGCGGGAATAAAATCTCGGTATCGAGTACCAGAATTTCATCTTGAAAAACCAACTTTGCTTTGCGTTCTAAACCAAGTGCGTCTAGGTTTTCGAGTAATTTCTCAAAATAATCCGTGGTCTTAATCTCAGTAAAGTCATCTTGGCGGTAAATCATTTCGTGAACAATTGATAGCGACTGAATTCGCTGTACAGCCTCATTAAACGCTGCTTTCACCACTTCGTTATCCTGAGTATTAGATTGCAAACGCAATAAACTTGAGATAATCTGAAAGTTGTTTTTTACACGGTGATGAATTTCTTTCAACAACAGTTCACGCTCCTTGTTCTTTCGCTCAATAATCAGATTCTTTTTCTTTATTATTGACAATCTGTTGAGAATAACCGCAATTATAAGAATAGCGAGAATAAAGGCTATAGCGAACATAAAAGACAGGGTTTTCTGCCAAGCACTTTCGCTTTGAACAGTACGGTCTCTGTTTTGTTGTACAATTTTTTCAAGCGCAGCTTTTTTATCAAATTCAAAACGCACTTCTTCCTTCAATGTCGCTTTCTTAAGGTCGTCACTATTGAGTTCATTTTGCTCAGCAATCACAATCTCAATCATCTCCAAAGACTCTTTATGCTGGCCTTTATCTTTGTACAAATCAGCTAACAGTTGAGCAGAACGTCTTCTCACTTCAGAGTTTTCAGATGTCGTTCCTATCTCTAGTGCATTACGTCCATGTTCAAAAGCCTTATCCTCTTCTTCAAGACTAGCGTACACCTCGGCTATATTCAAGAGAGAATGTCCTATTCCTTTTAAATCTTTGTATTCATTTACGATTTCATAAGCCTCTTCAAAATATTCCAAAGAAGTGTGGTATTTACCTTGCTTTTTATATACAACTCCTAGGTTATTGAGCGTAGAGGCCGTACTTCTTCGATCACCTTTATCCCTTCTGATTTTCAGCGCTTTATTGTAATAAAATTTAGCTCTATCTAACTGATCGTTATGGCTATAATAAGAACCTATATTATTTAAACATACTGCCATTCCAAGCGAATCTTCAAGTTTTTCATACATTTCCAACGAACGGTCATAATAACCTTTTGCTGATTCGTAATCACCTAATTCTCGGAATGTAACACCAATATTATTTAACACATAAGCTATTCCAGCAGTATCTTGAATTTCCTCTTTTAATTTCAGTGCATGATGATAAAATCGTAAAGCTTTTGGATACTCGCCCCTGCTCATGTGCACCACCCCCACAGTACTTAGCGTCAGACTCAATCCTTGGATATTCTTACAATACAAATAATTTTTTACAGACAATAAATTTCGTTGCATTGCACTATCGAAATGCCCAAGACGAAACTCGAGAACTGCAGAGTAATACGCCGCCTCACCAAGAACACTTCTCAATGAATCTTTCTCCTCTTTCCCTTCGGCTTTTACTAGTTCACTATTTAGAATTTTGATGGTTTCATTCATATAAATCAGAGACGAATCTGGCTGTGAAACATAGTGCAAATCAGATTTTTCACGTAAGCTTTTAATTCTAGCTTCTACATCATCTGTTTGAGCTGAAATTGAACTAAAGTTCAAAAACCCCACTACAAATAAAATAATGGACCAAAGCGACTTTCCTATTGAAGAAATACTATGCATCAATATCAAATATACGCGAATAATTTAAATGTCAGAGAACTTACGTGGCATATTGTCTTTTTTTCACCTCAAGATAAAAGCCTCTCTCTTTTGTATTTTGTCTTTTGTCTAACGTCTCAAAACACTTCGTCCATTGAAATTTTGTACTTTTGGTTCCAAATGAACAAGCTGAGGCTCTTACTTTTTCCATTTTCAATTCTCTATGGAGTTATCACAACTCTACGAAACCTTTGTTATGACCTCGGGATCTTCAAATCATACCCACCTCCAATTCCCACCATTATAATCGGAAATTTGAGTACAGGTGGAACGGGTAAAACACCACACATTGAACTCGTCTACAATTTATTAAAGGACAATTACCGCGTGGCTATTCTCAGCAGAGGTTACGGTCGAAAAACAAGTGGGTTTATCTTGCTTAATTCTGCTCACTCTACAGACAAAGTTGGAGACGAACCGAGGCAGTTCAAGCAAAAGTTTGGTGACACTGCAATTGTAGCAGTATGCGAGAAGCGCGTTGATGGTGTGAAGGAATTACTCCGTATTCACCCTGAGCTTGATGTCATTTTATTGGATGATGCTTTCCAACACCGCGCCTTAAAAGGTGGTTATCAAATTTTGCTGAGCGAATTTCACAAACCTTTTTTTCGCGACCTTCCGTTACCTGCTGGAAATTTGCGTGAGTTTGCCTTTGGAAAAAAACGTGCGGATGTATGCATTTACACAAAATGTCCACCGCAGATTTCGGATAACGTTAAATCAAACTACGCGAGTAAGTTCAGCGACACAAAACCTGTACACTTTTCAAGAATAGCTTACACTGATTTTGTTGCGCTTAATCCTGTGCATCATTTTCAAGACATTAAACGCCTTATCTTGGTTACAGGAATTGCAAATCCGAAGCCACTGATTTCTTATTGTGAGTCGTCATTTGAAGTGATAAACGTTCCTTTTAATGACCATCACGATTTTTCAGCTGCCGATATCCTCAAAATTCATGAAATATTTGGTAATTTTACCGACGGAAAGAGCGCTATAATAACAACAGAAAAAGATGCGATGCGACTGTCATCTGGCGAGTTGAAGTTACTTACAGACGATTTTCCTTGGTTTATGCTTCCCATTTCGATTGAAATAGAAGCCAAAGAACAATTTGAAAAAGAAATAATAGATTATGTTGAAAGCAATAAACGAAGCAGCAGCTTACATTCAAAGTAAAACAGACATTAAGCCTGAAGTTGGAATCATCTTGGGTACAGGTTTAGGTGGATTGGTAAAAGAAATTGAAGTCATTGACGAAATTCCTTACGAGAACATTCCTCATTTTCCTGTTTCAACTGTAGAAAGTCACAAAGGAAAATTAATCTTTGGGAAGTTAGGTGGGAAAAATGTAATGGCAATGCAAGGTCGCTTTCATTACTACGAAGGTTATACAATGCAGGAAGTTACATTCCCAGTTCGCGTGATGAAAATTCTCGGAATTAGCCGTTTGTTTGTTTCCAATGCTTCGGGTGGAGTGAATCCTGACTACGAAGTAGGTGAAATCATGATTGTGAATGACCACATTAACTTGATGCCTGCTCACCCGCTAATCGGTAAAAACATTGACGAGTTAGGTCCTCGCTTCCCAGACATGAGCGACGCGTATGACACAGAGATGATCGCGCTAGCTGCACAAATTGCAAAAGAAAATAACATCAAAGTTTCTCAAGGTGTATACCTCGGCTTAACAGGTCCAACACTTGAAACACCGGCAGAATATAAATACGTACGCGTTATTGGAGCGGATGCGGTTGGAATGTCAACTGTACCTGAAGTGATTGTAGCGCGCCACATGGAGATTCCTACTTTCGCTATTTCCATTATCACCGATTTAGGTGTGCCAGGAAAAATTAAGAAAGTAAGCGTACAAGATGTGATTGCAGTTGCTTCGCGTCAAGAGCCGAAGATGACCTTAATTATGAAAGAATTAATCAGTAGAATTTAATCGATTCGACACATTAATAAAAACGAAAATGTTAGATCCCGAAATCAGAGATAAATACGAAGTTGTAATTGGACTGGAAGTACACGCGCAGTTGTTAACCAAAACAAAAGCATATTCGAATGATGTGAATGAGTATGGTGCCGTTCCCAACACAAACGTCAGTGTTATCTCATTGGGACACCCAGGCACTTTGCCGCGTCCTAATAAAAAGGTAATCGAATTTGCAGTACGATTAGGGTTAGCTGTAGAAGCTGATATTGCACCTAACATGTATTATGCACGCAAAAATTACTTCTATCCCGATTTACCAAAAGGATATCAAATCACACAAGATAAAACGCCAATCTGCACAGGTGGTCGTATTTTTATAAAGAACGAAGACGGCACAGAGAAAGCGGTTAACCTTACACGAATTCACATGGAGGAAGATGCGGGAAAAAGCATCCACGACGTAGATCCATTTGACACATTGGTTGACTTGAACCGTGCAGGAGTTCCTTTATTGGAAATTGTGACAGAACCTGATTTGCGTTCTTCTCAAGAAGCATATAACTATGTGACTGAAGTGCGAAAACTGGTTCG
>CAYUQU010000024.1:0-42909 GCA_964447015.1 uncultured Flavobacteriales bacterium
GTTACCCGCTGTTTCCGTGAATGTGATTGGAGCTGGTGTTTCATCAGTTGAAAATAACACACCATCCAAATACCATTCATATGTGATACTTGTTCCTGAAGAATTGTTCGCTGGAGTTACAGTAAGTGGCGAACAACCTTCTATGGGCTCAGGAATTATAAAATCAGCTACTGTGAGTGGATTTACGAGAACGTCTATCTCCATCGTGTCATTTCCACAATACCCTTCAACCACTAATTCAACTGTGTAATTCCCAGGAGTAGCGTATGTTATAGTGTGTGGTCCTTCCAATGTCGAACTTGTACCATCACCAAAATCCCAGTTCCAAACCAAATCTTCACCTAAAGAAGCATCTGTAAAAGTGAAATCTTCGCCCAAACACACTTCGAGTGAACTACTGGTGAAATTTGCCAAGGTTGGGCGGTGAACAATTATTGTTTCTTGAACAGATAAATTGCCACAAGCACTTGTCACATTTAGTTCGACAATATGATTTACGGGTGTGTTACCGGGAGTTTCTGTAAATGTAATAGGAGGAATGGTAGCCGTATTCCCTGCAAACACACCATCTATTGTCCAGTTGTACGTTAGACCAACTCCAGTAGAATTATTTTCAAACTCCACAGTTAATGGCGAACAACCCTCGATAGGGTCTAAAGGTGCAATTGCAGCAATAGTAATCGGGTTTACAGTGATTTCCACTTCCATCGAATCTCTGCCACAATATCCGTCAGCGACTAATTCAACTGTATATGTGCCGGGTGTACCATAAGTAACCGCTCCAGATACTTGATCTGTAGAAGTTGTACCATCGCCGAAATCCCACTCATAAGTTAGGTTCTCACCAAGCGAATTATTTGTAAATGAAATTGGTGTTCCAAGGCAAACAGTAGTTAGTGAAGGCGTAAATTGAGCCAACGTAGGTCTGTGAATTGTGATGGTTTCCGCATCAGAACTTGAGCCACATTGGTTTGAAACGGTTAAACTTATGTTTTGAGTTACAGGAGAATTTCCTGCAGGATATGTATAAGTAAATGGGCCTATATTTTGGGCATTACTGTAGTATACACCATTGAGGTACCAAAAGTAATTTACAATATTTCCTGTTGAAAGATTATCAACGTCAACTGTGAGTGGAGAACATCCCTCTATAGGGTCTGCTAGTATAAGTGCGATTGGAATGGTGTCTACAACCATATTGTATGTATACGAGTCTGTTCCGCAAGCATTTGCAGCGGTTATCGTTATCGGATAAGTTCCTTGATTGGTGTAATTCTGAGCGGGGGGAGTAGTTACATTGTTGTACGTATTTCCATTCCCCATATCCCACGTATAGTTATTAGCAGGTGAAGCTCCTGTCGATGTATTAGCAAAAGATACAGCTTGTGGAGCACAACCAAAAGGAACAGAAGGATTGAATCCAGCAACTGGAGCTCCCACAATTTGTATTGGACTAATAGTAGCATTGGCTGTGTTACAACTGTTAGATGCGGTAAGCGAAATAGTGTAACTACCAGGTTCTGTATAGACGTGGTTTGGCGGTGTCATTGAATTCGTAGTAACAGATGGCGTTCCATCTCCAAAATTCCACACAAACTGTGTTGCGTTTACGGATAAGTTTTGAAGAGAGCCAAGTGTGTGAGGTAGACAACCACTATATTCGGTAATATCTAAAGTCATAGATGCGGAAACGAACCGTTCAAAAACAACTTCAATAGTTTGGCTTGCCGTACATCCATTTGCCCCTGTTGCTGTCATGGTGACTTGATATGTCCCGTATGAATCATAGGTATGACTTGGTTCAAAATCAGTACTCGTTGCTCCATCATCAAAATCCCAAAAGTAACTTACGCCACCTGTTGTGGAATTAAAGAAATCTACTGTTTGACTGGTAGTCGGATCACCTGGTAAAAGACAATTGGTTGTGTTTCCATCTCCGTCATCTCCGAAAACAAAAACGTTTGGAATATTTTGATTCGTAACAGATTGTGAGAAAGTAGAAGTGCAGCCTGCTGTATTGGTTACGGTCAATGTGACATTATACGTTCCGCCAAAAGCATAAGTATGTGAAGGGTTTTCGTTTGTGGAAGTTATACCATCTCCAAAATTCCAGTTGTAAGTAGTTCCAGCTACTGTCCCAGTACTTGTATTAGTGAAATTAACTGGAAGTCCAGCACATCCTCCATCTGGCCCAAAGTTAAAATCTGCACTTGGTTGAGGGAAAACGATAACTTCAACATCGATAGCTTGTGTACAAGCAGGTGGAGTTTGATTCGAAATTAAAGTAAATGTATACGTTCCAGGAATATTTAGGTCTTGACTTAACGGTGCAGACAAATCATTGGTATTATCAAAACTAACACCATTTAATTGCCACTCGTAGTCAGTTGTATTTGCATCAGCTCCTGTACTTGTGTTTGTAAAGTTTATTGTATGTGGTCCATTGCCACAAAATGTAGTGCCAGAAACAGTAAAATTGGGTGTTACATCATCGCATTGAGACAATGCACTTGTTGAAAAAATAAAGAGTACTAAAAATGCAATTAAGTAGTTACGCATAAAGTCGATTTCATCTACAGGTAACTGACGCAAATTCAGTTAACGGGTTGTTTTTTTCGACTATAAAAATAGAAAAATTAGCTACTATAAACAAACTTGTGAAAAAATGAATGTAAATTACCTGTGAAAAATGAAAATCAAATTATCAATTCCTTTATTCTGGAATATTCATCATCACTTTGTGAATCTCAAAAAACGTCTTATCAATAGTTTCATATTGACCGTCAGGAGAGGGGCGTTGTGCAGGACTTGCTACAATAAATCCATCGGGGTCTATAAGAACGTAGTGAGGAAATGTACGGAGTCCGAAAAGTAGTTTGAGGTCTTCTTCATTTTTTGGAATCGACAAGGACCATTCCACATCATTCAATTTATTTTTTTGTTTGATGATCTCAGTGTCACGCTCTCCAATAAATACAGTTACAAACTCAATATAGTTGCCGTATTTCTTATAAAGGGGTTTCATAAGCTCCATTTCATTTTTACCAGTTACACCATCACTTGTAATAAATTGAATGTATTTGTATTTACCAGGAAATTTGGTGATTGAAAATTCAGTTTCATCAAAATCGAATAAAGTAAACCTTGGTGCAGGGCTTCCAGGTACAAGTTCTGTCAATTTATTTTTAATATTTTTTGCAATCACTTTATTGTTTTCAAACAATGCATGATTGGTAATGCTGTCTAACATTACCGTAATGTTCGTTTGAGGATAATCAGCATTATAATATATTTCGCCAAGGCTCTTGACCATGATCAGTTCACGCAGACGTAAGTTTTTCATTCTATAATCTTGCCCTAGTGCATTGAAGAGCATAGTTGGACTTGCTTTTAGAACGGCTAAATAAACACGGTTGTTTAATTCCATCGTAGTTCGTTCAAAGAACTCTTTGTAGAATTTTTTGATATAGCTCATGTACGCATCATTTTTATAGTGAACAGCACTATATAACAAGTAATGATCAAATTTTTCGAGCTCATTTCGCGAACCGTAATAACTTGCTTCATCTAATTCTGCAAACCTGAACTTAATTATCGTCTTAAAAAATGTAGAGGTATCCTGAGCATAATACTTCTCCATATTCATTTTCAGCGTGTCTAGTTTCTGTGCGAAATCACCCTGTTTCATACTTTTGGTATGGTAATTCTCACCAATAAATTCACTTAACCATCGGTCAAATTCTAAAATTTTATAGTTGATATCTGATTTTGGCAAAGAGCGAAAAAGAAGTTCCATCTCAGATCCTTCTGGGTGAATTGGGTCATATTTATTTTGACCAGGAAAGTAAATTTCGTAATCTGAATCAGGTTGCAAATAGAGATATGCAAAGTTATTTCCAACTTTCAGTCGTACTTTTTCGGTAGAATGAAAATAAAAATTCAACGTAAACACACTGTCTGTACCTACTTTTGCTTGTGCAATTCGTGATTCTGTATTGGTGAAATAATCTTCAATACTGTACAAAGAAACATCAGCCCCAATGTATTCAGGTGCATAACCTTTTATTTTCACCAATTGAGAAAAGGTGATTAGAGGAACCAGAAAAGTGATAAGCAACAATATATTTTTCATGTCTTATTAAACGAGTAAATTCACATTTGTTACAAACTCATCAATTTCCCCGCCATTTTTGTGAATTTCTCTGACAATGGTTGAATTAATTGCTCCATACTCTGGTTTTGTTAAAAAGAATATACTTTTAATTTGACTCATTTTGTCGTTCATGTGGGCTATAGCACGTTCATAACCAAAATCTCTAGAATCTCGAAGTCCGCGAATGATAAAACCCGCATTTATTTCGTTTGCTAAATTCACAGTTAGACCTGTATAGGCAATTACTTTAACGGGGCTATTTGAATCAAATAAAGAAGCGATGTGTTTCTTTCTTTTTTCCAAGTCGAACATTGGCTTTTTTGACTCGTTTACACCAATTCCAATGACAACTTCGTCAAATAAAGTCAAGGCTTGCTCAACTATATCTTGATGACCTTTGGTAAACGGATCAAATGATCCTGGAAAAATTCCGATTTTTTTATTCTTCTCCATATTCAAAAAAACTAAAATTCACACCTCCGTAATTACGAAGGTAATTGAATTCTTTGACATCTGAAAAATCTTTTCTTTTATCGTGTTCTAAAATTAATAAGCCTTTTTCGGTTAATAATTTTCTCTCCAAAACCAGTTTGATGATATCGCTGTAATTTTCATATCCAAAAGGTGGATCAGCGAAAATCAAGTCGTATTGTCTTGGGCATTGTTCGAGGTATTTGAGAATGTCCTGCTTTCTAGTTTGAATTTGATTCAACCCATGTTCTTTAGCAGTAGCTTCAATAAAGTGGAGTGATGGACCGTGTTGATCGACACTCGTCACGCTAATAGCTCCTCTTGATGCAAATTCAAAGGAAATACTCCCTGTTCCTGCACATAAATCCAACACTTCAATATTATCGAAATTAAATTCGTTATTAATGATATTGAACAGTGCTTCCTTAGCGAAATCTGTTGTGGGTCTAGAAGGAAATGATTTTGGAGGGCTAAAACGAATCCCTTTGAGTTTACCGCTGATTATACGCAAAGTAGTTGGTGTTTGATTTTGTGATTAAACTTAAAATTGAATTTTACCGAAGGTTTCAGTTTAACTATACTTGTTTCTATTTCCTTGTGAATGTCTTTAAAGTCATCAGATGAATGTAGTTGAACTGTGAGTTCAGTTGCATCAATTTCTTTTTGCTCCCAAACAAACATAGTGTGGTAGACGATATCATCCACATTTTTATATTCAAAGACATTGTAAAAATCCAACTTGTTTTTTGAGGTGATGAGTAAGCTGAAATACTCATTTTGAATAACGATGTGGATAGCTGGTAAATGAGCGTTTCCACTAAATATTCCACGCATCACGTGAGTGTTCTCATGTTGAATAGTAACACGTGGGTAGCGAATTACAAAAAACGATTTAATCCAATCTTGAATTTCGTAAATGTTTACAAGACCTTGCTCATAAAAACGATTGTAATCGATGTCTTCTGTTGTTGAACCAAAGCAAAGATTAAAGATTTCATTCGGTTTACTTTCTCCAAACACATTTTGTGGGACGAGTGTAGTTCGATGATTAACAACAGCCAAAGATACATCATCAGAAAAGGACAAGAGCCCCTTTTTATCAAGGAGCTCTTTTATTTCCGTTTTACATTCTTCACTTGTTCTTCCCGAAAATTGGAGTGAGTCTGTATCAGTAATCTCTTTCGAATTGCGGTGAACAACTGAGTATGTGAATCCTTGTGAGGATACCTCTAAGCACAATTGCTGCATGATACTATTTTTTAATCCCAGTTCCCCGACAAGTTCGGCGATGTTAATGAACCGAACATTAGTGTGTCGCGTTTTCCATTAAATTCGATAGGGTGAATTCCTATAACTTGAATAACAGGAACCTTTGCTCCTTGGTAATCTAATGAGTCCAATGTTTTCAATGAATACATTTCTGTAGTTGTTGGAATATAAATCAAAGAATCAGGATTGAAAGAAGGGAATCCCATTCTGATTCGACGCTCAATATAACTTTCATTTTTAAATGTTCTTTCGAAAAACGAAACTTCCATAGTATCGCGAACAAAACCATTTAAGTCTGCAGGTGGATTTTCTGATCTTGCCAATCTCAGTGCTTCAAGTTCAGTCATGTTATAATCCAATGCTCGATTGTCTTTAGGACCATATAGAATAGCACGCTCATCAGTTGTTAATCGACGATTTGGTACACCGCCAATTTTGTTAACCTCTTGAATTGTACCATTGTTAATGAAGTGTACTAGTTTATTCCAGTCACTTGCATATTTACCATATTTATCTTTGTAAGCAATTTGAGCTGTTTTAATATCGTTCAAATTTTGCTTCATAAGATTGGTGATTTCATCCTTAAGCTTCTTTTTGTTCTCTTCAGCAACAACTTCAGATCCCATTTGGTAAATCACAAAAGCAGCAATTAACACTACTGGGATTCCTATGTAAAGACTTATTTTACCTGGAATGATTCCAGAGATGTAAACGATTGCTAATAAGCCAGAAACAGCTAGCAATGATGATGCAACCATCCAACCTGTAGTTTGGTTTCCAACGAAGCCAAAAATTAGCAATGCGATTCCTCCTATTAGGAGAATTGCAGGAATACTGTATTTTCTAAAAAGAACTGATAAAGATTTTCCGTCCATGTTAAAGCGTTTAAGCATTATTTGTATAGTGTCACAAATCTACAATTTTTTTATAATCACTTTCCGACGTTTACTCTTTTTTTTATACCGTTTAATAAACAAGTCGGTGTTTATGCACGATTTATTGCGTTTTAGCTCTTGATTTTTATGGTTTGAGAGCCAATGTTATTAGTTTGTTAACTATTTTGTGATTACTCAAATAAACCCTTTATTTTTGTCGCATGGAGAATAGTTCAATTTCGAGGATATCTGTTTTGATTTCAAGCCAGTTGTCGTTTGAGCTAACTCCCGACCAAAAAAAGCTACTCAACTATTTTGACGATTTCTTTCACGATTCCAATTCCAAAAAGTGTTTAGTCATTAAAGGGTATGCTGGAACAGGGAAAACAACCATGCTCGGTGCATTTGTAAAAGCCTTGCCAAAATTTAAGTCGAAAAGCGCATTACTCGCTCCAACAGGTCGTGCAGCTAAAGTGTTATCGAATTCTGCCAATAAGAAAGCGCAAACCATTCACAAAAAGATCTATAGAAGACAAATCGCTGCTGATGGAAATGTCAATTTTATGTTGAGCCCCAACCTACATACAGATACAATTTTTATTGTGGATGAGGCTTCGATGATTGGAGATTATACCATGACACGTGAAGGCGGGATTAGCGCGCGAAATCTGTTGGAAGATTTGGTGACTTTTGTCTATTCGGGAATCAATTGTCGATTGATTCTTCTTGGGGATGAGGGACAGTTACCTCCAGTTGGTGCTGATTCTAGCCCCGCGTTGCAAAAAGAGTTTATGGAATTTCATTTCCCTGAACTGAGCTTCTCTTTTGCTAGTCTTACCAATGTAGTGCGCCAAGCTGAAGATTCGGGAATTCTCCAAAATGCGACCTATGTCAGGAATTTGGATGAAGAGATTTGGCCTATTTTAGATGCAGAATCTTTTCCTGATGTCATTCGAATTACTGGTGCAGAATTGCAAGATGAATTGGAAAGTTGCTATTCGAATTATGGAAGTGATGAGACGATTATGATTTGTCGTTCTAATAAGCGGGCAAATTTATTCAATCAACAAATTCGCGGTCGAATTCTTTGGATGGAAGAGGAAATAAATGGCGGTGATTACATGATGATAGTCAAAAACAACTATTTCTGGGTCGATGAGAAAAGTCCTGCTGGTTTTTTGGCGAATGGGGAGATTATGCAGATTAAACGTATTCTCAAAAAAGAATTTATCTACGGATGTCATTTTGTAAGTGCCATAGTATCATTGATAGATTATCCAGAAATGGACCAGTTTGAGGTGATGATAAACATGGAATCTATCTCAACAGAAGGACCAAACTTGAGTAGAGATAAAATGAAGGAATTGTTTTTTGAAGTAGAAAAAGACTATCTCCACGAAAAAAACAAGCGAAAACGCTACGAATTAATTCTCAACGACCGATATTTCGCCGCACTTCAAGTAAAATTCGCCTATGCCGTTACCTGTCACAAGTCGCAAGGTGGACAATGGTCTGCTGTTTTTATTGATCACGGTTATTTACCAGATGGTGCAAACAATAGCGAATTCCACAGATGGCTCTACACTGCAATTACACGAGCAACGGATAGATTGTATTTGGTGAATTTTGAAAACGATTTTTTTAAAGGAGATAATGATTAGTCTTTGTCTTTTTAAGATTTCCTAATCTCTCAAAAAAAAACTACAATCCTTCCAGTTCTCCTTTAATAAACTCAACCAAACTCGTTACATTCTTTTTACTGAAATCAAACTTTACTCCTGCAGTATTATAGATTTCAGGAATCGACTTTGTATAACCCAATTTGAGTGCTTCTTTGTATTGATCGAGAGCTTGCTCAGGGTTTTTCTTGTAGTTCATCCATACACCGAGAGCACCAAGTTGTGCGATGCCGTATTCGATGTAATAAAAAGGAACTTCGAAAAGGTGTAATTGTCGTTGCCATGAAGTAGCGCGACTGTCTTCAAATCCTGTCCAATCTACCATTCCTGTACCATATTTTTCCAAAATTGATGTCCAGATTGCTGTACGCTCCTCTTTTGTGTGATTTGGATTTTCGTATAGTCGATGTTGAAATTCGTCAATTGTTGCAATCCACGGTAAAATTTGAAGTACTGATTTGAGTTGTTCTTTTTTTGCGCGTTTGAAATCGTCTTCATTCGGGTAGAATTTTGGCCATTCTTCCATGCTAATCAGCTCCATACTCATTGATGCCAATTCTGCGACTTCACTTGGTAGACTTTTAAAACCAGTCAGTGACAAGTCGCGACTAAGAAACGAATGAATAGCGTGTCCACCCTCGTGAACCATGGTCACTAGGTCGCGGTGACTGCCTACGGCATTCATGAAAATAAACGGCACACCCGTTTCGTAGAGTGGGTAGTTGTATCCCCCAGGAGATTTCCCTTGTTTTGATTCCAAATCCAAATGCTTCATGTCTTCCATTTTGGCAAGGCAATCACCAAAATACGAGTCGATTTTATAAAACATTTCTACTGTACCTTTTAGCATTTCGTTTCCTGTCTGAAAAGGCTTGAGTTGGTCTTTACCTTCTGGGTCGACTTCCGTGTCCCATGGTTTTAGTTTGTCTACACCGAGTTTTTTAGCTTGTTCTTGCTGAAAACCTTTCACAATCGGCACAATTTCGTCTGCTATCGTTTGGTGAAACTCATAACAATCCTCTTTGGTGTAATCAAAGCGTCCCATGGCCTCGAACATAAAATCGCGGAAGTTCTCAAAATTGGCGTTTAACGCTATTTGATGACGTTTTTCAATTAGTGTAGAATATAAGTCATTCAGGGCATCAATATCTTGCAAACGTCTAGCAGTCATCAGGCGGAAAACTTCTTCTCGAACTGCTCTATCAGGATCTTTTAAGTAAGAAGCCGCTTTTTGCATCGTGATGGTTTCACCTTTGTAGTCTATTGTTTGCGTACCACTGATAGCCCCAAACTCCTGACTTTTTTCGCTCAATTCGGCTTGAATTGGCACGTTTTCTTCGCGAAACAACTTTACAGAAGTTTTGATGGAACGGATATAAATGTCATACGCTTCACCCGTAAGTTCTTTCAATGCAGGAGAAGCCAGCATTTTTTTATTGAGTAAATCTTCGTAAGGTGAAATGTGCGGTTGAATTTCCGCTACAAACTGTTGGTATGCTTTAGCAAGTTCTTCATTTTTGGTGTCTATTGACAATTTGATGTACCTCCATGCCATATCTTCTTCAAGCACAGCATCAAGTTCACTTTTGTCTTTCAACCATCTTTCAAGTTCGCTTAATTCGCTAATATCACGATTATTCAACTCTTCAAAATACGGCTTGATATCGTCAAATGCGTTGATGTGAAGGTTTTCAGGAAGAAACTGTCGAGGTGTTTTTGTGATTTGCATAACCAAAATTTGTATTCAATTTTAAAGGTTGAAAGGTAAGAAAAAGAATGGTATTGATGGATAGGTATTAATGGGTATTTTGCTTGTTCCACAGTGTAGAGGCGCGATTAATCGCGTCTCTACACTATAGAACAATTAGTTTTATTTTTTGTAATGATCATCCCACTCCTTCACTGCAGGTTCACGCAATTTGCCTACTGACTTTCCTACTAACATAGCAACGGCAGCATCACCAGTAACATTCACAGTCGTACGTAACATGTCAAGAGGTCTGTCAATGGCGAAGATAAGAGCTAAACCTGCTTCTGGAATTCCAGCTTGAGCTAAAACGATAACGAGCATTACCATTCCTGCACCCGGCACAGCGGCAGAACCGATACTTGCCAAAGTAGCAGTAACGATAATTCCGAGTTGAGCGTATAAACTTAAATCCATCCCGAAAGCCTGAGCGATAAAAATGGCTGCTACTGCTTGGTACAAACTCGTTCCGTCCATGTTGATTGTGGCACCAATTGGCAATACGAAGCTCGTCACTTCCTCTTCTACACCCAAATGTTCTTCAACGCGTTCCATTGTCACAGGGAGCGTAGCAGCAGAAGAACTGGTACTAAATGCCAAAAGTTGTGCTGGTGCGATTCCATTCAGGAAGAAACTTGGTGTTCTTTTGGTGAAAATGTATACCAACGTAATGTAAATAACAATCATTAAGAACAAACCGACCACTACACATAAGGCATACCACATCAATGCTAAAAACAAATCTGCACTTGGCGATTCGACGACTAGAGCTGCCAAAAGTGCAAACACACCATATGGGGCAGCTAACATAATAAGGTCAATCAGTTTGAGAATGACTTCGTTGAAACCGTCAAAAAAGGCTTTGACAGGTTCTGCTTTTTTAGCTGGAATAAGGATCAAGCCAATTCCAAAGAAAAGTGCAAAAACGATGACTTGCAACATATTTCCGTTATCTGAAGCGGCATTGAAAATGTTATCTGGAATCAAATCCTCTAATGCGCGAAGTGGACCTGATTCTTTTTCTTTGTTGGCTGTTTCAATTTTCTTTCCCGCATCAGAACTGTAGCTTTCTACAAGGTCATTTCGGGTTTGTTCAGTTATTGTCCCACCTGGTTGGACTATGTTTACCACAATTAAACCAATAGTCACCGCCATTACGGTTGTTATTAAATAAAGACCAATTGTACGGAATCCCATTTTAGACAATTTGGAAATGTCTTTTAAATCGGAAACTCCTTTGATAAGCGAAGCAAGAATTAATGGAACTGCTATTAATTTCAAGGCATTGATAAACATATTTCCAAATGGCTTAATCCAATTTCGAACAAATAAACCAGCGTTAGAAATTTCGGTTTCGATACCATTGATAGTGATTCCCACCATTTTACTTCCCCACGATGTGTTCACGAGAATTAGACTAAACAGTACACCCGCAAACATGCCTATGAGTATTTTCCAGTGCAATGCAAGTTTTTTCTTCTTTAATTCTGTCATTATTTCACGATTTTAAGTGCTTCATTGCGCATGAGGTGATCTAAAATGGTAAGTGCTGCCATCGCTTCAACAATAACTACAGCTCGAGGTACAACGCAAGGGTCATGGCGACCTTTTCCACTGACTTTAACTTCGTCACCGTCTTTGTTTATCGAATCTTGCTCTTGCATTATCGTAGCAACAGGTTTAAACGCTACACGAAAATAGATTGGCGCACCATTTGAAATTCCACCTTGAATTCCACCGCTGAAATTTGTTTTTGTCGAGCCGTCGGAATTGAATTCGTCATTGTGTTGTGAACCGCGCATTGTGGCGCTGATAAAACCTGAACCGTATTCGAATCCTTTTACGGCGTTTATTGAGAGCATAGCTTTGCCTAAATCCGCATGTAAACGGTCAAACACAGGTTCTCCTAAACCAACAGGAACTCCATTTAATTCACATCGTACGCATCCTCCAATGGTATCACCTTCCTTGCGAACGGTTTTTACCAATTCTTCCATCTGCTCTGCTAGCTCAGGAATTGGGCAACGTACATTGTTTTTTTCTGCTTCAGCAACATCATATTTTGCTGAGGGCGACATTTTCAATTCACCTATTTGATCGACAAAAGCATGAATGGAAATTCCGTGGACATTTAAAAACTGCTTCGCTAATGCACCCGCAACAACTCTGCAAGCCGTTTCACGCGCACTTGATCGTCCACCACCTCTGTAATCGCGATTTCCGTACTTTTTATCGTAAGTGAAATCGGCGTGTGAAGGTCTGTAGACATCTTTAAGGTGGTCATAGTCTTTTGATTTTTGATTTTCATTCTCAATCATAAAGGCTATGGGAGCACCTGTTGTTTTTCCTTCAAAAATTCCCGATAAAAAGGTAACGGTATCAGATTCTTTACGCTGCGTTACGATTTCGGATTGTCCGGGTTTACGTCTGTCTAAATCTTTTTGTATCGCGTCAATGTCAACAGGAAAATTTCCAGGCACTCCATCGATAATTCCACCGATAGCTACACCATGAGATTCCCCAAAAGTCGTCACACGAAAAAGAGTACCAAACGTATTTCCCGCCATTATTTTGTAATCGTTTCTTCCGTTATTTTTAAAATCGAGCGCACTTCATCCAGTGTTGGAGCTTCAGCATAAACGCGAAGAACTGGTTCTGTTCCTGAAGGGCGAATCATCATCCAGCGGTCGTCGTCAAAGAAAAACTTGAAACCGTCAACCGTTTCAACACGCTGCACTTGATATTTCCCAAATGAAGTATATTTATTCGCTTTGCAATTAGCGATAATCTCTTGTTTTAAATTTTCAGTGATATGTAAGTCGCTGCGTTCGAATTTGAATTCGCCCACAAGACCGTACACTTCCTGAATTAAGTCATCAAGTGTTTTACCTGATTTCGCCATGAATTCCCAAATGATGAGTCCCATCCAGATTCCGTCGCGTTCAGGAATATGACCTTTTACAGCAATCCCACCCGATTCTTCACCTCCAAGTAACACATCTTCTGTAATCATAATTCCAGCCACGTACTTGAAGCCGATTTTCACCGTTTCGTGTTCCAATCCGTAATGTTCACAAAGACGTGCAATTCGTGGAGTGCAACTAAATGCGGTTACAACTTTTCCACTCATTCCTTTGTATTTCACCAAATAGTGAATCAAAAGCAGAATGATATGGTGCGAATCCACAAATTCACCCGAAGCGTCGTATAAACCAATTCTGTCCGCGTCGCCATCTGTTGCTAAGGCGCAGTCGATTGCTTTTGTTGATTTTATTAAAGCTGATAACTCCGTTAAATTCTTCGCTATCGGCTCAGGAGCTTGACCTTTAAAAGTAGGGTTGTGCTCACAGTGAAGTTCAGTAATTTTCGGTAAGATCTGGCGAACCACATTCTGCCCAGAGCCGTACATTGCATCAAAAGCGAGGCGTAAGCTTGACGAATTGATAGCTTCCAAATCAAATGCAGCTTTTACCGCATCAATATATTCTTTCTCCATGTCGATTTGCGTTGCCTTTCCTGAAGCCAACACTTCTTCCCACGAAAAATTGTTGTATTCGTTTGCGTAATCAGGAATCAAATCTTCCACTTCCTGCACTTTTTCAGGAGATAAAGGACCGCCGTAATGCGCCTTAAGTTTATACCCGTTATATCCAGGAGGATTATGGGATGCAGTTAGCACAATTCCAAGAGAAGCACTGTGGCGCACTGCTCCAAGAGAGACCATCGGTGTAGATACAAACCCCACTGAGAATTTCACGTTGATTCCATTCTTCACAAATACTTTCGCAGCAGTTTGAAGGAAAAGTTCGCCCCCAAAACGGCAATCGTGACCAATTACCACACTTGGTGAATCAAAATTCTTTTTCAGCCAAATAGAAGTAGCTTCAGATACACGAGCTACATTTTGAGTAGTATAATCCTGACCTATGATTGATCTCCAACCGTCAGTGCCAAATTTGATTTTTGTAACGTTCATATGTTAAAATATCTGTCTTCAGTTTATTTCTGCGACTAAATTAGTTAAAATGCGTGAAATTTGTGAGGATGAGGTGATTTTCCTGAACGCTATCAATTCTTAAGCCGCGCAAAAATGTCTAGACTAATGAATTTGCCATTTTTGATTTCGCATTCTTTCATAGTCCCTTCGTATTGAAAATGGACTTTGGAGATTGCTTTTTTACAGATTTCGTTCTCCGATTCTACAAAACCTTCTATCCGGTGGAGATTCATTTCTTGAAATGCATATTCACACATCGCATTCATTCCTTCTTGCATAATTCCCTGGCCCCAAAACTCAGGTAATAGCCAAAAACCAATCTCTGCTTTTTGATGTTCTTTGCTTAGATTGTTAAATCCTCCAACCCCATAAAAGGTTTTATTATCAGCTGAACAAACAGCCCAAAATATTCCCGTTCCGTCAAGTTCCAAATCCTTGTAAAATTTTAGCTGTTCCTTGGTTTCCTCCAATGTGGTGAAGCTAACTCCGTAATATTTGATTACTTCAGGATGTGAAAGACCTTTGAATAAGTTTTCCAAATCAGATTCTATTACTTGTCGGAGGAGTAAACGTGGGGTTTGTATTTTTGGGAAGTTGTTCATTTGTTTAAAAAGATAATAATAATTTCTGAATTAAAATTTCAAATGAATTGGACTTTTCTTTTTTTGCAATGTATTTACGATTAATACAGGTAAAATTAAGATAAACATTAAAATTTTAAAGATATATTTTTTTACCAGATTTAAAATAATAAATTTGTTTAATTAATTTAATAACTGACTAAAACCACTCTTATGAAAAAAATACTACTTTTTACATTTCTATCTTTTTGGATAACTTCATCCTTCGGTCAAAAACAATCGGAAATTTATAATGCATATACATTGGCTAAGGCGATGAGTGCTTTTGACTATCAGGAATCGGGACAAAAAGATAGTATTGCAATCAACATTGTGTCTCATTTGATGTTTTATTCATCTATTGATGTTTTTGATTATGATGCAGTTATTGATAAAATAAGGACTTATCCTGCCTTGATTGAAAAGTTTAACGAAATTACGAGGCATTTAAATAATTCAATTCGAGTTATAGTTGTTTTAGATAGTTTAGATAAAATTAATCAAACCTTAAAAGTTTTTTATACTAATGGAAATAAAAAGAAAATTGTTAATAATAATGATATTGAAATTTTAGAAAGGATAGATACATTATATACCAAACTTAAAGCTTCTCGCAAGGCTCTATCTCGACTAAATTCTGATGAGGGTGAGAGGGAAATTTCAAACTGTGTTGATGAAGTTGTGGAGAATTTCAAATCGTATTTTCTATCAGATAATAAATTGCAAATTGATTTAAAGGGAGATTCATTACAACTGTTCAAAGAAAAACTCCAAGTAGATTCCGTTTGGGTTGTTCCCATAATACAAAAAAACGTAGACGATCGATCTGATACAATAGTAAAACAAAGTGAAATTGATGATTTTTATAATAGATTAAGGACTGATCTAATACAATATTTAATAGACACAAAGAGTACTCAATTAACACGAGAGATTACTAAACGAACAACTGAAATTAAAACTAAATTTCATGAATTATCAACAAGTTTGAAAACTATTTTTAATGGAATGAAAATTGTCTTGACACAAGCAAAAACTTCAAATACAATAGAAGAACAGATACGGACTTCCCAACAAACTGTCACCTACAACGAAATTGCAGCCCCACAAGCATCTTCAATTAGCTTTAAAATGCCATCGGAAGCGGATATGATTGAGGCACTGGCCATTTATCTAGCCTCCCGGATTAAACAGGAAGCGGTGTTGTGGTTTTTTGATGAGCTTCGCAAAAACACGGATCAGTATGAGCTTATTTCGACTGCCTTTCCAGAAACGATGGGGCTGCTGCAATCAGAAGAAGTGTATTCTACTCCCAACCTCGGTCCGTCGTGGAAATACGCACTTTCAAAAGATTTTGTGAAAATGCCCAAACATATATTGGAGAGTGAGTGGTTGAAAACTCGTATTCCTGATTCCCTTCAAGGGGTACGAGGATACCTTTCAATCGCCTGGGATATTTCACGGTATGTCAATCAAAACTTTTCTTATAGAGACATTATTAGCCAGTTGTATCTAGATAAAGATCAGTATTATAGTGCAGATAGAGAGGGGATTCACATAGAAGATATGTTAAATATACTTTATGCCCTTACCAATGAATTAAATGTAAAAGATACTGTCAATATCAAAAAAGCACCACATTTTAGGTCATTGTCGTATACAGAATTACGCCACATGACGACTGAAGAGATGCTGATTATGATGAGTTTACTGGATTTAAAATACGGTAAAAGTTTTAGCAAAGTAGCTGGAAAACTAGATGTGGCCAAGATTGATTACAATAAAAAGGAACGATTAGCTGAGTGGATGGGAAAAACTTTATTAACAGTAAGTCAATTTGAAAAAATTCTCTTAGAAATCAAACAGGCGCGAGGATATGTAAATGGTAACGGTAATGGAGAAGAAAAATTGAAACCGGTGAAGTTTGATCACTACAATGTCTGGAATTTAATGTCCGAGGTACTCAATACGTTACTGCCGTCAAACAATCTTGATTTAACTAATACAGAAATTAAAACGGCGAGATACAATCTGAGAAGGCTTGAAGATGCATTTGAGGTGTATAATTTACTTGAGCAGAAGAATTATACTGGAGCAGCTTCGAAAGTACTGATTTTACTTGATACTTTGTTGTACAGAGATAGTTTGATTGTCAACACCAAGAAAATAAAATTCCCGAACAATTTAATCTCTATTGAATTGAATAGTAATGAGTTGAGTAGGTTTAAAGAGGGTGAAGTAATTTATCTAGAAAATAAAAACATGCAGGAATTGCTCCGTGAATTAAATGGAGTAAAAAATCTTGATAGGAAAGTGTACCATTCCAGAAAAATAAAAGTACCAAAGGATATTATTTTCTGTAAAAATCTAGATGGTAAAGATTCGGTCGAATTGGATAATAAGGATGGAAGTGATAGGGATTCTTCTAAAAAGAGGACACATAAATTGCTGGTAAAAAGTCTTGATAATAGCGAATTTTCATTTAAATTACGTATGAATAAAAAAAATCTAAATCATAATAAGCTACTGAAAGAAATTTTTGATGAATACGAGAAATGGGGAGGTGTTAAGAGGCAGGATACATTGTATCACTTCCCTGTTGAAAGCGTAGCAGCATCTATTCTTGCAAGTAATGATCAAAAGGCGCTTCAGATGGTTCGCAAATTGAGTAATTTTCTTGGAGATGTTGCGCTAACTCAAGATTCAAAAGATCTTAAAAAAGTAATTGAGTCTTATGCGTTACCTCCTGGATCATATAAACAAAAAAGAAATACATGGGGCATCTGGACGATCAATGCATTTGTGGGAGTTTATAGCGGTTATGAAGAGAAAACAAGTTTTCAGATAAGTCAGAACAATTCTTCTCTAGAGAGTTTGTCAGGGGCATGGGTTTATGGGTTATCTGCTCCTATTGGTGTGTCTTATTCATTTAATTTTGGAAAGAGAGTTTTTGCCTATTCCCACTTACCTTCAAGTGTTTCAAAAAATCCCGATATTTTGAAAATAGGAAAAAGACGGGCATCCACATTGAGTAATTGGGTGATGACTTTTACTGCATCTGTTGTTGATATTGGAGCAGTAGTTTCTTTTCGTTTAAAAGATAATGATAATGCGCTTTCTCAGCAGTTTAAGTGGGAACAATTTATCAGTCCGGGATTTCATGCTGCTCTTGCTATCAAAAATACACCTTTGGTTCTTCAGGCTGGTATTCAGATTACTCCACAAATAAGACGCGTAGATGAAACGGGAGAAGGTTTTGGTTATAAAAGCATGTATCGATCCTATATTGGCGTGTTTTTCGACTTGCCTTTGTATACCATTTCTGTAAGAACACGTAATGTAAAGCATTGTATCGGTTGCGCACAATAAGATTAACAATCAAATCAAAATATCAATCTAAGAAATAAAACTTTTCAAGGCGTACTCAACGACACAGGAATAATCTTCCCTTTAATCCATTGGTGCGCATTTAGTGAGAAATCAGCGACGAACTCGGCCATTTTTGCTGCGCTTAGTGGTGCAATGTAGCCTGGAAAAGCTTCTTCAAGCATTTCTGTTTGCGCAGCGCCCAATGTGAGACAGTTGAAACTGATTTTTGAGTCTTTATATTCTTCTGCCAGCAATTCTGTAAGTGAAGCAACGGCTGCTTTTGAGGTCGAATAGGCACTGAGTCCAGGGAATTTAACTGAACCCTGAAAACCACCCATGCTCGAAATAGAAACGACGTGCGCACCATTGTCTATCATTAGTGGAATTGCAGCTTGAATAACCGAAAACACACTCAACACATTCACTTGATAGCAAGTACGAATATCCGCTTCTGTCAATTCTAAAAAAGGCTTTGAAACCAGCTTTCCAGCATTGTTTACCAAAATGTCAATTCGAGATAAATCTGAAAATATGGCTTGAGCTTCTGCCTTTGAATTAGGCGATTCTAAGTTGAATTTCACTGATTTTACATTCGGTAAATGACCGAACAATGATGACATTCTTTCGAAATTGCGCGAAAGAGCCAAGATGTGATTGTTTTTATCAGTAGCAAAATGTTTCACCAACTCTGCGCCAATTCCGCGACTTGCGCCGACAACCACAATTTGCCTAGTCATCATACGTTAATTTAAGCGTTTTGCTTGCGGGGTGAGCCTGACAAGTCAATACATAGCCTTCTTCAACTTCTTTATCTGTAAGCGAGTAATTCATTTTCATTGTGGCTTTACCTTCCGTGATTTTCGCACGGCAAGTACAACACACACCGCCTTTGCATGAGTATGGAGCGTCTTCACCAAGTTGAGAAAGCTTTTCGAGAATAGTCACACTGCTTGAATCAAGATCAAAATTGATGATTTCGCCGTCTAGTTCAACTTCGACATGAGCAAGACCTTCGTACTTTTCTGCGCTAACCTCTGTCGTTTTTGACTTCATCAATACAGGAGTAGTGAAAAGTTCGTAAATGATTTTCTCGTCAGGCACACCGAAAACTTTTAGTGTGTCAATCGCTGCAACAATCATTTCTTCAGGTCCACAAAGATAAAATCCATCTGCGCGAAGTAGGGGTAAATTTGCTTTGATAACTGCCGAAATATTATCGCTGTCCAATCTTCCGTTTTCATAACCTTCTACTTTTTCACCAGAGAGAAAATAGGTGGTTTTTACATCCGATGGCAAGGCATCTAAATCAGCTTTAAACATGATGTTTTCCACTTTTCTATTCCCGTAGAACAAGTTCAACGTTCCTTTATTCTTCGCAATTGTTTTCGCTATTGATAGAATGGGTGTAATTCCACTTCCCGCAGCGAAAGCAACGTAATTCCCAGAATTTTTAAGCAGTTTAAAATTACCTTCTGGGTGCGAAATCAAAATCTCATCACCTACAGCCAGCGTGTTGTTGATGTAACCACTAACAAGACCTTTATCCACTTCTTTAACACCGATTCTCAAAGACTCGTACGGCGTGCTACAAATCGAGTAAGAACGACGTTCTTCTTTTCCGTTTAAGTCTAAGATAACAGTGAGATACTGTCCAGGAATAAAGTCGAATTTCATCAATTCATTTTCTGGAATTTCAAAAGACACACTCACAGATTGAGGTGTTTCTTTTTTTATTTCCTTTACCTTCACCCACACAAAGCCCTTTGGCGCTTTTGCCGATTTATCTTTCTTCCCTAATATTTTTCCAAATAATCCCATTCACTTACATATTTTAATCGTCAAAAGATACCACTAGTTTTTCAGATGTGGGGTGAGATTGGCAAGTTAAAATGTATCCATTTTGAATCTCATCAGGCTCTAACCCATAGTTTACATCCATTTTTGCAGTACCTGAAAGAATTTTCGCTTTACATGTACAACATACTCCACCTTTACAAGCAAAAGGCACGTCAGCTCCTGCGTTATAAGCAGAGTCTAAAATACTTTCGCCATCCGAATCCACACGAATTTCAGTATGCACTCCATCTAGAATGACAGTCACATTTGACTCGATTTTTGGTTCGTTTGAAACCTTTCTGTCCGCTTTTAATGTGGCAGTTGTAAATAGTTCAAAATGGATATTTTTCTCATCTACACCGTATTCAATCATTTTGTCTTTCACCTCAAAAATCATTTCTTCAGGTCCGCAAACAAAGACCTCGTCAATTTTTTGATTTTTCAAGAAAGAAGTGTAAATCTCATCACATTTCTCCGCGTTGATTCGCCCTTTTTGAATCTCGTTTCCTAAATTCTCACGAGAAAGAATGTGAATCAAGTTTAGGCGAGTAATGTATTTGTTTTTAAGCGCTTCAAGCTCTTCTTTAAAAATGATAGAACCAATTCCTTTATTACCGTACAACATTGTTATGGTGCTTAAAGGTTCAGCTTTCAGTATTGTTTTTGCAATGGAAATAATAGGTGTAACACCACTTCCCGCTGCAACAAGCACATAGTGTTTTTTGTTTTCGGCATTGATTGTTACAGTGAATCGTCCGACAGGAGTCATTACATCCAATAAATCACCTACTTTCATATCGCGATTTGCATAAGTTGAAAAAAGACCATTTTCAACCATCTTTATCGCTACACGCAATTCATTGTCATAAGGAGAAGTACAAATAGAATACGATCTACGTACTTCTTCGTTGTTTAAATCTTGTTTTACCGTCAGATATTGACCTGGTAAGAAAACATAATCATTCACAAGAGCATCAGGTAATTCAAAAGCAACAGAAACAGCATCGGGCGTTTCCCTTTTAATATCCTTTATTTTGAGCGTATGAAATCTTGGTGTTATCATAATGTATTTTTGAGCGGCTAAAGTTAATCAATCATTTTGATGAGATACTGATTTTTGTCAGGATTGTTGCGTTTTAAATCATATAAAGTCAGATAAAATAATGGTTTTTTCACAAAAAATGCGTATCTTTTAACATAATTGCTTTGTGCGAAATAGAAATAAAACAAGAGGGATAAAACAAAACTGATTTTGGTCATGTTTATCTAAAAAGTTAACATCTTGAGTTAAATTTTTCGTAAAATTGCAGGTAGAAAAACACAAGGAGGATATTATGTCTGAAAAAAATATACAAGATTTAGAAAAAGAGTTTCAGCACAAAATGGATGCTGAGATTAAAATCGAGCCGAAAGATTGGATGCCGGACGATTATCGCAAAACTCTGATTCGCCAGATTTCACAGCACGCTCACTCGGAAATAGTGGGGATGTTGCCTGAAGGAAATTGGATTACACGTGCACCAAACTTGCGTCGAAAAGCAGTTTTATTGGCTAAAGTTCAAGACGAAGCAGGTCACGGATTATATTTATACAGCGCAACGGAAACACTTGGTGCAGATCGCGAGCAAACAATCGATGATTTGCATTCGGGTAAAGCAAAATATTCAAGCATCTTTAATTACCCCGCGGTTTCGTGGGCTGATATGGGTGCGATTGGATGGCTTGTTGACGGGGCAGCGATTATGAATCAAGTGCCTTTGTGTCGTACTTCATACGGTCCTTATGCTCGCGCTATGGTTAGAGTGTGTAAAGAGGAATCTTTCCACCAACGCCAAGGGTTTGAGATTATGACAACTTTGGCAAATGGTACACCTATTCAAAAAGAAATGGCGCAAGAAGCGTTGAATCGTTTTTGGTGGCCAGCTCTTATGATGTTCGGTCCAAGTGATGACAATTCGCCAAATACCGAGCGTTCAATGAACTGGAAAATCAAGCGTCACACGAATGATGAATTGCGTCAAAAATTTGTTGATGCTACAGTTCCACAAGCCCACTTGATTGGACTTACGGTGCCTGACAAGGATCTTAAATACAATGAAGAGACAGGTCACTGGGAGTTTGGCGAAATTAATTGGGAAGAATTTTTCAATGTAATTAAAGGAAACGGTCCGTGTAACAAAAAGCGAATTGACGATCGTCGAAAAGCGAAAGAAAACGGAATGTGGGTTCGTGAAGCTGCCCGCGCTTATGCAGATAAGCAAAAAGAAAAATTGAAAAAAGCATCTTAATAAAAATTTGAGATTAGAATATTAATATAACTTACAGAAACGATGAGTAATGCAGAATGGCCTCTTTGGGAGGTGTTTATCAGAAGTAAGCAAGGTTTGGATCACAAACATGTAGGAAGTCTACGCGCAACGGATGCAGAAATGGCAATTGAAAATGCTAGAGATGTATACACGCGTCGCAGTGAAGGTGTGAGTATTTGGGTTGTTGAATCGGAAAATGTATTCGCTTCAAGTCCTGAGGATGCAGATTCATTCTTTGAACCTTCAAACAGCAAAGTATATCGCCACCCGACTTTTTACAAAGTGCCGGACGGAATTTCTCACATGTAAGCTGAAAAATTATGACAAAACAAGAAGCATTATTTGAATATGTTCTTCGCGCAGGTGATGACAGCTTGATTCTTGGACAGCGTTTGTCTGAGTGGTGCGGTCATGGGCCTATCCTTGAAGAAGATATTGCAATGACAAATATCGCACTTGACTTAATCGGTCAAGCTACAAGTTTATTGGCTTATGCTGGAGAGGTTGAGGGTAAAGGTAGAGATGCAGACAAAATAGCATTCTTGCGCTACGAAAAGGAGTACAAAAATCTGTTATTGGTTGAGCAACCAAACGTAGATTTTGGTGTGACAATGGCGCGTCAGTTTTTATTTGACATCTACCATTTTTATTTTTTCAAAGGATTATTGAACAGTTCAGATACTCAATTGGCTGCTATAGCGGAAAAATCACTGAAAGAAGTGACTTACCATGTGAAGCACAGTTCAGAATGGATTATTCGCCTTGGTGATGGCACTGAAGAGTCACACGAGCGCATCCAACAAGCAATTAACGACCTTTGGTCATACACGGGCGAAATGTTCGAAATGGATCAGGTGGATGAAATTATGATTGCGGAGGGTGTTGGAATCGACTTGACAAAAATTAAAGCGCATTGGCACGATCACGTGGAGCAAGTTCTAAATAGAGCAACGTTGAAGATGCCCGAGTATGGATATATGCATTTAGGTGGTCGCCAAGGTAAGCATACAGAATATATGGGGTACATTTTGACGGAAATGCAGTACATGCAACGTGCTTACCCTAATATGGAATGGTAACAATTCGAGAAAATACGGAAAAAATATGGGAACTTCTGGAAGAAGTTAAAGATCCAGAAGTTCCTGTTCTTTCTGTTGTTGACCTAGGAATTATCCGCGATGTGGAAACTGACGGAAATTCATTTACAATTACAATCACGCCTACTTATTCAGGTTGCCCCGCAATGCGCACGATTGAAGAGGACATCATTTCTACATTAAATGCACAAGGAATTACTGTCGACGAAATCAAAACGGTACTTTCTCCAGCGTGGATCACGGACTGGATTTCTGAAAAAGGGAGAAAGAATTTAGAAGAATACGGTATCGCACCACCACAAGATGAAGTAGACAAAAGCGTACTTTTTGCAGAACCTACTGTCGTTCCATGTCCTTTATGTAAATCGAAGAATACACGAATGATTAGTCAGTTTGGTTCGACTGCATGTAAAGCACATTATCAGTGTAATGATTGCATGGAGCCTTTTGATTATTTTAAGTGTTTGAAGTAGGGGATACAAATCATTTCACAAATTGCTTCAGTTTTTTGTCATACGAAAGCTTAATAGGTTGAGTGTCGTTAATGATGATTTTCAGGTCTTCGTCAGAGATTTCCAAACCTTCCCCGAAATAGTCACAATAATCTATGTGGGCAATAATACTTGTACCGTACCGTGGCAGTTCATATCTTATGTTATCGTAAGCGGAAGAAATGAAAGCTCTTAATGTTGGGTGTTTTTTATGAGCTGATTGCGTAAAGTATTTTTTAAAAATGAGGAGGGCTTTTTCGGTTAATAGTTCTTCTTCGTTTATCAAGGGAAGGAAATGCTCAGTGTCCAGCATATATAGCAGATTAGTATTGTCAAAAAGATAAAATTTAACTGCATTGCTCATACAAACAAAATTGTAATAAGAAACAGATTCAGCAATGGTCTTAGTGCCATCCTCGTTTGTAAAGACTGTTACTTGTCTCAATATTATTTGGTTGTCTTTGTTCTGAAGATCTTCATCGTAAAATCCACGCTGATAATAACCATTTTTAATATCAGTAAGGCTGTCATTGGCACTCATTTCTCCATCCTGGTAGGGTTCAAATTTTGTATCAATCATCCGTATAAAATCAGAGATTGTCTGTGCTTTAACTGGTGTTATGAAGCACAAGAAAATGAATGGAATTATTTTTTTTAGTGTTATCATTATATTCTTAACTGATTTCGGCTATAAACCGGTGAGACCGATTATTAAAAATTAGTTTTTCTAAGATAAGAATATTTTGTTTGCTTGAATCAAACTTAACAAAGACCATTAAATCAAAATGGATCAAGTTTGTGAAGAAATTTGTAAACTGTCGCTGATTATCACAATTCTAAAGTACCATTCTTAGATATACATCTCATCCTGCTCATCCCGTTGATTATAAATCAAGTAAGATAATTTTGATTCGTCAAAAACCTCATTTGCGATATCTTGAAGATTTTCAGCTGTGATGAGGTCAATGCCTTTGTATATTTCTTTTGTAGTATCGATTTGATCAAAAATCAGTACGCTTTTTGCTAGGGCAAGCATCAATCCTGAGTTGCTTTCTCCAGCCAATGCCAAATGACCTTTTAGTTGTTCTTTAGCTTTAGACAGTTGCACAACTCCGAGTTTATTCTCTCGTAGTTTTCTAAGTTCTGTATGAATTACACGCAGTGTATTTTGTACATGTCGTTTATCTGTACCGAAATATATCGAATGAAAACCTGTGTCAGCGTATGGCGTATAACTAGATTCGATGCTATACGAATACCCGTATTTCTCGCGAACCGAAAGTGATAAGCGAGAATTAAGTGCAGGTCCACCTAAGATATTACTCAGCAACACCATTGCTTTTCGCTCTTTGGCTTTGTATGGGTATGCAATTCCGCCCATCAATCCATGCGATTGATAGTTTGATTTGTTCTTTGTTATATTGACTGGTTTGTAGTCTGTGAAATGATTTAATTCGGGAGATTTACCGAGCCCATTATAGTCTCCGAAAAATCGCTGAGCCATTTCATTGATACGTTTCTCAGTAAACTGACCGACTATAGAAAGAACCATGTTTTGCGGACCGAAATAACGTGAAACGTATTCTAAAAGATGATTTCGCGTAAACGAGTGCACCGATTCCTGCGTTCCCAGAATATTCTTCCCCAGTTGATGATCATTGAAAATCAAACTTTCAAATTCATCAAAAATACATTCGGATGGGCTATCTAAATAAGAGTTGATTTCATCTACAATCACTTCCTTTTCGCGTTGAATTTCCTTCTCGGGAAAAGTGGAATGGAAAACGATATCTGCCAACAACTCCAGCGTTCTCGATAAGTAAGTTTTGGAGAATGAAGCATAGATACAAATCTCTTCTTTTCCAGTATATGCATTGAGTTCACCACCGACAGAATCCAATCTGCTGAGTACGTGAAATGCTTTACGTTTGGTAGTACCTTTAAAGATGCAGTGTTCGAGGAAATGTGCCAAACCTTCTTCGTGGGGAAGTTCAAAACGCGAACCTGCGAGAACAGTAATTCCAGCATGCGCCACCTGATTTTTGACTGGTTGAAAAACCACTCTTAAACCGTTAGGCAAAGTAAAGATATGTGGAAGTTTTTCGCTCACTTCTTAAGGATTCTTGCGGTAGATTTTCCATCCACTGTCAATTTTTTGAAAACAAATCCGGTCGTGTAGACGGTTTGGTCTACCCTGCCAAAACTCGTAATGAGTTGGATATACAACGTAGCCTCCCCAATGTTCTGGGCGTGGAATTGTGCCGCCAAACTCTTTTTCCATCAATTCAGCTTTGAGCACAAGGTCTTTTCTCTCGTTCAGTTCATCACTTTGATCTGATGCCCAAGCTCCGATTTGGCTGCCTTTAGGGCGAGATTCAAAATATTTGTCACTGAGGTTTGCAGGAGCCTTTTTAACGATTCCCTCAATTCGCACTTGACGTTCAAGGTTATGCCAAAAAAAATGCAATCCAACCTTTGGGTTTTCGGCAATTTCTTTTCCTTTTTGACTGTTGTAATTGGTGTAAAAAACCAATCCCTCATCAAAAAACTCTTTCAGATACACAATTCGCGTACTTGGTTGAAGTGTTTTTGGAACAGTAGCTAACATCATTGCATTAGGTTCTGGAGCTTTAGCATCAATAGCTTCTTTGAGCCACACGCCAAAAAAATCAAAAGGATTTATATTCGCAGCGATGCGTTCCAATTCTCCTTTAGAAAAATTGTGGTGATCATTACGAATGGCGTCCAGAAATTCTTGCATAGGATTATTCTTCCTCGGAATCGTATTCGTCTTCTACCACACCTTGTACTTCCACGTCGTCATCTTCGCTATCATCAGAACCTGCTGCAGAGAAAACACCTGCTGTAGCTCCTTTAAATCCAGGTTCAGCTTGGTTGTCGTCAGTTACTTCTGCAGTATACTCAGTTTCATCACCGTTAAAAGGGAAAATATCAACGATTGAAGAAAGCATAATTGAAGGAATATCGAAAGAGACCATCATACCTTTCATGCTTTCGTATGTACGGTCGTAAGCTTCTTTTACATTTGATGCATTAACCAAAAGGTTGTTGGCAATTTTCTTTTCTTTATCGCTATCCGCATCAGCAGAAACGTAAGTAATTTTCACTTTGAACCACGTATCACAATCTTCATAATGAAAAATGTCAGCGAAATCAGTTTTTGCGATGTTTGTAATGAGGAACTCACCTTTAACATATTCACCAATTTCAGTGTAAGCACGCGCTTCAGCGTCTGTGAAAGACATTGCGTTAAACAAATAAGGTTCGTTCACTCTTTTCAAACGACCATCCTCAAGTTGCTTAGTATATTTAACCTTAACGGTAAACCAATTATTCATCATAAATAAAAATTTTAACAAAGATAATGAGAGAAAATCACAACTGGGTCATGAACGCACTTTTCTTCCGCCGGTATATGCTAAAAAAGATTTGTTTGCCAGCTCAACTACTACCATTTCCCCCGAAATATAGAAATCAATTACAGGTTCGTTTGTAATGTTAATCACCTGTCCGTCGATTACACAGTCTACACCTTTCATTTGATTTTTAAAGGCCACGACATTGTTTTTGATAATCCATCTCTCTGGTTTGTAATACGCAGCCGTGATAATTTCTTTTCCGTCCCATACTTGAAACAAGTCGCCCTCGCCCCAAATCACCATATGGTCATTTGCGTCCCAATAATCTGGCGAATAGTTAGAGAGTGTTTTCAGGTTCCCACTTTTATAATATTGCAAGTTTAAATTTTGATCGACATAAGTTACGCACGAAATACCTGCTATAAACTTCTTTGCGTGCATGGGGTCTAAGTCAAGAAATTGACCATTTTCATATATGGCAAAAGACATGTGAATAGGATCGTTGAATGCAGCGATATCTCGCCCACAAGAGAATTTTATTGCTTCGCGATAAGTATCAAGTTCATAAAAGCGCCCACTATGGAAAATGAAGTGAGTACCACCTCCTGCTTTAAAGGCTATAACATTATCTCCAATAGCATTAGGTAAATATACATCACCAATAACGCCGTACAAATCGTTTATTTCACCATTGTACCATACCCGAACGGTATTGTATTGAGTGTCTTCGAAAACAACAAGACTATCAGCTACAATATACCTTCTCCCGAAATTTGTGAGTAATTGGCCTTTTCCATCTTTCCATACAGAAGTTACAGGACCTTGGTTGAATACTAGGATATTGTCCGATACACTATAGTTATTTGCTATTCCTGCCAGCATTTTCACATTCTCACCTTGGAATACTTTTACATCACCTTTGTTATCGATATAAGCCAAAATATTATCACCAAGTTGGTATGATTTCACAGGTAAATATTCGATTTGGCGAACAACGCCATTGTGAAATACTTTAAAATACCCCTGTAAATTGGTAAAAGGACCAAGTCCCCAAAACTCTTGCGCTTTTAAAGTACCAATAAGCGAAAGCAAGACTAGTAACACAATTTTTTTCTTCATCATCTTAAGACATTAACAAAAAAGGTGCCCAATTGAGCACCTTTCAAGCAAATATAATAAAAAAAATTAATTTTTTGCAGCAACTCGAGCTTCAGCTAGCTTTACAGCAGCCAATACGTCAACTACTTTACCAGTTTTAGATAAAGTTGCAAAATCAACTTTTTCGTCAGAACCTGGTTTTGTGTGCATTGTTCCTGAATAATCTTTTCCTGACTCGATGATAATATCTTTAATCTCTTTCATAGTCAATGAAGGATAATAAGATTTAATCAAAGCGGCAACACCAGCAACCATAGGAGCAGCCATTGATGTTCCTTGAAGTTTTTGATATTCATTTTCTGGAACAGTGTTGTAGATTTCAAATCCAGGAGCGAAAATATCTACTGATTTTTTTCCGTAGTTTGAAAATGAAGCAGCAAGTTCACCGTCCTTTAAATGACGTGATGAAGCTCCAATTGTCAACAACATTGTGTTTTCAGCTTGTTGAAAATCGTACATTACAGCTGGGAAGTTTGGCTCTTCATCAAGATTTGCACCATCGTTACCTGCAGCGTGGATCATCAAAACACCCTTTTCTTCAGCATAACGCATTGCTTCGTAAACCTCTTTTTGGTTAGGTGAATATGCTTTACCGAAAGACATATTGATTACTTGAGCACCATTGTCAACTGCATAGCGAATAGAAAGAGCGATATCTTTGTCATACTCATCTCCATTAGGAACAGCGCGAAGTGACATTAACTTTACGTTAGCTGCAACACCATCACCACCTAGTTTGTTTCCACGAAGAGCACCAATTATACCACCTACGTGAGTTCCGTGCAATGCATCTGGACCTTTTACGTCAGTATTTCCATAAGTAACATCTGAAAAATCATTTGGATTATCACCTACTGTAGCACGAAAATCTTTTTCAAGATTATAGTGTGTTTCAAGCATCTCATTGATTTGTCCCAATTGTTCGTCAAGAACTTCAGGAGTTAACTCACCACTAAGAATAGATATAGCAACTTGCTTAATTTGCTTCATTTGCGCATCTTCTGGCTCCCATTTCTCCAAATCCTTCATAGTATAATCTTCTTTACCTAATGCAGAAGCTACCATTGTAGGAATCATTGGAAGCATTTGATCTTTGAACATGTTGATTTGAGTTATATAACCTTCAAACTCATTTCTTTTAGTGTTGTAATCCTCTTTTACTTTTTTGTAAAAAGCATATTCTGCTTTATCTTCAGCATCTTCTTCAGATTTGTCGTTGTATTTAGCCTTTAGTTCAGCATAAAGACGCGTAACTTCCAACGCTGCATCATTCATGTTTTCACCATTAGGATTTCCTAAAAAATTCCAACCATGCACATCGTCGATAAATCCATTTCCATCGTCGTCAATTCCGTTTCCTGGAATTTCTTTAGTGTTTACCCAGATTTGACCTTGAAGATCTTCATGATTAGTATCGATACCAGAGTCAATTACAGCCACAATAACTGTAGTAGATTCTTTTTTCTTTAATACTTTATAAGCTTTCTCCGTGTTCATTCCTGGAGTTTTCCCATTGTACCAATTAAGTATATCTTTGTCTTGCGCAAAAGAGATACCTGAAAGCCCTAATGTAAATAAGGCGAGTGAAAGTTTGATTGCTATTTTTTTCATATCTTTATAAATGTGTTTACCGCTCACTTTAGCAGTATTCATGCCAAAGATGAGAAAACATCTTTAAAAAAAGAAGAAAAATTCCACTTATGGAAAAAAAACGAGTTATTTTGGACAAGAATAATTATGAATGGTTATGAGATGTATACTACTAATTTCTTGTTTTTTTTATCTTAATTCATTTGCCCAAAGTACTTTCTTTGATAACCGTAATGATAGAGATTCTTATGGAACTTATGCGGTGAAAATTAAAAAAGGAAAAACATTACCTAAAGTTATAAATTATAAGTATTCAGCAAATGGTTGGGATTATGTTTTGGCTGAACGTTCTGATATTATCCGTTATGCTTCGGAAGGTGTTTTTTCTCAAGTATACATTGAATCGGATAGAGGGCACGAACTTAATGATAGTTCGTTGGTCACACATTCTGTACCTCCCATTCATTTAGGACAAGGCGGACTCCCTGATTCGTACACTGGAAAAGGTGTTGTAATAGGTTATGTTGATACAGGCTGTGATGTCACTCACGCCGATTTTATTGATGCTTCAGGTAAATCGAGAGTCATAAGATATTGGGATCAAACGGCAGTGGTAAATGCACGAACTCCTGTGAAGTATGGATATGGTCAAGTATATGATAGTAGTGATATTAACGCAGGAATTTACCCTAATTACGCTGGTTCAGGTCATGGGACAACTGTAACTGGTGCTGGTTCAGGTAATGGTTTGGCAAATGGGCGAAATAAAGGAGTCGCTCCAGAGTCAGATATTATCGTAGTAAAGTCACCGTTGTCTGGGACTAATTTTAGTATAACAGTGGCTGAAGCGGTTGACTATGTTTTTTGTGTAGCAGATTCAATGGGAATGCCAGCTGTTGTTAACTTAAGTTTGGGAAGTTATCTTGGCAGCAAAGACGCATTGGATCCAGCGGGATTATTTATCGATAGTTTATTGACTGAAAAGCCAGGGCGAATTGTTGTGTGTGCAGCAGGTAATTCAGGTAACTGGGGTAAGTATCATGTGGAAGGTCATATGATAGAGGGGGTTGACACATCATTTGTTTGGATGATTCCAAATCCTTCATTTGGATATGGTCAACCTGGTGTTTTTATAGACTTATGGGCAGATACAAGTGAAATTGCAAATATGTTTTTTGCATTTGGTGCCGATGCTCCAGGGCCTATTCTGAGAGGTGGAACAGATTTTCAATTATGTGGAGAACAGTATGATGTAGATGTCATAGATACTATTTGGGGGGGGGCGAATTTTATTGGTCAATTAATTTATCATGAGAGAGTTTTGGGACCTAATTACAATTTAAGAGCGTTGGTATTTACAGATAGTCTTACTTATAAAATCCGTTTTATGACAAAAGGTGATGTGAAGTATGATGCATGGAGTCATGTGAATTTAGGGTTGAGTAATTTTGAAACTTCAATTCCAAATCCTTTAATTTATCCTGAATTTGAAGGATATTTTATGCCTGACTCTCTCCAATCTATAGTTTCTTCTTGGGCTTGTTCTGAAAAAGTTATAACGGTAGCAAATATGCAAAATCGCCAAAATTATATAGATTCTGAAGGAAATTTGTATCCAACTGATGGGGGCTTAATTCCTTCAGGGCAACTTAGTGCCAATTCATCAAAAGGACCAACTAGGAGAGAGGCTTTAAAACCTGATATAACTGCTGCTGGCGATATGACTTTGTCTGCTCGTGTCATGAATGAAGCCTATGCTCCTTCTCAATTAGGTGAGGGTGGTTTACATGTTAGGAATGGAGGAACTTCAATGGCTTCTCCAGTGGTTGCAGGAATTGCGGCACTTTATCTCGAAAAATGTCCAAATTCAACTTGGGAAGATTTTAAAAATGACTTGTACGAAGGAGCTTATACAGATAGTTTTATCTCTGGTGAAGTTCCAAATTATGCTTTTGGTATAGGTAAGGTAAATGCTTTGATGACTGTTCTTGGTTCAAATTTTGAGTCGACTATTTTGGGGGATACACTTCTTTGTAGCCAAGAAGGAATTCTGACTATAGCCCCCGAGCCGTACAGTATAGTTTGGGGTGAAGGACAAACAGATTACCCATTAACGGTATCTGAAACCAATCTTTACCATGCAACTGTCATAAACGAAAGGGGATGTAAAAGTTATACGGACACGATTCAGGTTGTGGCAGGAACGATGCCTTATCCTTCTATAATAACTCAATTAGACGGAGCTTTAATAGCGACTGCTAATGATAATTATCAGTGGTATTTAGATGGAGATTTGATTGTTGGAGCTACAAATCAAACTTTTTTTCCTGAAATTGCAGGAAATTATAGTGTGTCTGTTTCTGATCCTTCGGGCTGTATGGCATATTCTGATGAGATTAATGTGGGAATAATGTCATTAAATGAAATAGAGAATTATCAATTGATAATTTATCCAAATCCTGTTTCGGATGAATTTTATATCTCTTCTTATGAGCAAGGAGAATACGAAATTTTGCAGTTAGATGGTAAATTAGTTCAGTCGGGAAGCTTTCTTTCAAATGAAGGGATTAGTGTAAATTCGTTAGCGAGTGGTCTATATTCCATTAAATTACTGACTAATTACGGTCTTTTTGAAACAAAATTGGTCAAGTATTAGAGTATATTACATGATTATACTATTTTTGACACCTAAATTCAAATTATTGAAATGAATCTAACTGGAATTATTTCTATTTCGGGGAAACCGGGATTATATCGTGTGGTAGCACAAGGCAATAACAATGTGATTGTAGAATCATTGGAGGATGGTAAGCGCTTTCCTGCTCATTCTAACAATAAAATCTCCGCTTTGGATGATATTAGTATCTATACTTATGAGGAAGATGTTCCTTTGAAAGACGTATTTGCTTCTATCTACGAAAAAGAAAAAGGTGGAGCGGCAATATCTCACAAAGAGAGTGCAGCAAAATTGGTTGAGTACATGACAAAAGTTTTGCCTAAGTACGATCAGGAACGTGTGTATTCTTCGGATATTAAGAAATTGTTTCAATGGTATAACCTTTTGCATAAGGCAAATGCATTAGTCCCTGAAGAGGAAGAGAAGCCAGAGCCAAAGGCTAAATCAAAAACTGATAAAAAAGAGACTGCTGACGATAAAAAAGCACCCGCTAAAAAGGCCCCTGCTAAAAAAGCGCCAGCAAAGAAACCTGCAGCTACTAAAGCTGTATCTTCTGCAAAACCTTCTTCAAAGACAGCTTCTAAAAGTGCACCTGTAAAGAAAGCAACTGGAGCGAAGAAAAACGGATAATAAGTCGATTTCATACTTTAAAAAGGAGCTTATAAGCTCCTTTTTTTGTTTTTGAAAAGGAGAGAAAATTCGTTATATGGGCTTGATGGTTAGTTAGTTCTGTTAAATACGGTTGAGCGTCTTTGCTTATCAATAAAAAACATCGTATAATTTGTTGATAAACTTGAAATTCACTATCTTTGCGCCCTGTTTTGAAATTCTTCTAATCGGTATTTGAAGAATAATAATGTTAAATCCTTTCGGAGTACCGGTTTTCCGAAATACAAAGTAAAAGCCTAATGGCAAAAAAAGAACAAATTACAGAAGGACTTGCCGATTTCGATTGGGAAGCAGTAGCGAAAGGTGGTTACACTAACGCAAAGCGTGAAGAGTACTCACAAATGTATGATGAAACACTTAACTCAATTGCTGAGAAAGAAGTTGTTAAAGGTACGGTAGTTGCAGTTACTAAAAAAGAAGTAGTAATTAACTTAGGTTACAAATCTGAGGGAATTATTCCAATTAACGAATTTCGTTACAACCCAGATTTAAAGGTTGGTGACGAAGTTGAAGTTTATGTAGAATCACAAGAAGACAAATTTGGTCAATTGGTGATTTCTCACAGAACTGCTCGTACACACAATGCATGGGAGCGTGTTAATGACGTGCTTCAATCAGGTGAGATTATCACTGGTTATGTGAAGTGTAGAACGAAAGGTGGATTAATCGTTGATGTATTTGGAATTGAAGCATTCTTGCCAGGTTCACAAATTGACGTTAAGCCTATTCGTGATTACGATGTGTACGTTGGTAAAAACATGGAATTCAAAGTGGTTAAAATTAACGCTGAATTCCGTAACGTGGTTGTTTCTCATAAAGCACTTATTGAAGCTGAGCTTGAAGAGCAAAAGAAACAAATCATTGGTGGTCTTGAAAAAGGTCAAGTATTGGAAGGAACAGTTAAGAATATTACTTCATACGGAGTGTTCATCGACCTTGGTGGTGTAGATGGATTGATTCACATTACAGATCTTTCTTGGGGACGTGTTAATCACCCTGAGGAAATTGTAGAATTGGATCAAAAACTAAATGTGGTAATTCTTGACTTTGATGATGATAAGAAAAGAATTGCTCTTGGATTGAAGCAATTGCAAGCTCACCCTTGGGATGCACTTGATGCAAACCTTAATGTAGGTGACAAAGTAAAAGGTAAAGTAGTTGTACTTGCTGATTACGGTGCATTTGTTGAAATCGCTCCAGGAGTTGAAGGATTGATTCACGTTTCAGAAATGAGCTGGTCTCAACACTTGCGTACTGCTCAAGATTTCTTGACAGTAGGTAATGAAGTTGAAGCAGTAATCCTTACGTTGGATCGTGAGGAGCGCAAGATGTCACTAGGTATCAAACAACTTATGCCAGACCCATGGGAAGGTATTGAAGCACGTTACCCAGTTGAGTCTCGTCACAAATCTAAAGTTCGTAACTTCACTAACTTTGGTGTGTTTGTTGAGCTAGAAGAAGGAGTTGATGGTCTTATCCATATCTCTGATCTTTCTTGGCAAAAGAAAATCAAGCACCCATCAGAGTTCTGTAAAGTTGGTGACGAAATGGAAGTTGTCGTTCTTGAAATCGATAAAGAAGGTCGTCGTATCTCTCTTGGTCATAAACAACTTGAGGAGAATCCTTGGGAAGTATTTGAAACTATCTTCGGAGAAGGTTCAGTTCACCAAGGTACTATCGTTGACATGAAAGACAAGTCTGCTATCGTTTCTCTTCCTTACGGAGTAGAAGGTGTTTGTCCTGCTAAGCACTTGAAGAAGGCTGACGGAGCAAATGCTAAAGTAGATGAGACGATGGATTTCAAAGTGATTGAGTTTAACAAAGACGCTAAGAAAATCGTTATCTCTCACACTGCAACTTTCGAAGAGATTGAAACAGAGAAACCATCAACTGCGAAGAAAAAAGCAGCTGCAGGTGGAGGTGATTCAACAACTACGAAAGCAGTGAAGTCATTGAACCAAAACCAAGAGAAATCTACTCTAGGTGATTTGGATGCATTGGCTCAATTGAAAGACAAAATGAAAAAAGAAGAGAAGTAATTCTTTTCCATTCATAATGCATAACTAAATGGCTGTCTCATCGAGGCAGCCATTTTTTGTTTCGATATATCGAGGTTAATTTATTATTTTCACCAATCAAAAACGAATTAAATGAATCTTGTCCTTATACATGGAGCATTAGGGTCTGCAAAGGAGATGCAACCTCTAGTTTCTTTTTTTGAAAAAAAAAATTCAGTTCACTGTTACGAAATTCCAGGTCATGGAAAACGTAAAGATGAACTTGATAAATATACTCTTAACGATATTATCGCTGATTTCAGAGCTTATCTTTCTGAAATTGGTGATTCGGTCGTATTTGGTTTTAGCTTAGGTGGATATTTAGCTCTTACTGCTTCACTTCAGGGTGAAAAACAAATTAAGGGTGTAGTTACACTCGGCACAAAAGTCAAATGGTCTTTAGATGAAGCAAAAAATGAAGTTCAAAATCTGGATTTGGATTTTCTTCAAACTAAAGCTGCGCCATTTTACACGTATCTTAAGGAACTCCATGGAAAGCATCTTGAGTCCTTGTGTGAGGCTACAGGAAAGTTTATGTTGGAATTGGGAGCTAATCCACCATTAAGCCCCTCTGCTGTCTCGAAAATTGAAATACCTGTGCGAATGGGAAGAGGAGGAAAAGATAGAATGGTTGATAGCGAATCGACTAAAGAACTTGTAGAAGCAATGCCAAATGGATTTTATACGGAGATTCCTTCTTTTCCTCATCCTATAGGTTTTCTTAAACCAAACCATGTCGCGAGATTTGTAGTTGTACAGCTTGATTCAATGAAATACAGTTGGATAGATTCAGCGAATGGAAGATTAGCATATAAATTCATTGGTACGCCAAAAGAGAATGAGCCACTTGTTCTTTTTCTACACGAAGGATTAGGCTCGATTGCACAATGGGGTGGTTTTTCCGAAAAAGTTTGTGCAGAATTGAATTTATCTGGACTGATGTACGAGCGTGTAGGGTATGGTTTTTCATCAGCAAATAGCGTGCAGCGAACTTCGCGTTACTTGCACGATTTTGCATTAACTGAATTGCCTGATTTTCTGGAGAAGATGCAAATTGAAAATCCACTGATTCTTGTTGGACACTCTGATGGTGGAACAATAGCGTTGTTGTATGCAGCGAAATATCCAGAACGCGTGGAAGGAATGATTACAATGGCTGCACATATCTACAACGAAGAAGTAACGGTTGAAGGAATTGTAAGAGCACGTGAAGCTTGGGGAGAAGGAAAATTAAAGGGACTAGAAGCCTTTCACGGAAGTAAAACTGAAAAACTTTTCTTCGATTGGAACGATACTTGGCAAACCGAAGAGTTTTTGAAATGGAATATCGAAAATGATATTTGTAAGGATATCGATTTCCCTGCACTAATTATTCAGGGTGAGGACGATCAGTATGGTTCTCCTCAACAAGTTTTAGACATCGTTCGGATTCTTGGCGACAATGCAGAAGGCATGATGATAGAAGGCGCAGGACATAGTCCGTTTTTGGATAAAGAGGATGTGATTATTGCAGAAATAAGCGAACTTTGTAAGCAACTCGAGTAGTTGAGTCACATTATTTCAAATAGAATTTATAGCCATGAAAATGAAAATCCAAAAAACAGTCAAAGTCAATACATATGGAAATGCTGATACCGCTCGATATTGCTGGGTTGCCTTGCATGGCTATGGACAGTTGACGGATTATTTCATTGAAAAATTTCATGTACTGGATGAATCCGAGCATTTCGTTTTTGCGCCAGAAGGCTTTCATCGTTTCTATCTCAAAGGAACTTCGGGTAGGGTTGGAGCTTCATGGATGACAAAAGAAGAGCGTTTGGATGATATTGCGGATAACATCGCATATTTGAATCAGGTTTATGATGAACTTGTCTCAGAAAGAACATTTGACAGAATCATTATATTAGGTTTCAGTCAAGGTGCTTCAACTGCTGCGAGATGGATTCAGATGGGGAAATGTAAGCCGGATGTATTTGTACAATGGGCAGGAGTTTTTCCACCTGATTTAGAAATTAAAAGCGATGGGAATCGTTTTGCGGAGATTCAGCATCTTTTTGTCATAGGGAATCAAGATCCCTATTTTACTGATATTAGTGATGACGATGTGTTTTTACAAGCAAAAGATATGGGAATCTCTCCCGAAATCATTCGCTTTGAGGGAGACCATAATATTTACGTTGAAGGGCTGAATAAAGTATTGGATAGAATAAAAAAGTAAACGCAGATATATCTTTCAATTATCGCCTCCAACCCACAAAATTGGATTCAGGTCGGTTATCTAATTTTTTTTGTTGCGCTAAAAGAGCGAGTTGTCCACGATGGTGTGCACTGTGATTGAGAATGTGGTATAGAAGTGAGGAAGTCATTTCTTCTCGTTGTTCGCCTTCAGTTGTGGTGTACGAAACTAGCTTATCATCAGAATAATTTGCCAAAAAATCTTGTGTCTCTTGAAAATTCTGCTGATTTAAACGATTTAAGTAGCGAGAGTCAAACATATCCCACGCTGCAGATTCTACGGGGGAGTTTGCAATTCGTCTAATCCAAAGATGGTGAACATTGATGATATGGCTGAAAATTCGAACTATTTCTTGATCAGGTTCTTCAAAATCATCAAGAAAGTTTGCCCAAATAGCATTAGTTTCAAAGTCAAAATTGAATTTATCTTCGAACCAATCTGCAAGCATCTTAGAGTTGTTTAAGATCCGAAATTGTTTGAGATGGATTATCGGAATTAAATACAAAGCTTCCTGCGACTAGCGCATCCGCACCTGCCAACAAAAGTTTTTTTCCTGTTTCCAAATTCACTCCACCATCAACTTCAACAACAGCTTTTGAGCCTCTTCTGTGGATAAGATTTTTTACTTGCTCTACTCTCAGAATGGCGTTGTTTATGAATTTCTGCCCTCCAAAACCTGGGTTTACAGACATTATCAATACTAAATCTAAGTCTTCTATAATATCATCAAGAAGTTCGATACTTGTATGTGGATTGAGCGCAACACCCGCTTTCATTCCTTCTGATTTGATCAGTTGAATTGTTCGGTGTAAGTGTGTACATGCTTCGTAGTGAACAGTTAAAATATCAGCCCCAGCTTTTTTAAATTCCGACACATATTGATCGGGATTTTGAATCATCAAGTGGACATCTAAGGGTTTAGTAGCATGTTTCTTTATTGCCGCAATAACAGGAAATCCAAATGAGATGTTTGGTACAAACGCACCATCCATAACATCAACATGAAACCAGTCTGCTTCACTTGCGTTGATCATTTCGACATCGCGTTGAATGTTTGCGAAGTCACAAGATAAAACTGAGGGTGAGATGATAGGCATGACGTATAAGTGTTAAAATTGTTCGAGTAATTTAATTCGCTTTTCAATAGGCGGGTGAGTGGCAAATAAACCTCCTAAACCACCGAGAAATCCTACTGAGGTATCTTGGGGACTGTTTTCAATAAACATTTGCTGTACTTCCTCACTTTTTACATTGTCCACATGGTGATTGCCTGAAATTTTTCTAAGTGCAGATGCCAACGCATGAGGGTCTCGAGTCATTTGAGCAGCTCCAGCGTCAGCTAGATATTCGCGTTTACGACTTAACGCAAATTTGAAAAGAAGCGAGAGCAAATACGCGACAAGAGAGACGATTAATATTACTAACATCGCTGCGCCACCATCTTTTCCATCTTTTTTTCTTCCCGACATTCCACCATAAAGTAAACTGCGGAATGCAATTTGAACAACAAGTGAGAAAATTCCCACAAAAACAATCGTTATCACAAGTAAACGCACATCTTTATTGCGAATATGCATCAATTCATGTGCAATAACGCCTTCAAGCTCTTTATCATTGAGTTTATCAATAATTCCTCGAGTAAGTGTAACAGTATAATTTTTCTGATTCAGACCACTTGCAAAAGCATTCAATGCTGGACTTTCAATGATATGAAGTTTAGGCATAGGCATGCCGACACTCATACACAAATTTTCAGTCAAGTTGTAGACCCGCATATTTGATTTTCTGTCTAGAGAATGTGCTCCTGTAGCCATGTCAATCATTTTTGAATGACCGAAATAGGCGATTAAGAACCAGATCGCTACACCAATTAGTACAAATGGAATAGTTTCAACAAACAGTTCGGAAGCCAATGCAGGATTTGGATTTCCTTCTTCACTAAAAGAAAGAAAAAAGACAACTCCAAAAACAGCTGCTAAGATAAGTGCTGGAAAAGCAATTAACAGTAGAATTGATTTTCTATTGTTTGAAGAAATTTGCGCTTGAAGACCAGTGTATTTCATTGGTAATTTGTATGAATCAGTCTAAAAAAACAATGACGATTTCCATTTGGTTAATCGTCATTGTTGAAGTTTGTATAATTTAGAATTTTACTTCAGGTGCTTTGTCCAACTCTTGACGTTGAACAACTCCTAAGTCAAACATCGGCTCAACTTTGAAACCAAACATTCCTGCGAAAATCATGTTCGGGAATTTTTGAACTGCGATGTTCAATTCTTTCGTTGCAGAGTTGAAGAATCTTCTAACTGCAGCTAATTTATTTTCAATGTCAGACAATTCATTTTGAAGTTGCATGAAGTTTTGACTTGCTTTCAAATCAGGGTAAGCTTCAACTTGAATACTTAAACCACTCAAAGCAGCACCTAATTCCTGTTCAGCAGCAATTTTATCATTGATAGATGTTGCAGCAACAGCTTTTTGACGAGCTTTAGTAATATTCTCAAGTGTACCTCTTTCGTGTTCCATGTAGCCTTTTACTGCTCCCAACAATTGAGGAACAAGATCGTGACGTTGTTTTAGTTGCACATCAATATCAGCAAAAGCATTTTCGCGATTGTTTCTATAACGCACAAGTCCGTTGTAAATAGCAATAATCCATAAAACCAAGATTACAACTACGATAACAGCGATTAAAGTTCCAGACATATTTTTTTATTTATTGTTAATTGAATCAAATATACTCAGATTATTTGATTTTTGGTGTGTTAAAATTGTATAATTTTTTGATGTTAATTTGTGCTTTTTGTTGACCTCATTTGAATGACAACCAAATGGTCTTTTTCAAACTTAAAGCTCATTTTATCAAATTGAGGTTTTCCAAAACCTGGGTTATTTGAAAAACCATAAGGCTCTTTCGGGATCCCAGATTCTTTCGTGTCTAATTGCTTGTTGCCATTTGTGTCGTAAAAAACAGATACACAATATGTTCCTTTTTTAAGCCCTTTAAAAACAATAGGTTTTTTAATTTCAGAAGCACTAACTCTTAATTTGTGTGCCGTTTCTCTTTTTTCAAAGGCTTCTTGCGAATCAAATACAGCCACGTAAAAATAACCGTCTTTAGCTTCGAAATTCTCAATTTTAATAGACAGATTTTGGCTAAAAACTAGAGATGCAAAACACGTGAAGATTAATGTTGTTAATGTGTTCATTTGTGTGTTGTTTTAATAATGCAAATATCGCAATAAATTTCGTGCCATTGTTTTTAGACTTAAAGATTCAAGACTGCAAGACTCAAGACAAAAGATTTTTAGACAAAAGAAGTTAGACAATAAATCACTTGCTTTCGCCATAAAACAAAGAACATAAAGAATAATCCGTGTTAATCCAATCGATTCGTGTCTTCCGTGTTCTATTCACTACGTTTTACATTTACACGTGTTGTAGACACAAAGCAGGTATTTAGTTTTTTATTAAAAAAGTAGGGACACGTTTTATCGCATCCCTACTTTACTGATTATTTAGTTTTCTTCCTCTTGACGAATTGGCTTTCTGAACACCACTTTGCTTTCAAACACATCCATCACCACATTTTGTGATTTATCTATCGTTCCAGAAAGGATTTGTTTAGATAATTCGTTCAAAATTTGACGTTGTATTACTCTCTTTACGGGTCTTGCTCCAAATTGTGGGTCATAACCTGCTTCAGCGATGTAATTTGCTGCGTCTTCAGTCAATACCAAACGAATGTCGCTTTCGAGAAGAAGCTTTTTAAGACCCTCCATCTGGATGTGAACAATTTTGATGATGTCTTCCTTCGTAAGTGGTCTGAACATGATTGTTTCGTCAATCCTATTCAAAAACTCAGGTCGAATATTGCGTCTCAATAGTTCGAACACAGCAGTCTTCGTTTGCTCCAACACTCTTTCCTCTTCCCCTGGTTTCATTCCTTCAAATGCTTCTTGAATAACATCAGAACCCATATTTGAGGTCATGATGATTATCGTGTTTTTGAAGTTCACTACACGACCTTTATTATCAGTTAAACGACCATCATCAAGTACTTGAAGCAACACATTGAAGGTGTCAGGATGCGCTTTTTCAATTTCATCAAGAAGAACTATCGAGTATGGTCTACGTCTCACTGCTTCGGTTAACTGACCTCCTTCGTCATATCCCACATATCCAGGAGGCGCTCCAACCAATCTTGAGACACTGTGTTTCTCCTGATATTCACTCATGTCGATTCGCGTCATCGCGTTTTCATCGTTGAATAAATACTCTGCAAGTGCTTTCGCGAGTTCGGTTTTACCAACTCCCGTAGTTCCTAAGAAGATAAACGAACCGATAGGTTTGCGCTTGTCTTGCAATCCTGCTCTACTTCTTCGTACGGCATCGGAAAGTGCTACGATAGCTTCTTCCTGACCTACAACGCGTTTTTCGAGTTCATCTTCGAGACGGAGAAGTTTGCTCACTTCACTTTCAAGCATTTTATTTACTGGAATCCCCGTCCATTTGGATACGACATCAGCAATTTCTTCCGCGTCAACTTCTTCCTTAATCATTTTTGATTTGGTTTGAATTTCTGCTAAATCACCTTTGAGTTTTTCCAGTTGACTTTCGGCGTCTTTGATTTTTCCGTATCGCAACTCTGCTACTTTTCCATAATCACCTGCACGCTCGGCTTGGTCTGCTTCAAGTTTGAACTGTTCGATGTCTTCTTTTGTTTGTTGAATTCCATCTACTACATCGCGCTCAGCTTTCCATTTTGCCATAAACGCATTTTTCTGATCGTTCAAGTTAGCGAGCTCACTTTCGATGCTGTCCAATTTCTTCGTATCGTTTTCACGTTTTATAGCTTCGCGCTCAATTTCGAGTTGCATGATTCGACGTTCGATTTCGTCAAGTTCCTCTGGTTTCGAATTGATTTCCATTCTCAATTTAGATGCAGCCTCATCAATCAAGTCAATCGCTTTATCTGGAAGATGTCTTTCAGTAATATAGCGCTGAGACAATTCTACCGCAGCAATAATCGCCTCATCTTTAATCAATACTTTGTGGTGATTTTCGTATTTTTCTTTAATTCCACGTAGAATAGAAACCGCATCTTCTGTAGATGGTTCATCCACCAATACCGTTTGGAATCGGCGTACTAAGGCTTTGTCTTTTTCGAAATATTTTTGGTATTCATTCAATGTGGTCGCTCCAACAGCACGCAGTTCTCCTCTTGCC
>CAYUQU010000025.1:0-41336 GCA_964447015.1 uncultured Flavobacteriales bacterium
GATGTTTATATACTCCTTTTTTTACTTTTTGACATTCAACTTCTGCACAATAATATTGGGTTTTAAATTGTGATATTGATTCAATATATCTTTTCCTCAATGCATTATAGTGATCACATTTGATTGAAATATTATCAATTACTTTAGTGATGAATTTTTCATTTTCTTCTTTTGAGTTTTGAAAAATTAGAAAATCTGTAAGTGAAATACATTTGTTCATTTGAAAATGAAATTCAAATTCATCTTCGTTTAAGTTTATTTCTTCAAAGCATTCACAACAAGATTCTGCAATATTTTTTGCTTCACTATTGCAAGAGGCCACGATAGAAAGTAGCACAAAAAGAGTTGTAATTTTAATTATTGATATACGCATGTTTTCTTTTTTAACCGATTTCACAAAACCCCACAAAATTTCTTGGCGTAATAACTTCCGTTTTTGCTTTAGGGTATGCATTCGTAAATGCAGATGTGACTTTATGATTTTTCTTGGTGTTCCATTTACATTCAAACCCAGTGAGTTCTTTTCCGTCAAGCTCTACATAATCGACTTCGCTTTGGTTGTAATTACGCCAGAAATAAGATTGTCTTTCTGGATACAACCAAGCATTCATTTTCATACGTTCACTTACGATGAAGTTTTCCCATAATTCACCGATATCTCTGCGTATTGTGAGGTCGTCGAAATTACCAATGACGGCATTACGGATTCCGTTGTCCCAAAAATAGATTTTACTCATTTTGGACACTTCCTTGCGTGGATTAGTACTGTAAGCGTTTAATCGATACACCACAAATGATTTTTCGAGTAAATCAATGTAGCTTTCTATCGTTTCAGACTTTACCTGAAGCTGAGTAGCTAATTCATGTACCGAAACTTCGCTGCCTACTTGATAGGCGAGTAGTTTAAGAAGTTTATCCAATAACTCAGGTTTGCGAATATCTTTCCATACCAACACATCTTTGTAGAGATATTGACCAGCAAGATTTTTTAGTAAAGTTTTTGCAATATCCTGATTCAAACTAATTTCTGGATAATTACCGTAAATCAAATGAAAGGGAAGTTGATTTTCAATTTCAAATGGTGATTTACCTGTGTATAATTCTGCCAGAGCGAATGGATAAAGATGAAATAGCAAGTGCCTGCCAGTAAGTGGTTCGAAAATTCGTTCTGAAATATCCAATGCCGATGAACCCGTTGCTACTACCTGAGTATCTGGAAAGTTGTCAACTAGTAGTTTGAGTAGCAAACCTGCATTTTCGATGCGTTGAATTTCGTCAATGATAAGTAATCGATTATTTCCCACCACTTGACTTAAATTAGTGACGCTTAATTCACTTAGTCTTTGACGCACTGGTGCTTCATCGGCATTCAGCCAAAGCACTGCATCTTCAGTTTTGAACAAGTTTCGAAGCAAAGTCGTTTTTCCAACTTGCCTTGCACCTGTCAGTATTAGGGCTTTTCTTTTAAATAGCCACTGCTTGATTTGATTTCCCGCTATGCGATTTATCTTATCCATATTTCAAAGGTATGAAAATTTCCACTATAATGGAAAAATTAGTACGAATATTTCCAGTATAACGGAAAAATTAGTACGAAAATTTCCATTAGGATTTATTTAAGTAAAATATTTACCACGATTTGTTACTTTCCGAAATGTTTACATTAACCTTGTATAATCAAATCACTATTGGGTGTTTTTTAAGAAAAAGAAATATCGTACAGAAGCATTGACTGACTCACAGATGGTGGAGATGGCGCAAGAGCATCACCGTCATTTTGGGTTGTTGTACGAGAAATACTTTGATCAGATTTTTCGCTTTGTTTTTAAACGTCTTGGTGGAGATGAGGAAAATGCATCAGATATTTCCCAGCAAACATTTGTGAAAGCAATGGGAGCGATTAAAAAATACGAAGATCGCGGTTATCCCTTTTCAACATGGTTATATCGAATAGCGCAGAATGAAGTGAATATGTTTTTTCGAGAGAACAAGAAGCACACAATTATCGAAATTGAAGAACGCCACATTTTCAACTTGATGGACGAGATGAATGTGGACGAAAAGTCAGAAGACGTGCAGGAACAAGTGGTACGTTTATTGAATACATTAAAACCTGAACACTTGGATTTGATTGAATTACGTTTTTTCCAACAATTGTCATTCAAGGAAATTGCCGATATTTACGACATAACAGAGGCTAATGCAAAAATGCGCATCTATCGAATTTTAGAAAAGATGCAGCAAAATGGTACAAACAAGTCATGAGAGAGATTAAAGTAAATAGAACAAAAAAGAAACTGGAGCCAACTCCCGAGCAAATTCGGAAGCACAAGGACTTTTCGCGTCTCACTCACGAGTATGACCGCCTCACAAAGCGTCCACGAAAACCATTGTACAAAGATCCCAAGCTCTTTATGTTGATTTTTATTATTCTGTTAATCTTGTTCTTGGTGTTTATGGAGTCGCGTGAAGAAGAAAAGCCAAGCAATGCAGATGGAGTGGAAGAAGTAACTAGATAAATTCTTCAGATAGTACCTAAAATTAGCTTTTTCGTCTTAAGTGGAAGTTTTGCAAAAATCAAATTATAGGCAATATCGATGAGATTTATCCACTCTTCATGAGTCAATCGTTCGATATCATCTACGTGAACCCATTTATTTCTTGCCAGATATGGCGCGGGAATTACACCTTCTTTTAAAACCAATTCTTCAAAGAGTTCATCAGTCGTTTTGAAAGAGGCAGTAACAGGAAAATGATCTGGTGAGGTGATGACAAACATTTTCTCTCCAACACAAAAACACAAATGGTCTTCCCATTTAATGCTTTCTGTTACACCATTCAACGATAAACAATAGTTTCTGATTTCGTCTAATGTCATGGATCTTATTTTATTCGTTTCATAGGGAAAATTTCAGCGTGTTGTTCACCGTGCATCTTTCCAGAAATTTCAGCAACTAAAGAATCGTTGCTTATTTTTGAGTACGAAATCTGTTGTGGGAAATCATGGGAAGGATTCTCAAAAACAAGCTTTGTTTCACTCGACGAAGTAAGTTTAAATTTGACAGGTTGTCCATCATTTTGTTCACTGATTATCGGAATGTAGAATAATTCTGGACCATGCTGTTCTAAAGTGATGTTTTCAGAAAAAATGGTATCCGCATCTACAATGAAAAAACTTGTCCCAACAAATAACGAATCATTTTCTTTAGTCCATGTTTCGGTAAAAACACCATCGTCAGAATGATTAGCCCATTCGCCAATTAACCAATCTACGTTTTCAAGTTCATTGACAATTTGGTTTTTGTTCTCTTTAGAATCGTTTTCATTTGAGTCATTACAAGATATGACAGTGCTTGCAATTGCAAATGCCAAAATGTAGAGGAGTGTATTTTTCATAGTTTATATTTTAGCGAATGTATTTTAATTTTTCAATTTGTGATACAAGAATATTGGCAGAAAGTTTGAACTGTTCCATTTCCTTTTCGCTAATTGAGATGTTTTGAAGTGATTTTGCTTCATTTTTTAAGTCAAAAAACCAGCTAATGGCAATGGGCTGATTGAGTTCCAATTTGGTTTGAAGAGCTTCATCCGTAACGCACGAAACAGGAAATGGTGTTTCGATAGTGATATCCCCAAGAATATAATCCATTATCATCACAGCCACAGAAGCCACACCAGAACTTGTGTGATCTTGCGTTTGCTTGATGCGTTTTGCAGCAAAAACAGTTTCGTTGGTAATTTGATGCTTCAATTCTTCGTCTAATGTTTTAATTATGGACTGAGAATTAAGCTTCGAATAAAGAAGTACCATCGAGTCGCCATGCTCACCTATGACCCATGCGGGCGTGTGATGTTGCGTCACTTCCAATTTTTGCAAAATAGCACTGAAACGGGCGCTATCTAACAATGTTCCTGTACCGATTACTTTGTGAATTGGAAGTTGCGTTTGCTCACGGACAAAATAAGTAATCACATCTACTGGATTTGTCAAGACGAGAATCAGAGGTTGTTTTGTGAATGTTACCTGATTAAAGATTTGACGTGTGAGTTGTAAATTTCCTTCAGCAACATCCAATCTACTTTCATTTGCTTTCATGCAACGCCCTGCAGTGTGATAAATGACATCAGCCTGTGCAAATTCGTTTAAATCATTAAGTGTGAACTGATGAATTTGATGAAGTCCTGCGATATGACTGAGCTCGAGCAAACGACCTTGTTGATTTTTGGAAGGTTCCATCACATTCAACTCAATAGCGCAAGAAGCACGATTAAGAAGGATCATAGCAACTGCATTTCCGACATTTCCACATCCGATTACAGTGATTCTTAATTTAAGATTGGACATAATTTAGTAGCCTAGTACCCCCAACTTTTTCATTGAAAATCAACGAATTTAAGCTGGGGATACTAAGTTTATTTAGTTTAATTTATCCGCTTGCACTTTAGCGTCTGCCATTATTTTATCCGCTTGCTTGACGGCTTCGGCTTCTACTTTTTTAGCTTTATCATCTGCTTGCTTGCGCAATTCATCCGCTGATTTTTCGCGTACTTTTTTCTCAATAGGATTACTCGCTCCAGCAACGAGAGCTTTAGCTTGTTTATCTGCTTCAGCACGAATAGCATCAGCTTGTTTTTTAGCTTCAGCCTTCACTTTGTCCGCTTGTTTCTGTGCATCCGCCATGATTTTGTTTTTGCGCTCGATAAGGTCATCTTTGACATCTTCCACTTTGTCGGTAATAACTTTTGTAACAGTGTCTTTAACTTCCTTAACTTTATCATCAATTAAATCTTTAACTTGATCTTTCAGATTTCCCGTAGCAGCCATAAGGCTTTCCTTGAAGTCTGTTTTGATGACAGGTTTTGTAACCGTTCCTCCTACATTCACATTTACGGGGATAATATCAGGAAGTCCTTTCAAATTCAATTGCGGTACCACATTATTCACTTTTCCGATTGCTTGCTCTACAATTTTTATCATTTCAGCTGGAATCTGATCTTTAGGCACATTCATTTTCATTTTGTAGTCAATATCCGTAGTAAACGATGTCCAACCCTGAATGTCGGAAGTAATTTTACCTAGTTTGACATTAAATGGCTTAACATGTAACTTCCCATCTTCAAATTCGAAATTAGCGCGAACATTGTCGAGTGTCTGCGTACTCAATTGAGGCATTTTAATTTCGCTCGCTAGTTTAGTCAATGGTTCAAAACCTGAAATCGTCACTTTGTTTGTGAAGAAATTACCGTTACCTGTGAGTGATTCGAGAACCATGTCCATGTTTTTTGTCATATCACCTTCAAGAGAAAGCGTTGTTGAAATTTTTCCTTGTGCATATTTAGCAATTGGAGCTAGTTTTTCAATCGTCAAGAAATTATCCGCAAGCTGTTTTATATCAAGTTCTTTCAGGTCATAGCCAAAATTCACGTGTGGTTTTTCTGGATTCTTCGTGTCGTAGCTACCGCGCATTCCTATCGTTCCTCCCATCGCATTCATGTTGACATTGTTCAAGCTGGCTACAGATTCTTTGATGTTTACGTTGCCACTAAAGTTGCGAATCTCCAATCCATCGTATTTGATTGCTTTTATGTTGGTATTCAAGTCAAAATCGACGTTAGAGGGGATAGTAACTGCAGCGTCATCTTCAGAAGAGGCTACAGGAGTACTAGTTGTCTCAGAACTTTCACTTTCGTCTGTTGGAGCCAAGCCCATCAATTCGTCCAAATCAAGATTATTCGAGTTGAAACCGAAACGACCTGTAAGTACTTCATCTCTCAATGCATATCCAAGATAATTGTCAATTGTACCCTTCATTGCAAAGTCAGAACTACCCACCTTAGCATTCATCTCTTCCATTGTCAAGTTTTGTGGGCTGAATTTGAAATGCAGGGATTCAATTTCTACAGGTTCTTTCAGATCAGCACTTGCGTAAGTCATTTCTTTTAGAATTAACCAGCCTTCAGCGTTGAAGTCTTCGTACTGCTCTTTGTCTATTGATGACATTTTTCCATCCAGTTTGATGTCAGCATCCAGTTTACCGTTGTACGATTCACCCTCTTCCATTGGCATCACTTTTTTCAATGATTCCAAATCCATTTTTGCGAGTATGGTCATAGCGATATACGGGTCGGACATTGGCGTACGCAGTTTCAATGTGGCATCAATGGTGTTCCCTACAAATTCAGTGTGAAACTTGTCAATATCCACACGGATATTATCCATGTTTGCACCTTGCTCACGTTTGGTATTTGCACGAATCGCAATTTTATCAAATCCTGTTGGGAAATCCGGATAACGGAAAGAGGCATTGTCGACATTTAAATCAAAGTCCCACGCAGGAAGTTCAGTATCTGTCATTTTACCTTTCACCATGCCGTTTAGTGAGAATGTTCCCTTAGTCAACATAGACTCGTATCCACTTTGAAAAACGCTTGGAATTAATGAGATAAATTCTTTGAATGAAGATTTACTTGCATCGAGCTTTATGTCCATATCATAGTAATCATCGAACATTTCAAAGTAACCATCATACGAAGTTTTGAATGCATTTAAGGTGAGTTCATTTTCTTTAAGTGTGAATTTTGAACTTTTTTCAGTGAATTCCATCAATAGATTGAAAATCATATCAGTTTTCACCTGTGCTAAATACGGAATTCCATCCATGATTATAGTAATGGCATCTGCAGTAGTTTTTGTTTCAAAATCGACAGTTTCAGCAGTTAAATCTCCTTTTCCTGTGTGATTCAAGTTGGCGATTAAAGCCGACATATTACCAGGTTTGTCAATATAACTAATTTCGCCGTTTTGGATTTCGTAGTAATTCAAGGCAAGTTTAAAACTCGACGGTTCTGAAATTTCTTCTTCTGTTTTAAGTGAATCCGGTTTCACGATATCGTAATTTGCTATACCACTTTGAAGAACTTTGACATTGATATGAGGTTCAACAAGTTTGATCGATTCAATTTCAACTTGATCTCCTCCCACTACAGACCAAAAATCCAATTTCGCTTCAAGCGATTTTAAATTCACCAAGTCAATACCTTCGAAATCTCCCTGACCAGCAATACGCACTCCCTTGAGCTCCATGGTTAATTTCGGAAAAGTACTTATAATGGTCAAATCAAAATCATCAATGCTGAGTTCAGCGGTCAGTTCTTTGTTTGCTTCTTTAATGACAAGTTGGAGAATTTTGTCTTTGTACAAAATCGGAATAAGTATCAGAGCAGCTAGAATTAATACGAAGCTAATACCTCCCCATTTTAAAATACGCTTGAAAAGTGATTTCTTCTTTTTACCGTCTGTAGTATGCTTTGCCATGTTGTCTATAATTTTTAATTACTTTTGAATTAAAATTAAGAATAATCTTGAGGCAAATGGGTAATTGGCAAAGAATTTTTTGGGTTTGCTTAGTCGTTTTCACATCTTTTAACGTTTCGTTTACGCAAGAGCAAGAAACTGATTCTGTGAAAGTTTACGTGAATAGAAAAGGAAAAGTGGTTGAAAAATCGGGAGATGAATTGTATTTTGGAATTACACCTGGACATTCTTTTCGAACACTTGAAGAGAATCCAAGTCTATTTGGTAAGCCATTAGGTGAGCGTGAAAATGAATTTGGAGGGTGGTTTTACTCTTTCCATCTAGGATATAGAACAAATTTACACAAGTTTGTTGTCTTGGATATTGGGTTTGACTTCACTCGTAATGGAGAGTTTTATGAAACTCCTGGAGATTCTGTTTATTCTTACAAGAATACCTATCATTTTATTGGGATTCCGCTGAAAATTGGTTTTCAATATGGGGATAAACTTAAGTTACATGTTGCTGGTGGACTTGTTCCAAAAATGTTTTTAAGCCAGACTACACTCGAAACTGTGGAAACAGGTTTTGGCGGTACGGAGGAAATTAAGACTAAGTACAAAGATGGGTTTAACTTTTTTAATGTAGATGCAGTTGCTTCAGTTGGTGTTCGATGGAATGTGGGGCGTAATATTGGAATTTATGTGCTACCTGAGGCGAGATGGCAATTATTAAATACACACGGGAAACAGCATCCATACATTCACAAAGCGGTAGTATTTGGTATAAGCGCAGGCTTAACAGTTTTGTTATAGGAGTATTGCGAGCAAAATTAAGCGAAGCACAAATTACTTCATGCTTCGCTTTTCTATAGTGTTTGTGTGAACTATTCTTTTATAATTCTACTTATCGTTGTGTATCCGTCATCGGTTTTTGTGCTTAAGAGATAAACTCCTGCGGAATGTTTGACCATGTCTACGAGCGTACTGTTTTCGTTGGTTTGAAGTGACCATAATTCTTTACCATTAAGATCCATTAATCGAATTTCACTATGTCCTTCACTCTGAATTTTGAACTGATTTTTTACTGGATTGGGGAAAATTTGTATATATGAATACTTGTGATCTTTTAGTGCTGAAATATCAGAGTACTCTGGGCACTCATAAGGATTGTTTGATTCATCACCTTCTGCGCAAAGCGGATAAGTTAAATCTATAGCTGACATTGCTGCCAAATGGTTGGGAAGACACACGTAGGAATTATTACTAATATTTATGTTTTCAATAGTTTCAGGAAAGTAAGGGAAGCAGGTGATGTTATTATAAGCACAATAAAGTGAATGAAATTCCTGTGTCGGGAAATCAGGGAGTGTTGTCAATTGATTGAAATTACAGTTTAAAATGCTTAACCCATCAGGTAAATCAGGTAAAACTGTAAGTTCGTTTAATGCACATTCTAGACTTTTTAACTGTATAGGAAGTTGAGGTAGTGATGTCAATTGGTTATGTGAGCAATTTAGAGTGAATAATCCATTTGGTAAAGCTGGCAGCGATACAAGCTGATTGTCGTTACACAAAAGTAAACGTAAACTGTCTCCAATAGCTGGCAACGTACTCAATTGATTGAAGTCGCATGTAAATGATTCAAGCCCATTGGGTAGTGGGGGTAAAATTGAGATGTTATTGTGTCCACATCCAAGTCTTTTTAGATTTTGAGGAAGAGAGGGAAGCTCATCCAATTGGTTAATAAAACAAAATAACCATTCTAGGTCTTCTGGTAATTCAGGTAGCACAGAAATCAAGTTGTTTGACACATGTAAAACAATTAATCCATCAGGTAAGTCAGGTAGAATTGTAATTTGATTGCTTTGACATTGTAACAGCTTCAGGTTTTGTGGTAGTGTTGAGGGCAGTGATGTGAGTTGGTTGTTGGAACAACTCAGTGTATCTAAGTTATTAGGCAAAATGGGAAGTGATGTCAGGTTATTTTCATTACAAAACAGGGATGTCAATGTCCCTGGAAGATTAGGGAGAGATGTTAACTGATTTGTACTGCATGTTAGTTTTTTTAAAGTGATTGGAAGATTTGGTAGCGCTGTTAGCTGATTCATTCCACAATGTAGCTGTTCAAGATTTGCAGGAAGACTTGCAGGAAGAGTATTCAAATTATTATATGGGCAGATTAAAATAAGTAACCCTTCTGGGATACTGTTCAGAAATGAAATCTGATTATTTGAACAATTTAAGTAAAGTAGATTTTGGAACGCATTGACACCTTGTAGATCTGATATCCCCAAATCACTTACATCTAAGGTGTCCGTATTTACTACGTCTGGATGTTCTTGGTCTATGAATAGGACACCTCCTGAGATCATAGTCGCATCTTCATAATTTGTCAATAAGAAATTTTGGAAATCAGAATCAGGAATCTCTATCCAAGTTTGTGCTGTTGAGGAGAATACGGCCATTAAAGCTAATAGTGTCGAAGAAATTTTGTGTATTGAATTTTTCATAATGAATTGTTTTTACTGTTTATGTAAATATCTCTCTTTGAGGATTTAAATTTTGCTAAAAAGTCTGAAATGTAGTGTTGATTGATTATTTGGTTTGAATTTTTGCGTGTAGTGTTTTTCTTGCGTTTAGATGAAGAACTAAACTTCATTGAATCATTGATTTCCTTTTGCAAAAAATCGTTGACAATATATTTCGTTATATTTGTCTCCGAAAAAAAATGTGAAATGAAGGTAAATCCAACGTATAATTCAAAAGAATCATTGTTAGCCCTATACAATAAACCGCTTTTAGAGTTGGTTTTTGAAGCGGCAACTATTCACCGTCAATTTCATAATCCACGTGAAGTGCAAATGTCTTCATTGTTGAGTATCAAAACTGGTGGCTGCCCTGAAGACTGTGGATATTGTCCACAAGCTGCTCGTTATCATACGGATGTGGAAGCGCATAAGTTGATGTCGGTTGATTCGGTTATTGAACAAGCAAAGAATGCCAAAGCAAATGGTTCATCTCGTTTGTGTATGGGTGCTGCTTGGCGTGAAGTACGCGACAATAAGGATTTTGATAATGTAGTGGAAATGGTTCAAGCAGTAAACGACCTTGATATGGAGGTGTGTTGTACACTTGGAATGTTGAATGAAGAACAAGCAGTGCGTTTGAAAAATGCAGGTTTGTTTGCCTACAACCATAATTTAGATTCATCAAGAGAATTTTATAAGGATATTATCTCAACTCGAGAGTATGACGACCGTTTACAAACAATTGATAATGCACGTAAAGCTGGAATCACAGTTTGTTCGGGTGGAATTATCGGGATGGGCGAAGCAGTTGAAGATCGTGTCGGGATGTTGTTGAGTTATATGGAAATGGAAACTCCACCAGATTCTATTCCGATTAATGCTTTAGTAGCAGTTGAAGGGACACCTTTAGAAGAGCAAAAACCAATTGAGCAGTGGGAAATGATTCGCATGGTTGCAACGACGCGTATTGCATTCCCTGAGTCAGTTGTGCGTTTGTCTGCGGGTCGAACTAAGATGTCGATGGAAGCTCAGGCAATGTGTTTTCTTGCAGGTGCAGGAAGTATTTTTGCAGGTGATAAACTATTGACAACACCGAATCCTGAGTTCAACGAGGATAAGGAAATGTTTAGCATTCTTGGTTTAATTGCCAAAGAACCTTTTCAAGAAGGCGAAAAGCCGGTGTCAATTCCTGATGCGAAAATCGAAGAACGCAAGCGCAAAGAAGCTGAACGCCAAAAAGAATTGGAAGAGGCGCGTGGGCAAAAATTCGAGCCTCGCAAAATCACGAATGTAGAATCGGTATAGAAAATGCCACCGAAATTCAGCCAAAAATTAACCGAGCGAAAATCTCAGAACGAATTTCGAAAATTGGTTAATACTGATGGACTGATTGATTTTATCTCGAATGATTATTTGGGTTTAGCTGAGTTGGATTTTCCTGCTGAAACCACAAAAAAATCAGGAACTGGTTCGCGTTTAATATCAGGTAATTCTCCTGAGGCAATAGAGACAGAACGCTTTTTAGCTGAAATTTTCGATTCAGAAAAGGCACTTGTATTCAATTCAGGGTACGATACAAATCTTGGCTTCTTTTCTGCTGTACCGCAAAGAGGCGAGCTTGTACTTTATGATGAGCTGATTCACGCTTCTGTACGAGACGGCATCAGATTAAGTCTTGCTGAAAGTTTTTCGTTCTCACATAATTCTCTAGAGGATTTAGAGAAAAAACTCATTCGTTTTTCTGACAACACGGTTTTCATTGCTATCGAAAGTTACTATTCGATGGATGGTGATTTCGCTCCAATTGAAGCATTGTTGAATTTAGCAAAACGATACGGGGCCTTTGTTGTCGTTGATGAAGCGCATGCAGCTGGTGTGTTTGGTGAGAGAGGTTTGGGGTTGACTTATACTTATCGAAATCATTCAGCGCTTTTTGCAAGGATCATTACATTCGGGAAAGCATTTGGCGCACATGGTGGCGCTGTTTTAGGAAGCGTAGAGTTGATTGATTACCTGATTAATTTTGCGCGCTCGTTTATTTATACTACTGCTTTGCCTCCTGAAGCGTATTTGCGAATCAAGAATGCAGTGGCTTATTCTGCTTTTCATGATGAACTGCGAGCAAAATTGTACGAAAATATTGCAGCATGGAACTCGATATTCCTTGGACAAGAAGGGCCAATTCAAATTGTACCTTGCTCGGATCTAAAACTTTTGCAACAATGCGTTTCCGATGCTCGAAGTAAAGGCTGGGCGCTTAAAGGAGTTTGGTCTCCCACCGTTCCTCAAGGGCAAGAGCGATTGCGCATTTGTATTCATGCAAATCATTCTCCTGAAGAAATTACAGCGTTAGGTAGTTTCCTACAACACAAGTTTAATTCATAAGAATTTATTTTATGCCAAAAGGTATTATACCTTTTGGTATAAAATACTATGTATTTAGTTTGAATGTAAAATATATTTTATACCTTTGAGTATAATACTGATAGGTATAATTTATAAAAACAAAATGAGTTCATCACCTTTTATATACGGAAAAACGGTTAGTAAAGTCGCATTTACAAACAGAGAAGATGAAGCAGAGAAGCTGTTTAACAACCTGACACAGGGAATCAATACGACCATAATTTCGCCACGCCGTTGGGGTAAATCGAGCTTGGTTGAGAAAGTAGTGATAGACATTAACCGAAAATCGAAAAATCACAAAACTGTAGTGATTGATTTGTTCATGGTCGGTACAGAAGAGGAGTTTTTGGAATTATTTGCGCGTGAAGTAATCAAAGCATCCTCAAACAAATGGAATGATTGGCTAACTTATGGGAAAGAATTCTTCAAGCAATTGACACCAAAGCTCCGCGTGGGCGTAAATCCGTCGGTAGATTTTACCATTGAGTTCAATTGGGCAGAATTGAAACAGTTCAAAGATGAGGTGTTGAATTTACCTGAGCGAATTGCAGAAGTTCAAGGTTGTAAATTCATAATTTGCTTGGATGAATTCCAAAATTTATCAAACTATCCAGACTATGAATTATTAGAAAAACGGATGCGGGCAATTTGGCAGCGACAAAAGTCGGTTACGTATTGCTTGTATGGGAGTAAACGCCATATGATGACAGACATTTTCAATAATCCAGGGAAACCATTTTACCGATTTGGAGATATCATCATACTTCAAAAAATTGCAGAAGAACGGTGGGTGGAGTTTATCGTTCGTCAATTTAAGGCGACAAAGAAAAAAATCTCGGTTGAAAATGCGCGGTTAATTGCACAGTTGATGAAGAACCATTCGTGGTATGTCCAACAATTGGCGCATTATACTTGGCAGAAAACCAAAACAGCAGCAGATTCAGACATTATTCAGCAATCATTAAACGAGTTGATTTATGCAAATTCACCACTGTATCAAAAGGAAGTAGAAACAATAAGCGGTACACAGTTGAATTTGTTAAAAGCAATTGTATCGGGTGAATACCAATTGACAAGCACAAAAGTCATGCAAACATACCGACTGGGAACCCCGCGAAATGTGTCCAAGAACAAAACCATTTTGATAAATAACGACCTTGTACATGAGTTAGATAAGGGTTATGAATTTTTAGACCCTGCATTTGAACGCTGGTTCAGATTTCACTATTTGGGTGAAAAGTATGACGACATAGACATGTTTAAGTAGTATAATTCCGTTAAATTTGAATCATGAATAAGCGTATTTTTTTCATAGCAGGAATAGGTACAGATGTGGGTAAAACCATTGTATCAGCAATTGTCGCTGAAGCACTTCAAGCTACTTATTGGAAACCAATTCAATCTGGCGCAAGCGAAGGAACAGACAGAGATACAGTCGAAAAATTGTGTTCGGATGCGGTGAAAATATTGCCAGAGAATTATTTGTTTCGCGCGCCTGTATCACCTCATCTCGCGGCAGAAATGGAAAATACTGAAATTGATGTGTCAACTTTGACCATTCCACAAGTAGATGGAAATTTAGTCATTGAAGGAGCAGGAGGTTTAATGGTTCCTATTACCAAAAACTATTTATTCGCTGATTGGCTAGCTCAACATAAACTTCTGACAATAATCGTGTCGAGACATTATTTGGGGAGCATCAATCATACGTTGTTGACAATAGCTCAACTGAGACAACTTGATGTGCCAATAGCTGGAGTAATCTTTGTGGGAGAAGAGAATGTGGACACAGAAAAAATGATTCTCCAACACGGCAAAGTAGTTTGTTTAGGCAGAATCCCTATCGCAGCATCGCTTGACAAAGATTTTGTGTCAGCACAGGCGAAAAATCTCCACTTGAATTGATTTATGTAAGTTTGTAAAAAACTGTTCATGTCCGATTTAATAGAAAAAGACAAGCAATATGTTTGGCATCCTTTTACACAGATGCACACTGCTCCAGATCCATTGGTGATAGTGAAAGCAAAGGATACCATTCTCACAGATGAAAACGGCAAAGAATATATCGATGTCAATTCCTCATGGTGGGTGAATGTACATGGACACGGGAGGCCTGAGCTGAAAAAAGCCTTGGAAACCCAATTTGAACAAGTTGATCACGTGATTTTCGCAGGAGCAACTCACCCTAAAGCAATAGAGTTGTCGGAACGAATCTGTAAAATACTTCCAGGAAATTTTAATAAAGTTTTTTTCTCAGACGACGGTTCTACAGCAGTTGAAGTAGCGCTGAAAATGGTTTTTCAATTCTGGCATAATCAAGGAAAATCGAAAAAACGCATTGTTGCTTTAGAAGGAGCTTATCATGGTGATACATTTGGCGCAATGTCTATTGGTCAGCGTGGATATTTTAATGAACCGTTTGAGCATTTTTTCTTTGAGGTAGATTTTTTGCCTTTTCCCGATGGAACAAATGAACACGAGATTTTAACTCGTGCGCAACAATTAGCTGATTCAGGTGAGATAGCAGGATTGATCGTAGAGCCGTTGGTTCAGGGTTCGGCAGGAATGAGAATGTACAGTGCAGAATTCTTGGACAAACTCGTTCGAATTTTCAAAAACGCCCAAGCCAAAATCATTTTTGATGAGATTATGACAGGTTGGGGGAGAACAGGGGAGATGTTCGCCATGAATTATTGTGCAGAATTACCTGATATCACGTGCCTATCAAAAGGACTTACAGGGGGTGTATTACCCTTGGGATTAACCATTGCCACAAACGAAATATACAATGCCTTTTTATCTGAAGACAAGTTGAAGGCACTTCTTCACGGACATTCGTATACAGGAAATCCACTTGCGTGTGCTGTGGCATGTGCAAGTTTGGATATTTTTGCTCAAGAAGAAACTACGCGCAATAGAAAACGAGTTGCAGATAAAATGGCAGAATTTGTAGAACGTTTGGAAGGTGATAAGCGATTCTCAAATGTCCGGGCGTTGGGAACTATCTTTGCTGTAGACATTCAAACACAATCAGAAAGCAGTTACTTTTCGTCCATTAGGGATCAGATTTACCAACACTTTTTAAATAACGGAATTCTATGTCGCCCACTTGGAAATGTGGTGTTTTTCAATCCACCATACTGTATTACAGATGAAGAATTGGAAAAATGTGTTGAGGTATTGTTATCTATTAAAATAGATTAGGATAAGGAAAAGTAGAGTAATATTGAATTTTTTGTTTAAAGTGTAAGTTTGCACAGAAGAGATTTAAATTTTTACAAATTTTGATGCAACCCCAAAGTAGAAATTCAAGTCTCTATTTGAAAGATTACTACTAAAAGATACTACTATGAAACATTTTCAAACTTTTGTTTTTGCTGCATTTTTGCTTATATCTACCCCTATTTTTTCTCAAGGAGGATGGCAGAAAATTTACCCAATGGTTAGTGGAGGACCTAACGGTGATGGAGTAGAGGCAGTACGTCAAACTCCTGATGGTGGATATATTATTGCAGGAATTACAGAACACAACTCTGGAGCGCATCATAACCGAATTGTCAAAGTAAATTTTGAAGGAACAATTCAGTGGGATAGTACATACACAAGTGTAGATAATTATTCATGGGCAACAAACATTGAATTAGTTCCTGGAGGCGGATATTATGTTGAAGGTCGCAGAACTAACCCAGATACTTACAAGTATGAAGTTTATATCCAGCGACTTGATGCTAATGGGAATGAGTTGTGGGTGAGTTTTTACCCTCAAGCAACGTACGGTGGCAAAGGCTTTGTTACTCAAGATGGGGGTTACATTTCTTGCAATTATGATTACGACAACGTTAGTTTTCTTGATAGTATAGCTTTAATTAAAACAAGTCCTTCCGGAAGTATGGATTGGGTTCGAAAATATTCGAATGCAATAGGCATACCCCATTCAATAATTCAAACTGCAAGTGGGGAATATGTTGTTGAAGGATATAAAAATAACAAAGCATTTTTGTGTAAGTTCGATGCAAATGGAGATTCATTATGGCATCAAATGTATGGTACTGCTGTCAATCATCCAGAATACATCGGTAAAGTTGTCGAGAATGCGGATGGCAGTTTAGTTGTAATAGGCAATGATGCTCTGAATTTTGGAGAACATGATGTCTATCTTTTTAAAACAGATGCTGGAGGAGATTTAATTTGGGAAAAACACTACAGTCAAATTTCTGCATTTGGAACTGATTTGGATCTAACTTCTGATGGGGGGTATATCCTCACAGGTTATAATAATCATGCTGCTACACCTCAAATATTATTGATAAAGGTTGATAGCGAAGGCACACAAGAGTGGTTAAAAGTGTACAATGGTGACGGGGTTGGTCAGTGGAAAGCGTATAGTGTTCGTCAAACTACCGATGGTGGATACATTGTTGGAGGAGCCAAAGTCGCTAGTTATTACACGAGAAAAAATATGTATCTCATAAAGACAGATGAGCTTGGTGAAATATATAGCAATACGCTACAGGGATTTGTGTATGCGGACTTAAATTCAGATTGTATCATGGATGGCGGTGAACATCGATTCAATAATTGGTTGATTGAGGTTCAGGGTGACCAGACATTTTGGACATCAACCGACAGCGATGGTTTTTATTGGGTTAGGGTAGCAACAGGAGATTATCAGATGATTTTCCACCATTCTCCAAACAATCCTTATTGGTCTAATTCAGGGTGTACGACTGATACAATTGACATAAGTATCGTTAATGAACAAACTTTAATTGACACTTCTTATGCACTAACTGCAGATGTGTTTTGCCCATTGATGACGGTAAGTATGTCAACTCCATTTTTGAGAAGATGTTTTGATAACACCTATTACATCAATTATTGCAATAACGGAACAGAAGAGGCATTAGACGCACATATCTACGTGAATTTTGACTCCTATCTGATTGTAGATACAGATAATATTCCTGTTGCGTGGGAATTGATAGCGCCTGGAGTTTATAAACTTAATCTTGGAACTGTTGGTGTGTCTGAATGCGGTGTCATTCCTGTAAATGTTTACGTCTCATGTGATGCTGAGTTGGGGCAAACACATTGCAGTAATGCAGCTATTTTCCCTATCTCAAATTGTTTAATGCCTGAATGGACGGGAGCTGTTATCGAAGCAACTGCGCAATGCATTGAAGATAGTGTTTCGTTTACGTTGTTAAATGTAGGCGAATCGGCAAGTAGCACTCTTGAGTATAAGATTTATCAAAATAACACTATCGTGCTAATTAATACAGTTAGTTTGGATGTGGAAGAGTTTGTACAAATAGCAATACCCGCAAATGCTGGAGACACATATCGTATTGAAGCTCAACAAGAGGTTGATTATCCTTCAATTTTAGGAGATTCTATCGTTACTGTTGCAATTGAAGGTTGTGGAGGTTCAATAAATACTGGATTTGTAACTCAATACTCAAATTATGATGGATCTCCTTTTTTGGATATTGACTGTCAAATGAATATTGGAGCCTATGACCCGAATGATAAAAATGGCTTTCCTGTTGGGTATGGTGACGAGCATTATATTTATGCAGAGACTAATCTAGAATATAAAATCAGATTTCAAAATACAGGAACAGATACAGCTTTCACTGTAATTATTCACGACACTATTTCGCCTTTCCTTGACATTACCACATTCCAACCAGGAACAAGTAGTCACAATTATACATGGAGAATTTTTGGTGAAGGAATTCATGCGGTAGAATTTTTATTTAGCGATATCATGCTTCCCGATAGTAGTGTAAATGAACCAGGGTCTAATGGTTTTGTGACTTTCAGTATTCGCCAAAAAGAGAATAATACTGTGGGAACAATTATCGAAAATACTGCTGGAATCTTCTTTGATTTTAATGAACCAATTATTACCAATACGACGTTCCATGAAATAGGTGAAGATTTTGTTATGATTTCGTTTTTAAGTATAGACGAAAATCAAATGACTACAAGTTCAAAAGTCAAAGTATATCCAAACCCATTTGTGGAGTCAACTACGATCGAAATTCAAGACGGTGAAAACAACACTGGAAAATATTCGATTGTACTATATGATGCATTGGGTAATATTGTGCTCGAGGAGTTTAGCAATGATAAATTGTTCAAGATTTTCAAATCATCTTTGAGTTCAGGAATTTATTTTTATACTGTGAAAAATAATCTTGAAGTTATAGATAACGGTAAAGTTATCATAAGATAAGCCGCACTTAATCAAGTGATTTGTTTTTTTTTTGGTTTAGATGACAATGATTTTTTTTCAAAATATCTGTAACCTATTTCAATTAGCTGTAGTCAAAGCTATAGTATTAATTAAAAAACTGAATTATGGATATTGAAGCAATTTTAGCATTACTTATACCTTTTGCAGGTATGGCATTGGCTTTTGGCATTGTTTACGTGAATAGAACACAAAAGACTCGTGAAAAACTAGCTATGTTGGAAAAGGGGTTTTCTCCTGAAGACATCAAAGCGGTTTATGAAGCAAAGAACAAACCGGAGAAGAGTAACAGTCCTTATTTGTGGATTGGTGCAGGATTGGGTTTACTTGTAGGACATGGACTTACAATGGTAATATCAATCGATAAAGTATTTGCTTATTTGACTTGTGCATTTTTATTTGCAGGAATAGCTTTGCTTATTCAGCGAAAATTTGATAAAACTCAAGCATAATTTTTGAGTGACTTAGAGCTAATAGAACAGATTCTCAAAGGAGAAAACCATGCTTTTACGACCTTGGTCAATAAGCATAAAGACATGACTTATTCCCTTGCGTTGAGAATCACTCAAGATGTAGAGCTGGCTGAAGAAATTGCACAAGATGTGTTTACAAAGGTATATTTTGGACTCAAGGATTTTAACCGCGAGTCCAAATTTACCACTTGGCTTTATCGAATTGTAATCAACACGAGCTATACTGCTTTGCGTCAAAAGAAGCCTTATGAGAAGGTGAGTTATGAAGATAATTTTATAGAAATAGGTCATTCTATTGACGGTTTTGAATTGCTCAAACAAGAAGACAGAAATAAGAGCATCCACTTGGCGTTGGATGAACTAGAAAAGATGGAAGCTGTGATCTTAACCTTGTTTTATCTTGAAGAATATTCGATCCAAGAGATGGTTGAAATGACAGGGCTAAGTCAGGCAAATGTAAAAGTAAAACTGCATCGAGCGAGAAAGAAGTTAGCTGAAGTTATCCAATCTAAATTTGTTGAACTCATTGATTAATCGCATGAAAGAAGAAATTAAAAATAGCATAAAAGCGAGCTTTGTAAATGAGCCAAGTGTAGATTTTACATCTGCGGTTATGCAGCGCATCGAAGCGGAGAAAAAAGCTAAGAGTTCAACAAAAGAACCTGTAAGCCTTTGGGTTTATGTAATCTTATTCTGTATTGTTGGGGCGCCGATTTGTCTGATTGTTGGGTATGCTATTTTTCAAAATTTCACCTTTACTATTCCCGAAGTTTCCCTACCTACATTTGAAATTTCTCAACAATGGAACATTGGACAATTTTTCGTTGATGCGTTGCCTTATACTTTGTTTCTATTGGTGTTTTGTGGGATTGTGTTTATGAATAGATTAAGGGATTTATGGAATTCGAATTTGAATAAAGTTTAGTTGATTTTTCCTGATTGAAGAGTTTGAGGTTTGAGGGCTTCAGATGTCACAATTTTAATACAAATTCACTATCTTTGCACCCAATAAATTCAATTCGAGGGAAATGTTTGAAAATCTTACGGACAAATTTGAGAGAGCGTTTAAAGTTCTAAAAGGACACGGTCAGATTACGGAAATAAACGTAGCTGAAACATTGAAAGAAGTGCGTCGTGCATTGCTTGATGCCGATGTCAACTTTAAAACAGCTAAAGAATTTACTCAAACAGTAAAGGAAAAAGCCATTGGTCGTAATGTATTGACTACAGTTTCTCCTGGGCAATTGCTAACTAAAATCTGCCACGAAGAGTTGGTAGAATTGATGGGTGGGCAAGAAGCTGAATTGAAATATCAAGGAAGTCCAGGTATTATTTTAATGTCAGGTCTGCAAGGTTCGGGTAAAACGACCTTCTCAGGTAAATTGGCAAATTTCCTTAAAACAAAAAAAGGTAAAAATCCGCTTTTAGTAGCTTGTGACGTGTATCGTCCAGCGGCAATTGATCAGTTGCATGTGCTTGGTGAGCAGCTTGGAATAGAAGTTTACTCGAATAGAGAAGAGAAAAATCCAGTTAAAATTGCGGAAGAAGCAATCAAATATGCTAAGAGTAAATCATTTAATGTTGTTATTGTCGATACCGCAGGTCGTTTAGCTGTTGATGCAGCGATGATGGACGAGATTGAAGCAATTAAAAAAGCGCTTAATCCATCTGAGACTTTGTTTGTAGTAGATTCGATGACAGGTCAAGATGCTGTGAATACAGCTAAAGCCTTTAATGATCGAATCAATTTTGATGGTGTTATCTTAACAAAGTTAGATGGTGATACGCGTGGTGGTGCTGCACTTTCGATTAAAGCTGTTGTGGATAAGCCGATTAAGTTTGTAGGTACGGGAGAGAAAATGGATGCACTTGATGTATTCTACCCTCAACGTATGGCTGACCGTATTCTTGGAATGGGTGACGTTGTATCGCTTGTTGAACGTGCTCAAGAACAATTTGACGAGGCGGAAGCGCGAAAACTTCAAAAGAAAATCCAAAAGAACCAATTTGACTTCAACGACTTTTTAGGTCAGTTGCAGCAAATTAAGAAAATGGGTAATGTGAAGGATTTACTTGGCATGGTTCCAGGAATGGGCAAAGCGATGAAGAATGTAGATATCGAAGATGATGCCTTCAAACACATCGAAGCAATTATCTATTCAATGACCCCAGAAGAACGTACAAATCCAGCAATACTGAACGGAAACAGAAAAAAACGACTTGCAGCTGGTTCTGGAACAAACATTCAGGAAGTAAACAAACTCATCAAACAGTTTGAAGACACCCGTAAAATGATGAAGATGATGGGGAACAAGCAGGAAATGATGAAGATGATGAAACAAATGAAAAACATGCCTGGCGGTGGCGGAATGCCGGGAATGTAGTTTACCATATTACTTTAATTGAAAAAGGCTATTTCGAATTTCGAAATAGCCTTTTTGCTTATACAATTTAAGTGGTATTATTTTTTTCCACCACCTTTGCCTTTTCCTCCTCCAGATTTCGATCCAGAATTGCCTTTTGGTTTTGAATTACCTGGTTTAGGTCCTACGTTACCTTTTGGTTCTGATTTACCCGGCTTTGGCCCTACATTACCTTTAGATCCTGAGTTCCCTGGTTTAGGTTCTGCTTTACCCTTTGATCCAGAATTGCCTGGTTTTGGGCTAGCATTACCTTTGTTTCCTGGATGTGGTGGATATATAACCTGCCCTTTTGGTCTAGGAAGCGAATTAGGAGCTTTGTATTTTACGCGATGCTGTTCGTTAAATCGATAAGGCGTTGGCGTAATTATACTTAACTCTACTTTAGGTGCTGCTCTTAATAATGGTAGAGGAATTGCTGGAGGAAGACGGTGCGAAATAATCCACCTGTCCCCACTCAAGAAATAATAAGAATTTCTGTGAACATCAAAATATATGTTCAAGCTTGGGAAATAAACGTGTTGTGTTTTTGCTCTATATCCGTGCGCAGGTGCCCAAGGTGGTGGTCCTCCGCCGCGACCAGATTGAGAAAAAGTAGGAACAGAAAATGCCAGTAATACTGACATTAATGTGACTTTAATTGCATTCATAATTTTCTCATTTTTGTTTGTATTAAGTTAAAAACAATTTTGCCAGTATGTTAGTTTTTAACTTAATTTGGGATCAGAAAAAAGGTTATAATAATGCAATAATGTGTTGAGTTTCCAGTTGAATTTAGACTAATTAATCGAGTTGACCTTAGTCTGCATCTATCATTATACAAACTTTATGCATCTGCTTTAGTTGCTTATTCAACGCAAGTTCTAATTCGCGAATTTCACTTAAATACGTTTTTACTCGCGTTTCATTTTTATCCACTGTAGAGTAGTGTGCAGCAACTTCTTTGGCTAACTTTTCGATGTTTGGCTCGAAATGATTTATTGCGGCTTCAATTCTCTTTTTAAGATAATCTTGGGTGCCATTACGCGAAAATATGCGGTTGAGTTGTTCTAAGAATTTGTCAGAAACTTCTTTTTCTTTTAACACGTCAAGAAATATCTCCTTTGCCCAACTGTCGTATTTATGTTTTTTCGACTTTTTCTTTTCTGATAAATAGGATTCTAAATGCCTTTTAAAAAGAAAAAGTAAATCCGAAAAGTCAAAACTTCTCAATGCATAGTTTTTGAAATATTCAGTTGAATCATTCTCAAAAATGGTCTCGAGTTTCGATAAATCAGGTTTGGTTTTGTTAAATTCCTGAATGTGTCTGTCGACTTTTAAGCTGTCGTAATTTACAGGAGTAGTTAACACCAATCCATCCAAAGAACGCAGACGTGAAAGCGCCACATAAACCTGTCCTGGAGCAAATGCTTTACCCACATCGACTATTGCGCGGTCAAATGTTAATCCTTGACTTTTGTGCACTGTAATTGCCCAAGCAAGTTTTATGGGGAATTGTGTATAAGTACCAGCAATTTTCTCTTCGATATCTCCCGTTTCTTCATCTACGGAGTATTGTTTGTTTTCCCAGATATAGGTGTCCACTTTTACAGGCTTGCTGCCGTCGTCAAATTCGACGTAAATTTTGCCTTCATCGATAGAAGATATTTTACCAATTTTTCCGTTGAAATAGCGCTGTGCACCAGTGATGTCATTTTTGATAAACATCACTTGTGCTCCTATTTTCAATTCTAAATCATAATCAATTGGATAGGTGTACTCACTGAAGTTACCATCAACAACCGCTTCAAAATAGTGCGATTTTCCCTCAAGTTTATCAAGCTCGAATCGGTTTAGCTGATCTGCTTGATAGTTGTGCGTAGTTAAGCGAATAAAATTCTCTGTTTCTCCAGGTACAAAGTCAGGTTTATAGTATTGGTTCAATAACTGATTGTCTGTTTTTGTGACCGTATTATTTCTCAGGTTGTTTAACAATGCAATGAATACATCATCCCCTTGACGATAAATTTTGTCCAATTCCAGATATACAGGAGGATTTTCCCGTAAAGCCTGTGCCTCAAAGAAGAATGGGGTAGAATAATAAATCTTCAACACCTTCATTTCTGTGTCGTGAACGACAGGAGGGAGTTGCAAAAGATCACCAATAAATAATAATTGCACTCCGCCAAAAGGAATGTTTTTCTTTCTTCTGATGTGGCGTAAAATAGTATCTATGGCATCCAATAAATCTGCACGAAGCATACTCACTTCATCTATAATTAGCAGTTCAACCTCACGAAGAAGCTTTCGCTTTACTTCATTCATTCGATGCTCCTTTAAAAGTGAATTTGGCGTGTGTATTTTACCTTTTTCTGTATACAAATTTGAGCTAAAATTGTCAGGTACAAAAGCACCAAATGGAAGTTGAAAAAGCGAATGCAAGGTGACTCCACCAGCGTTAATTGCTGCAATACCTGTTGGTGCAGCAACGATAGTTTGTTTAAAGCTATTTTGACTGATTTCTTTTAGAAAAGTTGTTTTTCCCGTTCCAGCTTTTCCTGTTAAGAAAACATGCCGCTCAGTGCCATTGACGAATTTAGAAGCTATTTCAGCTATTGAAGTTGTGTTCATTTTTGAATTACTTAGGTTAGGTAAAGCGAATTTAAGAAAAAAAGCAAAGGCTGCTTCAAATGAAACAGCCTTTTGCTAAAATTAATTGAAGAATCTATGATTACTTCGTAACAATAATTTGTTTTTGAGAGATGTTCTCAGGTGTTTCAATTCGAACAAAGTATACACCTGAATCTAATCCTTGAATATGAATATTCATTGAATCACTTGATTGATTTGGAGATTGTTTGTAAACAACTTTACCTTGTAAATCAATGATATCAATTTTTTGAATATTTGAGCTATTCAACAGTTGAATTGTAAAATCCCCATTTGAAGGGTTAGGGAAAATTTGGAAGTTTTCAGCCTCCAACTCATCTATGCCTAAACAAGCTTCTATAGTAACCGTTATTTCATCTGTTATTATGCAATTAGCATTGTCAGTCGCTTCAACAGTGTATGTTCCAGAAGCCATTACTGGGAAAATATTCCAATTGTTTGCATCTCCATTCCAAGTGTATGAGTTATATTCATTACCTGCTTCAAGAATCAGTGGAGTTGAGTTTTGACAAATCGTTGTATCTGCTCCTAAGTTGATTGAGTTAAACGTAAATTCCAATACAGAAGGACATCCAATTTCGCCATCAGGATTTTCTACAATTGTGAAATCAGCGTCTACATATCCCAACGTCTCTGAACTTCCGCCAAATTGAGCACCACCTTCATAGTGAAAATAGAGTCTATTGTTGTCTGGGTGAATAATGAACGATGAAAGGTCGCTTACATCAGAAAAGTTAGAAACAGCAACTTTTGTATCATCAGTTAAATTGTATGAAACAATTTGATATATATCATTGTCACGATAATACGCGAAATAATCTGTCCCGTCAAAACCAAGTACTCCCCAATCAGCCCAGTTTTCTGACCAATAAAGATCTAAGTAGACTTGATTAATTAATTCAACATTACCCGAGGCTATGTCAATGACCCAAAACTCACCTGAGTCACCTGAATATAAACCTAATTTACCATGTCCTGCAAAGATTCCGTTATTATCCATGTTATAGTTACCCATTGTTATAGGTTCACTAAAAGTGACTATTTCTGCCGTTGGCATTAAATCAGCATCTAAAGCTATAATTGCGTTTACTACATAGTTATTTGGCCAATCGAAAGGCATTTCATCTGAATCAGTGTTGTATAATGACCATATTTTTCGTTCTTTCAAATCACTAAATAGACCATCGCGAACAGGCAAAGAAACGCCAGGTTCAAGTAATTCTAAATCATATCGACCTATATTATTATCTCCAACCACATATACAGTTGAGTCTGTTATAGCAATACCGCCACGGTCATCTCCTGTTAGGAAATCATGATCAATAGTATTTGAATTATCGTTTGTGATTTCATTAATGATAAGCGCATCATTTATGATGAAATTTGCATAGTAAATAATTTCAGGAGAATTAATAATTGGTCCATGCGAATAACCTGAGGTGATATCAATTTGATTCATAAAGTCAATATCATAACCATAGGCAAATGTTTTATTAGCAGGCTCAATTACTGGAGAATTTCCTCCTTCGCAAACCAAGAATGATTGATCACCTGGAGTTTTAAGAACTCGAACTGTTTCTGATGTACTAGTTTCACAGCCGATAGCATCTGTTGCAGTATATGTAATTGTATAATTACCTGCATTTAATCCATTTGGATTAAATACTGTTCCATTAATACCTGTGCCAGAAAAAGTTCCATTAGCTGGTGAACCAATCAAAGTCACCGTGCTATGCGGACATACTGATTCTTCTGAAAGAGTCATAGATGCATATTCCACAGGAGTACCAAATTCACAATAATCGAAAACTAGTCGAGCCTTTGCACGATTAATCAATCCTGAGCAAAAAAAGTCCACTTGATCTGTCGGTGTTACTCGAAGAATCCATTCTCCTGCATTTTGCCAAATGTCTAATTGAGAAGCATCAAAGACTATTTGTGATGAATCTAATGTACAATCACCATTATAATTTGGAGCTGTGTTTCCCAAACTTGTCAATGTTCCTGAGTCAAAAACTTCACATGTTTCACTGCCATCGCCAAAATCACCATCTTGATACACAATAAGACGTGCGTTCCCATGTGCGCCAAGAGGTAAAGATGTGAAAGTAAATTCAAAAAATTCTCCATAGTTAGCGGTAGTGTCCCAATCGTAACCAATAGAGGTCATTCCCCATTGTTCGTAGGTTTGTGCTTTAGAACTGAATCCTAAAGAAACGGCTAGAAATGTAGCCAAAAAGTAGCGTAGCTTCATAAAATTAATTTAATTGATTATTATGAAGTGAAAGTAAATAAATAACTTATTTGGTAATACTGTTGGTAGATGATTTTTGTCAGTTTATAGAAAATATAGGTATTTATACTTAAAGGAGTATATTAGTTGTTTAATTGGGTTCTTGAAACGGTCTTTCACCCAACAGTCTAACAAAATCATCCTTATACAACACTTCTTTTTTCATCAATTCTTCGGCTATGATATCCATTTTGTCTCGATGAGTTTGCAATAAATTGAGTGTACGTTGATAGCAATCAGCGATAAATTTTCGAGCTTCTTCGTCAACGATTTTTGCCGTATCTTCTGAGTATGCCTGTCTGAGACTATATTCGTTTTGTAATTCTTTAAATGAGAAATGTCCAATTTTTTTGTTCATCCCGTAGAGCGCTATCATAGAGTAAGCAATTTGTGTAGTTCGTTCCAAGTCGTTTTGCGCGCCTGTAGAAATATCTCCAAAAATAACTTCCTCTGCAGCTCTACCTCCAAGTGTCATGCAGACTGCATCTGAAAGTTCGTCATATGTATACAGGTTTTGTTCTTTCGGGAGGTATTGAGCAAATCCCAATGCTGCCATTCCACGAGGAATAATAGAAACCTTCACTAAAGGGTGAGCGTGCTCTAGAAACCACCCACAAAGCGCATGTCCAGTTTCATGGTAAGCTATAATTTTCTTTTCTTTCGGTGAAATTAATTTGTTCTTTTTCTCCAACCCACCCACAACACGGTCAATTGCAGAGGCAAAATCATCCATGTCAATTTTAGTTTTCTTTTTTCGAGCTGCATGAAGAGCTGCTTCATTACAGACATTTGCTATTTCAGCACCTGCAAATCCAGGCGTTTGGTGAGCGAGTTTAGCTGGGTCTATTCCCTTTCCAAGGGTAAGTTTTTTCAAGTGTACTTTGAAAATTTGCTCACGGCCATTTAAATCAGGTTTGTCTATTAAGATTTGACGATCAAAACGACCTGGGCGCAATAAAGCACTATCTAATAAATCTGGGCGATTGGTAGCAGCTAGAATAATGACAGTTTTCTCACTGCTAAATCCATCCATTTCAACTAACAATTGATTCAACGTGTTCTCGCGTTCATCATTGGTTTGTGTTTTAGAACTTCCCCTTGAGCGGCCAATGGCTTCTATTTCATCAATAAAAATGATACAAGGTGCTTTTTCACGTCCGTTCTTAAATAAATCTCGAACTCGCGCAGCTCCAACACCCACAAACATTTCGACAAAATCTGAACCGGAGATGGAGAAGAAAGGAACCTCAGCCTCACCCGCCATTGCTTTAGCCATAAGTGTTTTTCCTGTTCCTGGAGGTCCTGTGAGAAGTACTCCTTTAGGAATTTTAGCTCCAAGCTTCGTATACTTTTCAGGATTTTTCAGAAAGTCTACAACTTCCATCACTTCTTCTTTGGCTTCATCTAAGCCAGCAACATCATCAAAAGTTACGTTGATTCGATCTTTTCCTTCAATTAATTGTGCTTTAGACTTACCTGTGTTGGCAAATGGATTACCGCCACCGACTCCCGATCCTCCAGACATCCTACGGAAAATAAACAACCATATGGCGACAATAATAATGATAGGTAAAAACCATCCGAACACATTTGAAAACCAATTTTCCCGCTTTTCAAAACTTGGACTTATTCGATCTTTTTCATCGATATTTACTTGCGCATCGCTCAATTGCTGCTGAAAATAGTCAACAGAGCCAATCGAGAAAACATAATGTGGACCAGTTTTATTTTCCTTTACACCTTTGTGAATTTCTTCATCTAAACTGCCTTTTTTGATATAAACTTCTACAGATTCACTATTTACCACAATCAATTTTTCAACTTGCTCATTTTCCAGCATTTTGTGCCTGAATGTATTCCAATCAGTCTCTTTGGGGCTGTCACTAGTGCTGAAATAACTATATGCTAAGAAAAGTGCAAGAATTATGGCGTAAACCCAAATGAAGTTGAATCGCGGATTTTGATTGAGTAATTTTTTTTTGTTGGGGTCTTTAGTCTGAGCCATAGTTGAATTTTGATGTATTTAGTGCTAATATAACTAATATTAACGCTATCAAACTGATGAAAATCATTAAAACAAAAAAGGCTACTTCATTTTGAAATAGCCCTTTTTGTGATATTTGAAATTATTTTTTTGGTGCTTCAACCTTTTCACGAGGTTCTACCGCTTTCTCTTCAGCTCTTTTAACGGGAGCAGATTGAGTTTTTTCAGTTCTTTTAACGTTCGGTGCTGTTTCGGTTTTTGTCGGTTGAACAGTTTCGTTTTTTACTGGTTCAACTGTCTTAGCTTTCGTAGGTTGAACTGTTTCGATTTTAACTCTTTCTTTTTCAACCACTTTAACTTCTTTTTTCACAGGTTGAACTTCACCTTTTGCTTTTTCTTGTGCACTTACACTTGTAACTCCTAAAGTCAATACTAGTGCTGCTATTATTTTTACTGTTTTCATGATTTTCACTTTTTTGATTATATAGATTTTTCGAATACCAATTTACGAATATTTATCTAAAAATTCACTTTGTTTACTTTCTAGGATGTGCTCCATCTTTTTTATGTTCGTGATTTTTTTCACAACATGTTTTTGATTTTTCTGCCTTTTTATTTTGATGAATTTCCTTCATCCTCGCTTGCTGTTCGGGAGTTAGAACTTGTTTGTAAGCTTCTTTTTTTGCCGCTCGAACTTCGTGCATTTCCTTTTTTAGTGCTTTATGTTTCGAGTAATACTCGGCATTAATTTCACGTATTTTAACACTTTGCTCAGGTGTCAACTCCAATTCTTTCTCGAGTTTAACCATACGTTCTTCCATTTTTTGCTCGCCATCATGACGCTCTTTCTTTTCTTGTGCAAATAATCCGGTCGTTAGAAGACCGAATGTAGCTGCGAATATCAAAATGAACTTTTTCATAATTTTTATTTTTAAATTCATGTTGAATTAAGAAAATACCATGCCAAGAATATAATTCCTCCCAAAGATTTCGTACATTTCGATATGCAATTTAGGTTAATTTTATTTTCATTATTGGTGCTGTTGATTTCATGTCAACCAAAGTCGCCAATTGATAAGTTGTTGAATTATCCCGAAGACGCTACGAAAATCAATCTTAGTTATTCACTAATGGATAGTTTGTCTTCAGAAATTGGGAACTATAAGGAGTTGAAAATTCTAAAATTATTTCGAAATAAATTTGTTACTATTCCACCTTCAATAGGTAATTTAACGAAATTAGAAAAGCTTATTCTCAGTTCTAATAATTTGGAGTATTTACCTGAAGAGATAGGTAAATTGACTCAAGTTACAGAACTGTCGCTCCAGTATAATAATTTAAGAAAGCTCCCAAAGAGCATTGGGAATATGAAGAGCATTGTACTGCTTCGTCTGAATAATAACGAACTCGAATATCTCCCTGATGAAATTTGTGAGCTGGAGAACTTACAATATTTGTATTTGGGAAGAAACAATTTACGCGCACTTCCTGATAGTATTGGAAAGTTAAAAAACTTAAGAATTCTGGACATAGGTTTGAATCATCTGACTGAACTTCCAGAGAGTATTTCACAACTAGAGAGCTTGGTTGAATTGCACTTGAATAACAGCGGTCCGTTAATGGATATCCCTGAATCACTTTGTAAATTGCGGTCTCTCGAGTTGGTTTATGTTGATCCAGTTATTCGCGTTCCATATTGTATGTTGACAAGAAGAACTGGGCGATTCTCCGTTATTGTAAAATAAAATATGCTTAATTTCGTCATCAAAATATTCAGATTATTATGAGGAGAGTGGTAATTACAGGCGCAGGAGTTTTGTCACCAATAGGAAATGATGTTGTTTCATTTTGGAACAATTGTTTGAATGGCGTTAATGGAGTTGGTCCTATCACAAAGTTTGACTGTTCGAAATTTAAGACACAGTTCGCTTGCGAGGTAAAAGGTTTTGACCCCACAACTGTAATGTTACCTAAAGATGTAAGAAAGTATGACAACTTTACGTTGTATGCGCTTCATTCTGTGGAACAGGCTCTTCAAAGTTCAGGATTAGATTTAGATACTATCGATAAACGTCGAGTTGGAGTGGTGTGGGGATCTGGAAATGGTGGTTTTGAGACCTTTCAACATCAAACTATAGAATATGCATTAGGCGATGGAACGCCGCGTTTTAATCCATTTTTTATTCCTAAAGTTCTTGTGGATATTGCATCTGGTGTGATCTCAATCAAATACGGCTTTCAAGGACCAAATTACACAACAGTTTCAGCTTGCGCTTCGGCTACAACAGCTATAATAGACGCGTTTAACCAAATTAAATGGGGCAAATGTGAAGTGATGATTACTGGTGGATCTGAATCTGCTATTTGCGAAGTTGGAATTGGAGGTTTTAATGCACTAAAAGCGCTTTCGACTAGAAATGATGATTACTTAACCGCAAGCCGTCCTTTTGATAAAGACAGAGATGGTTTTGTCATGGGAGAAGGTGCTGCTGGATTTGTGCTAGAAGAATACGAACATGCTAAAAAACGTGGTGCAAATATTATTGCTGAAGTTGTTGGTGGTGGAATGGCAGGTGATGCCTATCATTTGACAGGAACTCACCCCGAAGGTGAAGGAGCGCTTATCGGAATGTCTGAGGCAATTAAAGAAGCAGGAATCAATCCATCGGATATTGACCATATCAATGCACACGCGACTTCAACTTCACTTGGAGATCAAAGTGAATTGATTGCGATTGAACGACTTTTTGGAAAGAACCCTGACGTAGTGATTTCAGCTACAAAATCAATGACTGGTCACTTGTTGGGAGCAGCAGGAGCCGTAGAGGGATTAATTGCAGCACTTTCTTGTCAATACGATGTAATTCCACCTACAATAAACACCGAGAATATTGAACCCGAATACGAAGGGAAATTCAATATATCTATTGGCGGTAAAGTGGAACGAAAAGTCAATTATGCGTTATCAAACACCTTTGGTTTTGGTGGACATATTGCCGCTGTATTGTTTAAGAAATTCGAGGACTAGTTTTTTTCTTAGCAAAGACAGAAAATAGCACAAAATCGTAAGAGAAATGTGCTGCAATGCAGAACCAAATCCCGAAGAAATCTACAGCGTAAGCGAGAAGTAAAATAAATGGGGTGATTAATATTCCGTAGAGGCTTATTCGCCAGTTTTTATAGCTGTAGTATCCGTGTAAGCCCACAAATATAATGGTTGTTATAATAGGCCCGAGATAAAATTGAACACCAATTCTAAACAAAAGTTCTTCGCCCACTCCTGCACATATAGAAAGCACAATCATATCAAAGTAGTTGAGATTGAGTTGTTGCAATAATTTGCTTTGCTTCATCTTTTCTTCCTTGAGAATACCCGAAGCTAATATAACAATAGCCAGTGCAGCATAAATAACCCCAAATTCAAGACCTAAGAGAATAGGTTCGAGTTGCAATTCATTTAATCCTAGAAACATGTTCAAATCCCAACCTTCAAAATGTTTTAATACAAAATAGGCGGGAAGTGGAAATAAAATCAAGGTGATTAAACCAAATAGATATATGCGGAGTTTGTTCAAATTCTTTTTACTTTTGCGTAAAAATAGGATTTTAAAGCCTTTAACGACCCGAAATATAAAGACTTTAAGACAATAGAAATTAGACAAAAGACATAAATTTGAAATTTCCAGTAGGGACGGGTCGCGACCCGTCCCATATTGGATTTTAAAGAACTAGAACATGAAAGAACTGATATTAGACTGGTTAGCCACATTTTTTGACAGTGGTTTACCGTACAAAGGATCACAAATGCTGCTGATTACATTAATTATGTTTATTGTAACAGTTGGACTAAGCATTTTCATGTGGTGGTTGACACGTACAATTTTATTGGCGATTATTCATTCGTTTGCGCATAAAACAAAGACTCACTGGGATGATTTACTGATAAAGAATCGTTTTTTTGCAGCCTTAGCGAACATTGTTCCACTTTCATTTATGCACGTTTTTCTCAACATCACTTTTTACGCGCTTCCAGGGTTTGAAACATTCTTTTTGAAGGTTGTTGATGTGTTGATATTGTTAGTTGCATTAGTGTCTATCTCCAGACTGTTCAACACGATGCGTGATTTAGTTTTGGAAATAGAACGAATGAGGGATAAACCGATTCATTCGTATTTCCAAGTAATGAAAATTGTTGTTTCAGCTATTTTCATTTTCCTCATGCTATCAGTGTTGACAGATAAATCACCGATATTCTTCCTTACTTCTTTAGGGGCTGTTTCGGCTGTACTTTTACTCGTTTTCAAAGATACAATTCTCGGATTTGTGGGAAGTATTCAACTTTCAGCAAATGACATGATTCGCATTGGGGATTGGGTGACGATGGAGAAATACGGTGCCGATGGTGATGTAACCGAAATAAGTCTTGCGACAGTTAAAGTGCAAAATTTTGATAAAACTATTACGACAATTCCAACTTATTCGTTTATCTCCGACTCGTTCAAAAACTGGCGTGGAATGCAGGAATCGGATGGGCGACGTATCAAGCGCGCGATTAATTTGAAGATGGACAGAATTAAGTTTGCATCACCTGAAATGATCGATGGACTTAAGGAAATTAAAATTTTGAAGCCTTTTATTGAAGAACGTCAAGCGCAGATTGAAGCTTATAATGCAGAACATGGTTATGAAACGCAAGGTTCGCCACTAAATGGACGCAGACAAACCAATGTGGGATTGTTTAGACGATATATTGAATATTATTTGAGAAATAACCCACATATCAATCAAGAAATGACCTTGATGGTTCGTCAAATGTCCCCAGCTCCAGAGGGATTGCCATTAGAAATCTATTGTTTCACGAAAACAAAAGAATGGGTTGAATACGAGCTTATTATGGGGGATATTTTTGATCACCTGTTGAGTGCAGTAAGACATTTCGACCTAGAAGTGTTCGAGAACCCAACCGGAAGTGATTTTAGGTCAATCGCGAAATAATTTTATCGCAATTTGGAAATTGAGATAGTAATTCACGCGTCTCAAAAAGCTTGAAATCGGCAAAATCAAATCCCGGAGCGACAACACAACTGACAAGTGCATAACTGTCTTTTGAATCGACTGTCGACCCGAAAATAGTTCCTGCTTTGACCAATTGTTGCGGTCTGGAGTCAGGAGAATCTTTTCCCAATTTCAATTCTTGATGACCTTCTTCATCCAGTGTGTGCACAGTCAAATCAGAACCCTCGTGATGAAACCAAAGCTCATCGCTCTTGATGATGTGAAAGCGCGATACATCATCCGAAGTCAGCAAAAAATAAATTGAAGTCATTAAACTTCGAGTTCCAGATGGTGTTTCAACAGAATCTGTTGATCGGTAAACTTCGCTGTAATATCCACCTTCTGGGTGAGATTGGAGGTTGAGGGTCTGGATGAGATGTTCAATTCGATTTTTCATGAGCTAAAGTTAATTTTTTAGTCTAAAAAATAAAGACTATAGACCCCGACAATATCGGGACAAGCTAATAGACAAAAGAAATTAGACGAATGTGTTTCTCTGAGTAAAGGAGTATATAATCTAACCGAAATTAATGTAAAAAGCAATTAGAGAAGCTAAAGTTATAATAGCAATCGATAAAAGTAAAATATTCTGTAATCTCCTTCTCTTCAATGCTTTATTACGAATTTCTAGTTTATAATAATAAAGTTCTTCTTCACTTAATTCCACAAATTCGAGCATGGTTCGGTGGTCATTTTCTTTGTCATATCGCGTGCTCCACTGAGAATCTTTAAACTTCGCTTTGTTAGATGTTTTAGACTCACGGTTTTGCTTTAACCTATTGTTCATGTCCTGCATATGACCTGCTCCGAAACCCATTTCAATTTGTTAATTGTGCACTGAAATTCAATTTCGTAAAGATAATGAATTAAATTCTTGCTTTCCTTCTCCAATTAAACCCTTAACTTTGTCTAAAATCTGAACAGATATGTCAGTACACAGAAAACAAGAAAAGCGTGTGACAACGCACGTGTTGCAAGAAATGAAAGTGCGTGGAGAGAAAATCTCTATGTTGACAGGATATGACTTTTCCATGGCTCGAATCATTGATACAGCAGGAATTGACGTGATTTTAGTCGGCGATTCAGCTTCGAATGTGATGGCGGGACACGAGACGACACTTCCAATAACACTTGACCAGATGATTTATCACGCTTCATCTGTTGTACGCGCAGTTCAACGTGCTCTTGTGGTTGTGGACATGCCTTTTGGATCTTATCAAGGAAATTCTAAAGAAGCGCTTTCAAACGCAATCCGAATCATGAAAGAATCGGGTGGGCATGCGGTGAAACTTGAAGGTGGACGTGAAATAAAAGAATCTATCGAGCGAATTTTAACTGCGGGAATTCCTGTAATGGGTCACCTTGGGTTAACGCCACAGTCTATTTATAAATTTGGAACCTATGTCGTTCGAGCTAAAGAAGAAGATGAAGCTGAACGCTTAGTGCAAGATGCAAAAATGCTCGAAGAAACAGGCTGTTTTGCAATTGTGTTGGAGAAAATCCCTGCTGAACTCGCCGCTCGTGTTGCGAAGGAAGTTTCGATTCCAATTATCGGAATTGGTGCAGGTGGCGGAGTAGACGGTCAGGTACTTGTAGTACATGATATGTTGGGAATTAACAACGAGTTTAATCCACGTTTTTTGCGGAAATACGCCAATTTACATGAAGAAATGCTAGGTGCTTTCCATCGTTATATCGAAGATGTGAAATCAGGAGATTTCCCGAACGAAAACGAACAGTATTAATTCGCATGGAAGTACTTTACGAAGACAACCATCTTATTATCGTAAACAAAGCCGCGAGCGAAATTGTACAGGGCGACAAAACTGGAGATAAACCTCTAAGCGACATCGTAAAAGAGTATATCCAAGTCAAATACAATAAACCTGGAGCTGTTTTTCTCGGTGTGGTTCATCGTTTAGATCGACCTGTTTCTGGAATTGTACTTTTTGCTAGAACAAGCAAAGCACTTGAGCGAATGAACAAAAAATTTCGCGAGAAAGAAATTCAGAAAAAGTATTGGGCTGTTGTCGAAAAAACTCCTGAAAAGAGTGAGGGGACTTTAGAGAATTACCTCATCAAAAATCAGGAAAAGAACAAATCATTTGTCCAAAAAGACGATAAAGCTGGCGCAAAATTGAGCAAATTGAGCTATAAAGTACTCAGCCAATCAGACAAATACACACTCCTTGAAGTCGAACTGCACACAGGTCGACACCACCAAATTCGCGTTCAACTTTCGCATATGGGATGCATAATCAAAGGCGATGTAAAATACGGAGCGCGCCGTTCAAACGAGGATGCTTCAATTCACCTTCACGCCCGAGAACTTTCTTTTGAGCATCCAGTTTCTAAAGAAAAAATCAAAGTCATAGCACCTGTCCCAAAGCATGATGCATTGTGGAAGTTTTTTGGTGGATGATTTTTGTAAAATAGTATTTTCAAGAGACTACTAGCTTGAAGTTACAGTTCTCAATAGCGTATACGATTTCTTTTTTTAGTTGGAAAGAATAATTGGTGAATGTAATAAAGATTAGTTAAATATTTTTTATAGATTTGATTTATATTATTACAAGTCAGATGAATAAAATTATATTGTCTTTAATTTTTGTATTAGGTGTTTGGTTTATTAGCATTTCACAATCTCTTCAATTTAGTTTTAACAATGACTCTTCATCGGAGTATATCGTTGCTGATATTATGAAAGTTGATTTTGATGATGATTATTTAAATCTTTACTTAAATGATCAAAGCGTCTATTCTTGGCTACGATCCGAAATTAGAATGATGAATTATACTAAAGAATCTGTTGGGGTGGAAATATTTACTCAACCAACATTTTCTTCGGATATTTTAATTTACCCTAATCCATTTTCTGCTTTCATAAATGTTAAATTTGAGTTGAACATATCTTCTGAATTACAAATAATAGTCTACAGTAACAATGGAAGTGAAGTTTATTCATCAACTCTACAGTATTTACAAAAAGGAGAACACGAATTGCAAATTGATTTAAGCAAATATTCAGATGGAATATATTCAATTGTATTAGCTTCAAATGAAATGAAAATTTCGAAAAATGTTGTGCTAAGTCGTTAATTTTAAAGAAACACATAACCGAAATGAACTGCTATAGAATATTTTTAATTAGTATTGTTTTCTTTCTCAGTAATTTTGTTAATTCACAAAATGTGATGAATATCCATTTATCAAATGGAACTGTAGAAACATTTGATTTGGATGTTGTTGATAGCATGAACTTCACGCTTACGCCACCACCTGAGCAATTCCATATATATGACACTAATGGTTATGTGACTTCATTTAATATAGTTGATATTGATAGTATTACTTATGGGCTTTTAACTCCACTTTTACTACCAATCGTAACTTCTAATGAAGTTAATTCTATTACAATTAATTCAGCTGTTGTTGTTGGTGAAGTCTTAGATCAGGCAGGTGGTTTTGAAAGAGGTGTTGTATGGTCACAAAGTCCAAGTCCTACATTATTGGATAGCGTGCAATCTGAAATGATGAATTTGGGTGTTTTTTCAATTCAATTAACAGATCTTCAGCCGTCTACAAGTTATTATGCTAGAGCCTATGCAACTAACAATGAGGGGACAAGCTATGGAACAACATTGTCGTTTCAAACTTTAGATATTGAATATTTGAACCCATCATTAAATTATAATGAGATAATAGATATTGATGGAAATAGTTACAATACAATTGTAATTGGAAATCAGGAATGGATGGCTGAAAATCTTCGAGTAAAGAGATTTAGAAATTTAGACAGTATCACGAACATTACAATCCCTTTTTCGTGGTCTCAGTTCGATACTACTGCATATTGCTATTTTAATAATGATCCTTCTACTCCAACACCCATTGGATTGTTATATAATGGAAATACTATAGTAGATGAAAGAGGTCTGTGTCCAGTTGGTTGGCATGTTCCAAAGAAAGAGGAATGGGAAGAATTATTATTATTCATAGATTCTGCACCACAAATAACTAATAATTATGTCGCAGCCGATGATCTTAAATCTTCTGAAGAAGGTTTTTATTGGTTGGCACCAAACAGTGCGAATAACTCAACTGGAATGTCTGTATTACCAGGAGGATGGAGATATTATTTAGGTGATTTTGAGCAGGAAATGTCTGAGGCTCGTTTATGGTCTTCTACCATAATGGGATTATCTGAAATGTGGTATATGCATTTCTCATTTGATTCAGATCAAGTTATTGTTGCCTCCATGGATAATAGAAGTGGTGCTTCTGTTCGGTGTGTAAAAGATTACCCTCCTCAAGTAACAACTATTGAACCGAATAATATTAGTGATAGTGAGGCAACATCAGGGGGCGAAGTAACCGACGAAGCAAATTACCCTGTCACGGAAAAAGGGATTGTTTGGTCAATATCGCCAAATCCTACTATAACCAATAACGACGGTATTACAGTGGATGGCTCTGGAATGGGCGCTTTTTCAAGTCAACTAACAAATTTATATCCAAATACTCAATATTATGTGAGAGCTTATGCGACAAATATAGAAACTACTAGTTATGGTGATGAATTCACGTTAACAACAGAAGACTTTGCTTTTCCTACTGATTTCTTGAACCCTTCGTTCACATACAATACAATTAGTGATATTGAAGGAAATGTTTATCACACTCTTGTGATTGGGTCGCAAGAATGGATGATTGATAACTTGCGAACAGCAACTTTTGCAAATGGAGACCCAATTCCTGAAATACCTGATAATTTGAACTGGATTAATGCAACAAATGCTGCATGGTGTTCGTATTCAAATGATACTAGCTATCAAGCTCCTTTTGGTAAATTATACAATTGGTATGCAACTGTTGATTCTAGAAATATTTGCCCGACCAATTGGCATGTTCCTACTGATGATGAATGGAATATACTGATTCATTATTTTGAGCCTTGGGTTCCAGGGGATGCAACAGGACAGCAATCACTTTCTTTGGGAGGGGAGTTAAAATCAATAGGAACTACTTATTTTAATTCGCCTAATACTGGCGCTACCAATTCAATAGGTTTTTCTGCATTACCAGGAGGTTTTAGAGGGAATGGAGGTCTTTTTGAAGAAATAAATATTGTAGGTTGGTGGTGGACTTTGACTGAAGATATTGACTATCCAAATTCTTCTTATTATAGGTCTGTTAATTATTCAAATGCATACTTATACAGAAATTCAACATTTAAAAGAGAAGGACTTTCTGTTAGGTGCGTAAGAGATTAATTTGCAAGAATAAACATAATATACAAAGCACTATTCAGCTGAATAGTGCTTTTGTTTTTGATACAATTTCACCTTTCCACACCTATCGCATTATTTTCCCACACATATTCCTTATTTTTACCACCTGAATAAAAGAAATTATCGAGATACATGAAGATTTCATTAAACTGGCTCAAGGATTACATTCAAATTGATTTAACGCCCGAGCGCATCGACCAAATTTTAACTGACACGGGATTAGAAGTGGAAGGCGTGGAAAAAATTGAAGCGGTAAAGGGTGGATTGCAAGGTGTAGTAATCGGCGAAGTATTGTCGTGCGAGCAACACCCTGACGCAGATCGTTTGAAGGTGACTTCGGTGAACCTTGGAAATGGTGTGCCTGTGCAAATTGTGTGCGGTGCGCCAAATGTGGCTGCGGGACAGAAAGTGGTTGTCGCTACTGAAGGTTGTACGCTTTACCCAAATCCTGACGAGCCATTTAAAATCAAGAAATCGAAAATTCGCGGTGTGGAATCCAATGGGATGATTTGCGCTGAAGATGAACTTGGAATGGGGGAGTCGCACGCAGGAATTATGGTGCTTGATGAAAGTGCCGTTGCAGGAACTCCGGCTTCAAAATTTTTCAGTCTTGAAGACGATTACTTGATTGAAATTGGCTTGACACCAAACCGTGCAGATGCAATGGGGCATATTGGTGTGGCGAGAGATTTGAAGGCATTTTTGAATGTACACGAGTCAGCAAAATTGGAGATCAATTTACCAGATGTAACGAAGTTCAAAGTCGCTTCTCAATCAAATTCAGTAAAAATTGAGGTGGAAGACACTGAACGTTGCCCAAGATATTGTGGAGTGACCATAGCTGGAGTGAAAGTTAAACCTTCTCCTGAATGGCTTCAAAAAAGATTGCGAACGATAGGATTGACTCCGATTAATAACATAGTTGATGTCACAAATTATGTGATGTTTGAATTGGGAACGCCACTACATGCTTTTGATGGTGCTGTAGTAAACGGTCAAGTGAAAGTGCGCACAGCGAAAGCAGGCGAGACACTGGTTACTTTAGACGGAGAAGAACGCAAATTAAATACAACGGATTTAGTAATTGCCAATGCGAATCAGGCGATGTGTATCGCGGGAGTATTTGGTGGAGAAAAATCAGGCGTATCAGACTCGACGACAACAATATTTTTAGAATCGGCAGTATTTAATCCCGTATCGGTGCGTAAAACAGCCCGAGCTCACGGAATGAACACAGATGCTTCTTTTCGCTTTGAGCGAGGTGTAGATCCCGAATTGACGATGTATGCATTGAAACGTGCAACTCTTTTGATTCAGGAAGTAGCAGGAGGAGAGATAGCAATGGAACCATTGGATGTGTATCCAAACAAGTTGATGCCATTTGAGGTGAAATTCAGTCCTGAAAGATGCAATAAATTGATAGGAACGACAATTTCAGAAGACGTAATGACTTCGATTCTGTCTAATCTTGATATTTCAATTCAGGGCAAAAAAGGTAGCGAATGGACACTGCAAGTTCCTGCATATCGTGTGGATGTACAAAGAGAAGCGGATGTCGTAGAAGAAGTACTTCGCATTTATGGCTTCAATAATGTACCGTTACCTGACAAATTAAATACATCACTTTCATTCAGACAGAAACCTGATAAGGAAGCACTGAAAAACACAGTTGCGGGTTTGTTGGTAGGTTTTGGTGCGTTCGAATTACTGAATAATTCGTTGACCAAATCGACTTACGTGAATGAACTTGGAGGTGAAGTATTGTCTTCAGAACGTCATGTAGAAATTCTAAATCCACTTTCGAATGAACTGGATGTGATGCGGCAATCGTTGCTATTCTCTTCACTTGAAGTGGTAGCGTATAACCAAAACCGTCAGCGTGGAGATCTTAAAGCATATGAATTTGGAAAGGTTTACCACAAGTTTGATACGGGTTACAACGAGAACGAACGTTTACTAATCGTACTTTCTGGTAAAAGAGAAATGGAGAGTTGGAATAGTATTCCAGGAAACGTATCGTTTTACTCTGTAAAAGGAATGGTTGACGCGCTTTATCGCCGATTGGGGTTGCAGAAAATGACAAGTGAAAAACCGCTAAAGAGTTCAATTCTTGAAGACGGTGTACAACTTGTAACAGGAAAACTGAAAACTGGCGAAATTGGTTGGATTACCAAGAAAATGAAAAAACATTTCGGCATCAAGCAAGATGTGTTTGTCGCTGATTTGGATTGGGATGCCATTGTACAATCTTCGGTAATGAATAAAGTGAAATTCACAGAATTATCCAAAACACAAGCCGTTCGAAGAGATTTCTCTTTGCTGTTAGACAAGTCGATCACATTTGCAGAAATTCAAGATATCGCCCTTAAATCAGACAAGAAAATTCTCCGCGAAGTTGGACTGTTCGATGTATACGAAGGCAAAAACTTAGATGAAGGCAAAAAATCTTACGCCGTGAGTTTTATCTTCAGAGATGATGAAAAAACCCTCAAAGACGAGCAAGTTGATGCCATTATGAGCCGAATCCGCGAAGGTCTTGAAAAAGAATTGAAGGCACAGTTGAGATAACTAGACAATAGACGGTTAGACAATAGAAGTTAGACTGCTTTTGTCTTTTATGTAACACTATTTGTAGTACATTGTTTTTTAGTAATTAATTGAGATCTCTCTATAACCAGTACG
>CAYUQU010000026.1:0-39151 GCA_964447015.1 uncultured Flavobacteriales bacterium
CATACTGTTTTTTCAGTAAATGTGAGAAGAATCCTTTTTCTTCTGCGTGGTGCAGGACTTACACTGATATTTTGGTTGTTACTCGGAATTCTTTACCAATCTGTTGATTATAGAACTGAAAAACCTGTGTTGATTATCGCTATAGATGGTTCAAACTCTATGTTGAATTATAAAGATTCGACTTATGTAAGAACAGAGATTTCCACAGAGTTAAATGAATTAAAATCCAAACTTTCTGATAAATTTCAGGTTAAGGAAATTACTTTTTCGGAAAATGTACAAGATTCACTTGATTATAGTTTCTCAGGAAAATCGTCTAATTTGTCTTTACCGTTCTCTCATATCAGACACCTTTTTGTAAACAAGAATTTGGGTGGAGTGGTATTCGTTAGTGATGGAAATTACAATGAAGGAATTCACCCAGTTTTTGAAGCGGAAAAGCTGAGTTTTGTTCCAGTTTTCAGTGTGTTAGTTGGTGACACAACTACAAAACGCGATGCGCAAATTGTTGATTTAATCGTAAATCAAATTGCTTTTTCTGGTAATATTTTCCCTGTTAAAGTGGAGACATCCGCGACAAGAATGGAGGGTAAGTCAGGAAAATTAAAGCTTTTTGTGAATAACAAACTAATTCAAGAAGAGAACCTTACATTTAGTAACAATCAATCATCTTTGATTTCTACTTTTCAAGTTGAAGCGATAGGTAAAGGAATTCAATCTATTCGCGCAGAATTGGTTACTGATGAGAAGGAATACACTCTCTCAAACAACACGCGAACTGTTTATATTGAAGTACTGGAGAGCAAGCGGAAAGTGGACATTATTGCGGGTGGAATTCACCCCGATATCGGAGCACTTCAATCTGTTCTCCAAAAAGACAAGAATACGGATGTAACGGTTCACTTAGCCAAAAACCTGACGAGTATTCCAAAGTCAGATTTGATTATTTTCCACAATCCATCATCAAATATAGCGTTGTGGAAGCAATTAAATAGCTCAAACACTGCTTTCTTGGCCATTCTTACATCAGATTCAGATGCTTCAGGCTTAAATCTAGGGCTGTCAGGGCAGGTGAGGGGGCGCACTGATATAGTTACGGGTGCGTATAACTCTAATTTCTCGTCAATTCGATTCTCTGCAGAATTTGAAAAAAGAATAAAAGATTTCCCGCCTTTGTCTGTACCGTATTCTAAGTCAATTAAAGAGATGGGAGCCAGTTTGTTTTTCCAGAAAATTGGAAGTGTAGTGACTGATAAACCACTTTTGACATTTTTCGAACGTGGGGATAATAAAGGAGCGGTTTTATATGGAGATGGAATTTGGCGTTGGAAATTAAGTGAGTATAGTCGCTATGAGAATAACGAGGTTTTTGAGGAAATGTGGGATAAAATTCTGCAGTATCTGACTGTGAAACGAAATACAGATAAATTGCGCATTTTCACTCCTTCAAAAACGAACGACAGAGATGAGATTGTGTTTAGAGCAGAATTCTACAATGATGCTTTCCAACAAATAGTTGAGCCAACAATCAATTTTGAAATTCAGGATAAGGACAACAATAAACTAGCAAGCTTTGTTTTTCAACCTCGCCAAGTTGATTATGTGCTAAATGTAGGAAAACTGGTGGCAGGTGTTTACAAATGGAAAGCATCTACTTCTTTTGGAAGCAAAAAATACGAAAAGACTGGAGATCTAATTATTGGTGAATCTACAATGGAATCGCTGAATTTGACTTCAAACTATGCTTTAATGAATGAATTGGCTGAACAAACTAATGGTGGTTTGTTTAGTATTAATGATTGGGATCAACTAGTATCAACGATAGAGAGTAGGGAAGACATCACTTCTGTAAAATATGAAGAATTGAGTTATAACGACCTAATTGACTACAAATGGCTTTTCTTTTTGATTGTAACACTCTTTTCTGTCGAATGGATAGTAAGAAGATGGAATGGAAGTTTTTAATCGCGTAAATTTGATTTTATATGATAGGATAATTCAAGAAGTCTAATTTCTAATAGCCTATCCGTCCTTTTGGCAGGTCTAAGTCTTTAGGCATTCTGCTCTTTAAACTTGAGAATATAGTGCGTTCCTTTTTTAGAAAAATCTCGCGTAATTTCTCCTTCTAATTGCTCAGAAAGATCATTAATTATTGACAGTCCCATTGATTCATCACCTGTTTTCTCATTAAACCCAATACCATTGTCGCCTATTTTTAATGTATAGTATTGATTTCCAGCTTTTGAAATGGAAATATAAATTTCACCTTTTTCACCATTTTGTAACCCATGCTTCAATGAATTGGTAATAATTTCATTTATTAGCAAACCTAGAGGTACAGCTGTATCAAGATTAATAAAAACTTCCTTTACATTGATTTTTACTTTTATACCGTGGTTTTCCCCTTTAAAAGAAAGCATAAGGTCCAAAATCAATTTATTAATGTAGTCCTTAAAATCAATTTGATTGGTGTTTAACGATTGATAAAACAACTCGTGCAATGCCGACATCGATTTGATTCGATTCATACTGTCTTCATATAAACTTGACAAATCGGTTTCTTTGTTATTCATTTTAGCTTGCAGTGAAAGTAAGCTTGATATAACTTGTAAATTGTTTTTTACCCTATGATGAATCTCCTTTAAAAGAGTTTCTTTTTCGTTGATAGAAGATTTAAGCTGATTTTCAATTTGTTTTTGTTTTGTAACATCTCTTGTAGTACAATAAATTAATCCAGTAGTCGTATTCGGAGTAGCATTCCACGACAATGTTTTATACTCACCATTTTTACAGCGATAGCGGTTTTCAAAATTAATTGTCAACTCCCCATCGTTCAGTCTGTTCATTTCAGCATACGTTTTATCGATATCATCGGGATGAACAAAATGAATAAATGGATGGGCGCATAACTCATCTATAGAATGCCCTAGCAGTTTTTCCCAAGAAGGACTAAGTTTTATGAAAAATCCCTGGTCATTTGCAATACACATTAAGTCAATTGAAACTTCAAAAAAACTGTCAAGTTCAATCTCTTTTGCTACTTTTTCGGAAATATCTTGTACAATTCCTTTCAACGCATATACCTGTCCCTTATGGTTTTTCACTGGTACACCAGAGCAGGAGAGCCACTTTAGAAGACCATTATCTAATATAATAGAATGTCTCATTTGGTAACCCTTACCTAGAGTGATAGCTTCATCAACACATTGTTGCAAGAGAGGAAGTTCATCTGGTGTAAAGCGATTTAGGTAATCTTGATACAAGTTGGGATTGGGTTCATTTGGAAATTCGAAAATTCGGTATAATTCATCTGTCCATATCAACTCATGAGTCTCCAAGTTGAAAAACCAACTTCCCAATTGCGCCATGCCCTGCGCATCTTTTAACAGTTGTTCATTTGTACGAAGCTTTTCCTCAATTAGTTTACGTTCAAAGAAGAACGGAACTGAAACATCATCAGTGCTGTTGATTTTTTTTTGTTCACCTTTGAGGTAATCTTTTATTTTGTCGGTTGGAGCCATGATAAACGTACATTCCTTATCACCTTTTGCTCTACAAGTAATTTCAACAGCCGAAAGAGACATACCAAAACTTTCTTGACACCATGCAGCTGAATACGCAGCATTCATGATACAGACAGGTTGGTCAGCTTTTTTTCCTTTTTTTATCCAAGAATCTGCCTCAAATGAATAGGGGTGGTTGTATTTCAAGAAAAAATTCTCATCGGCTACAGGATTACTCTCTGGAAGTATTTCAACATAAGCCCAACCTGTATAAGCAAAGTGTATAGGTCCAGCTGAAAGTTTCTCAATAGGATTTGTGAGATTTAGTTTTTCGTGAAATCTCTTTGCATCTTGTCTTCCAATTGCATAGCCAATGTCAAATAAAAAATTTCGCCCTTCCGAAAAAGCTTCAGATGGTGTTTTCTCTGAATATAAATTGATTATTGTGTGAAAGAAGTCGTAAGATAGCGCAGATGCACGGACTAATATATAGCGCTCACCCTCTATATCAATACTTCCTTTCGAAGGATTTAATACTAGGTTTTGGAAATAAGAAAGTACTGATTTTTCAGCTTGACTAAAGGGCTCCTTCATATTTTCAGGAACATGAACTGAAGACACAGATTTAGATAGATTTAAACGAAGTTTTTTTAACTCCTTTTCAAGTTCATCAATCTTCTTCAGCGTGTCTTTTGCAGAGAGTTCATTATTTTCCATCTAACCCTTAATGTGTGATTCTAAATCAAAGATAGTGAATACTTTATATTCATACTCAAATTGAGTTGATTTGTTAAAACAGTTTTTGAGAAAGTAAGTTATTTACTATTATCAATAGATATAAGAAATTTTCTCTCTACAGAACGTATAATTATTGTGTAAATTTGCCATCAAACAGAAAGTGTAAGAATGGGCGACGAACAATCAATCCGAATCAATAAATACCTTAGCGAAGTTGGTTTTTGCTCTAGAAGAGCAGCTGACAAACTGATTGAGGAGGAGCGGGTAACCATAAATGGTAAAGTTCCAGAAATGGGGACAAGAGTTCTTCCTTCTGATGAAGTGAGAGTAGACGGAAAATTAATTGGTGATTCAAAAGAAAAATCTATTTATCTCGCTTTCAATAAGCCAGTTGGAGTTGTATGTACTACTGATACGAAGGTTGAGAAGAACAACATCATCGAATTTATTAATTACCCCAAGCGAATTTTTCCAATAGGTCGACTCGATAAACCTAGTGAAGGTCTGATTTTACTTACAAATGATGGCGATATTGTAAATAAAATATTACGGGCTAGAAACAATCACGAAAAAGAATATCTTGTAAAAGTAGATAAGCCTGTGACTAAGGATTTTATTCAGAAAATGAGCTCGGGAATTCCAATTCTGGACACAGTTACACGTGAGTGTGAAGTGGAACAAATAGGGCGTTTTGAGTTTCGTATTATCCTTACACAAGGGTTGAATAGACAAATTCGCCGCATGTGCGAATATCTAGGCTATGAGGTAATCAAACTGAAGCGTATTCGAATTATGAATATCGAATTAGACGTTCCAGTAGGTAAGTGGCGTGATTTGACAGCTGCAGAACTTAGTAAGTTGAATGAATTGCTGTCTGAATCTCATAAGACTTATAATGATCCAATTTGATAGTTCCCTTCAAAAAAGGTACAATTGTAACATTCATTACACGGATTCTCCATTATACTTCTTTACTTTGTAATGCATTCTATATACAAGAAAATCGAGATGAGTTTATACGGAAGTTTTGAGCAAAAAGTAGAGTTGGGAAAAGATGAATTTAAATTCCAAAACAACTTACTTCGTTTACGTGGATTCGAACATACTTTTGTTCATGATGAATTGACATTATTTGTTTCAGGAAATCAATCATTTAACTCTTCATTTGATGCTGATTCGTTTTTCGAAATTGCTAAAAAATCTCCCGAAAAAGCATTGAACACATTAGAAGGCGGATTTTGTGGTGTAATTTGGAATGAAAAAGCACAGGACATTCATGTTTTTGCAGATTCATTTGGACTTTTTCCAATTTATTACGCTCACGACGCATACAAAGCACTGTTTTCCCAATCATTAAAAGAACTTCTGATTTCGGGAGAGGTTGAACGTGAAATAGATGCACAAGCGCTCCTTGATTATTTCAGGTTCGAATTCTTTTTACCCTCAACTACGCTCATTAGGGGCATAAAACAATTAGAGGGGGGGCAATATTTACACATTAGTGAAGATCATTTCGAGCTTAAGTCGTATTTCGAATGGAATAAGCGCCACGCAATGAACTTCCAAAGTGTGGATGCTGTACATGAGAAAATTGAAGAATTGCTTCCTGAAAAGTCAAGTGAATTTGAATGCCTCCCAAAGACATACAGTTCATTTACAGATATGGTTGCTGAAATGGATGTGCCATGTGGTATTTCAACTGAATTCGACTCTACTACATTTGGGTTTTCTGAATTATTTGCGGCAAAAGAAGTTTTTCATTGGCTGCCAGAATTAAATAGAAAAAAATGGCCCATGAGTTTTTCTCCAACAATTCGGTCACAGATACATAAACTTGGTCTTTGGAACTGGAGAGGTCTGTCGGGGAAGTGGAAAAAGGAAAAACTATTGCAAGAATATTGGGATATTGAATTTCTGTATCAATTCGAGCATCTTATCCGTTCAAACGAAGAAGTGAAAAGCTATTTTAACTTTGAAGAATACTCCAAAAATGGAGTCTTTTTATTCTTGAACAACAAAATTGGTTATGGAAATCCAGGTTATCAATTGCCATTGATTGGGCGTTTATCTCTAACCGAGTTGTATATTTCGATTAAAAGTAAACAACTCCCCATGCTGAGATTCCTACTGCAAAATGATTCGAAAAAACTCAATTTTCAAAGCTTGTCAAAAGAGTTGTTTGCCTATGTGATGAGTGTGCCTGATGGTTTGAAGGAGCAAGGCTTTGAAGATAATTTAGCAAAGAAATATGCGAATAATATTCAACTGCTAAAATTGTCAACGAAAGTTTCTGAACTAACAGAAAATGATTGGGGTAATTTTGAATCAGGTTTGGATGTTTTACCTTTTTTTGATAGAAAGAAACTTGTCAAAAAAGCAAGACAAAATCCAGATAATTACCAAGGAATTATTATATTAGGTATCTGGTTAAATGAGAATTTAAAATGAAAAATAAACGTTACTTATTAAGCGGATTTGCCGTATTGCAGCTAATAATCACTTTTGGATTGGCGGATGCGTTTTTCTTTAATTTACTTTTGGAAAGTAATAAAGACATCATTTCTGCCATTGTTTTTATATATATTGTTTGCCAATTTTTGAAAACAGTAATTTCTAGGAAACGTTATACGTACAATTACATCTACTTTGCAGGAATAGCAGGAGTTTTGGCATTGTATTACAGTTCATTTTCTGTTACGGACAATGTAGGTGTATTAATCCAATTTGGTGTAATCATCACGTTTATGGCGGTTCCAATTATTGATTTGTTTAGAGGCTTTAAATCAAGTAAAGAAATTGGATAGTTAGATTCAGCTATTTTGTTTGCAAATTTATGGTACCTTGTTAAATGCCATTCGAGCAGAAGGACTTGCAGATTGATCTGTAAAGTCATTTTCTAAAAACTGATAATAACCTACAATGCCTATCATGGCTGCATTATCAGTACAATATTCGAATTTAGGAATATACGTTTTCCAGTTTTTTAATTTTCCGATACGTTCCAATTCACTTCGCAAGTGTGAGTTTGCTGAAACGCCACCAGCTATGGCGATATGATTAATTTTTAAGTCTTCAGCAGCGCGAATGAGTTTATCGAATAGAATTTCGACTATAGAATGCTGAACAGAAGCACAAATGTCGTTTAATCGTTCTGTTTTGAAACACGGATTTTCTTTTTCGAATTTTTGAATAGCATATAAAATACTTGTTTTTAATCCACTAAAACTAAAGTTATAACCTTCAATTCGCGGTTTGGCAAACTGAAAGGCCTTTGGGTCACCATCTTGAGCGTGTTTGTCAATTAATGGACCTCCAGGATAGGGGAGATTAAGTATTTTTGCGGTCTTGTCAAATGCTTCTCCTGCAGCATCATCTATGGTCGTCCCAATTATTTCCATTTCTAACGGAGAGCTAACTTTCACAATTTGAGTATGACCACCTGAAACAGTGAGGCATAAAAAAGGGAATTCGGGAACAGGAGAGCCATCTTCAATGAAATGAGCAAGTACATGTCCACGCATATGATTGACATCGATTAGTGGAATGTTTAAACCCAGTGCCATTGCTTTAGCAAACGAAGTCCCTACAAGTAAAGAGCCTAGTAAACCAGGGCCTTTAGTAAATGCAACAGCATCCAAATCTTCTTTCTCTATTCCCGCTTTCTTGATAGCTGCATCAACTACAGGTAAAATATGTTGCTGATGAGCGCGCGATGCAAGCTCAGGAACGACACCACCATAAAGTTTATGAATGTCTTGTCCAGCAACAATATTTGATAAAATGGTCTTATTTTTGAGTACAGAAGCTGAGGTGTCGTCACAAGACGATTCAATTGCTAAAATAAATATATCCTTATCGCTCAACTTTAGTTAACTTTGAGATTTAATGACAAAAGTAGTTAAAATAACAGCTCGCTTCATTGGAGGTATTCTTGAATGGATACTTATTCTACTTATTTTATTTTCTTTTGCCATTCGTTTTTCGGCTTTTCAGACCTATTTGGGAAGCCAAGTTGCCTCATATTTAAGTAAAGAACTCGGTCGTGAAATACGTATAGATAAGATTGATATTGTGGCGCTTGACCGTGTCTACTTTGAGGGATTGTTTATAGAGGATTCACACAATGATACATTGACAAGTGTTCAAACATTGAAAATCGATTTAGGTAATTACCCTCTTGGTTTCAACAATATAAAAGTCCAATCGGTAACTTTGACAGATGGGGTGGTTAAAATCATAAGATATGCAGGTGAAGAAGATTTTAATTTTCAATATCTGGCAGATTACTTCAAGTCAGATAAACCTAAAAAGAAAAAAAGTTCAACACCACTTCTAACAGTAGATGAAATTGAATTAGATGGAGTGAATTTTGTTTATGAGTTGGAAGATAAATCGACCAATCCATATGGAATGGATTATGATCATTTAAACTTAAAAAACATAAAGTTACGGGCTACAAATTTTTCAAATCCAGATAATCACCTTGTTGCGCAGATTGAGACGTTACGGGCAAAAGATGTTTCAGGGTTCGAATTGCTTAATTTTTCTGGTCAAGCAGATGTGTCAGGCGACAGTCTTCATGTGAAAAACATGAAAATTAAGACTCCAAAAACTGATGCAAATTTTCCATACTTCACCTTGCATACACGTTCATATTCAAATTTCAATCATTTTGTCGATAGCGTAGATTTCAGAGCTGAAGTTAAGAACTCAAAAGTATCGATGTTAGACGTCGCCTATTTTGCTCCACAGCTTTGGGGGATGGATCAAGATGTATGGTTGAATGCTAAAGTGACAAGGAAAGTGAAAAATCTAAATATTAATGATTTACATCTTGAAACAGGCGAAGAGACCATAATCAAAGGAACAATAAAGCTTCCTGATTTTAGAAAATTTGAATACGAGATTTTTGACGAAAAGTTGGATTATTTTCAAACTTCATCGAGTGATTTAAAAGCATTTCGTTTACCCGATAAGGACGGAGAAAAGAGATACGTAAAAATGACTCAGGAACTAAACAGATTAGGATTGCTTCAAGTTGATGATTTGCGTTTGTTTGGTGCGTTGGATGATTTTACTGTTTCATTAGCTGAAGCTAGAGCTGATGTAGGGACTATTCAAGTTCCCTATGGAGTTCAATTCACCTATAACGAAGCGGATGATTTATATTATTTTAATCGTTCATTGTATAGTGAATATGATTTAAGAATTGTTTCTTTTGATCTTGGCAAATTCATAAATCGAAAGGATTTTGGGCGACTTGAAGGAGACTTCTTTCTTTCTGGTAAAGGTCTTTCGGCAAAAACATTTGAGCTAACAGATATTAAAGGAGAAGTTAGAAAGTTCGAATTTTTAAATTACTCGTATCAAAATATATCTGTAAAAGAAGGGACGCTAAAAGACAGTAAATTTGACGGTGTAGTTCATGTTTCAGATAAAAACTTGGCTCTAATCTACGATGGATCTGTTGAGTTTGGTAAGGTGCAGCGAATGGACTTTAGGGTTACTGTAGCTAAAGCAGAATTAAAAGAATTGTATTTTTCAGGTGCTGATAGTACATCTTTTGCCGCGATATTAGATGTGAATGTAGCAGGATTTGGACTGGATGATTTTGTTGGAGAAATTGCGCTGAAAGAGGTGAGATACAAACAAGGATCGAAGTCTTTTGAAATAGAGGATTTTGTTATTAATACTAGACGACATCCAGATTCAGATACCCTGACTGTAAATTCTTCAATACTTGATGCGGTTCTGATTGGAAAGTTAAATTTCACCGATTTTATTCAGTCTTTCAAAAATCAATTCGCAACTATATTCCCCTCGTTTCTCAATTTGACCAATGAAAAAACAAAACCGTTAAATGAAGAATTTGGGTATCGTGTTACAATAAAAGATGCCAAACCAATCTTCGATGTAATAACTCCTGGGTTTTCTCTTGCTCCAAATTCAGTAATAAATGGTAAGTATAACGGTGAATTAAATTACTTTGATTTGAACTTTACTTCTGATTTAGTGAAGTATAACCAGTATGAAATATCTGGCGTTTCACTTATTCATGATGTAAAAGCCGGTAGTATTTACGCAAATTATGATATCGACCTTCTGAAATTGAATGATAGCTTAAATTTTGCTAATGTCAAATTTGAAACGACTGGAACAAATAATACTTTAAGTTCGACATTAGCTTGGGGAGATGAAAATAACACAAAAAATGGTCAAATTAACTGGCTAACAACTATCGCAAGTCCTGTTGATTATATTTTATCAATTGAACAGGGCAGATTCTTTATGAAGAATCAAGAATGGAATTTTGCTGATACCGCTTACATTCACTACGCGCCTTATAATATTGTTGTTGAGGATTTTACTTTGGAACATAATTTACAATACATTTCTTTAGATGGTTGCATATCCAACAATCCAGAAGATAAGCTTGACTTTTTCATCAATGACTTTCAACTTGCGGATATAAATGCACTGTTTGAAGGTCGTGTCGAAATTGAAGGGTTATTAAATGGAAGAGGTTATGTGACTGATGCCTTTCACTCTATTGGGGTTTTTGGTGAACTTGGAGTAGATAGTCTCGAAATAGATAAAAACCTCTTGGGAGATGTAAATGTAAACTCCTATTACGACAACGTACTCAGAAGGTTTGATGTAGATGGAACACTTTTTTATAAGGGCAACGAGTCGATAGGTTTTGATGGTCATTATTTTGTGGATAAACCAGATAGTAATATCGTAGCAAATCTCGTTTTTGACAAAACTGAAATCGCCTTTGTGAATGCTTTCTTTGATGATAAAGTAGTTTCAAATATACGTGGTCAACTTACTGGTAAACTAAGTTTAACAGGAGCTTTTGACGAACCTCAAGTGAATGGAAAAGTTCGATTAAGTAATGCAGGAGCAACTGTAGGTCTTCTGGGAACTGATTACAGATTAAGCGGAGATATTATTGCAGATGAGTATGGTTTTTTGCTTCCTGTATTGCCAATTACTGATGAAGAAGGAAATACGGGGAGTTTAGTTGGCTCTATTTTCCATGAAAATTTTAAAGATTGGAGTTTTGATGTGGGAATAGATTTGGAGACTGATGGAATTAAGAAAAATCCTTTAGAACCATGGAAAGAAGTTCCATTAACGCGATTTATGGTTTTAAATACAGCATACAAAGTAGGTGAGCCATATTATGGTAAAGCGTATGTAACAGGCTATGCGAATATTTTTGGATACCTTGATAATCTTGAAGTTACTGTTAATGCCAAAACAGAAAGAGGTACTTGGATTAACTTCCCTATGTATGGTAGAGGGGATATTAAAGATGACGGCTTTATAACTTTTGTAAGCAAAGGAGATTCTATTTCAATATTCGATAAGGATAAAATAAACTTTACTGGAGTTAAGCTGAATCTGAATTTTGATGTCAGAGAAAATGCACGAATAAAAATTATTTTTGATGAGAATATTGGTGACGAAATAACAGCTACGGGCTCGGGACCGATCAACATAAAACTAGATGAATATAATGAATTATCTATTAGCGGTACTTATCGAGTTAAACAAGGTGAGTATAATTTTGCTATGGGACCTGTTAAAAAGATTTTCTATATTGAAGAAGGTGGAACGGTTCAGTGGACTGGAAATCCTTACGATGCAAGTTTGAATTTGCGTACTTACTATTTAGTGAATGCCAATATTTCTGAAGTTGTAAGTGATTTTATTGACTCGGATAGAACAGGAGTAAAAGATCTGATCTATTGTTATTTGGAATTAAAAGAATCATTAGAGAAGCCACTTATCACTTTCGATTTAGCTGCACCTCAAGCACCTGAATCAGGAAAAGCAACAATTAATAGAATTAGAGCAGATAAAGATGAATTGAACAGACAGTTCTTCTCATTGTTGTTGTTTAGAAAATTCCAACCCATCCGAGGGCAAAGTAACACAGCGAATAGTGCTGCTTTAGAGATTGTATCAAACCAAATTAATGCTGTTTTAGATCAAGTATCACAAGACTATAAATTGAGTGTAAAACTTGATTCAGATCAATTTACGCAAGAAAGTTCGTACGAGTTTGGTGTGTCAAAAGGATTTTTAGAAGATCGATTAGTTGTCGCAGGTAGCTTTGGTGTGAATCAAGTGAAGGCAGGACAGGAGGAAGGCGCGGCAAGCAATTTTATCGGAGATGTAAATTTGGAATACAAATTAAATTCATCAGGAACCTTTAGGGTGAATATTTTCAATGAATCGAATCAATTTAATGTAATTCAAAATAAAGACCTTGGTTTATTTACTCAAGGGGTAGGTTTGCATTATCAGGAATCATTCCGTAATATTGGCGACTTTAAAGTTATCCAATATGGGCTAGATGTATTTAGACCAGTAGATAGAAGAAGGTATTTAGGGCATAAAAAAAATCAGGAAGTGCCAATTCCTGCAAGTTATTTGAATCAAAATAATGGTACAACAAAAGATGAAGAAGATACTGATAGCAAATAGAGGTGAAATTGCACGAAGAATTATCAGAACGTGCAAAAAAATGCAAATTAAATCTGTAGCAGTTTACTCTGATGCAGATAGCTCAGCACCTTTTGTTTTTGAAGCGGATGAAGCTTACCATATAGGAGCATCACCTTCAACTGAGAGTTACTTGAATCAGGATAAATTGCTTAAAATATTAAAGGACACTGGTTGCGATGGTGTGCATCCTGGTTATGGTTTTTTATCCGAAAATGCGGAATTTGCACGCAAAGTGACTGAAATAGGCGTGAAATTCATAGGGCCTTCGCCAGAGGCAATGCAACTGATGGGGAGCAAACTCGAAGCGAAAGCAACTGTAATGGATTATGGTGTGCCTTTAGTTCCTGGAACTGAGTATGCTATCAAAGAACCAGAAGAGGGACGTAAAATTGCAGACGGAATTGGCTACCCAGTTTTAATTAAAGCTTCTGCTGGTGGTGGAGGTAAAGGAATGAGACTAGTTGAGAGTTCGGATGAATTCGTAGAGAAAATGGCTATGGCTCAATCTGAAGCGCGAAACTCTTTCGGTGACGACGCTGTATTCATTGAAAAATTCGTTACTTCTCCAAGACATATCGAAATTCAAGTTTTTGCTGATCAACACGGTAATGTAGTGCATCTTTTTGAACGAGAATGCAGTGTACAACGTCGCCATCAAAAAGTAGTTGAGGAAGCTCCAAGCTCTGTGTTAACTCCTGAGTTGCGCGAAGAAATGGGGCAAGCTGCATGCAATGTCGCAAAAGCTTGTAATTATGAAGGTGCAGGAACTGTAGAATTTTTGTTAGATGATAGCATGAAATTCTATTTTCTTGAAATGAACACGCGTCTACAAGTTGAGCACCCTGTTACGGAGATGATTACTGGTGAGGATTTAGTCGAATGGCAAATTCGTGTAGCAGATGGAGAAGTGTTGCCTAAAAAACAAGATGAACTCCAAATTAACGGACACGCAATTGAATTGAGATTGTATGCAGAAGATGCGGCAAACAACTTTTTACCGAATGTCGGGAATTTGAGGCGATATAGACCGCCAGTAGGTGAAGGAATTCGCTATGATCACGGTTTTTCAGAAGGAATGGACATCCCAATTTTCTACGACCCAATGATTGGGAAACTATGTGTGTGGGATGTAGATAGAGCAGCGGCTATAGAAAAAATGATTGAAGCAATTGATACGTTTCAAATAAGTGGAGTGACGACAACCCTTAATTTCGGGAAATTTGTTTTGAAGCACGAAGCATTTCGATCTGGTAAGTTTGACACGAATTTTGTGCCGCATCACTTCACTGATCCCAAATTATTGAACGAAGCACAAACTGAAGAACTGTTTGCTCTTGGAGCCTCCATAGATAAGGTTTGGGAACACATGAAAGAATTGACAAACAAAAAAGCCGCAACTGAAAGAGTACATTAACCAAAACAAAATAGAGGTGTTCAAATAATGTGTAAAACTGGTGATAGTTTTCTTTGAATTTTATCATTATTACCGTTACTTTTAGCACGTCAAAAACAAAAAATAATGAATTTACACGAGTATCAAGGAAAATCAATTCTAAAAAGCTTTGGAGTAGGAGTTCAAGAAGGTGTTGTAGTAGATAGCCCATCAAAGGCAATCGATGCAGCTAAATTTTTAACTGAGCAAACCGGAACTTCATGGTATGTGGTTAAAGCGCAAATTCACGCAGGTGGTCGCGGAAAAGGTTTAGTTACTGAAACGCAATCTCATGGTGTGGTTTTAGCTAAAGGAATTGAACACGTTGAAGAAAAAGTTAAAGGAATTTTAGGTGGACACCTTGTTACTGCGCAAACTTCAGCTGAAGGAAAGCGAGTAAATAAAGTGTTAATTGCTGAAGATGTATATTATCCTGGGGAATCAGAGCCTTCTGAGATTTATATGTCTGTTTTAATGAACCGTGATAGAGGTCGTAATGTGATTATTTATTCAACTGAAGGTGGAATGGATATCGAAGCTGTTGCTGAAAAAACTCCTCACCTTATTTTTTCTGAAGAAATTGATCCTCGCGTAGGTCTTCAAGGTTTTCAAGCTAGACGCATTGCGTTTAACCTTGGACTTGAAGGACAGGCTTTTAAAGAAATGACAAAATTTGTTGTGTCTCTTTACAATGCTTACCTTGGTTGTGATGCTTCAATGTTTGAAATTAATCCAGTATTAAAAACTTCGGATAATAAAATTATTGCAGTTGATGCAAAAGTTACGTTGGATGAAAATTCACTTTTCAGACACCCTGACTATGCAGTAATGCGTGATACAACTGAAGAGGATCCAACAGAAGTAGAAGCTGGTGAAGCTGGTTTGAACTATGTAAAACTTGACGGAAACGTAGGTTGTATGGTTAATGGAGCTGGTTTAGCAATGGCTACGATGGATATTATCAAATATTCAGGTGGTAGTCCTGCTAACTTCCTTGACGTAGGAGGTACTGCTAACGCTGAGCGCGTTGAAAAAGCTTTCCGTATCATTTTGAAAGATCCAAATGTAAAAGCTATTCTTATTAATATTTTTGGTGGTATCGTACGTTGTGACCGTGTAGCACAAGGTGTGGTTGACGCGTATAAAAACATGGGAAGCATTCCTGTGCCAATTATCGTTCGTCTACAAGGTACTAACGCTGTTGAAGCTAAAAAGTTGATTGATGACTCAGGTCTAAATGTACATTCAGCAGTTTTACTTCAAGAAGCTGCAGACTTAGTAAAAGAAGTATTAGCATAATCTTATTTTAATTACTTTTGTGGGGTCGGATATCCGACCCCTTTTTTATTTTAAATATGATCATTTATAAAACTGCCGAAGAAATTGAATTGATGAGACAAGCTGCGTTGGTTGTTTCTCGAACTTTAGGAATGTTAGCAAAGGAAATTAAACCCGGAGTAACACCCAAATATTTGGATCAATTAGCTGAGGAATATATCCTCTCACAAGGTGCTACACCAGGATTTAAAGGTCTGTATGGTTGCCCGTCAACTCTTTTGACTTCGGTGAATGAGGCTGTGGTTCACGGTTTGCCAACTGACCGTCCTTTGCAAGATGGTGATATCGTTTCGGTAGATTGTGGGGCTAAACTAAATGGTTATTATGGTGATCACGCTTATACGTTTGAAGTAGGAGAGGTGAAACCTGAAATTAAAATGCTCCTTAAAGTTACTAGAGAATGTCTTGATCTCGGAATTGCTGAAGCTAAAGTGGGCAATCGAATTGAAGATATTGGTTTCGCAATTCAACAACATGCGGAAAAACATGGGTACGGAGTAGTGCGCGAGTTAGTCGGTCATGGAATTGGGAAAACCTTGCACGAAGAACCTCAAGTGCCAAATTATGGTCGTAGAGGCAGAGGAAAGAAAATTCAAAATGGACTTACGATTGCTATCGAGCCTATGATTAACATGGGCACGCACAAAGTGACACAACTAGATGACAACTGGACAATAGTAACCGAAGACGGTATGCCATCTGCTCACTTCGAACACGATATTGCTGTGGTTGACGGTAAACCTGTGATTTTATCTACATTCGATTATGTAGAAGAAGCATTGGGAATTAAGAAAGGGTAATTCAGCTATGTCATTTGAAAGTCGAATAATCGCAGGTATTGCTTTGATGTATTCCTTTTTCGGATTGACACAGTATTTAACGACATCCGTTTTTATCGCTCCTTTTCTTCTAAATGCCTTTTTACTTTTCGTCGTTGCCGATTTCATTTTTTTAAAACACCTTATTCTAACCAAAAAGTTTAGCTACGGTCTGTTTTTCTTTGCTGCATTTGCCACAGTAAATTTGATTAACGACCAATGGTTTATGGCTTTAGTGTTGAAATACAGTGATTTGAGTGATTGGTTTACAAGTCGCGAGTATTATATTGTTCAAATAATTGGAATTTTATTCTTAATCGCTTCATTAGTTGTAATGATTCGCTTCGCTAAAAGACTGAACAAGGCGTTCTTTATATTATATCTTGTCCTTTCCTCAATTTTTGTTTGCAGTTTATTTTTTGAAACAACTTTACCGCCCGAATTAGTAGTTTTCGCAATAGGAATATTGGCCGTTGTAGCAAATTACAAGTTTTTTGAAAATCAGTCTGTATCTCAAACTTTTTTTACGCTGAACTCTCTTTGGTTTTTATTGGCTTTACTCAATTTTTTCGAACTCCTATCTCTAGGATTTTAAGCTTATTCGCTTACTTCAAGTGTTGCCCAAATTGCACGATGGTCAGACAGTATCTCTTCTTGAATTTCAAACGATTGTGTATTAAAGAAGTTGTCGTGAAAAATAAAATCAATTCTGTTAGCGGGAATTTTACCTGCGTATGTAGTTCCAATCCCATAGGTTCCATTAAGGAAAGCATCGTTGTATAATTTATAGAATTGATTGTAGGTATAACTTGCAGGAGTGTCGTTAAAATCACCACAAATAATAACTGGATAGGGTGAGTTTTTGCTGTGTTCAAGAATGGATTCAGCTTGTTCAATTCGCGTGCGGTACGCAGCCAAAACACGACCTATTAATCGCTTACTTCGTTCTGTTTTGTCATCTTCCAAGGTGTTAGGCTTCTCTGAAAACAAGTCGTACTCGTCATCCTGAATTTGAATACTGCCAATGTGAAGGTTGTACACTCTGAAAATGATTGAGTCTTTTTTAATATCGGTGTAAATACAGTGGTTACTTGCTACAGAATTGATGTCGATATAGCCAGAATTAATAATGGGATATTTGCTGAATGTCATTACACCAAAATGAACAGTTCCTTTAGCTCCTGATGTGTAACGACCATATTTGTGAGGTGACTGCAACAAGTGGATGATTGTATCAGTAGTATTAAAATTGGTAGGCTTATTTTCGTAGTAAAACTCTTGAAAACAAATAATGTCGGTGTCCTGACTTTTTAAAAATGCCATTATGTCATTTCGGGTTTCATAACCTCTTCCGAACCAATCATAGACATCAAAAAGCCGTACATTGTAACTCATAATTGAAACAAACTTCTTGTCGTCATTCGTTGTTGAGCCTGATGTGGCAAATATTCTATTGTGTAATGGAATTCCAATCAATAAAACAATAATCATTGTGATTGTAATCTTCCAGCGACGACGCAAAACCCAATAAACCAATAAAATAAAGTTAGCAAGAAGGATGAAAGGGTAAGCCAATCCAAATAATGGAATCAATTTGAAATCTCTAGGGTCAGTATATGGACTAAAATAGCTAATTAAAAGAGTTATAATTCCTACAATTGTAAGAAGCGTCATAAAACCATCTAAAGAGAAAAACCGTATCCCTGGCCGTTTCATTATTCTTCTTTTTGGTTAAAGAGAAATTGTTTTTCTTCCTTTGACAAACTATCATAACCCTTTTTAGAAATCTTATCCAAGATGGCATCTATACGCTCTTGATTTGCTTTCTTTTCTGCGAGAAATTCTTCGTCACTTTTCGGTCTACCGTAGTTTGGTGTTTTTGTTTTAGTATGCGTGCGGTACGCTCTCATTTTAGGAGTGCGTTTGAAGAGGGCTGTAATCTGCATCCATTTTCGATCTCCCCACATTTCAATTCGCGACATGAAATTATTGTGTGAATGGACATTTTGCACTGACAAATAACCAACTAAAGCTCCACCCAAATGTGCAAGATGACCGACATTATCGTCTGAAGTAAGATTTAAAAAATCCATTGCCATAAAAATGAGGGCCAAGACAATCAAACGCACGGGGAACATCCCAAAAAGAAAAACTTGTGCATTGGGGCGGTAAAATGCAACTGCGATAAAAACTGCCATCACTGCTGCCGAAGCTCCTATCATTCCACCTGAAGCACGCTCCATGAAAAATGGAATAAATTCATTTGCGGCAATTTGAATTATTCCACCAATCAAACCACCAACCAAGTATGTATACAACAATCTTCGCTCACCCAATAAGTTTCTAAATATATCACCTCCAAAATAAAGGAAAATCATATTACCGAGAATATGGAAGAAGCTTATGTGTGCAAACATATAAGTTATAAGCGTCCAAGGTCTATAAAGTAAAGAAGCGAAATCTGCAGGTAAAATAAAAGCCGATTCAATAAACGAAGCGAAAATTCCCGAAGTTAAAAAGAGCTTATCGAGAATTAATAGAAGATTGATAATAAGGTATATACCAAGATTAATAAAGAGCAACTGCAAATGTATTCCTCCATACTTAAATTGATGCTTTATTTCTTCTATAAATGTTCCTCTCATTACTATAGTTTTTAATAGAATGTTGTTCTATTACGTTGCCATATTTTCACCATTATAAATCCTACTAGACCACCGCCAACGTGGGCAAAGTGGGCAATATTATCTCCTTCAAATTGATTCAAACCAAGATAAATAGAAATTACCATAAGTCCAATAACTAAATATTTAGCTTTGATTGGAATAGGAGGAAAGAGGAGCATGAGTTGTGTATTAGGAAACAAGGTTCCAAATGCAGCTAATAATCCGAAAATAGCTCCTGAAGCTCCAACCATAGGTGTGATGCCAGGATTGATGTATGCTCTTGAAAGTGGTGAATTCAAAAATGCAATTGTATCAGGATTATCTGTAAGTATGCTGCTACGTCCTTCAATTATTGCGTTATTAACTTCGCTGAGAATTAATTCACCATTATTGAATGTGTTGAGAATTTCCATTTTAGCTTGATACATCTCATAAGTTCCAATTCCACCGTATAGCAAATAAGCTCCTAAAGCAGAAATAATGTAAAAGACAAAAAAGCGTTTAGGTCCCCAGATGCGTTCCAAATGTGCACCAAACATCACAAGTGCAAACATATTAAAGAAGATATGCATCAAGCCGCCATGCATAAAAAAGTGAGTGACAATTTGGTACGGTTGAAAGAGTGGAGAGTTGAAAGTATAAGCTCCCAATTCTCTAATCAAATCAATCTGTCCTTGAAACAAAAATGTAGCAACAAACAGCAATACATTAATGATTAATATATTCTTTGTAATGTGTGGTAAATTCTGAAGCATTTGAAACATACTAGAAATCGTTTGTTAATTCGTTAATATTAATCATTTTCACTATTTTCTTGCCATCTGGAGTAAAACTTGGCTCTTTCGATTGAAATAATTTTTCTACAATATGCAGCATTTCTTCTTTCTCCAACGATTCTCCCGAGTGAATTGCACCTGACTTACTCAAGCGAAGTATTAAGGTATGCGCAAATTCTCCCGCGTCAATATCCTCAAGTGCAAGCTTGTGTAAAAGTTCATCGATAAAGAGTTCCATATTCTCTTCTTTAATCAAATGTGGAACGCCATTCACAATCAAATTCTGCTCTTTCCATTCCCAATTAAACCCTAAACGCTCAATTTGTTTAGTGTGTGCTTCCCAAAATTCCTTTTCGCCTTTGTTCACAGACTTCTCAATAGGAAAAAGAAGTTGTTGTGAGGGAATAGGGTGAACCATAAATTGCTCCATTAACTCATCATACAAAATTCGCAAATGTGCGCGGTGTTGGTCGATGATAAAGAATCCGGTTTTTACAGGGCATAGAATGAATTTCTTTTGAATTTGAAGAAGCTCTTTCACTTCTGAGTCAACTAAATCTTTAGTTTCATCAGTAGCTTCTTCTTCAGAAAATCCCATTCTCAAATCGTCCAATTCCGATTTCTCATCCTTAGTTACTGCATAGAAATCTTCCCACGCAGACTTGTTTGGTTTTATTGATTTAAATCCTTGGTTATTATTTTGTTGGTATTGCTTTGGTGAACTATTACTTGAAGAATGAGTATCGTTTGAAAAAGGGTTAAAATTCGGGTTGACTTTGATTGTAGGGATTCGAATTGCTTCTCCTTCAGCTGGCTTACTGTGCGGAAAAGCCATTTCTTGTTCAAAATCTAAAGTTGGAGCAATATTGTATTTACCCAATGCTTGTCGCACTGCGCTTTTGAGAATGGCATATATCGAACGATCTTCCTCGAATTTAATTTCCGTTTTTGTTGGATGTACATTGACATCAATTGATGCTGGATCCACATCAAAATACAGGAAATAAGAGGGTTGATGATCTTTAGGAATTAAATTCTCGAAAGCCGATTTAATAGAATGGTGAAAATAACGCTCCTTAAAAAAGCGATTGTTCACGAAAAGATATTGTTCGCCTGTCGTTTTGCGCGCAAACTCAGGTTTTACCACAAACCCTGAAATCCCTACAATGTCCGTGAATTCTTCAACAGGAACTAATTTGTCGTTTATCGCCTTGCCGAATAAGTCGACAATTCGCATACGTATATTCTTTGTCGCTGCAAGTTTGTACAACTCAGAGCCGTTGTGGTGAAAAGTAAATGCAACTTCAGGGTGAGTTAGTGCAATTCGCACAAATTCCTCTACGATATGTTTCGTTTCTGTGGGGTCGGGTTTCAAGAAATTTCTACGAGCAGGTACATTGAAAAAGAGATTTTTAACCGAAAAACTACTCCCTTCAGCAACCATTCCCGGCTCAACCGACTTAATTTCAGAACCCTCGATAGTCATTATTGTCCCCAGTTCCTTATCAGCTTGTTTTGTTTTCAGTTCAACGTGAGCAATCGCAGCGATAGAAGCTAAAGCTTCACCTCGAAACCCCTTTGTGCGCAAAGCATATAAATCTTCTGCCGAGGAAACTTTACTCGTAGCATGGCGCTCAAAAGCCAAATGAGCATCATTTTCTGAGATGCCCGAACCGTTGTCTACGACCTGAATAAGTGTTTTTCCCGCATCCTTAATCACAAGATTGACCGTTGTCGCTCCTGCATCAATAGCATTCTCCATCAATTCCTTAACAACAGAAGCGGGGCGTTGAATAACCTCACCTGCAGCAATTTGATTCGCAATATTATCCGGAAGAAGCTTGATTACATCACTCATGTACTTACTTAGATTTTAGTTGATCAAGATAAGTTCCACCGATTTCTAGTCCGTTGAAAACAAAAAAGATTAACGCCAATATGACAGCTAAGATAATGACAAGTCGGATGTTTGAAGTGAAAATCGACTTTTTATATTCATCTCCTCGCACCCAATTATCGCTTATTCTTTCGCGTAAATCTGTTAGTCTTTCTTCACTTGTTCTATCTCCTTCATCAGATTCACGTTGATATTTTTCAATCCGTGCCTTCAATTTCTCCTTCCTCTCATCGTAATAACGAGGAGTGTAATCATATCGCCTGTTGCGATTAATTTTCATGAAGGAAATATTTCTAAATAACATGAGTTCTATTTTTATATCTCATTACTGAGATGTATTATGCAAATTTAAGCAACTAAAACAGGAATAAAAATTCCGTTCACGATGAATTGTGCACAATTTTTGTTCCAAGTGCGTTGAAATGACATTTAGGCAGAGTATTTTTATGCACTAGAAAGGTAATTATGTGGAGAAGTAAAGGTTTTGTATTTGGTTTTTCGGGAGTGATTTTAATTGCATTTATCTTGCAGTTCAATTCCTTACGTAATCAAATCACGGAGGATTCTTTTTTGAAAGAGGATCAATCACCTTATTTTTTACAAGATGAATCTACTTGGGCTGATAGTATATTGGCCACATTAACATTGGAAGAAAAAATCGCACAATTTTTCATGGTCGCCGCTTGGTCTTCAGAAAAAAAACAAAATCGAGCAGAAATTGAGAATTGGATCAAGAATAAGGGAATTGGCGGAATTATTTTTTTTCAAGGGGATACAGAGCGTCAGAAAAAAATGACGGAAGATTATCAGGCAATGTCAAAAGTTCCGCTATTAATAGGTCTTGATGCTGAATGGGGACCTGCAATGCGTTTAACAGATGCTGAGCGCTATCCTTATCAGTTGACAATGGCGGCTACAAATAATGATTCACTCATTCGCGATGCAGCCTATTGGATAGGGCGTGAATGTGCAGATTTAGGTGTGCACATCAATTTTGCTCCAGTTGTAGATGTCAATGTAAATCCCAATAATCCTGTGATTGGTCACCGTTCTTTTGGTGAGAACCCACGTGATGTAGCTCGCTTTTCATTGGCTTTTGTAGAAGGATTAGAAAATGCAGGTGTGATGGCATGTGTGAAACACTTTCCCGGTCACGGTGATACAGATAAAGACTCGCACTTTGAATTACCCACAGTAAATCACACAATCAAACAATTCCAAGCAGTAGACTTCGTACCCTTTGAGCGAACGATAAAAGGTGGCGTATCAGCTGTTATGGTGGCACATTTGAATGTTCCTGCGTTAGACAGCTCAGGAACCCCTTCAAGTCTTTCTACAAAAGTAATCAAGGAATGGTTAATTGATAGCCTGAAATTTGAAGGTTTAATCATTTCTGACGCACTTAATATGAAAGGTGTGGCAGATCATTATGGGAAGACAGAAGTCGTGGTAAAAGCTTTTATTGCGGGAAATGACATTTTACTATTTCCGGAAAGTGTAGACGAAGCTATTGATGCGATTAAGTTGGCAGTAAATCAAAATAGAATTTCAGTAAATGAAATCGATGCGCGGTGCAAGAAAGTCCTGAAAGCTAAATATTGGGCACTCAAACAGCAGAAAAAAGCAAAGAAGATAACAGCTGACAATAAGATTCAAATTGAATTACTGAAACGAGATATAATCAAACAAGCAATTACAGTTGCTAAAAACGAAGGTGATATTCTGCCAATTCTCAATATGGAGAAGAAAACAGCTCTTGTGATCGCGGGTAAAAATGCGGATTTGATAGAAAATCGTTTGTTGGACTATATGGGAGCGGATGTGTTTTATTTTCAACTTGGAATGGAACCGTTGGGGCTATTGGGTAAACTTACAGATTATGACCGTGTAGTGACTGTGTTTGTAGCGGAAACCAATCGAGCAGTGGTGAATTATGGATATCCAGACGGTTGGCAACTCTATATCCGACACATGGATACATTGAAAGAACAAATCGGCGTGTTTTTGGGTAATCCTTATGCGCTTGCAGATGAAAATGTGAAGTTAAATTCTTTTGATGGCTTACTTCTTGGCTACGAAAACTCGCGCTATTCACAAGATCTCTCTGCACAAGTGCTTATGGGAGCCTATCCAGCAGGAGGGAGGTTGCCCGTTTCCTTGCAAAAAGATTTTAAGCGCGATTTATCATTAAAAACAATTGGAGGATTGAGACTTCAATTTACCATTCCTGAAGAATTGGGAATCGACAGAAATTATTTAACCAAGATTGATTCGATTGCACAATATGGAATCGCGCAAGGTGCTTTCCCTGGATGTCAGGTTGTTGTGGCTAAAGACGGGAAGGTAATTTATCGCAAAAATTTCGGTCATTACACGTATGAGAATAAGAAAGCAGTGACTGACAGAGCTGTATACGATTTAGCATCAATAACGAAAGTAGTAGCTTCAACCATTTCACTGATGGACTTGGCGGGAAAAAGCAAATTTCATCTTGACTCAACTTTAGGAGCCTATTTACCTGAACTAGTTAACGGAACGAGTTATCAGAACTTGAAAATGAAAGATTTACTCACCCATCAAGCTGGTTTAACTCCCTGGATACCTTTTTACACCAAAACCTTGCTCTCAGGACAATGGAGACAGGAAATTTACTCGACTACATCAAAAGCAGGATATACCACACAGGTTGCCGAGAATTTGTATATTTTGGATAGTTATCAGGACAGTATTTTTAAGCGAATCTTAGAAACACCAGTAAAAAGAGGTCAGGGCTACAGATATTCTGATGTGGGTTATTATTTCATGAAAGAAATCATCAAAAAGCAAACAGGAATGACAATTGATGAATATACGCGAAAAACGTTTTACGAACCTTTGGGGCTGTCGTCAATGCGATATATACCTTTGTCAAAAATGTCACAGGATCTCATTGCGCCAACTGAAAACGATAAAATTTTTAGAAAACAACTAATTCACGGACATGTACATGACCAAGGAGCTGCAATGACTGGTGGAGTTGGTGGACACGCAGGAGTTTTTTCTAATGCGATAGATTTGGCTACGGTGATGCAAATGCTATTGAATAAAGGGCATTATGGAGGAAAGAAGTACTTAGATGAGAAAGTTATTGCTCAGTACACTAAATGTCAAAATTGCAGTACAAATAGACGCGCAATTGGTTTTGATAAGCCTGTTCGCAGTTTAAGCGGTGGTCCTACTTGCGAATTAGTTTCCCTTGACAGCTATGGACATACAGGCTTTACTGGAACAATGGCTTGGGTAGATCCGAACAATGGAGTGAATTATGTGTTTTTATCTAATCGAGTATATCCTGATGCAGAGAATAAAAAAATATTAAGTTTATCAACTCGTACAGAAATTCAGCGGGTAATTTATGAGGCGCTGAAGAAGACAAAAAGTTACAAAGTAATTAGCAAATAGAAGAAATGAAAATTGGAATGGTATTGTACCCAACGTATGGTGGGTCAGGTGTTGTAGGGACAGAGCTTGGAATTGCATTGGCAGAAAAAGGTCATGAGGTACATTTTATTACTTATTCTCAGCCAGTACGATTGGATGGGTTGACTGAAAATATCTTTTATCATGAGGTGACAATTAGCAGTTACCCGTTGTTTGAATACCAACCTTATGAGACTGTACTAGCGAGTAAGTTGGTTGATGTAGTGAAATTTGAAAAACTGGACTTATTGCATGTACATTATGCAATTCCACACGCTTCAGCTGCCTATATGGCTCAACAAATTTTGGAATCTGAGGGGATTAAAATTCCCTTTATTACTACATTACACGGAACAGACATCACGTTGGTAGGGAAAGATGCATCTTTTGCTCCTGTAATTCGCTTTTGTATTGACAAGTCGAATGCTGTGACAGCTGTTTCTGAAAGTTTAAAGAAAGATACCTATAAACACTTTAATACAAATCGAGATATTGAAGTAATTCCCAATTTTATATGTCCAGATGAATATAGAATTCCACGCGACATGGAAATGCGACGAAAATACGCAAAAGACGATGAGCCCATTTTGTGCCACATCTCTAATTTCCGAAAGGTAAAAAGGGTAGAAGATGTAATTCGAATTTTCAAACAAGTGAATGATGTGATTCCTAGTAAATTGCTTCTTGTTGGCGATGGACCCGAACGCTATAATGTAGAAATGTTATGTCGTGAAATGGGGACTTGTGATCGCGTTATTATGCTGGGAAAACTTCAAGTGACGCATAAACCACTTCGCATTTCTGATTTATTCTTGTTGCCTTCGGAAACAGAGAGTTTTGGTCTTGCTGCTCTTGAAGCTATGGCTGCAGGAGTTCCTGTTATTTCATCTAACACGGGTGGAATACCGGAAGTGAATGTGAACGGTGTTACAGGATATCTGTCAGATGTAGGCGATGTCGAATCCATGTCTGAAAATGCGATAAGTATCTTGAGAAGTAAAGATAAATTAGAACTGTTCAAGAAAAACGCATTGGATCGTGCTGAATTCTTTTCAATAATGAAGGTACTACCAATTTACGAAGATCTGTATGAGAAAGTACTTCGTGAATCCAACGGGTAGTTTGTTGTTGATAATTATTTTTACTGTTTGTTTTGCTTGAATGTGGAAAAAAATCACTTTTTGTTAATGTTCTTTTAACGCAAGTCCCTTATTATTGTTATAATATTGTAGTGTGTAATTAAAAACTTAACGTTTATGATTCGGAACATACTACTCAAGGTCTATATCATTCAACTCACTTTAATAGTGTTTTCTGTTACCTCTTATGGGCAATGTCCGAGTGGTTCGATTGGTGTGTCAGGTGCAGGATGTGGTTGTTTAAGCGGGTGCAATTTAACGTCTTTTGGTGGACCGAATTGTGGATCAGGAACTTCGGGCGATTGTAATGCAGGCTATATTCCCATGTCAATTGATATTGATGTGCCAGATGGTTGTGAATTCACAGTTCAAGCTCAAATGCAACCACGTACAGGGTGCTCTGCTTCAGGTGCTGATGGAAATTGTTCAAATTGCGATGCACTTAAAGTAGATATTCCTGGTGGACCGAAGCCAAATCAGTTTGGTGGTGGTAATGCTTCCATTAGCGATAGCTACACCTTGGTAGGTCCTGGAACAATTCGCGTTTCTGGCGCGGCAAATAGAGCTGATGAAATTATTACGTATCAAGTGTCTTCAGCAGGAGCAACTTGTCCTGATTGCACAAGTATTCTCCCAATTGAATTAACTCGCTTCAACGCTGAGAGAGAGGGCGAATATGTCAATTTAACATGGATTACAGCTACAGAAAGAAACAATGACTATTTTACTATAGAACAAAGTGTAAACGGTTTTGACTTTGTTGTTGTTGGCTACATGAATGGTGCTGGAAATAGTTCATCACCTTTGGCCTACAAATTAATTGACAGCTCTCCTGAGCTTGAAAAAGTTTCTTATTATCGCTTAAAACAAACCGATTTCGACGGGCAATATGCATACTCGAATATTGTATTGGTTGCACCGTATATGAAAGCTAAACTTATTGGCTATTTTAATGCAATGGGGCAAGAAGTTGGAGCGGACACTAAAGGTCTAGTCATTCTTCGTTATGATGACGGTTCAGTGGTGAAAATTATAAGATAATTTTCTCAGGTAATCTCCATTTTCCTTTAAAAGAATTTTACATCCTTTCATGTAATTATGGTGTTTTCTAAACTTTAACTTAGTTTATTTGTAATAGTTTTGAATAATGAACTTACCATGAAAAGATTTTTTCTTCTTTTATTATGTACTTTATCACTAAACGTACTATTTTCTCAGTCAACTCCTAAGTATACGATTAGCGGTTATGTCAAAGATTCAGGGACGGGTGAAGAACTAATTGGAGCTACAGTTAGAATTATAGAGTTAGAAAATACAGGGGCAGTAACTAATGCTTATGGTTTCTACTCACTGACTTTACCTGAAGGTGAATATACGCTGTCTATACAGTTTGTTGGCTTTGTGCGCACTGAGCAAAAAGTTCTTCTCAATTCAGATCAAAAATTTGATTTTGAATTGGTAGATAACAATACACTATCTGAAGTGGTAGTTGAAGCAGAGCGTCAAGATCAAAATGTGACAGATATCCAAATGGGTGTGGATAAAATGGACATGCGTGAATTGAATAAAGTTCCCGTACTGATGGGGGAAAAGGATATTATCAAAACAATTCAACTTCGACCTGGGGTAAAAACGGGTGGAGAGGGAACAGGCGGTTTCTTTGTGCGCGGTGGTGCGGCTGACCAGAATTTGATTCTCCTCGACGAAGCTACAGTATACAACGCATCTCATTTGCTGGGCTTCTTCTCTGTATTCAACTCTGACGCACTTAAAGACGTTACGCTCTATAAAGGTACTCAACCAGCTGAATTTGGAGGGCGATTGGCTTCTGTGTTAGATGTCAGAATGAAAGATGGAAATAGCAAAAAGTTTGGCGTAAACGGAGGAATAGGATTAATTTCAGCTCGTTTAAGTGTAGAAGGCCCCATTGTAAAAGATCGTGGCTCTTTCAGTGTTTCGGGAAGAAGAACGTATGCCGATGTTTTCTTAAAACTCTCAAATGACGAGGCACTTAAAAATACTCAACTTTATTTTTACGATTTAAATGTCAAAGCAAACTACAAGATCAACGATAGAAACAGAATTTACCTTTCAGGCTATTTTGGGCGTGATGTATTAGGTTTCCGCGACTTATTTGGCTTAGACTGGGGAAATGCAACGGGTACTTTGAGGTGGAATAGTCTTGTGAATGACAAGATGTTTTCAAATACGACGCTTATTTTTAGCGAATACAATTACAAAATATCCATCGATTTTTCGGGGAATAAAGCCGAAATTGTTTCTCGTATCCAAAATTATAACCTGAAACAGGATTTTCAATACTTTGTAAATTCAAAAAATAAAATAAAGTTTGGTGTTAACTCAATATTCCACCGCATTTTACCTGGAAAATTAGCACTTGAAGATAGTCCTATTCTCGATACGAAAGAAAATAACCGATATGCGTGGGAAAATGCAGCTTATATTAGTCATGAGTGGAAACCACTGAAAAAGTTGGGATTTGAATATGGTGTCCGTTTGTCTACTTTTACTTTAGTTGGTCAGGGAGATTTTTATAATTACGACCAAGAGGGTAATGTAGAGGATACTACTCGATTGGAATCGGCAGAATTTGGTAAAACATATTTCAATGTAGAACCTCGATTTGGTGTAAATTTCCTTATGTCTGAAAAGCACTCACTAAAAGCATTTTACGGTCGTAATACGCAGAATTTACATTTACTCTCTAATTCAACTACTGGAAGTCCCACCGATTTGTGGATTCCTAGTAGCTATAATGTCAAACCAGAAATTTCAGATCAAGTATCATTGGGGTATTTCAGAAATTTCTATAGTAACAAATTCGAATTTTCAGTTGAAACGTACTACAAGTGGCTGCAAAATCAGATTGATTATAAGGATGGTGCGCAGTTAGGAATTGACCAGAATGTGGAGTCTGAATTACTCTATGGAATAGGGCGAGCTTATGGAATTGAGTTTTTATTTAGAAAAAAAGTTGGAAAACTTACTGGATGGGTTGGTTATACTTTATCACGCGTAGAGAAGCAAATTGAAGGAATCAATAACAGTGAATATTACCCCGCTAGACAAGATAGAACCCACGATATTTCAATCGTTTTGATGTATGAATTATCTCCGCGATGGAGTTTTGCTGCTACTTGGGTTTATTATACAGGTAACGCAGCAACTTTTCCTAGTGGAAAATACGAAATTCAGGGCCAAGTAGTTAATTATTATACGGAACGAAATGCATATCGTATGCCTGATTACCACAGAATGGATTTAGGAATAACGCTCGAAGGTAAAAAGAGAAAGCGTTTTGAGTCAAACTGGAACCTTTCAATTTACAATGTATATGCACGAGAGAATGCATTTACAATTACGTTTCAGGAAGACCCAAATGATGCATCTAAAACACAAGCTGTGCAAACATCTTTGTTCAAGATCATTCCTTCGATTACATATAACTTTAAATTCTAGAAATCATGAAGATAGTTAAACTTGTTTTTTCAATATTAGCAATCAGTCTAGTGCTTTTTTCTTGTGAAAAGGTAATTGAAGTAGACTTAAATGATGTAGAATCTAAAATGGTAATTGAAGCCAATGTACATGATGAAGGAGGTCCTTATCAAGTGCGTTTAAGTAAAACTGTAAATTATAACGAGTCAAATGTTTTTCCAGCCGTTACAGGTGCATATGTCACATTGAAGGATAGTGAAGGAAATTCAGAAGTACTAGTAGAATCTGCTCCAGGGCACTATGTTTCTAATACAATTAATGGTGTTTCAGGTCGAACGTATACTCTAGATATCGAAGCGGAAGATCTGGTGTTACAAAGTTCTTCCAAAATGGCACAAAACACACCAATAGACACTATTCTAGTTGAAGATGGCTTCTTTGGTTCATTCAGATACCTGTCAGTAGTTTATCAAGACGACCCCAACGAAGAGAATTATTATCGATTTATCAGAGTTATTAATGGAGTCACAAAAAAGGATATTGAAGTAGCAACGGACCAGTTGAATAATGGGGAAGAGGTCAACGCGGCTCTTTTCTTCTTTGGAGAAGACTCCCTAAAAACAGGAGATGAGATAGAGATAATAATGCACAATATTGATAAAGTGAATTATGATTACCTAAGAACGTTAAACGATGTTATTAATCAAGGTGTGTCAGCTACTCCAGCTAATCCACTATCACCTTTTTCGCCTTTTGCATTGGGTTATTTCAGCGCTCATTCTGTGAGTAGAAAAACGATTGTGATTCCATAGAATAGAATAGAATAGAATAGAATAGAAGGGGTACAGATTGTAGATAGAGCGGCGTGGTTTTGAAGGCGTGGTTTTGAAGTTGAAAAGATCGTTTCAAGTTTGTATCTATGAGAACAAGATAGCAGTTTTAAAAAATTAAGAATTTTAATTAAAAAATAAAAAATAAATTTTGCAGAATTAAAAAGTATTTATATCTTTGGAACAGGTTTAGTTGTAAAGGTAGGTTAGGTTACATTGGAGAGTTGACGCCTGTTGACTCTCCTTTGTTATTTTAAGTAAGACTATTCTCAAATTTCACACTTTTCACAAATCATCCACCTAATTTGTAATCTGAAATACCCTTACCCCATCCGCTGGCGCTTAATCATATAACTCAATAAAATCTTCTCGTACCCCTCATTAATATCTGCTTCGACAAAGTCTATGGCGTATTGTTTGGCGCGGAGTGAGATTTCTTCGAAAAAAGCTTTTACACTTTCTTGATACTGTGCTTTTAATTCGTTCGAGTGAATTTTGATGCGATCTCCTGTTTCTAAATCGATTACTGTATAAGGTCTGTTTTCGAGTTCAAAGTCGATTTCGTAGCGCTTATCATGTACGTGGAAAAGGATTACTTCGTGTTGGTTGTGTTTTAGGTGTTGAATAGCCGAAAAGAGTTCGTTAATTTTTCCTGTTTCCTGCAATAAGTCGGTAAAAAGAATAATCAAACTTCGTTTGTGACATAATTCGGCTACATCGTGTAGTTTTTCTATGAACGATGTATTTGCCTTCGCTTCTTCTTTATATTCGCCCAATAAGTTCTCTAATTCTACAAAAAGATAGCGGTGGTGAGCAAAAGAACTTTTTGCTGGAGTGTGAATATTTATTTTCTCTGAAACAGTTGTCAATCCCACTGCATCGCGTTGGCGTTTTAGAAGTTCAATTAACGATGCAGCAGAGTAGACAGAGAATTTTAATTTATTCAACTCGCTATCAAGTGGGAACCACATGGATGAACTGGTGTCGACAACAATCTGACAGCGCAAATTGGTCTCTTCTTCATACTTTTTTGTGAACAGCTTCTCCGTTCGCGCAAACAGTTTCCAATCTAAATGTCTTGTTGATTCTCCCTTGTTGTACAATCTATGTTCTGCAAATTCAACCGAAAAACCATGAAAAGGACTTTTGTGCAGTCCAGTGATAAAACCTTCTACAACTTGCTTGGCTAGCATTTCTAGACTGCCAAAATTAACTAAATCCTGCTTTTCAATGTGTTCGCTCATGTACTTTTAGTCTGTGCCAAATTTGTGAATGTCGTTGTGGTTTTCTTCGATCCCATCCTTAACTTTTTTAATCGCTTGAGTTAAAATGAAGATATCGGGAGTGGTGTTTTGCTGAATCCACTGAAATCCTTCTTTTTCGCCATCAATAGCAAGTGCCATGTGGTAAAAAAGTTGAAAATTATGTGTCAACAACCAATTTCTAGCTTGTTCATTGCCTTCAGCAGCGTTAATCATGGCCATAATGTGTGGAAAACCATTGTCCATTAACCACTCACGCGCATCTTTCTTAAGCTTTATGGCCCAGCATGAAATGGACAATTCTTCATATCCATTCTCAGCTAACCAAGTGTTAATTCCTTCGTGTCCTTCGACGGCTTTAGCCCAGGCCAGAATAATCTTTGGGGGATATTCCAATGGCTTCATGGGCACTTTTTGCCTTTTGTTTCGACCGATAAATTGTTTTTTCTTGCGTTTGAACCAGCTCATGATGATATATTAACAACTGAAGAATATGAAAGATATTATAATTGCAGCAATTATTCCAATGAAATCTGCAAAAAGTCCTGCTCCTGCAGCATAGCGTGTTTTCTTAATTCCAACTGAACCGAAGTAAACTGACAATACGTAAAATGTCGTTTCGGTAGAGCCTTGGAAGGTAGAAGCAAGGCGTCCTGCAAAACTGTCAGGTCCTGAAGTGGCAAACACATCCAACATCATTCCGCGTGCTGCACTTCCGCTAAAGGGTTTCATAAATGCTGTGGGTAATGCATCGATAAATTCGACACATTTCACTCCAAACATCAATGCCATTTCTTTGATTCCATTGAAAAGCAATTCCATAGCTCCTGAAGCTCTGAAAACAGCCACTGCAACGAGAATAGCAACCAAAAAAGGAATGATTTTAATCGCTACATCAAAGCCGCCTTTCGCTCCTTCAACAAATGATTCATAGACGTTGATTTTTGAGCGAATAGCAAGAATGATAAAGGTGATGACTACTCCAAACAAGATTAAATTTCCTGTAACACTGCTGATGGTTCCTGAATATTCGGGAAACGAAATTAAGAACACCAACAATCCTGCAATGAGTAAAGTAGCTGTGCCGATATAAGCCAGAATCACAGGTTGAAGAAGATTGATTCGCTGTTTGAGTGCCACAAAAATCAATCCTGCTAAACTTGAAATAAACGTGGTGATAAGGATAGGAAGAAAAACTTCCGAAGGATTTGAAGACCCTGAAGACATACGGTAAGCGAGAATACTCACCGGAATAATAGTAAGTCCCGAAGTGTTTAGCACCAAAAACATGATTTGCGCATTAGAAGCCCTATCCTTGTCAGGATTAATTTCTTGCAATTGAGTCATTGCTTTTAACCCGAGTGGAGTAGCGGCATTGTCTAAACCCAGCATATTTGCGGAGAAATTCATCATCATCGCCCCCACGGCAGGGTGATTTTTCGGTACTTCAGGAAAAAGTTTTTCAAAGAGGGGAGAAACCGCTCTGGTCAAATGCTTCAATGCGCCGCCTTGCTCGCCAATTTGCATGATTCCCATCCACAAACACAACGCCCCTGTAAGGTAAAGTGCAATTTCGAACGCCGTTTTAGCGCTGACAAACATGGCATCGACAATAGATTGAAATATTTGTGTGTCGCCAAAGCCGATAAGCTTTACTAGAGCAGTAACCAGCGCAATTAAAAATAAACCAATCCAGAGTCTGTTCAATAGCATGTTGAGAGGTGCTTTATTTCGAGTCTTTGTATATCGCTACAAGTTTAGTGAAATTCTTCAAGAATATCTGTCCGTTCTCGTCTGAAACTTCAGGATGAAACTGCACGCCGAAAATGGGTTTTTCTTTATGAAACATAGCCTCATTCACACACAAGTCTGACGTGGCGCTCAATTCAAACCCCGGTGGAATGGAAATTGACTCACAGTGGTCTTCCTGCATATAAAATTCGGTATCTAAATCTTCAAAAAGGGGATTGTGCATCAACACTTCAATCAATTGCTTGTTTCTATCTTCTGGTTGACGCGAAACTCCCGCGCCAAAGTGCAAACCGATTAACTGATGCCCAAAACAAATTCCCAACACAGGTTTTTTGTAATTATCCAGCCATTTCATTTTCTTGAGGTAAGGATCTTTGTCCACTTCCGTCAACAAAATAGGTGCACCAGAGAGAATTACGCCATCTGATTCCAGAAGGTCATCTTCTGTAAAGTCGAACCAGCCAATTGTTCGCGCAGGATAAAATCCCTCCACAATTTCCTCGATAAAGTGCGTTTTAGAACTCCCGCAATCAATAACCGTGATCATAGTTCCAGTTCTCCAATTCCTTGACGAATAATCTCGATTTGTCCATCCAAACAGCTCACCACCGTAGAGGCGTACAATTGTCCAACTCCACCGTCAATAATCATATCTACTTTGTCGTCGTAGCGTTGGTAAATCTCGTAAGGGTCGGTGAAATACTCCATCAAATCATCTTCGTCATCGTGTAGAGAGGTTGTAGCAAGCGGTTCGCCCAACACGCGCACAATTTCTCGTGCAATTTCGTTGTCTGGAATTCGAATTCCGACTTCTTTCTTCTTCGAATCGAACAGCTTAGGTACCGTTCCGTTTGCCTCTAAAATAAACGTAAACGGTCCAGGCAGCGCACGATTCATCAGTTTAAAAATAGATCGATCAAATTGCTTCACGTATTCTGACAAAAGACTTAAATCGTTAAACACAAGAGAGAAATTTGCTTTACTGAGTTTAACGTCTTTAAGTTTTGCCAACTTCTCTAATCCCTTCTTACTCTTTAAACTACACGCTATGGCATAAACTGAATCGGTAGGGTAAATGATGATTCCGTCGTTCTTTAAAATATTAACCGCTTGTTGAATCAAACGATTGTCCATATTGGTTGGATTTATCTCTATAATCATATCTGTGTCATTTTGCCTTAAATATAATAATTAGAAAACAGCTAGGGCAAGGAGAGGGGAGTATTTTTGTTAATAAAATGTGAAAATCCATTGACTCACACCCATTTCATAGAATTTCCCGTACTTTTGATAAAAATTTAAACCAATGAATTCAGTAAACGTAGCCGAATTAAAGGCGATGCAGGAAAATAACGAAGATTTTCAATTGATTGATGTGCGTGAGCAATATGAATATGATGAAGTGAATATGGGTGCTTTTCATATTCCAATGGGTGAGATTATGGATCGTATGAATGAAATTTCACGCGATAAAAAAGTAGTGATTCACTGTCGTTCTGGAGCTCGTAGCGCTAACGTAATTGGCTTTTTGGAAACACAAGGGTTTGACAATTTGTATAACCTTGATGGAGGCATTTTAGCTTGGGTTGCTGAGCAAAATTAATTGGTGATACTTTCTGAATAATGAAGATTAAAAGCATAAATACCGTATTGTTTATTGGAATTCTCTCCTTAATGAGTATTCTCTTTATTCAGGTATTTTGGATTCGCAAAACGCTCATTATTCAAGAAAACAAGAAAGAACTGCAACAGCGAGAGGACAGCTTAAGCAGCAGACAGTTTAATGAACGCGTGCATATTTCACTTACGAATGTAGTAGGGGAGATTTCTTCTATGCACCGCGACTCATCCGACATGTATGGTGCGGTAAAGCAAGAAATGAGCAACTATTTTACGGTGGCCATCAACGATACAGTGCATCCGTACTTGCTTGAACAATTACTGAAACGCGAATTTTACAACCAGGGAGTTAAAGAAGACTTTCAATATGGAATTTACGATTGTTTCAGCGACAGTATTGTGTATGCCAACACTATTATTTTTTCTGAAGACAATTTTTTTGCTCCCGAAAATGATACGGCTAATCGCTATACATCACCGCAATTAACTTGGGATAAAGACGGGCATTATTTTTCTGTCGTTTTTCCCCGTCGCGAAGCAAGCACAATGACCCCAATAGAAGTAGACGCTTCACCTTGGATCTCACTTTTTGCGATTATCGGATTTGTACTGCTGTTTTTTGGCTATGCGCTGTCGGTGATTATTCGCCAAAAACGCTTGTCTGAAGTCAAAACGGACTTTATCAACAATATGACTCACGAGTTGAAGACACCGATTTCAACCATAGGACTGTCCAGTGAAACGCTTTTGAACGAAGATTTTTCAAGTGATCCTGAGCGTTTAAAACGCTATGCAGGAATCATTTACAAAGAAAATAAGCGACTTGAAAATCAGGTGGAACGCGTATTGAACGTGGCAAAAATGGACAAAGAGCACCTGAAACTAAAATATTCGAAATTTGACTTACACGAGTTAATTAATGAAGCCAGCGATGTCTTTGAGTTGAATCAGTTGGAAACAGGAGGGCAGATTCATACTTTGTTAAAAGCAGACCGATCAGTAATACATGCCGATGAAGTACATATTGGCAATGTAATCCACAACTTGATTGACAATGCTATCAAGTACTGCGAACGTACTCCTGAGATCATTGTAACCACAAAAAATATAGGTAACTCAATTCAAATTGAAGTTTCAGACAACGGAATTGGAATTCGCAGAGAGAACCTCAAAATGATTTTCGACAAGTTTTACCGCGTACCCACAGGAAACAGACACGATGTAAAAGGCTTTGGCTTAGGTTTGTATTACGTAAAATTAATCATCGAAGCACATCAGGGAAAAATTCAGGTGAAATCCATTTTCGGTCAAGGAACCACATTTTTGATTAACTTACCATTGTCAAAACCGAATTGATAAATGATGAAAGCAAAAATTTTACTTGTTGAAGACGATACCAATTTAGGATTTGTAGTTTCAGATCAATTGCGTTCCAACGGATATGAGGTGACGCTTGCAACAGATGGTTCGGAAGGGTTTAAACGTTTCAACGACAGTCAGTTTCATCTTTGTATTTTGGATGTAATGATGCCTAAAAAAGACGGTTTTTCATTGGCTCAGGATATTCGGAAAATCAATAAAGACATTCCAATTCTCTTTTTAACCGCAAAATCAAATACGGAAGACAAAGTAAAGGGGTTTGATTCGGGTGGAGATGATTATTTGACCAAACCGTTCAGTTCGGAAGAGTTTTTAGCGCGAGTGAAAGCACTTCTAAAACGCTCTAACGTTCTCCCAGAAGAGGAAAGCGGGCACATACACCATTTAGGTAAATTCGTATTTGATTTTGAGAACTATGAACTTAGTTCTGATGGTTTCCAGAAAAAACTAACCAAGAAAGAAGCCGAAATTCTCAATATGCTCTGCAAATACCGAAATCAAGTGTTGCCACGTGATTTAGTTCTCAACGCAGTATGGGGACAAGACGATTATTTTGTAGGAAGAAGCTTAGATGTCTTTGTGACCAAATTACGCAAATACTTGTCTACAGATGAACGTATTTCAATTACGAATGTTCACGGAATAGGATTTAAATTTGAATGCCCGATAGATTAATATGGTCAAAGGAATTGTATTAGTAGGATTGGGAGCAGCGAGTTACGGTGTGCTTGCTACAGTAGTGAAATTAGCCTATAACGAAGGATTCACTACTGAAGAAGTTACTTTTTCGCAATTTGCCATAGGATGGCTTGTGTTAGCAATAATGGCACTAATAAATTTCGTACGTCTTCCAAAAGTACAACTTGCAAAAACGACTGTCAAAGCAGATATTATCAAACTGGTTCTAGCCGGAACCTCAATGGGGTTTACCGGAATTTTCTATTACCGCGCTGTTCATTTTGTCCCTGTATCACTTTGCATTGTATTGTTGATGCAGTCAGTGTGGATGGGTGTTTTGTTAGAAGCGATATTAGAACGAAAAGTACCGCAATTCCGCAAAATTGTTGCCGTTGTGCTCGTGCTCGCAGGTACAGTTCTCGCTACTCAATTTTATTTGGACATCAACGCATTGGAACCCGAAGGAGTAATGTGGGGAATGCTAGGTGCCTTAGCTTACACAGTTACTTTATACACAAGTAACAGAATAGGATTAAAACTAAGCAATACCGCACGAAGTTTTTACATGATGTCAGGAGGTTTTATCGTCGTTACAATAGCTGCGTGGACTGCTTTAACTACAGATTTCTCATGGAGCGTTTTCCTTCCCTGGGGACTGTTTTTAGCTGTTTTCGGGACAATATTGCCACCATTATTAATGAATAAAGGAATGCCCATCACAGGAATGGGACTAGGATCAATCATCATCTCGATTGAGATTCCTATTTCTGTAGCAATGGCCTATCTATTCCTCCACGAGCGAATTGACAGCGTACAGTGGACTGGAGTAGGATTAATTATACTCGCAATCGTATTCCTCAATTTGCGGAAGAAGTAAAGGAGTTAGTTCTCCTAACAAGCAGAACTCCATTTTTGGCGTGTTTTTGACACAAATACCATAATAAAAACGAAATTAGCTGGGCAAATCTGGCTGAGTATCCCTAGAATTCTTGTAGTTTGACTATCCCACTAATGTATCTTCATTCAACAATTGTTTTAATGAACTCAGAAATCAACCCCAGCGGGGTGGCATGATAATAACGGCGGATATCAATCCGCCGTAAAAAAAAACAGTGACGAAGTCAGTTTTTGGCGTGTGTTTTTGACCCAAAAACCATGACAAAAACAATCTTAGATGGACAAATCTCACTGAGTATCCCTAATTCACCACACAATTATTCACCTATCCATCAAAAAAGAATGTTAAATTTGCCTTTCAAATAAAACAAAATGGCACAAAAACCATCTATACCTAAAGGAACACGTGATTTTCTTCCTGCTGACGTGGCGAAGAGAAACTATATCTTCAATACCATCAAAGGCGCATTTCAAAAATATGGTTTTCAGCCTATTGAAACGCCTTCGTTTGAGAAAAGAGAAACCTTGTTGGGTAAATATGGTGAAGAGGGTGACCGTTTGATTTTCCGAATTTTAAATTCGGGGGATAAAATGAAAAAAGCCGATTTACAGGCCTTGGAAAATGATAATTTGGCACTTTTTGCAAATTCATTGGCTGAAAAAGCCATGCGTTACGACTTAACAGTCCCATTTGCACGATTTGTAGTGCAACACCAAAATGAATTAGCTTTTCCGTTTAAACGCTATCAAATTCAACCCGTATGGCGTGCAGATCGTCCGCAACATGGGCGTTATCAAGAATTTTTTCAGTGTGATGCTGATGTAGTGGGGAGCAATTCGCTTTTATACGAACTCGAATTTGTACAACTTTTTGATGAAGTGTTGACGGAGCTGGGAATTCCTGATTTTACCATTAAAATAAACAACAGAAAAATTCTTTCCGGAATCGCCGAAGTAAGCGGTGAAGCAGATAAATTAATCGACATC
>CAYUQU010000027.1:0-37638 GCA_964447015.1 uncultured Flavobacteriales bacterium
TTTGTAAAAATATCTAAATTATGAGTGATTACGAAATTAAGGTTTATCCAAATCAAGAATCTCCAAAACTCTTTCAGAATAAATATTTGGAAATTCTAACAAAAACACATCCTATAGTTATAGTGTTAATGTATTTTACAATAGCATATCTACTAATAAGACATTTTTATTTCCACCACAATACAGATTTTGCAGTAATATCCGCTTTTTTCGTTTTAGGATTTGTGTCATGGACATTAGCAGAGTATCTGATGCATCGTTTTCTTTATCACAAAATTGGAGATGCTACATTCTCGTCTGGAATTCAATATGTTTTTCATGGGATTCATCACGAATATCCGAGTGACAAGGACAGATTGGTGTTACCAATAGTTCCATCTTTGTTTATCGCGGTGATATTTTTTGCCATATTTTATTTGTTGATGGGGAGGTTAGCATTTATTTTCGCTCCTGGATTTATGATAGGTTATGTATCCTACATGACCGTACATTATTCCGTTCATAAAATTCCCGCACCTAATAAGTTTAATTTTTGGTGGAGACATCACAATATTCACCATTACCAACAACACGACAGGGCATTTGGAGTGACTACATCGCTTTGGGATAGGGTATTTTTAACCATGCCCGAAAGCAATAGAAAAACAATAAAAGTAAAACGGGTTAAGGACTAATTCAGAATTCCATCAATCGTATTGAACGAAACTGCGTGGTAATTTGAACGCGCCACTTTATATACTTCTTGAGCCCAAGCTTTATCGTCAGCATTTTGGGCAAGAGCCGTATAAATAGGAGCCAAGAATTTACGGCGACCAACAGAAATCAAAAATTCACGCATTTCAGGTCGCACGTCTTTATAATTTGCTCCGATACTTTTGATAAACCATTCAGACATGATTTCTGAATTGCCCCAGCCTTTAAAATCAAACTCTTTATCAAGTTCAGCCATTCTTTCAGATTTTGTGTTTTTAGGTAACTGACGGATAAAGTGCATCCATTCTTGTGTAACCCAATCTGAGCGTTTAATGCCCAACTCATTTGCTTTCTTTCCTCTGTTGAATTCATCAACTAACTCATCAACACGATCGAAGCGGTTTGAAGTTACTTGTCGGCAATTTGGGGGAATTCCAGGTCCGTAAATCCATTCGTCCGTATTGAATGTGATATTGTTTGGCTCGAGAAGATTTTTGTTTAAATACTTCACGAACGATTCGGTAGTCAATGTTTTGAATTGATGTGTTTCAAAGTATTTATTGATAAATGCATCAAATTTTTCTCTACCTACAGCATCTTCTAAAGTCATTAAGAAAAAAGCACCTTTAATGTATGCAATTGTAGTCATACCATCATCAGGATTTCGGCCACTTAAATCCAATTTAAGGTGAGTGTCTTCAGGATATTTGCTTTTTTGCATTTCTTCACTTTCAATGACTAATTCCTGATATTCGATTAAAGTCAACATGTTTGCTATATCTTTTCCATAAATAGCCTCCATAATTCGCGATTCGAAATAGACAGTAAATCCTTCGTTAAGCCAAAAATCTTCCCATGTAGCGTTTGTTACAAGGTTTCCTGACCACGAGTGAGCAAGTTCGTGAGCAACTAGTGATACAAGACTTCTGTCTCCCGCTAAAATAGTTGGCGTAGCAAATGTCAAACGTGGGTTTTCCATTCCACCAAAAGGAAAAGCAGGAGGAAGGACAATGATATCATAACGTCCCCACTGGTATTCACCATAAAGTGATTCAGCCGTTTCTATCATTTTAGGAATGTCGGCAAACTCGTAAACTGCTTTTTCGATTAATTCAGGTTCAGCATAGACGCCAGAATTTTCACCTAGCGGACGAAATTCAACATCACCAACAGCTAAAGCAATTAAATACGAAGGTATTGATTGAGTCATCTCAAAGTTATACACTCCACTTTTGTTTTTCTTTTGCGGATTTGTAGCACTCATCAAGGCTAAAAGATCAGAAGGAACTTTAACTTGAGCGCTATATGTAATTCTGTTAGCTGGTGAATCTTGCAATGGAATCCAAGAGCGAGTTAGAATAGCTTCTCCTTGAGTATAAAGGAAAGGATGTTTCTTGCCTGCAGTTAAATTTGGCGAAAGCCAGTCGATAGCTTCCGTTTTATCCGTTGTGCTATAATATATGTTGACCTTTTTTGTATCAGCTTTAATAGCTACATATAAAGGTTGACCTAATACATCGCTATGTTCTCCTAAACGGAAAAAAGTTTCGTTGCCATCGAGGTCACCTAAAGTGATTTTCTCAATTTTCAATTGCTTCACATCAAAAATAATAGTGTCTACTCCTGAGTTTACAATGGTATGAGATGCAACACCAGAAATGATTTTGTTGTCAAAATCAACATTAATATCTAAGTGTAAGTGAGTTGAGCGAACTTCGTTAAAGTTAGCGAAGCTATGAAAGTCTTCGGTATCAGTATTAAAAGAAGTGTTTTCTGGGGTTTCGCTTTCAGTAGAATTACTACCGCATCCAAAAAAGAGAAAAAATGGGCTTAGAAAAAAAAGATATTTTAGACTGTTGTGCATAACATTTCAATTTCATTTTCGTCAGCAAATTTACAACTATTCTTGTTGGTGCACAGTAAAATACGCTTAAAGTAGTCGAAAATTCGCCCAATGATATAAAAACGAAGATGTGTAGTTATCAAATCAAATTAAATTGAAATAGTAATAAGGTTTAAAAACTTTTATTTATTTTCACCAACTCTTAGAATAAAAACAAGTAAGCATTAATTATGAGTTCAACTTTGACTAATTCTGAAGAAAAAAGCCTTTTTGGGCACCCTATGGGGTTATACGTATTGTTTTTCACAGAGATGTGGGAGAGATTTAGTTATTATGGAATGAGAGCCATATTGGTAATCTATATGATTGCCACAGCTTCTGATTCAAACGGTCCAGGTCTAGGGTGGACTGAAGTTGAAGCATATCAATTGTATGGGTGGTACGTGATGCTTGTTTATGTTATATCCATTCCAGGTGGAATTCTTGCCGATAAGCTTTTAGGTCAAAAGAAAACGGTAATGTTAGGTGCCATAATCTTAGTTTTAGGTCACGGTACCCTTGCTATTGAAGAGAGTTGGGCTTTCTTTACTGGTTTATCATTGATTATATTGGGAGTTGGTTGTCTTAAACCAAATATATCAACTATGGTTGGTGGTCTGTATAAAGAAGGAGATATTAGAAGAGATAAAGGATTTAGTATTTTTTATATAGGAATTAATTTAGGCTCATTATTAGCTACATCACTAATTGGTTTGGTTGTATATAAATGGGGATGGCATGCAGGATTCGGTATGGCTGGAGTTGCTATGCTTCTTGGACTATTAGTATATATTTTTGGTCAAAAGCATTTAACTCACGTTGGAAATAAGCCAACAGTTGAAGAGAAAAATGATGGTATTTCTATTCCAAAACTTTTTGCGAACTTGATGAAATCACCTCTTCACCTATCAATTGTAGGGGTTCTTCTACTTTTGTCTCTTTACGCTGGATTTAATTTTGATGGTGTGGATAAATGGGGGTATGGAGCATTGTTTATTTTTATTTCATTAGTCACAGGAATGATGATGATGATATATAAGACATTAGAAAATAAAGTTCAGAAAGATAGATATTTGGTTTTGCTACTTTCATTCTTAATTGTAATTGTTTTTTGGGGAGCTTTCGAACAAGCAGGCGGATTGATGAGTGTGTATACTGAAAACAAAACAGATCGTATGTTGATGGGATGGGAAATTCCTACTCCGATGTTTCAAGGTTTGAACGCAGGGTTTATTTTATTGTTTGCTGTGTGGGTAGCTAATATATGGGCTAAAAGAAAATTAAAAAACAAAGAGGCATCATCTTTATTTAAAATGGCCACTGGTACAATTATAATGGGACTTGGTTTTGTTTTTATGGTTTTTGCTGTTAGAGATTATGAAGTATATGGTAAATCATCTATGATTTGGCTTATAATGGCTTATTTGTTCCACACAATTGGAGAGTTGAGCTCTTCGCCAGTTTCTTTATCATTTATTACCAAACTAGCACCTAAAAGATACGCTTCACTCATGATGGGGGTTTATTTTGCTGCTACTGGATTAGGGGGGAAAGTTGCTGGTGTTTTGGGTGAGAAATCAGCTCAATTTGGTGAGTATACAATATTTGCAGGTATAACAATCTTCACTGTTCTCTTTGGTATTTTAGTACTTGCATTTCTGAAACCACTCAAGAGATTAACGCATGGTGCAGAGGATAAGGAGCAGGATTTTACGCTAGTCTCTACTAAGGCTGATGTTTAATCTTTATTTTGAATAACAAATTAAAAGCTAAACAAAAACTATATGACTTCGAATACTGACGATATGTTTAAGTCCACTGTTTTAGGACACCCGTCTGGACTGTTTGTTTTGTTCTTCACAGAAATGTGGGAACGTTTTTCTTACTACGGAATGCGCGCTTTACTGGTTATGTTCCTTACTGCATCATTGTTTGATAATGGATGGGGATGGCCTAAAGAACATGCCTACTCTCTTTTTGGTTCGTACACTGCCTTAGTTTATTTATCGACTATGTTGGGTGGATACTTTGCTGATAAAGTATGGGGATATACAAAAGCAGTAATTGTAGGTGCTGTATTGATGACTTTAGGTCACGCAGCAATGGCTTTTGAAACTACATGGTCAATTTATACAGGACTTACTTTATTGGTGTTTGGAAGTGGTTTCTTTAAACCAAATATGACATCTATTATTTCTCACATGTATAAAGATCGTTCTGAGAAGAAGGATGGTGCATACACCATTTTCTACATGGGTGTTAATGCAGGAGCTTTCCTTGGAATTCTGCTTTGTGGTTATTTAGGTGAAAAAGTTGGATGGAGTTTAGGATTTGGTTTAGCAGGAGTCTTCATGTTCTTCGGAATGCTTCAGTTCTGGTTCTCAAAAGATATTTTCGGAGGTATTGGTGATAAACCAGTGAAAATTGATCCTGTAGATTCAAATAAAGCAGCCGGTTTTGCTGACGATTTAGCGGAAGGCGAAGCGACTAGAGCGGTTCAAAGCAAAAAAGAGGTTGATAGCATTCCTTATCCAGCATGGCAACTAGCTTTGATTGGAATTATGACTGTGTTGGGTCTTGTTTGGATTATTAATGATCCTGCTTCTAAAATTTACGGTTATAATGTGTTGGATTTTGAACTATTTGGTTTTTCAGGTCCTTTAGTTACTATTATATTTGCTTTACTTCTATTCTTAGCTCTTGTTCTTTACCGATTGGTTCAATACGGTAAGGTAACTAGAGATAAAATGATAGCCGTAATTTTCTTTGCATTTTTAACAATCTTTTTCTGGGCTATATTCGAACAAGCACCAAGTACATTGACCACGTTTGCAAGAGATTATACAGATCGTAATTTGATTGGTAATTCAGCTTTGATTTTCAAAATTGTTAATTCATTAATGACACTCATTCCATTAGGAATAATTACATGGGTGTTAATGCTTTTATTTAAACAAACGTTTAAAAAATATGCACTCGCAAATATTATTCTATCATTAAGCTTTGTGATTATTTGGGCTGTGGCAATTTGGATGCTTTATACAGAATTCCTTAAAGATGAGACTGAGATTCCAGCCTCATGGTTTGGAGTACTTAATTCTCTTTTCATTATTGCTTTAGCGCCATTATTTTCTAAATGGTGGGAAAGTAAATACAACCCTTCTGCAAATGTAAAATATGGTATTGGACTTGGTCTACTTGGATTAGGTATGGCATGTGTAGCATTTGGTGCTAGTGGAATTGAGCCTGGAGCAACAACGGCTTCTGTAAGCATTATTTGGCTGGTTTTAGTTTACTTTTTCCATACAATGGGTGAACTTTGTACCTCTCCAGTTGGATTGTCTTATGTAAGTAAGCTTGTGCCAGGGAAAATGATTGCATTTATGTTTGGTATTTGGTATTTGGCTATTGCTATTGGTATGAAAGTAGCTGGAATTTTCGGTGAATCTTCAGAGGCAATTGCGAAGGAAGAAGGAATTAGTTATTTCTTCTGGATTTTAACAATCGTGCCAATTTCACTAGGATTATTCTCAATTATTCTTAATCCAGTAATCAAGAAACTAATGCACGGTATCCGCTAGCATTCACAAACTATAAAGGATATATAAACGGCAGCTATTTGGCTGCCGTTTATTTTTTTACTATTTTACGAAAATGTTTTAATCTGAAAATAATAGGGTTTAATCGTTGAATTATAATATTTTATATTAAATTAGCGATATATGTCACCTAAGTCACTATATCAAGTAGAGTTAGAAGCTATAACAAAAAGTCGTCTTTTATTTATAGAGGATACTGATGTGGTGTTAAAAGAAATAGGCTCCAGAATCGCTGCATGCTTGGGGATTAAACGCATTAATGTGTGGCTTTTTAGTGAATCTAGAAAGCAACTTGTATGTATTGCTAACTATGATGCTGAAGTAAAAACTTTTGATAAGGGTGAGGTAATTAATGAGTCGGATATTCCTAATTACTTTTCTCATCTACTTACAGATGAGATCTTAGCGATAAATAACATAAATACGGATCCTATAACCCAAGACCTAAAAGACAATTATTGTAAAGAGCACAATATTTATTCGATGATGGATGTGCCAATTCATGTCGAAGGGAATTTAGCGGGAGTGATGTGTTACGAGCAGGTTGGCGAGTTTAAGGAATGGACTGATGAAGAGCAGTTTTTTGCTTTGGCCATTAATCAATTGGTTTCTCTCGTTCTGGAAACAAGAAAAAGAAGACATGCGCAAATTCACCTTGAAAAGGCACTTGAAGACAAAGAGAGGTTGTTGGCTGAAATGCACCATAGAATTAAGAATAACTTAAGTACGTTGGTTAGTCTTTTGCGCATTCAAGTTAGAGATAGTCAAAGTGAAGCATTCTCTCGTTTGGCAAGTGACTTTGAGAGCAGAATATTTTCTATTGCCAAAATTCACGAACAGTTGTATACCACTCGAAATTATTTAGATATTTCACTTAAAATCTATATTGAAGAACTGGTTACTGAGTTTAGAGTGACAAATTCGAATATTGATTTTAAACTTGACCTCACCGAATGTACAATTCCAACTGAGCATATAGTACCCGTGGGACTTATTCTCAACGAAGTAATTACAAACTCAATTAAATACGCTTTTTCGGATAACAGCCAAAAGAATATAATTCACATTAAACTTGATTGCACCGATGATGAAATTGAATTCATTATCAATGATAACGGCGATGGATTTGATTTTAACGAAGTAAAATCTAAAGGTTCTTTAGGATTGAGTTTAATAGAAGATTTGGTAGAACAATTGGATGGCGACTTGGAACTGACCTCAGAAAAAGGAAAAGGAACTCTCTATAAAATAGTGTTTGAAAGATATCACGAAGAATAGCTAAGAACTATTCCTCAAATTTCTTCTGAAGTTTATCAGACATAAAGTTGAACAAGTTTGTCAACGGTTTCTCCACCATCATTTTTAAGAACGTATTAATTTTTCCTTCAAACAATAGATATCCACTGCATTTTCCATCTCCATCAGCATTGATCAGAATTGTGAGTGTAAAAGGAAAAGGGGATTTCTCACCCGAAATCATTTTAATTGAACTTGTAGGTTTAGTTTCGTCTTGAATCAATGAAATTGTAGCAGCTTGCTGAACCTTGAACGAACACGATTTTTCGTCGGCTTCCCAATTGGTTATTTTATCCTGAGGTAACAAGTGATAAATGTTTTGCGCGTCAATTAGAAAGTTATACACCTCTTCGGCACTTGCATTTATAGTTACTTCAGTACTTTTAATTTCCATAATTTATTGTTTTGGCGACCAAACAGATGGATTCTCTTTCCATTCTCTCAAACTCGCTAGATCTTCTTCAGTGACATAGTTTGAATTGAGTGCTTGCTCAATTAAAAAGTCATAATTTGATAAGGTGATGAACGGGCATTCTGCTTTTTGGAAGTTCTCTTCAGCCAAAGCAAAACCATAAGTAAAGATAGCAACTAATCCTTTAACAACACAACCTGCTTCTTTTAGCGCTTCCACAGCCTTCAAACTACTTCCGCCTGTAGATATTAAGTCTTCAATCAGAACAACGTTCTGACCAGGCTCAAAAAAGCCTTCTATTTGATTTCCTAAGCCATGACCTTTAGCTGTTGGACGTACATATATAAAAGGAACGCCTAATTCTTGCGCAACCAAAGCACCTTGAGCAATACCACCTGTTGCTACACCCGCAATTACGTCAGGTTTTCCGAATTGTTCCAGAATAGCTTGAGAATAGCTCTGGCGAATGTAGGTACGAATGTTAGGGTAAGACAATGTCTTTCTATTGTCACAGTAAATAGGCGATTTCCATCCTGAAGCCCATTCAAAAGGTTGTGCCACATTCAATTTAATTGCCTTAATTTGTAAAAGAAATTCGGCAACTTTAAGCGCGTTATCGTTGTTCAAAATCATGGCGGCAAATGTACAAAGTTTTTATTGATAATTACACACTCTATATAGCAACTTCATTAGAAGTTTTTCCTGAATTAAAATCCAAAGAAATCGAAATCATCGAGTTGGATATGTTTTTGAAAAACCAACCTTTAATGCAAACGCCAAATATGTCCGTTAATTGTGCTGTCATCACAGCAGATTGCGATAGAGCGTTTAAAAAGATCTTCAAAAACCACCAAAAAATTACCGCTGCGGGTGGAATTGTAAGGAGGGGAGATGAGTACTTGTTTATCAAACGTCATGGCTTGTGGGATATCCCAAAGGGTAAGGTTGAAAAGGGTGAAGATGTGCAAATAGCAGCCGTGCGCGAGATAGAAGAAGAGTGTGGCATTTCAGATCCTAAAATTGTTCGAGAGATCACCAAAACTTACCATACATACAACTTCAAAGGCAAAGATGTGCTTAAAAAAACATATTGGTACTTGATGTCGTATGACAAAATGGAAGAATTAATTCCACAAACGGAAGAAGGCATTACGGAGGTCAAATGGTTCAGTAAGGATGAGTTTGATATAGTGATTGGGGATACTTATCCTTCTATTGTGGATGTGCTAAACTCACTTATCAAATAATTTTATACCAACGTGTTACCCTGTCTTTATGTCTATTATATTTGACGAAACTTGTAACGTCATCAAGAAAACCAAACTTCTCTTAATATAATTCTAACAATTTACCACGTTGTTAATAACTTTATATCGGTTTTTTTGTTAGGTTTTCTTAAATTAGTTGATACTTACTTTTGTTTATTATTTACATCAAATTTGATAAATTGTGAAAAAATCAAGTTTTATTTCCTTCATTTTTATCATATTATATACACCTCTGCTATCGAATATTTTGAAAGATTTAAAATTTGAAAAAGATAGTACTGATTTTTTGCGTCATTATCGGGTAAAGTTTAAAGAAAATAAGGGACAACTGTTGGATGCAGGAGGCAATTCAATACCTTCTGTATTATTTAAAGCAGAAGCCCCAGGGGTTAATATATTTATAACAGATAAAGGTTTGACCCTGCAAACTTTTATTATCAGAAGGGAACCTGTTAATGATACGGGAAAAGAAATAACAGGGAAAAAGAAAACCAGATTTTTTTTTGATTGGGAGCGGATTGACATAGAACTTAAAGGAGCCGATATACAAAAAAGAAATATAAATAAATATGGAGAGAGTAGCACTGAGTATAATTTTTTCAATACTCATTATCCAGATGGGATTTCTGGGGTAAAAGAATATGATACAATTATCATTAAAGATGTATACCCTGGTATTGATTGGGTATTTTATAATTCCAATGAACAAGGCTTTAAGTATGATTTTATCGTAAGCCAAGGCGTAGATTACAAAAAGATAGAATTACTTTACAAGACTAAAACTCCTATAAAGATTAATGATAATGGAGAATTGGAACTTTATACTATTTATGGTGACATAAAAGAAAATACCCCTGTGAGTTATCTAGATAAATCAATAATTCCTACTCAATTTGAGATGAATTATCAAAAATCGTCTACTTTTAATGATAATAAAGGTTATGAGACTTCTATTTCATTTAATCTGTTATCCAATTTCAATAATCTGTCAGGAAGCTTAACTATAGATCCACAATTAGTTTGGGGAACCATGTTTGGAGGGAATGCTTTAGACGGTTTTATGAGTTTAGATACAGATGTTGATGGTAACGTTTTTGTGACGGGTTACACTAGTTCTCTAAATTTCCCTATTCAAAATTCAGGTACGTTTTTTCAAGGAACATTAGAAGGAAATACAGATGCATTTGTTTTAAAATTTAGTAATTCAGGGAATCTTATTTGGGCAACGTACTATGGGGCAATTGGAACAGATAAAGGATTCTCCATTACTTGTGATTTGAATGGAAATGTATTTTTAACGGGCGCTACAACTTCTGCAAATTTCCCTGTTCAAAATTCAGGTACATTTTTTCAGGGAACAATTGGAGGAGATACGGATGTATTTATTTTAAAATTTGATAATTCAGGGAATCGTCTTTGGGCGACATATTATGGCGGTAGTGATTCTGAAGAAGCAAATTCCATCACTTGTGATCCTGATGGTAATGTTTTTATTACAGGATATACAAGTTCTCTAAATTTTCCTGTTCAGAATGCAGGGACATTTTTTCAGGGGACTTCTGGAGGAGGATTTAATGACGTATTTATTTTAAAGTTTGATAATTCAGGAAATCGTCTATGGGCAACATATTATGGCGGTTCAACTGGGGATAGAGGTCACTCTGTTACTTGTGATCCTGATGGGAATCTTTTCATAACAGGAGCTACAAATTCCGTTAATTTTCCTTTGCAAGATGTGGGTACATTTTTTCAGGATACATACAGTGGATCAAATGATGGGTTTGTAATGAAATTCGATAACTCTGGAAATCGTTTATGGGCAACGTATTATGGGGCAGATGGAGACGATCAGGGAAGTACTATCATTTCTGATTTGAATGGAGGTATATTTCTTACGGGGTATACCGGTTCTTCCAATTTTCCTGTTCAAGATGCAGGTACGTTTTTTCAAGGAATTCATGGAGGAGGTAATTATGATTTATTTATATCAAAGTTTGATAACTCAGGCAATCAATTATGGGCAACTTATTACGGTGGTAACGATAATGAACTCCATTATGAGTATGATAATCTAGCAGTTGATAGTTATGGAAATCTATATGTAGGATGTCGTACACAGTCATCAGATATATTTACGCTTGATGTAGGTTGCGGGTCTTATTTTGATGGGATTTATGGGGGAATGGATGATTGTTTTATCACTAAGTTTACTAATGACGGGGTTTTACAATGGGCTTCATTCATAGGTGGAGAAGGTTCTGATTTTAGGACCCCTCTCGCTGTAGATGATTCAGATAATTTGTTTATGGGAGGAGAATTTACTAACTATTCCAGTACATCTAATTTGCCTATACTTGACTATGGTGGTGGAGCCTATTTTGATGATATTCCAAATGGCGATGATGATAGTTATCTATTAAAATTTACACCAGTAACAGCATCATTTGTTAGTTTTAGTCAATCTCAAGTCAATGTGTCAGAATGTAATATATGTAATGGAAGTGCTTCTGTAACTCTTACTGGCTGCTTTTCTTCTTCGTTATCTTATAGATGGAGTAACGGAAGCCAAACTTTAAACACGGAGGATACAACAAATGCTATTTTCGGTTTATGTGCCGGTAATTATTGGGTAGAAATTAAAAGCGACAGTATACTGTTAGACACGTTATTTTTTACCATAACCAACATGGGTACAACTGCAAATATATTTGTACCAACTATATTTAGTCCAAATGGAGATGAGCTAAATGATGAGTTTTGCATTTATGGAAACTGTAAAATAATAGATTTTGAGTTACGTGTTTATAATAGATGGGGAGAAATGATTTTTATATCTATGTCACAAGATGAATGCTGGGATGGTTATTATGATGGAGACATAGTTAATACAGGAGTATTTGTGTATAAATTGAAGGCAACATTGGTAAACGGAGAAATAGTTAACCAATCTGGAAATCTAACAGTTGTTAACTAATAATAGGGTGTCTTGCACATAGTAGTCCTTGCCAAACCACCTGTTAACGAATGTTAAATCAGTGTTTTACACAATTAAATGCGCGTTTTATTGAGCGAAATATGTAATTCCTCTATTCAACTGCAAGTCCCTTTGGCAAAAACGACTCGTTTTTTGGGTTAAATTCGCCGTTTTTTACCCGAAATGTTAAATTTTTTAACAAAAACACGCCGTCGCAGAACATTTTGGCTCTGTCGCGGAACATTTTGGCTCTGTCTCGAAACATTTTGGCTCTGTCGCGGAACATTTTGGCTCTGTCACGGAACATTTTGGCTCTGTCGCGGAACATTTTGGCTCTGTCGCGAAACATTTTGGCTCTGTCACGGAACATTTTGGCTCTGTCTCAAAACATTTTGGCACTGTCGCAAACAATTTTGGCTCTGTTGCGGAGATGTTTGGCTGGGGAGGTGTAATTTAACACAGAGTCTCGCAGAGTTTCGCAGAGTTTTTTGGATGGCGTGGTGTAGTGTGATGAATTAAACACAGGGTCGTGCAGAGTTTTTGCGTTTTAATATGGTTACTCATTTTTATTTCCCGCAGAATACGCAGATTCTCGCAGATATTTCTTTGCGAACTTTGTGCCTTCTTTATGAACTTTGTGGTTAAAAAGAAATGTACCCCAAGTTTCGCATAGTTCTTATTCTTAATATCTTTGTCTTTTGTCTACTTCTATTTCAAAATCAGTTAAAGCACCAACGACATGACATATGAAAGCAAAATATTTGGAGATACTAAAGACGCAAACAGCTATTTTTTATGCCCCACTTCCAACAAAAAATCAGAAGTACGATGGAAAGTTATCTCAGGATAATCTCGCTCTGCCATTTGAAGTAAGAAAGGCGTTTCTGCTAGAAAGACTTTATTCCCATCTTTATCTACAGCTACATTTGTTGTCTTTGCCTTTAAAAACTCAGCAAATTGCGTATCATTGTCTGAAGTGATCCAAGTTGCGAGGTGAAAATTGCGGGGTCTGAACTGACATTTTGCTCCGTACTCGTGCTCTAAACGATATAGAATAACCTCGAACTGAAGTTGACCTACAGTACCTACAATTTTTCTGTTTCCAGGTTGTTGAATAAAGAGTTGAGCGACACCTTCGTCCATCAATTGTTTGATTCCTTTTTCAAGTTGTTTTGATTTCATTGGGTCTAAGTTCTCCAACTCTTGGAAGATTTCAGGTGAGAAGCTTGGAATTCCTTTGAAAGTGAACAAATCTTTTTCAGTAAGCGTATCCCCAATTTTAAAGTTTCCTGAGTCGTACAAACCGATTACGTCTCCAGGGAAAGCTTCATCAATGACACTCTTGTCTTGCGCCATAAACGAAGTAGGGTTGGGGAACTTCATCTTCTTACCATGACGTACGTGGTTGTAAAACGTATTGCGTTCAAAACGACCAGAAACGATGCGCAAAAAGGCAATACGATCTCTGTGTTTTGGGTCTAAGTTTGCGTGAATTTTGAAAATGAACCCGCTGAAATTATCATCTGAAGGTTCAACAAACCCGCTGTCCGTCTCTCTCCCTCTTGGTGATGGCGAGATTTGTATAAACGAGTCTAAAAGTTCCTTTACACCAAAGTTGTTTACGGCAGAACCGAAGAATACAGGAGCTATTTCACCCGAAAGGTACGTTTCTCTATCAAATGGTTCGTAAACTCCATCAATAAGCTCCAAATCATCGCGGAGTTGTGTTGCGGCTTCTTCACCTATAATTTCGTCAATTTCTGGATTGGTTACATTATCAAAGGAAACGACATCCTTAGCGATTTTTGTTTTATCCGCTTGAAAAAGATTCAGGTTGTTTTGGTAAATACTGTAAACCCCCTGAAAGTTATATCCCATACCAATAGGCCATGCAAGTGGGCGAACGCGAATGTCAAGTTTTGTTTCTAATTCATCCAGCAATTCAAACGGATCTTTACCATCTCTATCCATTTTGTTGATGAATATGATTACGGGAGTTTTGCGCATGCGGCACACTTCCATTAGGCGCTCAGTTTGGGCTTCCACACCGTTTGCACAGTCGATTACGAGAATTACACTGTCAACCGCTGTTAGCGTTCGGTATGTGTCCTCCGCAAAGTCTTTGTGACCCGGTGTATCCAGAATATTGATTTGTTTTCCACCATATTCAAATGCCATAACCGAAGTAGCCACAGAAATTCCACGTTGCTTTTCAATCTCCATGAAATCGGAAGTTGCCGTTTTCTTGATTTTATTGTTTTTTACAGCTCCGGCAGTTTGAATCGCCCCACCAAATAACAGAAGTTTCTCAGTTAGAGTCGTTTTACCCGCATCCGGGTGAGAGATAATGCCAAAAGTTCGGCGCTTATTTATGGATTCAGTATACTTCATCTTTGAACTGCTATTTATTGTGGGGAGATTTATGCCCTTTATCTAAAATCGATTGCAAATTTAAAGGAAATTCAGTAATTTGGCACTACCATGCAAGGACTAACTTCGAAAATAATTTCGGTAAGAATCATATTCATTACCCTGCTTTTTATGGCTGTGGCTTTTCAATCAAAAGCTGCAATTTTTTCTTTTAAAAATTTCGAGCAAATCTATGTGGACAATCAAGTGCAACTAATTTATCAAGAAATTGATGAGAAAGAAATGTCGTTTGATGCATGGAAAGCCGGATTTACGGGTTTTTTAAACTTGGTGAAGACAGATAAATTAACAAACTCGCGCTACTTGACTATTGTAGATTTCTCCTTGCCATCTTCAGAAAAAAGACTTTTTGTAGTGGATATGACGGAGAATAAAGTGGTGTTCAAATCATTGTGCTCGCATGGTCGCAATTCAGGAGGGTTAATGGCTACTACGTTTTCAAATAAAAATTCATCTTATCAAAGTAGTCTTGGGTTTTATTTAACAGCCGAGAGTTACTCAGGCAAATTTGATTACGCCATGCGCTTGGATGGATTAGAGTTCTCAAATTCAAACGCTCGAGATCGCGCAATAGTGGTACATGGAGCTGATTATGCAACGGAGAATTTTTTGAAAATAAACAACGGCGTTTTGGGAAGAAGCCTCGGCTGCCCATCTGTTCCTACTCACGAAGCCAAGCAATTGATTGACCTTGTGAAAGAGGGCTCGTGTTTTTTTATATATGCCTCAAACCAAGAATATAAGAAGTTGTCTCGAATTTTGAAGTTTATTCCTGGAATTGAAGATCTCACACAATTGGATTGCATTCGCGAACAATATTCGTAAGTTTTCATGCAGAATTTGGATTTAGTACCTTAACTTTGGCGCGCTATAAAATGAACCAGAGTTGAGAAAAATTGCTTTAGTTGGAAATCCGAATAGTGGCAAAACCACTTTATTCAACCGTCTTACGGGATTGAACCAACGCGTGGGCAATTATCCTGGGATTACGGTAGATAAACGAGCTGGTCGACTCAAACTTGACGATGGGCAAACAATTGAGTTGATAGATTTACCTGGAGCTTATAGCTTATCTTCCAATAGTCTTGACGAACAAGTAGTTCAAGACATTCTCCTCAACCCAAAGAACAGCAGTTACCCCGATCTTGTTTTAGTTGTAGTTGACGCGAGTAACTTGCAGCGAAATCTTTTTCTTGCTTCTCAAGTGCACGACCTTGGTATTCCAATGGTTATCGTGCTAAACATGGTAGATGTAATTGAAAAGGAAGGAGTAACAGTAGATTCAGACCAATTAGGGCAAGTGTTTAACTGTCCGGTTATTTCAATTAGCGCAAAAGCAGGTAAAGGAGTTCCAGAACTTCGAAAAGCGATGCAATTGGAAGTGGAAGCGGGAGAATTTCCCTTGGTAGCCTTAGATAATTTGCAAATTGTCGATAAAGCCAAATTGGTAGAATTGCTTCCAGATCAAAACGACTATCAGCGATTCAAAGTGATTAATCACCTGGATAAGTTGGCTTGGGTTGATAAAAAGGAAGAGTTGAAACAAGTACTTCAAACTACAAAAGAATCCGTTTATAAGGCTGAATTACTTGAAATTGGCAAGCGTTATACGTTTATTGATTCACTTGTAAAGAAAGTGCGCGTAAGTCCTAAAAAACTTCTACAAAAAAAGTTTACGGAAAAGATGGACGGCATCGCGACGCACCCATTTTGGGGCTTGTTGCTTTTCTTGACTACTTTTTTCATCATTTTTCAAGCCATATTCACCTTTGCAGTCTATCCAATGGAAGCTATCGATGCAGGAGTAGTTTGGTTTGGAGGTTATGTGGGAGAATTATTACCCGAAGGCATCTTAAACTCATTTTTGGTTGATGGATTAATTGCTGGGCTGGGAGGAGTGATGGTATTCATTCCACAGATTATGATTCTCTTCGGATTATTTACAATTCTTGAAGACACCGGATATTTAGCGCGCGTTAGTTTCATGACAGACGGACTTCTTAGAAAGTTTGGAATGAATGGAAAATCCATTGTGCCTTTGGTGGGTGGCTTTGCTTGTGCAGTACCTTCTATAATGGCTGCACGAACGATAGAGAATCCAAAGGAGCGTTTGATTACGATATTTATCACTCCTCTGATGAGCTGTTCAGCTCGACTTCCGGTTTATGTTTTCTTGGTTTCATTTATTGCGCCAAAAGAGTATTTGCTCGGATTTATAAGCGTGCAGGGTCTTGTTATGATGGCGATGTATTTATTGGGAATAGTCACTTCGTTAGCCGTGGCATTATTGATAAACTATTATATGAAAGGAGATTCGAGTTCTTCATTTATTCTAGAATTACCGAACTATCGTTTCCCAAACACCAAAAACATTGTCAGTTCGATGATTAACAAAGGGAAAACCTTTGTGAAAGAGGCTGGAAAAATTATTATGATTGCCTCACTTGTATTGTGGTCCTTGGCTTATTTTGGACCAACAAGTGAAAAAGAGCGCATCGAAGCTAAGTACGAAGTTATGGCTGAGAATTCTGACCTTGACGCAGATGAGATTGCATATTTAAAGAGTAGCGAAGAATTAGAATACTCGTATCTCGGTTATATGGGAAAGAGTATTGAGCCTGTTATTGCTCCACTTGGTTTTGATTGGAAGATAGGAATTGCATTGGTTGCCAGTTTTGCCGCACGCGAAGTCTTTGTTGGAACGATGGCAACAATATACTCTGTAGAAGACAATCCTGATTCAGATCGCGGACTAAAAGCCATAAAATTTAGCTACGCCACAGCCTTTTCATTGCTGATTTTTTATGTGTTTGCACTTCAATGTCTCAGTACAGTAGCTATTGTGAAGCAAGAAACAGGCGGTTGGAAGTGGCCCATGATTCAACTCTTTTCATTTACTGCACTGGCTTACGTAGCAAGTTGGATTACTTATATAATAGTGAGTTAATTTACGTAGTTCCCGCGAATTACAATTGTACAAATTGCACTGTATTAACTTGATAATTACAACAAAAAATTAATTAACTTTGTGCATCACCTTATTTCTACTTTTGTGTTGAACACACTTAAGTTTTTAAAAATTTAAAAAAACAGACGAATGAAATTTAAAGCATTTTTTATAGCCTCATTATTATTAGTTGGCGTATTATCTTCTTGTGGAGGTTCTTTGGATAAAGGAAGTATCGAAGGGCGTGTGGCCGGGATAGCAGACAACGATACCAATGTATTTGTTATTTTTTCTATTGACTTAGACAATATTATTCAGAAATCAGGAATTTTTGATGGTGCTTTGCCAGATCAGTACGTTGCAACAATAATGCCTTTTAAAGATGCATTGTATGAGTCTGTTAATACTGACAAGTCAATGTTTGGATTGGTTGCAGGACCTTTAAAACGTGGTGAAGAACCTGAAAGGGTAATGCTAATGTTTGAGATAAAAGATGTAGCTCGTTTGAAGAAAGAATTCAAGGAATTGGATATATCATTCAATGGCGATAACAAATTCTCTTTTGCTTCAAGAGACGAGATGTCAATTGGTATTATCGAAGACAAGATTGGTTTACTCATAGTTGATCTAGGTGAAGGAATTAACGAAGAAGAATTTAAGAAGTATGTTAAGATGTCTGACAAGAAAGTGAAGAACGAGAAGCTGATTGAAGCTGTTCTAACTGAAGGAGACATGACAGCTGTACTTTTGATGGAGAGAATTGCAGGAGCGACAAACATGGAGAATGGTGCTCCAGGGGCTTATGGAAAGAACTTCAAAAATACGACTAAGGATTCATACATGATTGCTAAAATGAACTTTAATGAAGGTCAGGCAGACATTGAAATGAATTATCATTTTGGCGAGAACATGCAAGAATATTTGCCGATGTTCTCGAAAAGCGTTTCTCAAGAAGCTATTAATTCTATTGGCAGCGGAAGTCCGATTTTTGCAATTGCAATGAATTTTGACTTTAAGAAGTTAATAGACAATATATATCTTAATTTGGATCCTAAAGATCAAGCTGAAGTGAATCAGAGTTTAGCTATGGCTGGTGGAAAAGATAAAATTAAAGAGATGTTTACTGGAGAATTTGCTTTTGCTATATATGAGCCTGTAAATGAATCAAGAGATCCGAATATGAATGGTTTTGTAGGATTAAATGATGCGTCTTATTTGAAGACATTAATTGCAGGATTTGGACCAATGGCAGGTATGACAACTGAAGCAGACGGAAGTTACAAGTTTGGTGATGATGTTCAAATAAAACTGGACGATAAAAAAATGATTTATTCTACAAATGTTGAATCATTTAAAAAATTAGTGGATGGTTCTAAAGGCAAATTAGAAGTACCTTCAGGTTTCACATTTGGAAGCAAAGCAATTTCTATGTTTTTAGATTTCTCAAAGCTTGACCCAAAAGATTTCCCTGCTGATTCACGCATGTTTATTGAGGCATTCAGCTACATGTTTGTAGAAGGTGATGACAGTGGAATTAAAGCTGTGCTGAAAGCGAAAAGCAACAAAAAGAACATTCTACGTCAGTTGGTGGAATTAGGAATAGAGTCAATGAATACAAAAATCGATTACAGTGATGAGTATTTAGATGATGAGTTTGAATCTATGACAGACGAAGAAATAGAAGAACTTTATGGATATTAAATTTCTATAGTTTTGTATAAGCCCTCGCAGATTCTGTGGGGGCTTTTTGTTTTATTTCACTCGATAACCATTGGCATCGGTATCTGAGTCTGAGAGAAATTTGATGAAGTGAAATCCACGAGGAACAAAGCCCAAGTTATAGAATAATTTGTGAGCTTTAAAATTGGTTGTATATGAATCCAGAGCCAGCATTTTACATTCTCTTTTTTCAGCAACCTCATTTAAAGAGTTCATCAGCATTTTTCCAATTCCACGTGAGCGCTCTGTTTCTAAAACGACTATATTGTCTAATTCAAGATAGCGTCCGCACCAAAGCTTTGTATTAATCCAATATCCACTAACTCCGAGACATTTGTCATTTTCAAAGACACCTACTTGGGCATAGTTTGCAGGAATCATTTCATGAAGCATTTTTTCGTAAGTAGCCTTTGTCATAGAAGGGTATTCAAATGCTAGAACGGGAAAAGTGGTCAACATCTCCTCAATTGTGTTCAGTTCACGAAGTGCAAGACTTTGGTTCATTTGTTTTTTCGGCAAAGATAAACTGAAATATCAAATTTGTAGAGAATGGATTATTTTTTAGTTGGAGTAGGGGGAAAAAAGAAAAGCATGGAATCTTCCATGCTTTTCACTAGTAATTATTTTAAAGTTATTTCTTTACTATTTTAAATTCAGTGCGTCTATTCAACTGGTGTTCATCTTCAGAACAGTTGGATTTAACTTCGCCTTCACATGGGCAGTCACTTACAAGTTGAGTTTCCCCATATCCTTTACTTGTCACACGATTAGGGTTACTGATACGCTTCTTAATATAATTGACAGTGCTTTTTGCTCTTCTTTCTGAAAGCCATTCATTATACTCCATAGATGCTCTACAGTCTGTATGTGATCCGCACTCAATAGACAAATTCGGATTATCATTAAGTACTTTAACCACTTTTTCTAACTCAACTCTAGCATCTTTTCTAATATAAGAACTATTCAAATCAAAGTAGATAATATTGAGTTTTAGTAATTTAGCTAAATCATCACCTACATCAGCTTTTTCAAGTAGTAAATCTACTGAAAGCTCGTTCTCGTCAGCTAAAGTCAATGACATGTCAATAGTTTTCGATAGGTAACCTTCTTTAGTTACTTTGAATTTTAAATTGGCTACATCACCATGTGATCTATCTTTTAGAGCAGAAGAAAGATAGAGTCCAAGGTCATCAGTTAGAACTACATCAATAACATCACCTTTTTCATCCAAAATCTCCACATTCACATTGGAAACTAGATCTTTTGTTGACGAATCAATAGTTTTGATTTTGATACGATAGTTTGGTACTATAGTCATATCATCAAGTCTCAAGTATACAGGAACATATATTTCTTCGTACTCAGGTAAACAGTGGGTTGTCAGTTTTGAAGTATGAAAGACTGTTTCTCCGTTGTTGTAAGTATATGTTAACTCATATTCCTTACATTTTTCAAGTTTCGACGAGAATACACCGTCACGAATACGAGGAAAGACCTGAACTTCATGTGCTACTTCACAATTTAAACATTTAACTCTAATAGATATGTCTTCAGGTAAAGGTTGATCATCCAATACAAATATTTGACCTTTAAGCATGGCGATATTGTTACTTCTAGGTGGGAAGTGCTCAATTTCGTAAATATCTAAATCACCTTTTCCACCTTTACGGAAAGATGTGATATACCCTTTAAAACCATCAGCAGTTGTGGTGTAGAATGCATCATCTCCTGTAGAATTTATAGGTGTCCCCAGATTAAGAGGTTCTGACCAGTTTCTGTCTTCATCTGCAATAGACATAAAAATATCAAATCCACCCATAGATCTAGGCCCATTTGATGCAAAATATAAAGTTTTGTTGTCTACAGCAAGGAAAGGGGAGTCTTCATCAAATGGCGTATTAATTTGAGGGCCTAAATTTTGTGGCTTGCTCCAGCTTCCGTCAGGTAATTTTATTATTTGATAAATATCGCGTCCTCCATAACCGCCCTCGCGATCTGATACAAAAAATATAGTGTTTCCATCAGGAGCAACCATTAAGTGAGGTTCCCAACTAGGTGTATTAATATTTTCTTTTTCTACAGGAGATATGTCGTTAAATTTTCCACGCGCATAATCGGTATAATAAACATCACCATTACCAGTAAGGTCATTGTACACATAGATTCTACGTTCATCGATACTTACAGAAACTGTAGCTTCATTTTGATCATGTCTACAAAAATCTAATCTAAATGACTCAGTCCATTCTTCGTCATAGTCTAAAAAGCTCATGTAAATATCTTCTAGATAATTATCAGTAGCAGGATCAACTAAATTTGTATAGATTGAGTCTGTCCAAGATCTTCTTGAAGTAAAATACAAGGCACTTCCATCAATTGCAATAACTGCTGAATATTCAGGTCCTTCAGTATTAATGTTAGAACCTATATTCTTTAATTTATCATGAGTTGGCTTACCTATTTGTTCTTTTGCTACTTCACATTGTTGCAACCTCAAATCAGAAAATCCACGAAGTACATTTTTCTTTTGAGCAACTTCATTGAATTTGTTGTATGCAATTATTGCTTCATCAACTCTCCCTGCACGGTGAAGAGCCCATCCATAATAGTATATAGCATCAAAAGGAGCATTAACTTCTTTGTCTGAAGATGCATCAAAGTGAGCTATAGTCTTTTGACTAGCTTTTTCTAGATACTTGATGGGGGCTTCAATATCTGGGTCACATTGTAACAAAGAATAACCCAAACGATAATTGTAATTTGCATTTTCGGAATCAATTTCAACCAATTTTTTAGCCGTTTTAGCAGCTTGCTTAAAACGTCCGTTAAGAAGCAATTCTGAATTAGTAGAAATTAATTTTGAAGCAGAACCTTGAGCAATTATTTTCTCAATTTCTGCATCACTTTGAGCAAAAGTAAAAAACGAAGCGAATATTAAAACAGTTGTTAAAAGTACCGTTCTTAAATCATGCAGTAAGTAACTTCTCATCATTTTAAATTGAGTTGATTTCCACTTATATACGTACGAACCTTAATAAAAGTTACAATTTTATTATTTTAAACTCAGTTCTTCTGTTCATTTGATGTTGTTCTTCTGAACAATCAGATTTAACATCATTCTCACAAGGACAATTAGTTTTTAGTTCTGTTTCACCATACCCTTTATACTTAACTCTTGAAGGATTTGTAATTCTGCTCTTTAGATATTTAGCAGAATTTACTGCTCTTCTGTTTGATAAGTTTTGATTGTATGCCTTAGAAGCTCGACAGTCTGTATGTGATCCAAGTTCGATTTCTATTCTAGGATTATCATTCAAGACTTTCACAATTCTATCTAATTTCAATTTATCTTCATCTCGAATATCAGCTTTGTTTAAATCGAAATAGATCGTGTTCAAAGCTAACATATTTCCAATATCCTTACCTAAGTCAAGTTTTTCAAGACTTAAGTTTTGTTGAACTTTTTCGTTATCCGCTAAATTTGGATTCAAGTCAACTTCTGAAGTCAAATAACCTTCTTTACTTAATCGAGCTTTAAGTTTTACATCTTCTCCAAATTGATTAGACTCAAGTACTTTTGAAGTATAGTTTCCATCTTTATCAGTATAAACGGTTTCGAGTAGATCACCATTCTCATCTAAGATTTCGATTTTTACATTTTCAATAGAATTATCAGAATCTTTATCTGAAACTGTTCCTGCTAATTCATAAGTATAAGAAGGGATGATGGTCCAATCATCTAAACGCAATAAGACAGGCTTGTAGATTTCTTCATACTCATCATCACAATTGGTCTTAATTTTCTCAGTATGAAAAACAGTTTTCCCATCGTCGTAAGCATAAATCATTTCGTATTCTCGACATTTGTCAAGGTTACTCATGTACTGATTGTTTGCTTTTCTAGGATAAACTGTGCGTACATTTGTTTCGGCACAATTCAAACATCTTATAGTGATGTTTACATCTTTAGGAAGTGGCTCATCACCTACAACAGTTATGATACCTTTAAGAACACTGTGCGTATTTCTTCCAAAAAAGTTATCTTCAATTTCATAAATGTCTTTTTCTCCAAAACCATCTGCTCTATATGAGGTAATGTAAGCAAAGCGACCATCTGATGTGGTTGTATAGTACAAGTCGTCTCCTGTAGAATTGATAGGTGTACCTAAATTGATAGGTGTAGACCAAATTCCCATATCATCCATTAAGCTGACAAAAATATCGAAACCACCTATCGATTTAGGATTGTTTGAAGCGAAATAAAGCGTCTTATTATCTACTGCAATAAAAGGAGCATCTTCATCGTAAGGTGTATTTATGTTCTCTCCAAGATTGTATATTTCACTCCATTCCCCATTAGGAAGTTTAGTAATTCTATAAATATCACGTCCTCCGAAACCACCTTTTCTGTTTGAGACGAAATAAATAGTATTTCCATCAGGAGTTACAGAGATGTGTGGCTCCCATGAATCTGTATTCACTCCTTCTACAACAAACTCTGTCAGTCCTTCAAGTCTAGCATTTTGGAAATCTGAATAATAAATATCTCCGTTTCCTGTAGCATCACTATAGATATAGATGCGTCGTTCATCTGAGCTAACAGATATTGTTGCTTGATTTTGCGATGGAGTAGAACCGTCAATAAGGATTGGAAGTTCCCATTCTCCATCAAAATCTTTATAACTCACGTAAATATCTTCCAAATAAGTGTCTGTTTTAGGGTCTATGTATTCAGCATTGGCCGAATCTTCCCAAAGTCGTCGTGAGGTGAAATATAAAGCACTACCATCAATTGAAACAGCTGGTGAATACTCTGGAGCTGATGTGTTTATTGCACTACCAATGTTTCTTACTTTTACTGATGCTGATTTGTCCATTGTCTCTTTGGCTGACTCACTTTGTTGAATGCCGAGTTCAGCAAAACCTTTAAGAGCAGCTTTTTTGGGAGCCACAGCAATGTATGCTTCATAATATTTTTTAGCGTTAACTAAATCTCCTTTATGGTGATAAGAAGAAGCTAAGTGAAACAAAGCATCAATAGGTGCTTTAGTTTCTTTTTCACTAGAAGCATCGTATTTCTTCGTTGTATTATCGACAACTCGCTCAAGTAACTTGATGGCTTCATCTATTTGTTCAGCTTGTTGTGATAATGCATATCCTTTCCTATAAATAAAATTTGAATTGCTAGGTTCTTTTTCGATGAGTTTATCAGCAACAATGATGGCCATTCTGTAACGACCGTTCATAAGTAGTTCGGTGCTCTTGTTTACAAGTTGTTTAGCTGACGCATCTTTTACGAAGTCAACTACCTCAGCATCGGTGTCTTGAGAGATTGCTGCTACTGATATTAAGAAGGAAAAACTGAGTAAAATAAATTTTTTCATCGCCTGTATTAAACGGGTTATCTTCGTATGTATAAAATTACACATACGAAGATACTAATTTTGAGTTAAATACAGGGGGTAATTAAAATTTAGTCCACAATTTTAAATTCTGTACGTCTATTTTCTTGATGTGCGTCTTCAGAACAATCAGATAATTCTTCTCCTTCACAAGCACAATCATTAACTAATTTGCTCTCTCCATAGCCTTTTCCATAAATGCGAGATGGGTTTGAAATACGCTTCTTTATATAATCAGCTGAAGACTTTGCACGTCTTTTAGAAAGCGACATATTGTATGCAGCTGATCCGCGACAATCGGTATGTGATCCTAACTCAATTTTAAGTGTTGGATTATCGTTCATGATTGCTACAATTTTATTTAACTCGATTTCTGCATCAGGACGTATATTAGATTTATCTAAATCAAAATAAATTGGGTTTAGAGCTAATACTTTAGATACATCAGTGCCAATTTCAGGCTTGTCAATCAAATATGTTAATTGAATGTGTGATTCTTCTCCCAACTGTTGGTTCACTTCAAAATTTTGAGTTAAATACCCTTCTTTTGAAACGCGAACTTTGAAATTGATATTCTGACCAAAGAAGCAAGTGTCTAAGATCTTCGATTTAAATGAACCATCAGTTTTTGTAGTGCGGGTTTCAAATACCTGCCCATTTGATGAGATAAATTCTACTTTAGCATCAGAAATCAACTCTTTCGATACAAAATCAGCTACAGTTCCTGCTAAAGTGTATTTCATGAATGGAATAATGGTCATGTCGTCTAATCTTAACATAACACGTTTGTGGATTTCTTCGAATTCATTTTCGCAATTCGTGTTTATGACTGTTCGATGAAATTCTGTATTACCATTGTTGTATGTGTAGATCAATTCATATTCACGACACTTATCAAGTGAAGATAGGTATACTCCATCTCGAAGTCTTGGGAAAACAGTACGCGTGTTAGTTTCTCCACAGTTAAGACAATTTACAGTAATAGCGATATCTTCCGGTAGAGGCTTGTTTCCAGCAACAACAATTTCTCCTTTAAGTACAGAGATATTTTGATTCCCAATAAAATTGTTTTTGATTTCATAAATATCTTTGTCGCCAAATCCACCTTTTCTAAATGAGGTTAAATAACCCGTCATTCCATCACTAGTAGTTGTGTAGAAAATATCATCCCCTGTTGAATTAAGAGGATACCCCATGTTTATAGGTGATGACCAGTTGTCAAGATCGTCTCTAACTGTCATGAAAATATCAAATCCGCCCATTGAAGTAGGTCCGTTTGAAGCAAAATAAAGTGTTTTATTATCAACAGCCATGAAAGGAGAGTCTTCGTCAAATTCAGTATTGATGGTCGGCCCTAGATTTATCGGAGCACTCCACTTTTCGTTAGGTAGTTTAACTATTCTGTATATATCACGACCTCCATAACCACCTTCGCGGTCAGATACAAAATAAATTGTTCGACCATCTGGAGTGACTGTTAGATGCGGTTCCCACGCATTTGTATTTAACTTGTCAATTTCCAGTTTCTTGATTTGATCAAATTGATTTGACTGAAATTGAGAAAAATAAACATCGCCATTGCCTGAAGCATCGTTGTATACATAGATTTTTCTCTCATCTGAACTTACAGATACTGTAGCTTCATTTTGGTCTGGTTCACAAAATTCAAGCATAATAGGAGAGGTCCACTCATCATCAAAGTCTCTATAGCTCACATAAATATCTTCCCAATAGAAATTTGTGGTTGGGTCTTTCATGGCGAAGTTACTTGAATCACTCCAAAGTCTTCTTGAGGTGAAAAATAACGCTGATCCATCAAGTGAAATAACTGGCGCATATTCCGGAGATTTTGTGTTTACTTGTGCTCCCACATTTTTGAGTTCATAATTTTTTGGCGAACCCATTTCTTTTTCAGCTACATCACTCTGTGTGATTCCAAGTTGAGCCCAAGGGTATAGCACATTTTTTTTAGATGCTATCTCCAGATATTTATTGTAATACTCTTTGGCTTTTTCTAAGTTTTCATTCAAATGATAACACTTCCCCATGTAGTAATATGCATCATATGGAGCACCAGTTTCCTTGTCGCTACTTGCATCATATGTTTTCGTTGTGTTCTTAATCGCTTTTTCCAAATAGGGTAATGGTAAAGTGAAATCTGATTGAGAGAAAAGGAGTGCATAACCTTTGCGATAATTAAAGTTTGCATTTTCTGGATCTTTTTCTAGTAGCTTATCAATCATAAGTATAGATTGATAATAATTAGCTAAGAGTAATGATTGAGTATTTTCTCTTAACAACTCACTTGGAGAAGCATTGTCTAAAATAGCTTTTAATTCAGTCTCTGTGTACTGCGACCAAATAGTTGTTGAAAAACAAAACGCAATAAAAACGATAATTAATTTTCTCATAATATTAAACTAAAAAACCCACCGCGAAGGATGGGTAAAATACATAATTACAATATGTTAGAATTCTCTGTTAACATCAAACTGCTCCAAATAATCAGCTACTCGACGTACAAATTGACCTCCTAAAGAGCCGTCAACCACACGGTGGTCGTAAGCATGAGATAAGAACATTTTGTGGCGAATCCCAATAAAGTCACCTTCAGGTGTTTCGATTACAGCTGGCATCTTGCGAATAGCTCCAACAGCTAATATAGCAACCTGAGGTTGTGGAATTATTGGTGTACCCATTACATTTCCAAATGAACCTACATTTGTTATTGTATAGGTGCCTCCTGAAATTTCATCAGATTTAAGTTTGTTTTGACGTGCTCTGTTTGCTAAGTCGTTCACCGCTTTAGTTAAGCCTACCAAATTCAATCTGTCTGCATTTTTAATTACAGGAACAATCAAGTTACCTGAAGGCAAAGCAGCAGCCATACCAATATTTATATCTTTTCTTTTGATGATGTTTGTGCCGTCTACAGAAATATTAATCATTGGGAAGTCTTTAATTGCTTTTGCAATTGCTTCAATGAAAATTGGTGTAAACGTAATTTTCTCACCTTCTCTAGATTCAAATCCTTTCTTCACTTTATTTCTCCAGTTCACGATGTTCGTTACATCAGCTTCAACATATGAAGTAACGTGTGGAGAAACTTGCTTCGACATTACCATGTTTTCAGCAATTAGTCGACGCATACGATCCATTTCGATGATTTCATCTCCAGGATTTACAACGATATTCGGGCCTTTTAATTTTGCTGGTGCAGAAGATGGAGCATCTAAAGCAGGTGTTATTACACCATTAGTATTTGATTCAGGTTTAGCTTGAATTGCAGGAGCTGTCCCACGCGTTTCAATATACCCTAAAATATCTTTTTTCGTAACTCGACCGTTTGCACCAGTTCCTGGGAGAACTTCCAATTCATTCATCGGAATGTTCTCTTTCTCAGCAATGCTTCTTACAAGAGGCGAATAGAATTTTCCTGAAGGACCTGTTTTGTCTAAAGTACCAACTTCTGTAACAACAGAGGCTGCACTTTCTGCTACAACAGGTGCAGATTTTGCTACTACTTCAGCGGGTTTTGCATCAGGAGTAGATGTGCTTGTAGGCTCAGCGCTAGCACCATCAGTTGAGATTATTGCAATAACATCTCCAACTTGAACGGTGTCGTCTTTTTCGAATAAGCGTTTAACAAGTACTCCAGCTGCTTCAGATGGCAATTCATTATCAACCTTATCTGTTGCAACTTCTACAAGTGGTTCATCCATTTCAACTGTGTCCCCAACTTCTTTTAACCAGTTTGTAATTACCGCCTCGGTAACGCTTTCTCCCATTTTAGGAAGTCGAATCTCTATCTGTGCCATATGTAATTTCTACTATTCGCTTAAAAATTGTTCACAAAAATAACCTAAAATTCGAAAAGAGCAAGGTTTATAAATGATAAATAATGAATGAAATCAGTAAAATGGTAAACGGAAAGGTTTGTTTATTTTCTATCTAAGGCTCTCCAACTCTTTGAAAGGATTTGCAGGTCTTTTACCCACGAATAATCACGGGCATAAATCAAGTTTAGTTTTTGAATAGATTCTCGACTTTCAGGTTCTCTTTCGAATTCGTCCACAGGGTTTAATATTCCGGGTTTAATTCGTGGCAAATACAAACTAGATTCATCATACTGATAACGATAACCCACCAACGATTTTTTTCCTCTGAAAACGTTCCAGAGATTCTGAATAAAGAAATTTTTATTATCGAAAAACCAAATCCAGATGAAAATTGTAACTAGCATTAACAAGCTAACGATAAAGTCTAATGTGCGTTTGTTTCGCCTGTTTTTTTGTTTTGAAATCGAATTCACATCAAATACATAGAGTTCACCGCTTGTGTCGATGGAGTTGCTGCCAATAATAAAAAGACTGTCTGGCTGCGCAATTTTGAAATCAACGCGTGAGCTGTCAATTCGAGTCATCCATTCGATTATAGATTGAGCTGTAGTGTCTTTTGCACAGAAAATAATTTCATCCATCTTGTGAATGTGAACGATTTGATCAAGTTGGTTTAGTGTGCCAATTGATTTGCTGTCCTTTTCTTCACTGATAGAGACTGTCTCAATTCTATTGATTTTATTATTTGTATGCTCCAATAATAAGCGCACGCGGTCTGTTTCTTCGGGTGAACCAATTATTACAAAATTCTTGTTGCGATTTCCATAAAGATCAAATCGACCACCGATAGTTAAGTGTAAGGTGATACGAGATAGAATGTAGTAGAGAATAGTAATTAAAGCTCCCAATAGAATAAATAACCTCGAAAACTGCCAGTCTTTTGGTAAAAGTGCATAAACTATCAAAATCATGCCTGTCCCAATAAGTCCACCAAGAGGAAAGCGACTTATTTTAACAGGTTTGTCATAGCCTCCAGTAAAAAGAATGGAGAGCATCCAGATTAAAGTATATGCGGGGAGTGCAATTCGAATGATGTTAGCAGGGAAATCCGTGCCCTTTTCGTGCCAAAAGTGTGTCGTTAGATAAAGTGCAGTCAGGATTAACGCAAAATCTACGAAGGGTAAAAAAGCACGTTTGATAAATCGATTTAAAATGGCAACTCCAGCCCTGAAATATATAGCGAGATTGATTAAAAAAGAGAAGAGCTTAGCGTTCTTTTGCGAAAAGTGTTTTCGAGCAAAAATAATCATGGCGCGGTAGAATACAAATACGTAATTCACGCTACTTTTCTTCGTGCTCTCGCCCTTGTAATGTATAATTCGCGTTTCTGGAAAGTAGTAGTTTTTATAACCACCTTGTATAATTCGATAAGACAAATCGATGTCTTCTCCGTACATGAAAAATGCTTCGTCTAATAAACCGACTTTATCTAACGCTTCTTTTCGCATCAACATGAAGGCACCGCTGAGAATTTCAATTTCGTTGGTTTCAAATTCGCTCAAATAACCAAGGTGGTAACGACCAAACTGTTTTGATTTCGGAAAGATTTTAGAAATTCCAAATATTTTGTAGAAAGCGACAGCAGGAGTAGGGAGGCCACGCTTTGATTCTGGTAAGAATTTGCCTTTTCCATCGAGCATTCTAACGCCTAATCCTCCAGCATCTGAATGGTTATCCATAAAATTAACAACCTTCTCAAAAGTATCTTCTTCAACAACTGTGTCAGGGTTGAGGAGTAAGACATATTCTCCCTTAGCAATGCGCATCGCCTGATTATTCGCTTTTGAAAACCCTACATTGTCTTTGTTTGCAATAAGATGAACATCGGGAAATTTCTTCCTGACCATCTCAAGTGATCCGTCAATGGAGTTGTTGTCTACAACGAACAATTCGCACGGTACATTTTGCATAGCCTTAACGCACGAATTTAAACATTGCTCGAGGAAATACTCGACGTTATAGTTAACAATTACGATGGATAGTTTAATTGTCATTGACTATTTGAGTTTTGCTTCAACAGAATATACCTGATCAGCCTTAATCGTAATCTCTTGGGTCGAAGGTTGGTCACTCACTGTGCGGACGCGTAATTCATAATATTCTTTTGAGATGTATTCTTTTAATTCAACACCTTTTACTTCACAATATAACGTTTTCAGTTGTTCTTTAGGAATTGATTTTTTCTCTGCAATTAATTTCTCTTCCAAATCAGGAGCTTTTATGAAAATCTGAATTTCAGAGATGAAATCAAAATTTGCATCTTGCGGACTATTGATACTTAATTTTAATTGTGTGAGATGAATTGTTTTAACATTTTCAGTATTCGTTCCTTCAGATTCAAATTTAGCGCTTGAGTTGGTTTCAACTTCTGGAGAAAAGAAGCTAAAAGGACTGTTGATAATCGTTTGAGGTGGAATTGACACATAAGTAGTATAATCCACATTGAATGTGAGTAGCTTTTTACACGAAGTACAAAAAAGAACTACGATTAGTAATGAGAATGATAACAATTTATAAGTCATAATTGATGTTATTTAATTGCAATACATGAAATTTCAACCGGCACATCTAGCGGAAGTTTTGAAACTTGCACAGTCTCACGCGCAGGATAGTCTGCTTGAAAATAAGACGCATAAACTTCATTGACCGTTGCGAAATCATCCATTGATTTTAAAAAGATTGATGTCTTTATAATGTCACTCATTTGCATCTCAGCTGTCTCAACAAGCGCCTTAATGTTTTTCATAATACGATGAGTAGCTTCCGAAACTGATGCAACCTCTAATTCTCCCGAAATAGGGTTCAGCGGAATTTGTCCACTCACAAACAGCGTATTGCCTTTTAAAACAGCTTGGCTGTATGGACCGATTGGAGCTGGTGCACCAGGAATTGTGATTATTTTCTTCATCGTAATTGATTTTACTTCGACAAGTTTAATAATTTTGCCTCAAACCACGAGAATGCGGGTACTCATTTTAGATAATTACGACTCATTTACTTATAATTTATACGATTATGTCGCTTCTTTTGGAGTAGATGTGACTGTTTTTCGAAATGACGAGATTGAAATAGGGGATGTGGATGCTTTTTCGCACATCATTCTGTCGCCAGGGCCTGGGTTACCAAAAGACGCGGGAATTATGTCTGAAATAATTCGGAATTATGCTCAAAAGAAATCAATTTTAGGTGTGTGTTTGGGCATGCAGGGAATTGCAGAATATTTTGGAGCAGAATTGTATAATTTAGAAAATGTGCGTCACGGAAGGCAGTTTTTGTGTAATAAAACAAAGGATTCCAAACTATTACACAATTTACCTGAGCAGTTTGAAATTGGTTTGTATCATTCTTGGGCAGTGAAAAATTTACCTGAAGAATTAAGTGTTACAAGTCTTTCAGAGGAAAATGTAATTATGTCGTTTGAGCATAAAGATTTATCTGTATTTGGGGTTCAATTTCATCCCGAATCGGTTTTAACTCCTTTGGGGAGAGATATTATCAATGCTTTTTTGAAACACATAGGCACATAGAACTAATTCTATATGTTTCAAAAACAGCACGTTACCCATTTTCAAGAAAGTCTTGAGTCTTGTATTCTTGAATCTTGCAGTCTAAGGCCCTCCCCACTCATCATAAAACTGATCTAAAAAATCAACCATAACCTGATGGCGTTTTTCTGCCATTTTCTTTCCTGTTACAGTATTCATTTTATCTTTCAGCAAAAGTAATTTTTCGTAAAAATGATTGATAGTATGTGATTTGGCGTTCATGTATTGGTCAAAACTGTCGTGCAGTTCATGCGTTACTTCAGGTTCGTAGATTGGTCTATTTTTGCTGCCGCCATAAGCAAAAGCGCGTGCAATACCAATCGCGCCAATTGCATCTAAACGATCGGCATCTTGCACAATTTGCCCCTCAATTGAATTCGGAACGGAGTCGACATTGGCGCCCTTGTAACTTACTTTGTTGATAATTGAGGTTACTTTTTCTATCAATTCCGCATCAAAACCAAATTCGAGCATTACTTTTTTTGCTGTTCGAGCTCCAGCTTCTGCATCTCCGCCATTGAATTTGTGGTCGTCAATATCGTGGAGGAGTGCGGCGAGTTCGATTACTGTTTTGTCACCACCTTCTGTGTCAGAAATCAACAGTGCATTATTTGTAACACGCTGAATGTGATGCCAATCATGTCCTGTGCCTTCGTTTGAGAATTTCTCAATTAAGTAAGTATACAACTTAGCTATTTTGCTCTCGCTAATCATTTTTCGGAATCAATTTTTTCAAAAATACGATAAATGATTTAGGGGGCGAAAAGTGGTGGAAATCTTTTGAATAACACCTTGAAAGTTTTTAACTATATATCGTGTAAAAACTACTTAAGTTGTGTGTAAAACAACGCCTCTTGTTTTGTATCTTTGTTGGGTTTCAATCCAAACTCCTTAATTGATGGCAGAAAATAATTATACAGAGGATAATATCCGGTCATTAGATTGGAAAGAACATATCCGTTTACGCCCCGGTATGTATATCGGTAAGCTCGGTGACGGTTCTTCTCCTGACGATGGAATCTACATTCTTATCAAAGAGGTGGTCGATAACTCGATTGACGAGTATGTGATGGGGAATGGAAAGAAAATTGAAATCACAATTAAAGATGGAATGGTCTATGTCCGCGATTACGGTCGAGGAATTCCTTTGGGGAAAGTTATAGACTGTGTTTCTCAGATCAATACAGGAGGGAAATACGATTCAAAAGCATTTAAGAAATCGGTTGGTTTGAATGGAGTCGGGACAAAGGCAGTAAATGCGTTGTCATCCCATTTTATGGTTTATTCTGTAAGAGATGGAGAGAAAAAACAAGCTGCTTTTTCGCAAGGTAATTTAATTGAAGATTCGGCTCTAGAAAAAACAAGCGAAGATAACGGTACATACGTAGAATTTATTCCTGACGATGCAATTTTCAAAAAGCACGTGTTCAAGTATCCATTTGTGGAGAAAATGATTTGGAATTATTGTTACCTGAATCGTGGTTTAACAATTCACTTTAACAATCAGCGTTTCATTTCGAAAAACGGATTGATGGACTTGTTGGAGAACAACATGGACGGCGATCCGCTTTATCCTATCATTCACCTCGATGGCGATGATATAGAAATTGCAATGACGCACGGTAAGACTTATGGAGAGGATTACTATTCTTTTGTCAACGGTCAGCATACGACGCAAGGTGGTACGCACCAAAGTGCGTTTAGAGAGGCGGTAGCAAAAGTAATTCGCGATTTTTACAATAAAAACTACGAAGCATCTGATATTCGACAGTCTATAGTTGCGGCAATTGCGGTAAAGGTTATTGAACCCGTATTTGAATCGCAAACGAAGACAAAACTTGGGTCGCAAGAAATTGAACCTGATGGCAAGTCGATGCGTGCTTTTGTAAACGACTTTTTGAAAGAGAAGTTGGATAATTACCTTCACAAAAATCCTCAAGTTGCAGAAATTCTCGAAAGAAAAATCAAGCAATCTGAGAAGGAGCGAAAAGAACTTTCTGGAATTCGAAAATTGGCGCGAGATCGTGCAAAGAAATCGAGTTTACACAATAAAAAATTGCGTGACTGTCGTGTGCATCTGACAGATATGAAAGATGATAGACGTGAGAATACCTTGTTATTTATCACTGAGGGAGATTCGGCGAGTGGGTCAATAACCAAATCGAGAGACGTGAACACACAAGCTGTTTTCTCTTTGCGTGGTAAACCGCTGAACTGTTACGGATTGACCAAGAAAGTGGTATACGAAAATGAAGAGTTTAACCTCATTCAAGCAGCACTCGATATTGAAGATGATATGGACAACTTGCGCTACAATAAAATTGTAATCGCAACCGATGCCGATATTGACGGGATGCACATCCGCATGTTGTTGATGACATTCTTCCTTCAATTTTTCCCTGATTTGGTAAAAAGAGGGCACGTGTACATCTTGCAAACTCCGCTTTTCCGTGTCCGAAACAAGAAGAAAACAATTTATTGTTATTCAGAGGAAGAACGACGCAGCGCGATGGAAGAGTTGGGAAAGAATCCTGAAATTACTCGATTTAAAGGTTTAGGTGAAATATCACCAGATGAATTTGCCAATTTTATTGGTGAAGATATTCGTCTTGAGCCAGTAATCATGTCTAAACACAACAGTATAGAAAATATTTTGTCTTATTACATGGGCAAAAACACACAAGAGCGTCAAGAGTTTATCATTGATAATTTGCGTGTGGAAAAAGACCAGATTTTGGGCGAGGATGAAGAAGAAATAGAAGAATTGACTAACGAAGAAGTAGAATAACTATGTCTGAACACGAAGAACCTGAAATGGAAGAACAAAACGACGGACTAGACCATGGTGATGACAATGACCAGGTCATTTCGTTAAGTGGACTTTATCAAGATTGGTTTTTGGATTATGCATCATACGTAATTCTTGAACGCGCCGTGCCATCACTTGCAGATGGTCTAAAACCTGTTCAACGTCGTATTCTTCACTCGATGAAGGACATGGATGATGGGCGTTACAATAAAGTAGCGAATATCATCGGACATACCATGAAATATCACCCTCATGGTGATGCGTCGATTGGAGATGCATTGGTGCAATTAGGACAAAAAGATTTATTGATAGACTGTCAGGGAAACTGGGGTAATACACTTACGGGCGACTCTGCAGCAGCTCCTCGTTATATTGAAGCGCGACTTTCGAAATTTGCCAATCACGTTGTCTTTAACCCAAAAACAACTGAATGGTTAGCTTCTTACGATGGGCGTAACAAAGAACCTCAAAATTTACCTGTAAAATTCCCGCTTCTTCTCGCTCAAGGTGCTGAAGGTATTGCAGTTGGAATGGCGTGTAAGATTTTGCCACACAATTTTATCGAATTGATTGATGGCTCTATTCAAATTCTCCGCGGAAAGAAAGTAGATATTTTGCCCGATTTTCCCAATGGAGGAATGGCGGATTTTTCTGGGTATAACGATGGATTGAGAGGAGGTAAAGTACGTGTTCGTGCCCGAATTTCTAAGCAAGACATCAAAACGTTAATTATAACTGAAATTCCATACGGAACGAATACTTCTTCGCTAATTGAGTCAGTAATCAAAGCGAATGATAAAGGGAAAATCAAAATCAAAAAAATTGAGGATAATACCTCGGCGATAGCTGAGATTGTTGTTCACTTGGCTCCCGGTGTTTCTCCTGATAAAACGATAGATGCACTTTATGCATTTACAGATTGTGAGGTCTCAATTTCCCCTAATGCTTCGGTAATTGACAATGATGTGCCTCGTTTCTTAGGTGTAAGCGAAATGTTGCGAATTTCTACTGACAATACAGTAAGGTTACTCAAGCGCGAACTCGAAATCAAAAAAGGGGAGCTTGAAGAACAATGGCATTTTTCTAGTTTAGAGAAGATCTTTATTGAGAAACGCGTGTATCGCTTAATAGAAGAAGAGGAAACTTGGGAAGGTGTAATTTCTGCTATAGATAAAGGGCTGAAACCGCATATCAAACACCTTAGACGCGCAGTAACGGTTGATGATATCACTCGTTTAACTGAAATTAGAATTAAGCGAATCTCAAAATTCGATAGTTTCAAAGCAGATGAAGCTATCAATCGTTTGGAAGAGGAGCTAAAGAATATCGAATACAAGTTAGAAAACCTTACAGAGTATGCGATAGATTACTTTAAAGATTTGAAAACGCGTTTTGGTGCAGGAAAAGAGCGCAAAACAGAAATCCGAATTTTTGACACGATTCAAGCTCGAAAAGTAATCATAGCCAATAAGAAACTTTATGTAGATGTAGAGGAAGGATTTATCGGTTGGAATATCAAGAAAGCGGAGTTTGTAGCAGATTGTTCTGAAATAGACAACGTCATTCTCTTCTTTGACACTGGTAAAATGATGGTTACAGAGGTTTCCGACAAGAAATTTGTAGGAAAAGGCATTGTATACTGCGGAATTTGGAGAAAAGGGGATAAGCGTACTATTTACCACATGATGTATCAAGACGGAAAAGGTGGTGCGACGATGATGAAGCGTTTCTTCGTTAATTCATTGACTCGAGATACCGAATACGACTTGACAAAAGGAGAGAAAGGCTCTAAATTACTTTACTTCTCGGTTCATCCAAATGGTGAAAAAGAAGTGGTGACCATTCATCTGCGCCCTCGTCCACATTTGAAGCGAATTCGATTCGATGTAGATTTTGGTGATTTACTAATTAAGAGCAGAACTGCTGCGGGTAATCGCGTAACAAAAGAAATTGTAGCTAAAATCGTTCAGAAAGAAGTTGGTGGGTCGACATTGGCAGCGTGTAAAATTTGGTTTGATCCAGTAGTGAAACGATTGAATGATGAAGGTAGAGGGAAATACATCGGTCAGTTTAAAGGCAATGATAAAATATTGACTTTATACCAATCTGGGCAATATCGCTTGTCGAATTTTGATTTAGCAACCCACTTTGAAGAAGATTTAATTCACATCGAAAAATGGCATCCTGAACGTCCGATATCATGTGTGTATTACGATCCTGAAAAGGACATGAACTTTGTGAAGCGCTTTACGTGTGAAATCACGACAGACAAAATGGTATCGTACTTACCTGAAGTAGAAGGAGCGCGTTTAGATGCGGTGTCTACAGCTTATCAGCCGAAGGTGAAGATCATTTTCAATAAATTGCTTAAAGCGACGAAAAACTTACCTGATAAAGAAGTGAATCTTGCTGAGTTTATTGATGTAAAAGGAATGAAGGCTATTGGTAATCAGTTGACCAAACTGAAAACAAAAGAAATTCAGCTCGTTGGACCAATTGAAGGTGAAGAGCCTTGGCCAGAAACAGAAAAGAAGCCCGAACCTGTTGATAATTCAGAATCAGATGATGATACAATCACAGCTGAGGACGAAGCTCCTTTTGAGGTGGAATGGGATATGACTAAGGATGATGATATTGATGATGAATTGGGGCAAGCGAAATTGTTCTAGCCCCATTTTGTTTTAGAAATACTATAATGTTAGTGAGGGTGTTAAATAGTATAATTGAGAATACGATGTGTTCTTGAGAATAAACATCACATAT
>CAYUQU010000028.1:0-37270 GCA_964447015.1 uncultured Flavobacteriales bacterium
CTCCTGTTTCCAGGATGAAAACCTGGCGTCCTAACCACTAGACGAATGGGCCAATAAATCAATTCCCGCTGATTTTGGGAGTGCAAATATAATCTAGATTTTTTATATCACAAAAGAAAAGAGATAAAAATTCTACTTTTTTCACTCTTTATCAACCTCAAACCTGAATCCCAATCGCTTACCAGTTTTCAGCTTCAAATCCGAAATCAAATTTTGCATATCATAAACAGTCACTTCGCTTACCAAATCATATGGTGGAGTGTAAATATCAAAGTCAATTGCATGACAGAAAGTACGTCGAATGATTTGACGAAGCTGTTCCTTATCAAGCACATTATTAACAAAATCACGGTAGATATACCCCAACTCACCTTTACCCTCCATGATATAGTGCGATTCTTTATTCACTAGAAGGCGACCGATAAGATAACCTTGATCATTTAACCTACTGTAGTGAAAAGAATCGTAAAGGAAATTATATACGTTTATTATGCCACAAAAGCCCAAATTCTTATCATCATCCAAGTAGGAAGTTTTCCAAATTGGATGGTGATCTTCAAAACGGAACACGTTTGTGTGCATATGGAAAATCAAGACATCGCTACCTACTGCTACCTGAATTTCGTATTCACTTGAATTCATAATAGAAAGTCGGACTCTTTCATCAGTAATCTGTTTCTTTAGCTCGTCAATTTCTTCTTCAACGACTAGTTTCAACATCTTAAAATGCTCGAAAGTCATTTTGAACACATCTTGTTTCAACGCTGATTTACTTGTCAGCAGTTCGACCAATCGTTCATGCGGGTTCTTTTCTTCCATAATTATAGAATTAGTATGCCTTCGCGAAAATAACGCGGCGATTAGAAGGCTTTCCTGTCACCATACACATACCATTTTCTTCTGGAGCATCAAGAGGGATACAACGTATTGTTGCTTGTGTTTCAGCCTTCACCTTATCTTCAGTTTCTTCCGTCCCATCCCAGTGAGCAAGAATAAATCCACCCTCCTTCTCGATTACTTTTTTGAATTCGTCGTAAGTATCTACTTTGCGAATGTTATCATGGCGGAATTGCTTTGCCTTATTAAATAAGTTCTCTTGAATTTCATTTAGCAAATTCTCAATTACTCCATCAATCCCATTCCAATCATACGTTTGTTTCTCTTTCGTGTCACGGCGTACCACCTCTGCTTTTCCTTCAGCCAAATCTCTTGGACCGATAGCTAAACGAACAGGCACTCCTTTTGATTCATACTCAGCAAACTTCCATCCTGGACGTCGTTGATCATCATCGTCAAACTTCACGGAAATTCCTTTTGTTTTTAACAGAACCACTAATTCTGCAACACGTTCAGAGATTGCAGTCAATTCTTCCTGTGATTTATAAATAGGAACTATCGCGACTTGAATTGGTGCCAACAAAGGAGGTAAAACCAAACCTTCGTCATCAGAATGCGTCATAATTAACGCTCCCATCAAACGAGTAGACACCCCCCACGAAGTTGCCCAAACAAAATCTTGCTTTCCTTCTTTATCAGTAAACTTCACATCAAACGCTTTTGCAAAATTCTGACCAAGAAAATGTGACGTACCAGCCTGAAGAGCTTTACCATCTTGCATCATTGCCTCAATACAATACGTTTCATCTGCTCCAGCAAAACGCTCACTTGGCGATTTCAACCCTCGTATTACTGGCATAGACATATATTTTTCAGCAAATTCTGTATATACATCTAACATCAACTCTGCTTCTGTGATAGCTTCGCTTTTTGTAGCATGAGCTGTATGCCCTTCTTGCCATAAAAACTCTGAAGTACGCAAAAACAGACGCGTTCTCATCTCCCATCTCACCACGTTTGCCCATTGATTAATAAGCAATGGTAAATCTCTATATGATTGGATCCAGTTTTTGTATGAATTCCAAATAATTGTCTCTGATGTTGGTCGAATGATGAGTTCCTCTTCCAGTTTAGCATCTGGATCAACTATCACTCCCGAACCATCTTCTGCATTTTTTAAACGATAATGTGTAACAACGGCACATTCTTTAGCAAAACCTTCAATATGACTAGCTTCTTTGCTTAAATAAGATTTTGGAATAAATAAGGGGAAATACGCATTCGAATGACCTGTTTCTTTGAATTTGGCATCCAAAATATCTTTCATTTTCTCCCAAATCGCATACCCGTATGGTTTAATTATCATGCACCCGCGAACATCTGAATGTTCAGCTAAATCAGCTAGATAAACAAGCTCATTGTACCATTTTGAGTAATCCTCCGATCTTTTAGTTAACTTCTGCGCCATTTTTGGTATAATATTTGTATCTTTATTTCGAGAACAAAGGTAAAAAATCTGTGTTTAAATATAGATTTTACCACAAATATAAGCGATTATGAAAAAGTTAAGTATCATTCTGTCCCTTTTTAGCATAGGTATCGTGCTCAGCTCGTGTCGTCAATCATCTTTTATTGCAGAAGATGATGTGTATTCGACAGGATCAACTAGTGTATATACTAGTGATAAATCAGATGCATCTTACTCAAATTATGTCTACTCGAAAGAAAGTAATTCTGGCACCAAGTCGGCATATTACAATCCTGAGGATAGTATCTCGAGAGACCAACCAATCTATGACAACCAAAATGGAACTGTAGTAAATAACTATTACTACGGTAATGATTATTTATATAATAATGGTTGGAACGGATACGGTGGCTATGGATACGCTCCTCGCTACAGACCTTACAGTGTTTGGTGGGGATGGGGTTATGATCCTTTCTTTTACTCGCCATGGCACTATGGCTGGGGAATGAGCTACGGCTGGGGAATGGGTTATGGAATGCACTATGGCTGGGGTTATAATCCCTACGCTTGGGGATACAACCCTTACGCTTGGGGCTACGGTTATGGGCATAATCCATACGGATGGGGTTACGGACATGGTGGATATGGGTGTTATAACAACACAAATATCTATGGTAATGTCTATAACAACTATGGTGGGTCAGGCATGGTTACTCAAAACAGCGGGGGATATATCCAATCTGGAAATTCATTTAAAGGTAAACGTCCCGTTATGGCAGGAAACTCTGCTCCATACACTGGACCAAGTAAAGTAAAATCAGCAATTAACAGTACTTCTGGCAAACCAGTGAAGGTTGAAAAAGTATCGGCAATTGAGAAGAACTCGCTTGCTGCAAAACCAACTGTATCAAAAATTGAGAGTGGTGCACGCTCAAATCAAGTAGCCACTCACCAATTGACAAGTAGTTCAAAACCTTGGGTGCCTGAGACTGCAATTCGCTCTGAAAAAGCAACTGATAAAGCTGTCCGAGAGTCTGATGCACCACGCCTAGTTGATGGAGTTAGAAAGACAGAAGGTCAAGCTGTACGTACAAATAGCGGGCGAGTTGAAACAGGAGAAACGATTAGACCAAATGTACCTACAACAGTTCGTACAACTCCTGCAGAAAAAGTAGGAAGAGAAAATCAGACGATTCAGAGACGTGAGAATACAACGCCACAAAATAACCAATGGAATAGAGGTACAACAACGCCACCGCGTGCAACTCCGCAATCAACTCCGCGAAATAACCAGAATATGAATCAACCGAGAGGTGGTGGTTCATACAACAGTTCGCCAGCTCCTTCACGAGGAGGTTCAATCGGAGGTGGTTCTAGTCCTTCACGTGGTTCTTCAGTTGGCGGAGGCTCAAGTCCTTCAAGAGGCTCTTCAATGGGTGGCAGTAGTTCAAGTCCTTCGAGAGGAAGTAGTAGTGGTTCAAGAGGTGGAGGTAGACCTTAAAAATTAAAAAATGAATAGATTAAAATTCTTTATAGCAATGGCTTTTGGAGCCATTGCTTTTATTGGATATTCACAAAACGAGGTTGACGCTTTGCGCTATTCTCAAACCTTCTTCGGGGGAAGTGCTCGATATGTTGGAATGGGCGGTGCTTTTGGTGCGCTGGGAGCTGACTTGTCCGTTGTTTCTTCTAACCCAGCAGGACTTGGAAGGTTTTCGCAAAACCAAACTGCTCTTACAATGAGCAACGTAACGGTCAACTCAAACTCGACATTTTCAGGAACTTCTATGAGTTCAAATAGAAATGCGGTGAAAATTGACAACCTAGGTGCTGTTTTTGTTTCTAACAGAGAATCAAAAGGAAAAGGTTGGCGTTACACTCAATTTGCTTTTACGTATAATAGACTTGCTGACTTTACCTCTACCCGTTCTTATGAGGGAGAAAATTACAACTCTTTACTTGATGTGTTTGCAGCGCAGGGAACAGGAGTTAGCACCGATGATTTATATAGTTTTTTACCTTTTACCACATCTCTTGGCTGGTACACTTACGCAATTGACAATTTTGAAGACATCAATGAACAAACATATTATGCTCCTAGACTAACAACAGGAGATATGCGCCATCAAAGAACTATATCTACTCGCGGTGGAATATCGGAATACAGCTTGGCTTTTTCAGGAAACTACCTCAATAAAATATACATTGGAGGATCTTTAAATTTTCAAAACATTCGTTATTTTGAAAACTATTCTCACACGGAAGAATTACTAGACCCAGGAGCTGAAGATCGTTATTTTGAAGGTTCATATGGAGTTTCTTTAAGGTCTTTCACTTATGATTGGGAACAAACATCACGTGGAACAGGTGTCAATTTAAAGCTCGGTGCGATATATGCCCCTATTGATGACCTTCGTATCGGACTTGCATTTCACACTCCCACTGTTGTCAGATTCAATGACACTTTCCGTGCAGGAATGAACGCTACGCACGAAACAGAATATTGGGAAGTCCCTAGTGATCTGGAACCTAGAGGCGATTTCTCGTATAAATTCTCAAGCCCTCTCAGATTAATCGGTTCGCTTGGATACGTATTCTTAAAACGCCTAGCTATTAATGTAGATGCAGAATTATCGAACTACAATTGGGGCAAATATCGAAACTCAAGTGATCCATTAATGCAAACTAATTGGAATGTTGAAAACGAAATGATAAAAAACAAGTATCGTTCCACAGTAAATTGGCGTGTAGGAGCAGAATTTGCAATCACTCCTCAATTGTTTGTTCGTGGTGGATTTGCTTATTATCCATCTGCTTTTGACCAATCAATTAACAACCAAGGGGGAGACCATTACTTTTACTGTGGAGGTCTTGGATACAAATGGCAGCGTTTATTTGTCGATGTCGGATACAGATACCATCAAACTACATTGGATTATTATGCTTTTAATGCGAATGACATCTCAAATCTGACCACAATTAACGAAAACAAGCACCAAATTCTTTTTTCAATTGGATTACGCTTTTAGTTTTTTCTTTGTAGCTTCTTCTAATGTAATTCCTTCAATTTTTGATTCAACCCATGATGGTAAATCGAAATACTCAAGAACTACTCTCTCTTGAGGATTATTTAGCATTGTTTTGATGTCCGCACGCATATTTTCAAATATTTCAATTTGATCTGCACGAGATGGTGCTTTCACTAACTTCTTAAGTTGTTTTATGAGATAATTTTCAATTTCGTAATCGCGTTCTGTTTTATTTAAGAAGCGATTAGTTGATTTTATGACATAATTTAAAAACTCATAATTCTCTAGTTCATAATGCACCAACAAATTCAGTAATCTGGCAAAACTGTATAAATCTTGTCTCAAAATCTGCTCGTTGTCATTTAACACATCATTCAAATGTTGCAGTGCTTTCTTAAATTCTCCAATACCAAAATAAGAATATGCCATCAAGTATGAAAATGTGATCCGCTGCTCTTTATTGAGCTTGTCTTCAAACAGATCTAATTTCTCCTGTAGGGCTGGAAATGATTGAATTGATTTTGAAAAATCACCCGTCATATTGTTTATAATCAACTCAAAACTGTTACTGACAGCAAAAATTCTTACTATCAAATCCATGCTTTCAAAGCCTTTTTTTCCTTCAAGATTTCTAATTTCCTGCGTTAACTCCGCTGCATTGATATAATCACCGCTATCAATATAACAACGCAATAAATGCGAGAGTGTCAATACATATCGCTTAGATAAGTCTTCTTTTATGCTTGGATGACGCTCAAGAATAACTCTAACTTTATTAAAAAAGGTAAAGCTCTCAGTGTAATCGCGATTTGTTGCACTGCATAAACCTTTTATATAATAACACATTGTAGTAGCACGAGTCGAAATTGCGGTGTTCTTGCCTTTAATCAGATGATAATTGGCTATGTCATCAACCACTTTCTTCTCTTGTTCGTTTCTTGTAAAGCCACCGCTTCGAAACACATAGTTTATTTTAGAGTAAAGAATTTGATACTCTGCCAAATTTCGAAGCTTTGCAATCACATCTTCTTCTTCAGCGATAAGCTTATCTAAATCCGTGTCAAACTCTCCTGATTCATACGCTTCTTCCAACAATTTTTTCTCCCAAGAAATCAGCTCAAACCAATAGTAAAACTTCTCGTGATCAATAGCTATACGCTTTGCTTTTTTCACAAACTTTTCGCATTCCTTGTAAAGTGCTTTTTTATGCAGAATTTCAACATTCTTTAATTCTTGCTTTAAAACACTACTCACCGATTGTTCGCTATAAAAAGAACGCAGACTTTTAAGTATCAATTTATACAAATGGTTCTTTTCAGAAGGTAAATGTTGTACAAATCGTTCATTCTTGAAATGCTTCTTCAAATCTTCCTCATCATAATACTCTTGCTTTTCAATGTAATCAAAAATCTTCAAATAATTTTTCTCTCCACTTTGCAAGGAAGATGAAAGTTTGAAAAATCGCTTCTCCGACTTTGTCAGTGATTGAATTAACTTAAAAAGCTCATTAGATGGTTTCATCGATGTGTTGTTTTCAGGGATTAAATTAACATGCTTAATCTAATTCACATCTAAAATACACATTTATTAATTAGCATTATTGAAATCCTAAAACAAAAAAAAACGGAGAACAAGTCTCCGTTTTTCACAAACAACAACAAACTAAAAACCTCAAGTCGACTATGACTCTATCTGAGGCGTACCATTTTCCCTTTAACAGGAACATATTTAGGATCTGTCACATCATTCTTTTTCATCAATTTCTCAAGTTTAATTCCCTCCTCTTGAGAAATTACGAGTAGACTCTTCACACCATCTGAAACTCTTCTTTGATCCTTTGCCATCGATTTACCTCGCTTTGGCTGCAAATAGATAATATCACCCACTTCAAGTACATCTTTGTTTTTATCAAAGTCATTGTACTTGTACAATTGCCAAAGTCCCATTTGAAACTCTTTTGCAATACGGTAATAGGTATCACCCTTAACCGCAACAACATATTTCACATTGTTTTTCTTACTCACTTGACGTGTCTGATTTAACACGATTGTTGAAGTCTTGTCTACTTTTGTCGGGGTCGATGGACTTGGTTTTATCTCTGCATCTTCAATTCGAGTTACTCCTTCTCCCATCTTGTCAAACTTGTCAAGCCCATTCTTTTCAATTAAATCGATTAACAAATCTGCATATTTAGGATTAGTGGCGTACCCTGCACTTTTTAAACCTTTTGCCCATCCTTTGTAATCAGTAATTTTTAATTCAAACAGTTTCGCATAACGAGAGCGACCAGAAAGAAAAAGGCTGTGGTCTTTGTACGACTCACTTGCGTCTTTATAGCTTCTGAAACACTCGTCCTTTTTATCGTCGTCTTTGTAGAATTTCTTTCCTGTCCAGTCATGGCACTTAATCCCAAAATGGTTATTTGCCTTGCGAGCTAAGTCACTATTTCCATAACCACTTTCTAAAATACCTTGAGCTAGTGTAATGCTAGCTGGAATTTTATACTCAACCATTTGTGCAATTGCCACATCTTTCCACATTTCAATATACTGTTCTCTTGAAATAGTTGAAGGAGATGCAAATGAAATCCCTAAACAGGAAATAAATGTAAGTGTGATAAATAAGCGAAATTGTACCATTGTCTTGTTGTTTGTTCTCCATATTACGGAGTTTATTAACAATGGTTACATCAATTGTTGAAAACTTTGTTTTTTATGTTGATAACCTCTAATTCCCTTGCAATCCTCCAGTATGTACAAATAATATATTGTCCCCTTTACTTAACATACCTGACTCGATGTGCAGAATAATACGGTAGAATGTTTTAGCTGTATACACTTTGTCCAATGGCAAATCAAACTCCACATTCGCCCATTTGATAAATTCCATCAACTCGTCATTCACTTTTGCATAACCGCCAAAAACATCGTCGTCCAAAGTTATCAAATTTGACATTTTATCTTGCACTAGTTCGTCATCAAAAAAGCTATAAGTCAATCTATCTCGAATTTCAACTTCCATGAAATCACCTTTCAAGGCTGAGACAACGGTCATTTTCATTTCTTCGGGTAACCCCGCCAAAAGTCCTGCCGCGGTTGTCCCTGTCCCTGCCGATACGTACAGATGTGAAAAATTGCCACCCTTTACCTCATCCCAGATTTCTTGACAACCGACCATTCCAAAAAAATTAGCTCCTCCCTCTGGTACAATGAAGGTGTTCGGAAAATCTTCGTGGAGTTGATCGATGTACATTTTATCATTTCGCAAAATATATTCAGTTCGTGGTAAAAAAATTAGCTTCATCCCATATTCAGCACAAGCGCGAAGTGTAGGATTACTGTTTTCATTTAGTTCCTCTCCCCTTACCAAACCGATTGTCGGTATTTCAGCCAAAAATCCTGCTTTTGCTGTAGCAACAAGGTGATTAGAATATGCGCCTCCAAAAGTCAATATTTGCTCGTTCTTTCTTCGCTTAGCTTCCAAAATATTGTACTTAAGTTTGCGCCATTTGTTGCCAGAAACAACATCATCAATCAAATCGTCGCGTTTCACAAAAATAGTTACACCTTTTAGTAAACCTTTTGGGTCTGCTAAATGTTGGAGTACAGAATTTAGTGTATTAAACATATTTTGATTTATTTTGTACCATGGATGACGATTTCTCTGGATTTTCGAAAAGAGCAAGACTTGCTGATGAAGATTATTACCTTAGCGATGAAGGTTTCATTGTTTTTACTGAAGTGTATCATCTTAAACGCGGCTATTGTTGCAAAAGTGGATGTAAGCATTGTCCCTATGGTTTTAACGCCAAAACTGGCAAGGTAAAAGATTCCAAAAAAGGAGATTAACGCACTCCCTGATCTGGAAATTTACCTGAATAGTCTTTATAAAATGCCTTAATTTCTTCCAGATCCTTATTGACATCACCGGTAGGAACAAACTTCTTTTTAATTCCACCAGTTTTGTGTTTGTAATCAATATAACCTAAAAAAATTGGCACATCTGCTTTTATTGCTAAGTAATAAAATCCTTTTTTCCAATTGGGGTTATAGGACCGGGTACCTTCGGGAGTAAAGAGCACGCACAGTTTATCTTGCTCAGCAAATTTCTTGGCTATCTGTCCCGTAATATTTGTTTTCCCGCCTTTTCTATCAACCGGAACTCCTCCAACTGCTTTAAGAAAAATGCCCATGGGAAAAAAGAAAAGCTCCTTTTTGATTAAAATTTTCACGTCAATTCCAAAAGACCACATCGCCAAACGCCCAATGACAAAGTCCCAGTTACTGGTATGCGGAGCGGAAACGAGCACACACCTATCCACTCCTTCTGGAATATCATAATTGAGTTTCCAGCCCATTAGTTTCAATATAAATGTAGAGATCCGCTTCATGGATTTTTTTGACAAAGTTAATTGAAATGATTAATTACTCTTAAATTTACGTCACAATGACAAATCGAATAGTCTATTTCTTTAGTCTCCTCTTTGTGTTTCTTATTTTGGGAACTGTATTTGTTCTCATGCGATTTTCGTTGGAGAAGACAGAATTGCTAACTCACTTGTACATTTCAAAAAAGGCAGATTATATAATTGAAATTAAACCTGAATTTGTGTTTAAATCTGGAATATTGCCCCCTCTTTTGGATGATAACCTACCCCAAGATGACCGAATTGTTTTTGAGTCAGATAAAGAACTTATCCCTTCAGAGCCAACAGGAATTTCATTTTTGAGCCCTTTTTACCTAGTAATTGAAAATCAACAACGGAATATTATTTCAATCTATTTTAATATCAATTCATACGAAGATTTTACGCTGTTTGCAAAAAAACTAAACAACGAAAACTCAAACATCGCAGCACATTCTAATCTGGAAATTGGCATGATTTCTTATTCAACTGAGGTCGGTCAAAATGAATTGTTAAATGAAATAAAATCGCTATTAAATCAGCCCTCAAGACCTCATCATAGCAGTGAAGAGTTCCCTCTAAACAGTGTAACAGAAAGAAATCCGATAACGATTTACTCTTGTACTGAAGGCATTATAAGACGTGCATTAAAATTTACCCATAATGATGCAATGAGTTTTTTTAATATAAATGGAAGTTTGAACTATTCGAACCCAACCATTACACAAAAAATCACTCCTGATAAAAATGGGTTTTATTTTGCTCTTTCCTTTTCTGATGAACTCAAACAATTGTTAGCTCCCTTTGTAAGTGACTATCTTTCTGATACTGCTTTTAATAACATCAAAGGGGTTGAGCTGAACTACTTTGGAGTTGAAGTTGACAACACATCAAATAAACCGACACCGCATTTCAACTTACACATTCATCTAAAACAAAGCGATTCAACTGTAAATTTACTTTCTGAAATTAAAAAGTCTATTGTATATCAAAACTCAGATTCTACTCTAATTCTCGCTAAAAACTTTCTCTACAACTATACGCAGAACAACAAACTTGTATCGATTTACAACACCAGCTTCACAGAAGTAAAAAATCAGCGACAGTTGGTCTATAAAATTGAAGGTGAGCCGTCAATAATTGTTAAAATACAAGAACCTTTCGGAACGATTGCATTTAGTTTTGAGCCTCGTTTGCACAGTTTAAATAGACTCTTATCTGGAATGAAACATATCTCAGGTGAGGCGCATTCTACTGGAAACATTTTGGAAGTAAACCAGGAATTAACATATCAAGATGCGGTCAACCCTGTGTTTGAAATGTTGTTTTTCTTAAGAAAAATGAATACGTATAGTAAGGGTTTGACTGAAAACTAGAACTAGTTACTTCTCCTTCTCCACATTAATCAACAAACGTGCGCGGTGAAATTTAGGGAAATGATATCCCTTTTCGAATTTCAATTTTTTCACTTCTTCTTTCACTTTCATATGAGTCGGTGTAGACACAATGGTTGATTCTTCTCTAATCACTTGAACAGATGTTACATTCCCATCAATGTTAACCGCAATTTCAACCACCACAACTCCTGTTTGAGTGCCTTTAATAAGGTAATTGAATGGAGTAAGCATTTTTCGTCCATCATTCTTTATTTCTCCTGTCATTTGTGCATTTACAGAGAAAAAACAGAAAAATACTGCTAATGTGATTATCGTGCGCATGTGTTGTGTTTATGTAAATTACGTGTAAACTTTCTTTCGTTACACTTTTCTAATATAGATATATTCAGTCTAAATGTAAAATTAATTGAGTGACATTTGACTTAAAACAAGCAAAAAATGTGCTACGAAATTTTACTCCAATTTGGTTTTCCAGAAAGTTGCTTGTTGAGCTATGTTCTAACTCCCAAGTTTTCAGGCTTCGTTAACAAAGAATCATCTTCAACTAACTCAAAAGCAACATTGCGCGCAAGTGTCAGAATTTGCCCGTCCTTTGCCAAATCAGCAATTTGAAGGTTTAAAATTCCACTTTGCTGCGTTCCCATTATATCGCCAGGACCTCTAAGCTGTAAGTCAACTTCCGCAATTTCAAATCCATCGTTAGTAGCGCACATGGTTGATATTCGCGTTTTAGCCTCTTGACTGAGCTTATTTCCCGTCATCAAAATACAATACGATTGCTCAGCTCCCCTACCCACTCGACCTCGGAGTTGGTGTAATTGAGAAAGTCCAAAACGTTCACTTGATTCAATAATCATCACCGATGCGTTGGGCACATTCACTCCCACCTCGATGACAGTAGTTGCAACCATAATCTGCGTTTCACCTCGAACAAAACGTGCCATTTCAAAATCTTTGTCCTCAGTTTTCATTTGTCCGTGCACTACACTCACTCGGTAATCAGGAAGTGGAAAACGCCTTGTAATGGTCTCATATCCTTCCATCAAATTTTGATAATCCAGTGTTTCAGATTCAGAAATCAGCGGGTAAACGACATAAATTTGTCTTCCTTTTTGAATCTCCGATTCCATAAAACCAAATAATTTCAGTCGCTGCCCTTCAAAATAATGCACGGTATTAATTGGTTTCCTTCCAGGCGGCAATTCGTCAATAACAGATACATCCAAATCACCGTAAAAAGACATTGCTAAGGTTCGTGGAATTGGCGTTGCTGTCATTACCAAAATGTGTGGCGGAAGTGTATTCTTTTTCCACAATCTTGCGCGCTGTGCTACGCCAAAACGATGCTGTTCATCAATCACTGCATAACCAAGGTTCTTAAATTTCACTTTTGGTTCCAACAAAGCATGTGTGCCAATCAAAATATGTATTTCACCATTATCAAGTCCTTCGTGAATCTCTCTCCGTGCTTTGGTTTTTGTAGATCCAGTCAAAAGTTCTACTCGAATGGGCATGTCTTTGAGCAGTTCAACCATAGAGAGATAATGTTGATTTGCCAAAATCTCGGTTGGCGCCATGATAGCCGCTTGATATCCATTTCCAATTGCGATAAGCATGGTTAGCAAAGCGACGATGGTCTTTCCGCTTCCTACATCACCTTGCAGTAATCTATTTGCCTGACTTCCTGCCTGAAAATCAGCTCGAATTTCTTTGATTACGCGTTTTTGAGCATTTGTCAATGCGAACGGAAGGTGTTTTTCATAAAACTCAAGAAATACACTCCCTACTTCGGCAAAAACAAAGCTTTTATTCTTTTTCTTCCCTATTTCCTTGCGAATAATTAGCTCCAACTGCAGAAAAAACAACTCGTCAAACTTAAGTCTAAACCTTGCTCTTTCGGAAGATGGAACGTCATTTGGGAAGTGAATATTCCGCATCGCCTCATCCAAGTTGATTAACCCGTTTTTCTGAAGTATCGAAAATGGAAGATGTTCAGGAAGGGTCATTTTCAACTGCTCGAATAAAGCAAGCATCAGTTTCTCAATTCCTTTCGAATTCAATCCACGAGCTGACATCTTCTCTCCACTGTGGTAAACTGGCTGCAGATGTTTATTTGAAGCGTCATTAGGAACAAACACTTCGAGTTCGGGGTGTGGAATTGACCATTTCCCACCGTAGAACTTCACTTTACCGAATACTATATACGTTTTGCGGGAATCAAGTGTACTTTGAATGTATTTTGCGCCTTGAAACCAAACCAAATCAACCACTCCTGTGCCGTCGGTAAATTTTGCGTTCAGTCGTTTCGCACGTCCCGCTCCCACAAGTTGAACAGAAGATATTTGACCTTTCAATTGCACAAAACCCTCCACATCTTTCATTTCGCGAACTGTATGAAAAACTGTTCTGTCAATGTAACGAAAGGGGAAATAATGGAGTAAATCGTTGAACGTGAAAATTTGAGCTTCTTTTCTCAAAACTTCACCTCGCTGAGGGCCTACTCCTTTCAGATATTCTATGGGTGTATCTAATATGGGTAACATGAACTGTTCTACCTATTCTTCAAAAATAACTAAAAATGTGAGGATATAACGTGAAATGAAATTTCGTAGCAATTCAATCCAATGTTATTTCGGCGCCAAACGATACAATACTAAACCGATAATTCCGAAAATAATATTCGGGATCCAAACGGCAAGGAGTGTAGGAAATCCAATGTTGATTGCAGCAACTGACGTGACTTGCATAGCGAAAATATACATAAATACAAATGCAAGACCTGTTGCGATGTGCACACCTATTCCTCCCCTCGACTTGCGACTAGAAACAGCAACACCAATTAAGGTCAGTACATACGAAGCAAAAGGATATGAAGTTCGCTGGTACTTGACTAACTCAAATGAAGGGACGTTCTCATTTCCCTTCAATCTTTCACGCTCTATGAAATCGTTTAACTCATCATAGTCCATCGTTTCCACTATATTGTCACGCCGTGCAAATTCGTCCATTCCAAAAGCAAAAACGGTGTCTTTTTTCGCGCCGTGTTCAATTTTATCACTTAGAGGACCTACACTGCGAAGGAAATAATCTTCTAAAACCCATTTTTTGTCTTCTACAGAAGTTATTTTTTTTGCGTTAAGAAAGTATTCAAGTTCATTATCCTCACTCCATTTCTCCATGTAAAAATCTTGAATATAGCCTAAGTCAGAATTATACATTCGGAAGTAGACAGATTCACCATTCGGGAATTCGGCGTGATAATTAGTGACCGCTAGGTGATTTCGGTAGAAACTTTCTTCAAAATCCAGTCGCTTTGCATTTGCTGAAGGCAGTACAAAGTGATTCATTAACAATGAAATAATCGTCAGGAAAGTAGCAGCCACCATATACGGGCGAATAATTCTACGAAAAGGTTGACCACTGTTCAGCATCGGAATAATCTCCGAATTTTGAGCCATTTTAGCTGTAAACCAAATCACTGAGATGAAGATTATTAGCGCCGAAAATAAATTACCATAATAAAAAATGAAATTGAGGTAATAATCAAAAATGATTGCTTTAACAGGAGCTTGTTTCTCAATAAACTCTTGCAAACGTTCAGAAAGGTCGAAAATCATTGCTAAAAGCATTATTATCCCCATCATAAAAAAGAAGGTGGATAAGAATTTTTTGATGATATATCGATCTAAAATCTTAAACATTTCTTACAATCTTACTGATAATTTAGGTACCATTTCATTTTTCCATTGGGTAAAATCACCCGCCAAAATATGTTGGCGCGCCTCTTTCATCAACGTAAGGTAAAACGCTAAATTGTGAATTGTTGCTATTTGAATTCCTAAATTTTCTTTAGAAATAATCAAATGTCGCAAATACGCTTTCGTATACGCATGGTCAACGTAAGATGTTCCCGACTCATCAACAGGTGAGAAATCTTTGTACCACTTTTTGTTTTTAATATTGATGATTCCGTTTCGTGTAAACAACATTCCATGACGTGCGTTTCGCGATGGCATTACGCAATCAAACATATCGACACCCATAGCAATACATTCCAATAAGTTTACTGGAGTCCCAACCCCCATAAGGTAACGTGGTTTTTCTTTAGGGAGTATATCACACACCAAGTCAGTCATTTCATATAAATCTTCATCTGGCTCTCCAACTGACAAACCGCCAATTGCATTCCCAAATGCATTAAATGAACTGATTGCTTCAGCAGATTCTTTTCTCAAATCTTTGTACACACTTCCCTGAACAATAGGAAAAAGTGCTTGGTCGTAGCCATACTTAGGACTTGTTTCCTCCATTCTCTCCACACATCGTTTCAACCATCTATGCGTCATGTGCATTGAGCGTTTTGCGTAACGATAATCACAAGGATAAGGTGTACATTCATCAAAGGCCATGATGATATCCGCACCGATAGTTCGCTGTATGTCAATAGCTCTCTCAGGAGTAAAAAAGTGGTAACTCCCATCAATGTGAGATTGAAATTTCACGCCTTCTTCCGTTATTTTACGAGAATTTGCCAACGAATAAACTTGATATCCTCCACTGTCAGTAAGCAATGGCAAATTCCACCCATTAAACTTGTGCAAACCACCTGCTTCCTCTATCACCTCTAAACCAGGGCGTAGAAATAAGTGATAGGTGTTTCCAAGAATGATATCGGCTTTAATATCTTCCGAAAGTTCGTGTTGATGAACCCCTTTCACAGTACCCGCCGTACCGACAGGCATGAAAATGGGAGTTTCTATCACTCCGTGATCTGTATGAAGCTCTCCCGCACGTGCTTTGGAGCCTGAATCTGTTGCTAATAATGAAAAGTGCATAAATATGTTGAAAAAAACGTGTGGCAAAGATAACGGTATTCCGCGAAGTGTGACATCTTTGTAGCAAAGTAGACTTAGAATATGGATTTTTCTTTTCCCGATATTAATTGGTCACCCATAAGCATCGTGTTTATGCTCTTCCTTGTTGTAATGACATTACAACTTTTTTATCTGTTACTTATCTATCTCCGATTTGCGTTTTATTCTTCAAAGAAAAATCAAGTACTTAGCGAGAGTTTACCGCCTGTTTCAGTAATTATCGCAGCGCGGAATGAGGAGGATAATTTGTACCAGAACTTGCCGAAAATTCTAGATCAAGATTACCCAGAATTTGAAGTAATTGTGGTGAATCACCAGTCCATTGACGACTCAAAACATATTTTACAGGCATATCAAAAACAATATGCAAACCTTAAAATTATTGATATTGAACGCAACACACACCTGAAAAACGGCAAAAAACTGCCAATTACCATGGGTGTGAAAGGTGCAAAATACCCCCACTTCATTTTCACTGATGCCGATTGTCAACCTGCAAGTAAGAACTGGCTGAGATTGATGGCAGGAAAATTCTCAGACAAAAAACAATTGATTCTCGGGTATGGCCCTTACAGAAAAACAAAAGGTTTTTTAAATTTCCTTATTCGCTTTGACACCGCACAAATTGCTGTAAACTACCTTTCTTATGCCTGTTCGAAAATTCCTTACATGGGAGTGGGGAGAAATATGGGGTACACAAGAGAGTTGTTTGATTCTGTTCGAGGATTTAAGAGTCACTATTCAATTCAATCCGGTGACGACGACCTATTTGTGCGCGATTCAGCAAAAAAGAACAATTTCGCCATACAATTTACCTCCGAATCGCACACCTATTCTGACGCTGAAACTACTTGGAAAAAATGGTTTGAGCAGAAACAGCGTCATTTCACTACAGCTCCTTCATACAAAGTTTTCCATAAACTGTTGTTAGGAACATACCCAATGAGCTTGTTGATAGCACTGATAACTTTTGTTACTTTGGTATTTAGTGACGAATACTGGTTATGGAGCAGTATCATATTCGTGGGATTGACACTATTGAAATGGATTGTGCAAGCAATTAACTTTTCAAAATTAGGTGAAAAATCATCCGCGACATGGTTTCCTTTTATGGAGATCATACACATGGTAATTATTCCATTTATCTACTATTCGAACGACAAGAACGAACAACAATGGAAGTAGGCAATCACTTGACTGAAAAAGGTAAAAAAGATTTAGAGTTAGTTAATTTGGCACAAAAAGGCGATCAAGCTGCTTTTGCAGAATTGATGGGCAAATATCGCGACTCGATATATTACATGGTCAATAAGATGGTTCGCAACACCGATGATGCCGAAGATTTAACAATCGAAGCTTTTGGAAAAGCGTTTCACCGAATCAACCAATATTCTCCCGACTACGCTTTTAGTACTTGGTTGTTTAAAATTGCATCAAACAATTGCATCGATTTTATTCGCAAAAAACGCCTTCAAATGACCTCTATGGACACAACGTACGAGAGTCAGGATGGTGAATATACAGGAATGCAAATACGCACCGAAGACTTAGATCCAGAGGAAGAGGCAATCAAAAACCAAAAAGTAAAAATGATGCGCTTGCTCGTTGAAAAACTCAAGCCTCGCTACCGCGTACTGGTCGAAAAACGCTACTTCGAAGAACTTTCTTACGAAGAAATCGCAGAGGAATTAGATTTACCATTAGGTACTGTGAAAGCTCAACTTTTCCGTGCACGTGAGTTTTTAGCGAACATGATGGAAAAAACGAAGGACAGTATTTAACAACATTCTGATTAATCATTTTTCTAGCCCTAAATAATCAATTCAAGTATTTTTCATATATTTAGTTGTGAATTTTTATCAAAATGACAACTGAAAGAAAAATAGCAAAGCTCTTCAATCTGACAGATGAGAATTGGATGAAACATTCAAATCCATGGAGCGTATGGACAAGATATAGTGTTTTACCCATTATCGTTCTAGCTTTTTGGAGTCGTATTTGGCTTGGTTGGTGGTGTTTAATTCCAGGTATTCTATCAATCCTTTGGATGTTCTTTAACCCAATTTTCTTTAGCAAACCTAAATCAACACGAAATTGGGCTTCAAAATCTGTTATGGGTGAGCGTGTCTATCTCAATCGAGATAAAATTGACATTCCAACACATCATAAAACACCACTCTATAAAATCCTTAATTCGATTTCGTCTATCGGAATGTTGCTAGCTATTTGGGCAATTGTTGAATATTCTGTTTGGGGAGCGATCACAGGAATATCTCTGGCTTATTTAGGGAAGAGTTGGTTTTTGGACCGCATGGTCTGGTTGTATGAAGATATGAAAGACCATAATGATGAATATAAAAAGTGGGATTATTAATTATATCGCTCACGATAATCAACAGGTGTCAATCCTGTAACCTTTTTAAATACATCACGAAATGCTTTGGGATCGTTATATCCCACTTCAAACATAACTTCATTTACTGTCTTTTGGCCCATTTCAAGTTCCTTTTTAGCCGCTTCAGTTCTGATTCGTTGAAGATACTCAATCACAGTATTTGCAGTTGCTTTCTTAAATCTGCGCTCAAAAGTTCGTCTTCCGATAAGTAGATACTGACTTAGCTCTTCGACCGTAATTTTTTTATTGTAATTGCTTTCAATATAAATCTGCGCTTTTCGAATCTCTTCATCCGCATGCCCCTTTTGTGCTTTAAAAATAATAAATGGTGATTGGGAATCACGTCCTGAATCAATCTGAAAAATCTTAGAACAATAAATTGACGTTTCTCTATCTACAAATTTTTCAATGAGATAGAGAATTAAGTTGGCTGAGGAAAATGCTCCACCTCCAGTATACATACCATCTTCATCTGTCATTATTTTATCCGAAATCAGATTAACTTGTGGAAACAATTGTCTAAATGGTTCACTTGCACGCCAATGAGTCACACAGTTTTTTCCATTTAACAGACCCGTCTGTGCTAATAGAAAAGCACCCAAACACAAACTGACCACCTGAGCACCTTTGTGATGATGTTCACAAATCCATGGATACAGCTTCGCATTGGAGACTAAGGCTTCCTGAATATTGTGCTGGATAGGTGGAATGACAATCAAATCAGTATGCTTAATCTCAGTTGTTAACTTGTCCACTCTGACAGAATATTGCCCATTATTAATTTGTATTTCAGATTCAATTCCAACAATTTGAATATCGAAATACGGTGCTTTACCTTGAGATTTTAAAAACTCATTTGCCTCCAAAAAGCCTTGTCTGGCGTTCTCAAGACCTGCAAGATTCACAAAATGAGGCATTAAAATTGAAATGTGTTTCATGTGACAAATTTAACTTAATTTTTTGTCGTAATCACCCCTTCATATTGTCGTTTTAACACTTTTAAATTATTTTATTTCGCTGTAAATTTGTTTTGAGTGATAAATACTTAAAAAAGGCCTATCTCAAACATACATTCTGATTAAGGATAAATACGAACTAAAAAAATAAATCATGAAAAGTGAAATCACAGTTGAAACAATAATTAATGCTCCAGTAGAAAAAGTTTGGAAACTTTGGACTACGCCAAAGCATATTATGCAATGGAATAATGCGTCAGATGATTGGCACACTCCAAGTGTGGAAAATGATTTAAGAGCGGGTGGTGAGTTCACTTCTCGAATGGCTGCTAAAGACGGAAGCGTAGCCTTTGACTTTAAAGGTACTTACAATGAAGTAGTCGAAAATCAACTAATCTCTTATACACTTGAAGACGGTCGAAAAGTTGAAATTACCTTTTCAAATAATGGAACAGGAACGAAGGTTGTAGAAACATTTGAAGCAGAAGAAATTAACTCACTTGAGCTTCAAAAAGGCGGATGGCAAGCTATCTTGATCAACTTCAAGAAATACGTAGAAGCGTCTTCCGAAATTGGAAAACTGCAATTTGAAATTGAAATTAATGCCCCTGCTGAAAAGGTATATCATACAATGTTAGATAAACAGCACTATAAAGAATGGACAAAAGAGTTTAACCCCACTTCCGATTTTGAAGGATCCTGGGAGAAAGGTGCTAAAATTCTTTTTATAGGAACTGATGAAAAAGGAAATAAAGGAGGAATGGTAAGTCGAATCAAAGAAAATATTCCAAACAAATTTATCTCCATTGAACATCTTGGAGTATTCCAAAACGACAAGGAAATAACTAGCGGACCTGAAGTGGAAGGTTGGGCTGGAGCATTGGAGAATTATACTTTCAACGAAAACTCGGGCAAAACTTTGCTTTCAGTTGATACCGATTCAAACAACGAATACAAATCTTATTTTGAAGAGATTTGGCCTAAAGCTCTGAATAAGTTGAAAACAATTTGCGAAAACAATAATAATTAAAAAACAATCATGGCAACAGTAAGCACATACTTAAACTTCGCTCGACAAACTGAAGAAGCATTTAATTTTTACAAGTCCGTTTTTGGAGGTGAATTCGTTGGAGGAATTTACCGTTTTGGAGATATCCCTGCTTCGGAAGATCTGCCTCCCCTACCCGATTCAGATAAAAATCTGGTGATGAACATAGCTCTTCCTATTCTGGGTGGGCACGTGTTAATGGGAACGGATGCTCCAGAATCCATGGGATTCAATTTAACACACGGAAATAACAGCTATATCTGTCTGCACCCTGACACAAGAAAGGAAACCAAACGTCTATTTGATGCACTATCAGCAGGAGGTCAAATCGAACAAGAATTACAAGATATGTTCTGGGGAGACTATTATGGTAGCTGTAAAGACAAATTCGGCGTACAGTGGATGTTTAATTGTGAAGAGAAAGGTTAGTGCCTTAGACATTAGACCCCGTCATGCTGACTCGGCAGGCTAAAAGAAAATAGACAAAAGACGTTTCAGTTGCTTTTTGTCTATTTTCGGTTCTAACATTTGACATTTTAACCTTGATGAGTGCCTAATAAAATAATTACAACATACAATTGAATTACAACGTTTGAAAAAGATCACAATTAACAATGTAGCGGTATTCAAAACTAATGTACAACAGCTGAGCGATGCTGAGCTTCTCATCAATCATTTGCAAATGCTTCTCCCCTTTTCGATAATCTCATTCGATTTGGAGGACTGCGACCGTATCTTGAGAATTGAAGGAGCGAAAACCTATCAAAATAAGGAGATTATTCATGCACTTGCTTTAAACAGTTTTGAGTGTGAAGAACTCGATTAAGTTTATTTTATAATTTGAGCAACGAACCATTTGTTTTTTACGTCCGATAAAATTATTATGTCAGTCTGGAAATTATTTAAAGAAGCCCTACAAGGCAAAGAGCAGGATTTTACTAAAGTAAATATCAAAACGGGGATTTTCCTTTTGTCCGTTCCGATGATATTGGAAATGATTATGGAGTCACTTTTTGCCGTAGTCGACATATTCTTTGTCGGACGATTAGGTGATGATGCTGTTGCCACAGTAGGCTTAACTGAAGCTGTAGTAGTCATCGTCTATTCGGTCGGAATTGGGATTAGTATGGCTGCCACAGCAATGGTGGCCAGGCGCTTTGGTGAAAAGAATTTCAAGGAAGCCGGTAGCGCAGCATTTCAACTCTTAGTTTTTGGTGGTGGAATTTCTATTTTCATTGCCGTTTTTGGGTTCTTCTTTGCGGAAGATATTCTTAGAATAATGGGAGCAAGCGCCGAAGTAATTGCGATTGGAGTTCCCTATACGCGAATAATATTTGCAGGAAATTTGGCCATTATGCTCCTATTTTTAATTAATGGAGCTTTCAGAGGTGCGGGTCAGGCTCACCTTGCCATGCGCGCTTTGTGGATTTCCAATGGAATCAACATTGTTCTTGACCCTTTGCTGATTTTTGGAATCGGAAGTTTTCAGGGGTTTGGTTTAGAAGGAGCGGCTTGGGCTACGACAATCGGAAGAAGTATAGGTGTTCTTTATCAGCTTTATCATCTCTTCAATGGGAAACATCGTTTGGCAATTCTAAGAGATAACATCAAGCTAAAATGGGAAACCATGAAGCGCATTGCAGGAATCTCTGTAGGTGGTATGGGACAATTTCTCATTGACTCCGTTGCCTGGATCGCATTGACCCGAATCACAGCTGAATTTGGAAGCGCGTCTGTGGCAGGATTTACCATTGCATTCAGAATATTGATTTTCAGCCTAATGCCTGCATGGGGACTCTCTGCTGCTGCATCTACATTAGTTGGGCAAAACTTGGGAGCAAAAAAAGTCAAACGCGCTGTGCTTTCAGTATGGCTAACAGCTCGCTATAATGTAATTTTCCTTTCTGCAATTACCGTCATTTACCTCATCTTTGGCGACACGTTAGCAAGTTGGTTCACCCTCAGCGATGAAGTAAGTAGGATTGCAGCGACTGGACTTCGGGTTATTGTGTTGGGTTATGTGTTCTTCGCTGTTGGAATGGTAATGACTCAAGCATTTAATGGAGCTGGAGATACAAAAACTCCCATGTATATTAATATCGGTGTATTTATCTTTTTGGAAATACCTCTCGCCTATTACTTAGCTATTCCAATGAAAATGGAAATTTTGGGAATTTTTATCGCTATCGCATTCTGCCACTCATTACACGCACTGGTTGCTGTTTGGTTTTTCCGCAAAGGGAAATGGAAAAGTATACAGGTTTAGCGTAATGAAGTTAATCAATTGGTGTAAATCAAATCCAAATTACTACATTTAGTACCAATTAAAATCATAACCCTATGAAAAAAGTAATGTTAATGTGTGTAGCTATTATGATAGCGGCATTTTGCACAGTGCAAGCTCAGGATTTACGTAAAGGTGGTTCTATTTTCGGTAAAGTGGAGTCGAATGGCGATGTCAGAATGGGCGGAAGTATTAAAGGTAAATTCGAGTCAAACGGAGATATTCGAGTTGGTGGAAGCATCAAAGGTAAAATTGAATCGAATGGCGATATTCGCAAAGGTGGTTCGATTGTCGGGAAAGTAGAATCAAATGGAGATGTACGCATTGGCGGGAGCATCAAAGGTAAAATTGAATCAAACGGAGATGTGCGCCAAAGTGGGAGTATTGTAGGTTCTGCAAAAGGTGTGAAAGCTACGTATGCAGCTGTAATATTCTTTTTTGACTTCTTTTAGCTAAAAACTCACTCTTATCACATTGTTTAATAACACTTTAGCGATTTGAAACACTAACCGCTAAAGTGTTTATGTTTATGGTCTTATGTTTGGTGGAATCATTCAATCTATGCGTTCAACGTTAAGGGACAATCGCAATTTGTTACCAAAAACGGGGCGCAATAAAAAACTAAAATTAGGCTCAGTTTCTGTACAAAATAGTGCGCTCAAAACACCAAAAGCAACTGAAAAACAACTGAAAGAAATCAAACTCAAAGCAAAACGAAAATCTACCCGAGAAAGACTCATTCTATTCGCATTATTTCTGATTGCAACAGTTCTATTTTTTTTCTTGATGAAAAATTTACTCAAGAATCAAGAAGCGCAAACTGTAATGAATAAAAACCGAGCAATCGAAAAGGCACGTTTACAGATATTGGATCAACAAAAAACCTATTTATTTTACATCAACGATGCGCAAGAATGGATGCAAAATCAAAATTATAAAAACGCCATACTGCAATATTCTAATGCGCTAGATGTTTTTCCAAACTCTCCAGAGGTAGAATTCCGTTTGCTAAATGCGTATGTCATGAATTGTATTGCAACAGGTGAAATGTGTAAATCCACAAAAGAATTGTTACTTGATCTCTCGATGAAATATCCTGATGAACCACGGATTTTGTATTTGAAAAGGTTGTTGGGGGAATGAATTTCGTGTGTAGGCCTCCTTTGTAGAGACGCGATTAATCGCGTCTCTACAAAGGAGGCCTACACAATTCAAAATCTATATTTACAATGTTTCTTTTTGTATTATTAAAATAATTTCATAATTTTGGTTTTTAAACCTAACCTATTATGTCTAACTACTTTAACGGAAAATACCGTATTAATTCCATACGTCTGCAACATTGGAATTATGGTTCGAATGGTTCTTATTTTATCACAATTTGTACTGAAGGTCGATCACATTTTTTTGGAGAAATCTTTGAGGAAAAAATGAAACTTTCTTTAATTGGTGATATCGCGGAACAAATCTGGTTCGAAATTCCCAAACAATTTGATTTTGTCAAATTAGAAGCTTTTGTGGTCATGCCAAATCATATACATGGTATTATCAGAATAAACAAACCAAGAGGATGGAATAGATTGAATAACCCGATAAAAATTAAAGAACAAAAACGTGGTGGAATAACCCAAGAACACAATCCGATGTTACATCATAATTTGTCAAGAATAATCAGGTGGTATAAGGGGCGTGTCACATTTGAATCTAGGAAAATTCATGCAGATTTCGGATGGCAGTCCAGATTTCACGAACATATAATTCGAAACCCAAAATCACATAATAAAATCAAATGGTATATTGCCAAAAATCCTGAATTATGGATGCAGGACAGATTCAATTCAAATGTTTTAAATGAACACTGATTGATTTTTTGTGGGATACGTAGAGACGCGATTAATCGCGTCTCTACGTATCCCACAAAAAAATGACAACATATAAATTATCGTTCTAACACAATTTATCTATATCCAACCACAATCCAGGAAATCAAACCGCCCGATAAAAAGTCCCCTCTGCTATAATTTCTTGCTGTACCAATCCCCAACAAATAAAAAGCACCAACAAATCATCCACATCGCGTTTAGGGAGTCCGCTCTGACGATAGAGAGCAGAAAGCGTGGATTTTTCATTTGATTCAATCAAACGCAGAAAGTCAAGTTGTGGTTCCGACATTTCCTCGGGTTTGGTGTGCAGTTTTTGCATCTTGTTCCACACGCGTACAAGGATTTTATTGGCAACTAAGGTATGGTCATCTACGCGTACGTATGTTACCCACTTTCCTTCTTCATCAGGTGAACGATGTGGTTTTTGACTGGAAGGTTCTACATTGACTTGAAGTACCAATTTATGTCCTTCTTGCCAAACTTGTGTTGTGAAAGGCACCTTGGGCTTGCAGTGCATTTCAGCTGCGGCATCAATGATGTGAAATTCTTCGGTTGGATCTATACCGGCAATTTTTCCGTTGTCCTTCACTCCTATCAATAAACGACCGCCCTTCGTATTGGCAAAAGCGGTCATCGTTCGAGCAATTTTTCTCGAATCATCCACACGCAGTTTAAAGTCCTGTTGAATGTGTTCCCCTTGCGCTATGAGTTCTTTTAAAGTCATTCTTCGTTCCACAATTGCCAAGCTTTCAGTGCCTGTTCACGCAACATTGTTTCTCCATTCAAGACAACTGCTTTATGGTGTAAAGCTTGCGCCAAAAATGCTGTTTGTGGTGGATTGTAAATCAAATCGACAACAAGGTGTCCCTCGTTAATTGCTGAAAAAGGAATCTCAAGGTAGTCATCAACATTAGGGTATGTGCCCACAGGAGTGCAATTCACGATAATGCCACAGTGTTTTATCATCATTTCATTCACATCCGTCATTGCAAATTCTCCAATCTGCGGATTGCGCGCAGCGACAAGTACATCCAAACCGATTTCTTTCAGTACATACTTTATTGCTTTCATCGCACCACCATTTCCTAAAATCAATGCTTTATGGTGGGTGTTCAATAAAAATGGTTTAATCATTTGCTTGAAACCGAATGCGTCTGTATTTGCACCAATAAGCTTTCCATCTCGAAATAGTATTGTGTTCACTGCCCCGATTTCCTTTGCTTCAGGAGTCAACTCATTCAAAAAAGGGACTATGGATTCTTTGTACGGAATTGTCACATTGAGTCCGCTCAGATTGTGTTGCTCAACAAGACCTATAAATTCCTCAATCTGATTAAGTTCAAAATTTTCATATACTGCATCTATTCCCTCTTTTTCAAATTTCTCACTGAAAAATTTTGCAGAAAATGAATGATGGAGCGTTTTACCGAGTAATCCGTATTTTTTCATTTTTATGTACTTAATCACAATTTATTTTACTTCTTTCCCTTGCACAGCAGCGAAACGTTCAAGTAAAATGATCAGTAATATACCGCCTAAGGCTAACAAAGATGCCCATAAAATTTGAGGTTCTCCATCAAAATTCATTGGACTAACGTTGGTTTGCAGCCACTCTTCACGCCCGTCTGAATGTATAACAAGTGGTGCATTGCCAATGTTCATTTTCCACGGCCAGATTTTGTTTAGCGACCCCAATAAAAAGCCTGTCAACACAGCTAAAGTGGCAGATTTAAAACGTTTAAACAACCACTTCAATACATGCGAAAAACTCAACAAGCCGACCACACAGCCTGCGGCAAAAATTGCAATCAATTTGAAGTCTCTATCGTGTATTGCTTCAATTACTGCATGGTACGAGCCCAACAACAACAGAATAAACGAACCTGAAATGCCAGGTAAAATCATCGCGCAAATTGCAATTGCACCACTAAGGAAAAAGTACCAACTCGCATCCACTTTTGTAGTAGCCTGAAGTGTGGTAATCCAATATGCAACAACTGCACCAATCACAAACAAAACAATAGTCGCTATACTCTTTGATTTTATCTGCTTTCCAACTAACCAAATACTCGCCAAAACCAATCCAAAGAAAAAGCTCCAAATTAATACGGGATGCGTTTCGAGCAGGTATTTTATAAGTTTAGCCAAAGAAAATACTGAAATACCAATTCCAAGTAACAAAGCAACAAGAAAACTTCCATGAATATGTTTCCACGCTGCTTTAATTCCGTTGTTTTTGAAAATGCGCAACGCTTCAAGATTGAAGTTACTGATAGCTGTCAGCAGTTCTTCGTAGATTCCCGAAATAAACGCTATAGTTCCACCAGAAACCCCTGGCACCACATCGGCTGCACCCATCGCTGCGCCTTTAAGCATTAACACAATGTAATCTAGTAAACTTCTCATGCGGGTATCAATTTAATGTAAGATGGATAAAAGAATTGTTCAATCCACCATTCCTGCAAAAGTAGAAATTATATTATAGAGGAGAATGGTTTATAAGGTAATCGTGTTTAAATTCCGCTTTTGATTACCCATTCTTGTATATCTTTAGATGAGTCAAGGCAGGGGCGGACAATCATCCGCCCCTGCTAATTCTACTTATTCATATCAAGCATATTCATAAATGGATTTTTGTTATCCATAAAGATAGTTTTGGCATTAGGTGAAGTAGCTAATTCCAAAATCGCTTCAATTTGTTTTAGTTGGAGCACACTCTTCGTTAAACTGGCATTTAGTTTTTCGTTTGCTAACATTTGAGCTTGTGCCTCAATCTCAATCACCTCTGCATTTGCTTGAGCCGCAATGATTGACGTATTCTTTTTAGCTTCTGCCTGAATAATTTGACGTTCAGCCTCTTTTCGTTGTTGATCTAGAATGAATTCCATTCGCAACGCATCTTGCTCAGATTCCAACTTTAATTCAATGGCTTTTGCTAACCCTGGAGGTAAAATGATACTTTTGAGTAACACTGCCTCTATTTCAAAGCCTCTTTCACGCAGATATCCATTCATCAAATTCGTGATTTTGAGTTCAATCTGCTTGCGTTCTCCACTATGCATATCCTTTGCGTAAAATTGAGCACAGACATCAGCCGCTGAAGAACGGAAAACAGATGTGATGATTTGCTCATAATTCAATCCTATTTGCTTAATTACATCAATAACTTTTGTAGGATCAATTCGATAAAGAATAGACACGTCAGATTGTATTGTCAAACCTTCTTTTGAAGGAAGATTCATCGTCAACTCTTTATTAATTGTACGTGTAGGCACTTTAATCACCGAAGAAGTGAAAGGATTGTACATTACAACACCTGAAGGCGTTACCTTTTCTTTAAGCTTACCAAATTTTGATTTTACTCCGACCTGTCCTGGGCGAATAACTGCGCAGGATGAAATAATCAGGGCGGAGAAAACAAGTGGGAATAGTACTTTTTTCATATGTATTATTTTTGCTACAAAATACGTATTACTAAAAGTTTATCCCTTATTGATATTCTTAAAAAAAACTTAAAAAAAACACACACGAGAACAGTTTCTATGAAATTTCAGTCACACCTTTTTTGGACATGAACCACAAGCCTATAAAGCACAATAAACCGTTAATCCCCAACAACTCAAATCCAAATTTATACGTACCAAATAGCTCCGACTCGTATAACATTGTGTAGAATAATAGAATCGGAATCATTAGGCAAACCAACCAAGCCCATTTATCATTGACTTTGCGCTTAGTGAAAATCCCGAAGAAAAACAGCCCCAACAGCGGCCCATACGTGTAACTTGCTGCTTTAAAAATGGTGCTAATCACATTCTGTTCCTTCAGTTTTGCTGCAAGAATTATAGTGATAAAAATGATAACTGTAACCGCAACGTGAATCACTTTTCTGTAACGCTCGGCTTTTTGTTTATCGGACATTTTATCCACTTTAAACAAGTCGATACTTGCAGAAGTTGTCAGTGATGTAAGCGCTGAATCTGCACTGGAATATGCAGCAGCTATCAAACCAAGGATAAAGAGAACACCAAACGTCGCACCTAATTCACCACTCAGTGCAATCATAGGAAACAAACGATCTCCTCTAAGAGATTCCTCCATCCCCATAAACTGCGCCATCATCTCGGGATGCGAATCGAGATATGCGTAAAGAAATGCGCCTAATGTTAAAAAAACGAGGTTTACACCAATTAGAATCACCCCAAGTGAAATCATGTTTTTCTGCGCATCTCCAGTGTTTTTACACGTTAAATTCTTCTGCATCATATCCTGATCCATTCCGGTCATGGCTATTGTTACAAACATACCACCCAGAACGTGCTTCCACCAATAATTTGCTGCATTGGGGTCATCCACCACAAACCAATTCATGATGCTCATTTGCTCCCAAATTCCAGCTTCCTGAACAGAAATACTGTCAGAAATGTACATGATTCCCAACACAAGTGCCAAGAGCATAAAAAAGGTCTGCAACGTATCTGTCCAAATAATTGTTTTGATTCCACCACGGTTAGTGTAAATCCAAATTAATAGAAGTGTAATAGCTACAGTCACCCAAAACGGCACTCCCCACTCCATAAACACAAAGTAATGCAACACATCGGCAACCAAAAACAAGCGCAAAGAAGCACCCACAACCCGTGAACACAGAAACAAAAGAGCCCCAGTCAAATGTGTATTATTACCAAATCGAGTGCCCAAATAGGCGTAAATAGAAGACAAATTGTGACGATAGTAAAGAGGTAATAACACAAATGCAACAATGACGTAACCAATCATGTAACCGAGAATCATTTGCATGTAGGAGAAACCTGAGCCACCAACCCAGCCAGGTACTGAAATAAAAGTCACTCCTGACAGTGAAGCACCTATCATTCCAAATGCAACAATATACCATCTCGAGTTCTTATTCCCTGTAAAAAAAGTCTCGTTATCCCCTTTACCCGATGTAAACCGCGAAATGATAATCAACACAAGGAAGTAAACAAGGATAATGGAAATGATTAATACTTTCGACATTTGAACTTAGTTTGGTGCCGAATTTACAAAGAAAAATCAAACCGATAAACAACCTTATTTACTCCTTTACAAATCGAGCAGAAAATGCTCCTTGAGAAGTTATAATCTGTACAAAATAAACCCCATTTGAAAGAGAGGATACATCGATTTCTTGCTTATCAGCAGTTGATTTCTTCACTATATTACCACGCAAATCGTATACAGTTGTACTTCGAATAGCGTCATCGGTTTTAAAATAGAGTAAATCCGATACTGGGTTTGGATATACAATCAACTTATCTGCTGACAATTCAGTAATTCCCAATGGAGAATTCACACCAGGCAAAATTATCTGAGAAGGATATTGGCTATCGTGGTGAATAGAAATCGTAGCTTCCAAGGTATCACCAGCCGTATACATCTCGCCACCATTTTGAAGATTGACATCCCATCTCGAATGACTGTTTCCGCTAATAATCACTTTAATTTCGTGTCCTTGTAGCCAAGTATAATTGACAAACGGCAATTCGACTTCAACCTCATACACTTCTCCTGGAGACATAAACTCTTCATCAGCCTGTGTCACTCCATTTCGGAATCTCATTCGGTGAATCCCATCGTTAATCAGCATATTTCTGCCATCAGGGTAGACATCTATCATACGCACTACAATATCAGCATCAGGTTGATCACATTGAACAAAAAGATTTGCTTTCACTCGACCTGAAATAGTATAATCATCAGGCAATTCGGCAGTATTAAAAACCAATAAATCATCTCGTGATTCAAGCGAAATTTGGTCTTTCGGTCCTTGAACCAAAAAAAGACTTAGCGTTTGTCCTCCAATCGTAGGAGTTGGGTTGCGAGGATCTGAAACAAATGAAGAAACGCCTATTCCTGCTTCCTGTTGCAATCTTCCATCATCCGATAAATAAAGATTTCCGTTGTCCGCCCATTCTATCGACACATCATTTGTCGTTGCCCACTGGTTAATTCCTGTTTCGTAGTATTTTATCAACGGTGTAGTTTCCCAACCATTGGCATCTTCTAACAAATAATATTCGAAAAACTCTCGGGCTTGGATATCACTCTCAAAAGCAGCATTGGCATACGTCAACTCTCCCTGAACTGCCGACCCCACATACGCAGCGCCAGTTCCACCGTGAACCCATGGCCCAACAAGAAGCCATTGTTCATCGCGAACAGAAATTTCTGCTTGAGTTCTTGTCGCTTCATACCATGTCATCATGTGGTCGATATTGTGGTCGTACCAGCCTCCTATTTGCAAAGTTGGAATAGTGATATTCTGCGGATACCAGCTCCCATTTTCCACAAATTGCCATACCGCACTGTGATAAGGATTTGACAGCACAAGTGGTGAAAGTCCATATCCCAATAAATCGAGTGAAATCAAGCGTGCTTTTTCCAATGCTCCACCGTAAAAATATCCTTCGTAATGTGTTTGAGGGTGAGCAACTAAAGGAACAGCGCATACATGAGCTGGGTGTTGTTCTCTCATAGTCTGATACTGAATTACCCCTAATGCCGAAGGTCCCCAAGTACCTACTTTTCCATCAGACCATGTTTGTTGTGTAATCCATTCGATGATATCATAACCATCCTCCCCTCTATTGTGTTGCGGTGGGAGATTCGCTCCAGATGAACCGTAAAAACCTCTCCAATCCACTACCACCCATATATATGGACTTGATTGTAAATCTTGTAAATAACCCAGAGGTAAGCCATTATTGAAATTATCTTTATCGTAGGGAGTTTGAATTAAAATTGTTGGGCACGAGGTACATGCATCTGGAATGTACACATCTGCAGCCAAAAATTCTTGATCGCTCATTTCGATTAAAACCGATTGTGTCGGGGTGAGTTGGGCGAAAACACAATTACCCATAAGGAGAATTAAAACCAAAGTTCTGACAAGTAGCATAATATTGTTTTTTGTTGATACACCAAAAATAAGAAATTAGTTTTATCTCACCTAATTCTCATTTTGCTTTAATTCATCAACTTGCTCATTAGCATCATTTTCGAACTCTTTTTGCTCTATTCTCTTATTAATCAAGTAGTAGACAGACATGGAAATTAGCATAATTGCATAGAGAATCTGATCAAAAAGAGAGATATCCTCAAAGAGATAAGTAAAACTTAGAAAAATAAAAACCACAAATGGATAAAGCAATAAAACACTAAATACGAGATACCTATAATTTGGATTTTTACGCCACATAAGAATCAATCCTACAAGGTAAGCAGCCCAAAAAGCGATCATAACAAATGCAAATGTCTCGTAACTTCCTCGAAAATCTTCCATCCCGAGTTCCCTGCCACGCTTTGCCATAATTGCCATCAAACGATCAGCTCCTCTGATATTCTCCAGAAAGTGCAACGACAGGTAAGCAACCACATACCAAAAGAAAAAAATACTCCATCCGATTAAATGGGTAAAGAAAAAAGAACGCGTAAGAAGATTCGGTCTCTCCTTGCCGAAAACCAACCTAAAAAGCCTTTGCATTAATGATAATGCATCGGGATTATTGAGATCTATCTTCAGTTTTTCCTTTATCATCTGATTACAAAAATAACTAAGTTCACCAACCTACATCCATCTTATTGCGTTCTTTTGATAAAATATATGTTTCTTTGTAGAGATGAGAACAGTACTAATTACATTTTTACTTGCAGCTTCGCTTTTTTCATGCAGGAAAGAGAAGGCGACTTGGGATAGCGACTGGCGAGTTCCTTTAATTCAAGATTCGTTGAACTTGAGCAAACTCGTTACCGATTCCATTCTGAATATTAATCCTGATGGGAGTTATCATTTAGTGATCAATAGAGATATTTTGAATTTAAAAATTGATTCTATATTGCAACTTCCCGATACTGCTATTATTCAAAAAGTAGCAATTAGCATATCTAGCATTGATGTTCCTCCAGGATTTAATTTCTTGAACGAAACGGAAGATCATCAATTTGAAGTTGAAGATTTAGTACTGAAAAAAATTATCCTAAGTAAAGGAGAAGCTGATATTCGAATTCAATCACCCATAACGGCACCCACAATTTTAACAATCACTCTCCCGTCAGTAAAACAAAACAATGTTGCTTATACAAGAACGATCCAAGCACCTGCTGGCAGTATTTCAAACCCAAGTATTATCAATGAAACACTTGATTTAAGTGGTTATGAAATCGACTTGACAGGAGTGGATGGTAGCCAATTTAATATTATTCAATCACAAGTTTCGGTTACAACAAGTGCAACTGGCCCAAGTGTTACCGTTACCAATCAAGACACTATTCGTTTTGAAGTTAGATTTAAGAATCTCATTCCTGCTTATGCAAGGGGCTATTTTGGGAATAAAATCTTCAACGATACCACATCATTTGATTTCGATATGCTCAACTCAATTGTAGCAGGTTCAATTGACTTTGAAAACGTATCACTTTCAATTAGTCTTCAAAATGGTTTAAAAACAAGTGCGCGAGCTAAATTTACTTTAGTAGAAAATGACGGCATAGGCGGCTCAACCGTTGCGCTAAGTCACCCTGAAATTGGCCCTTGGATATTTCTCAATCAAGCTATGGGCAACTGGGACAATCTGGCGCCTTCAATTCACAATATCGAATTCACAAGCGGAAACTCAAACATTGAACCTTTTATAGAGAACATCCCGAAATTTATGCGAATTGGATATGAATTTGAATTAAACCCATGGGGAAATACCAGCGGTGGCTGGGATGAATTTTACAGCACTAGTCAGGTTATCGCACGATTGACTGCTGACATGCCTTTAGCTATAGGAATGAACAACCTCACTTATGCTGACACCTTCAATTTGAAGTATGCGAATGACGGCAAAGGAATTTCGATTAAAGAAGGAAACATTGAAGTAGAGACACACAGTTCCTACTCATTTGACGCAGCACTTTCATTGGATTTTATCGATGCAAACAACGTCGTTTTATTCTCCAAAACAGGAAGTGAAAAGATTAAAGGATCATCAAGTCTGAATAATAACTCTTCTCCGCTTGAAATTGTTAAATCAACCGTATACATTACACTTTCTGAAAGTGAAGTTCAACAGATTGAACAGATTGACAAATTAGTAGTAAAAGCCGTTTTTGATACCCCACAGTCTGGATCCATTGCTACATTCTACGATGGTCAATTTGTTGCTTTCAAGTTGTTTACAAACATAAAACTTACCAATAAATTCTAACAGCATGTTTCGCATCCTTAGTTTCAGTGTTTCTTTATTAATTGCATCAACCTTGATTGGTCAACAAACACTACCTATACAACAAGACACTACTCAGCTAAAGGGCGAGATTATCTTGTCGGGAAGTGGTTTTTACCATGGAAACAGAATCCGTAATGAATTTTCGAATGTCTTGATTTTTGGAGGATACATTACTGATGAAATGAAAGATGCATCAATGAAAAATGCTGCTTATCGCTCAAGAAATCGATTTGGAGGTTCATTTTCGTCTAACATTGAATATGTAAATTATGATGTGAATATGTTTGGTAAATCAGATTGGGGATTTATGATTAATGCCGGTTACGAAACATTCATAGGTTCACAATATACACGTGATGCATTCTCTCTTATTTTTAAAGGAAATGCTCATGTCGAAAATGACTACGCTAACCTGACTGATTTACATTTTGAACAAATCACATATCAAAAAATTGGCTTCGGTGTTGTCGACAAAAAATCAAGATCTTCTATTTCAGTGAATTTAGTAAATGGACAAAGTTTCAATAAATTCAATCTGGTAAATGGAGAGTACAGACAATCTCCAGAAACTGATTCTATAAGTCTTTTATTGAAAGGAGAATATTCCTCATCTACAGGGAAAAGTTTTTCAAACGGACTTGGGTTTGCTTTTGATGCTGATTTTAGATTTGAAATTCCATGGATGAAAACAAAAAAAGCATGGATTCAGTTGAAAGCACAAAATATTGGAGTCGTATTCTTTAATAAATCTAGTCAAACTTATGCACTCGATACAATGTATCGTTACTCTGGATTTAAAATGAGTCAGATTCTTGATGCAGGTACCGTAGGTTCAGAAGAATTTAGTTTGATGGACAGCCTCAATATCACTCCATCATCAGGCTCAAAAGCAGTTTGGTTACCTGGGTTTATTCAACTTGCGAAAATTGTTGATCGGGCAAATAAGGCTAAATTTCAAACATTTTTTGGGTTGAACATATTCACCAGCATTACATATCTACCTCAGGTTTTTGCTGGAGTTCATTTTCAACCAATTCCAGCAATGGCATTGGGAGCTCAAGTTTCTTATGGAGGATTCGGTGAACTCAGAGGTGGTCTCTACCTCGATTTCAAAATGAAGAATTTTTACATTGGTATAGGAACGCAAGATTTTTACGGCGCTATATCTAAAAACGGATTTGGACAATCCATAACAGGAAGAATGACATGGCAAATAAATTAAGAAATATCATCATCTTATTGATCTTTACACAAAGTGTACATGGTCAAATAAGTTTTTTTAAAACCTACGGTGGAAATGGGTATGACTATGGTCAGGGCGTTGTGCAACTTCCAGATTCAAGCTATGCTGTTACTGGCGCTTCAAGTAGTTTTTATGAAGGTCCTTCGCAAGCATTTATTTTATTGGCAGACAGCTTGGGGAATCATATCTGGTCGCGCAGTTACGGCGGAGAAAACTCCGATTGGGGAAGACGTATTTTTCACAAAGAAAATGAAGGTTTTTGGATAGCTGGTTATTCCAACAGTTTTAGTGATGATGCTGATTTCGATTTTTACCTAGTGAAAACAGATGAAAATGGCGAACCTGAATGGGAACGGACTTATGGTACTTCGGATTGGGAAAAACTATGGGATGCTATTCTATTACCAGACGATGGACTTATTTTAGTAGGCGAAACAAACGGACTTTCAAGTCAAGATGAAGATATTTACATCGTCCGCACAGCGGCTAATGGAGATGAAGTTTGGTCACAACACATCAGCAATCCTGGAAAGGATATCGCATATTCCTGTAAGGCGCTAAGTGATACTACTTTTGTAATTGGAGGTACTACACTAGATGAAGTTGGTGTTTCTAAAGGTTTTCTTTCTCTTTATCATATTGACGGAACTGAAATTTGGTCTGAAACCTATGGCAGTTTAGGTCAAACGGTGATTCGCGATTTTGCTATTTATGACAATAGAATTTATGCTGTAGGTCACAAAATTCGTGAAAATGAGGAAGATTTGAAAAAATGGATCGTAAAAGTATTTTTTGACGGCACCGTAGATAATGAAGTAACAGAAACACTTGAAGGAGATATTTCAATATCAAACATTGCAATACTTGCAGACGAAAAATTATATTTCACCGCTTGGGCAACAAGCCCTGCATTGAATCCATTTGAAGGTGGTACAGATGTTTTTCTCTACAGGTATCAAATTTGGCTAAGTTGGAATGGGCTTTCAGGCTCGTTCTCAGGCGTAGGACCAGACGAATGTCATCAAATGATTATCTCTCTTGATGGTAGCCCTGTTATGGTTGGACTTGCCTCTGATCCTCTTTTTACATCAGGTGGGAATAATATTACGTTAATAAAACTTGGACCTGATGAATCATTCCCTCCATCTCCTGCACCTTATGAATTAGTAAATTTGTGGTCACCAACTGAAACCAAATCGGAAATTAGTATCTATCCCAATCCAGTTAAAGAGAATCTCAATGTATCGTTAAAAGGTTCACACTTTTCAAATGGACACTCCTTTGATTATTCAATTTATGAAATGAGTGGAAAAAAAGTGTCAAACGGAAATAGCACATCGGTAGTACCAACTGCATATCTTCAAAGCGGAATTTACATTTTGGAAATCCTACTGCAAAATGAAGTTCATCAGTTTAGATTTGTAAAAGAATAATTACCAATGATGAGCCTCATCATTAAACCATTTCCCTTGGACTCTTAACGTCTGTTCGATAACATCGCGAACACAATGGCGACCTCCATTGTAAGGTGATTGATAGTCACTAATTGCTTTTATTTCCACTGCAGCATCTTGCGGACAAGTAGCCACGCCTGCACGTTCCATCGCTCTGTAGTCTGGAATATCATCTCCCATATACAAAACTTCCTCGTCTTTGAACCCGTATTTTAGCTGAAGTTCTTCGTAAATTTTCAATTTATCTGAACATCTGAGTAACACTTCCGTTGCCCCCAATTCTGTCAATCGCAATTTCACTTGCTCCGAACTACCTCCTGTTATTACAAGAATTCGATACCCCATTTTTGACGCATGTTGCAAAGCATATCCATCGCGTGAATTAAGTATACGAACAATATCATGCTGCATCACTATCACATCACCATTGGTAAAAACACCATCCACATCAAACATAAATGTGGTGATATTTGGCAGTAATTCTTTATAGCTTCTTTTCATAAGTTTCTTTTATAGAACGGGTAAACAAACGATACAATTCGAGTTCTAATCCTTGCAATTTTTCCTGATGCTTTTGGAGAACAAGATCGTCTCCCCTTCTTGCAGGACCAGTTTGTGCATCGAATGGAGTTTTATCTGATAGCTTGTTTACCGTTTCCTGAATTAAGGGGTGCAACACGGTTAAATCAATATTGTGGCGAGACAAATAGGATGATGCGAGATGATACAGGTGATTCGAAAAA
>CAYUQU010000029.1:0-37034 GCA_964447015.1 uncultured Flavobacteriales bacterium
TTGACTCAGGAGAATCCTGTTTGGGACGGAAGCACTTCTTCAGGTAAACTGTGTACAGAGGGCACTTATTTTTATAGTTTCTCCTATCAATGGGGAACACAGATAAAAAAAAAAGCGGATTCATTCAATTGGTGAGGTAATCCTTATCAAGATGAAAAAAGTAAATTTATCCAATCATAGAAGAATAGAATCATCTTCCAAATATTCCTTAAGAAAATCAATATCTAATTTTAAAACATAGCAAATTTTCAATAAGGTAAAGATTGAAATAGATGACTCACTGTTTTCTATTCTTCGTAACTGTTTTTCATCTAATCCAACTTCTGATGCTAATAAAGAACGTGACATTAATAATTCTTCTCTTTTTCTTCGAATTTTATCACTAATGAGTTTTATTATTTCTCTCTCTTTACTACGCACGTTCAAAGTTGTTATTAGAAAAGAACAACGAGACGGACATTTTGTCCGAATAAAATATTATATTTGAATAGACAATGAAAACTATCAACTACAAAACAGACATACCAACTTACTACCCTGTATTCTCGTCTATACAGTATAGACTTAAATGCACGCCCTGTTCAATAGGCTTAGTATATTGGAAATAATAATTAAATTCGTTTAACAAAACTTTATCATTTGATAAAACCTGTTTTCTATAGTATCTTTTTATTACTGCGGGTCTTTTACCCAAATGCGCAGGAAAACTTAGTCTCCAACGGAAGTTTTGAAGAATACTGGGAATGCCCTACAGCACCTGGTTCTGTTGGTAATAATCAGTTGGAAAAGTGTAAACACTGGTACAAACCCAGTTCAGCTACATCTGATTATTACAATACCTGCCAGACTAATGTTTCATCGGGCGTAAGTGTCCCGAATAATTGGTTTGGATATCAGGTGCCTTTCGATGGAAATGCTTATGTTGGGTTGGGGTTACTCATCCCTAATAATCCAAACTCGGAATACGTACAATGTAAGCTTAACAATCCTTTAGAAGCGTGTAGAAGATATCTTTTTTCAATGCGAGTGAGCTTAAGTGACTACAGTTCTAGAGCAACAAATACGTTAGGTGTTAGGTTCGATCAGGAACCAATACAACAAACTGGCTCATCGGAATTTCTTGGTTTCGAACTGCCCACTCACATCGAATCAAATTCGTTTATAACTGATACCTCCAACTGGGTTCTTTTTTCGGGAGAGTTTGTTGCAGAAGGTGGAGAAGAATACTTAACTATCGGAAGATTTATTGACACAAATTTGTATTCAAATTTCAGTATACCTCTCATTGAGGTAATTTGTGATTCTTGTTTTTCCGGACATAACACTGCTTATTATTACATTGATTCGGTTACATTAATTCCCACGGATGATTTTTTAGTAGAAGAAAAGATACCAAATGTTCTGACTGCTAACAATGATAATATAAATGATTATTGGTACCCCAATAATATTTGTTTTATGGAGTGGAAATGTGTTATACTGAATCGTTGGGGAGCAGAAGTCTTCACGTTCAAAGAATCAGATTTTGGCTGGAAAGGTCAAGATAGCATCGGAAAAGAGCTGGCAGAGGGAGTGTATTTTTATAGCATTGAGACAGAAAGTAATAAAAAAACAGGTTTTATTCATTTGATAAGGTAAAACTTTATCAAACATGAAAAATATAATATTACTTGTAACTTCCATAATGGTTTATGGCACAAGTTCAGGGCAAATCATCCCTACCGCAGGAGGTCAGGGTACAAACAGTATTGAATACTGGTCACGCAGTGGAAATAACCAAGGTGGATCCAATAATAACATCTTTGGAACCAAATGGAATTCCCCAATTTATACAGTAACTGGGGGCATATCACCCACCCATTTACGTACCAAACTAAATGGAGTATTTGATGCCTTCTCTCAATATTCCATAAACACTTACGGTTGGAATCAGGTTAATACTACTGGCTATCTATTGATTGGAATTAGTAACAATTCCATGGCAGATGGTCTGAATATTTATGAACGTAAAGGCGCCTTCTCGATGCTTCACCTCAACGGCGAAGGCTCCGTGTATCAGGAGTTCGGTTATCGCCCGTGGATGAAAACGGGAGTAACCTTTACCGGAAACAAGGATCTCTCCTATATGGGATTGCGAAAACTCTCAACTAGCGCATTGGAGGAGGATATCAGCGAAACGGTGTTCCTTTGGTCTGATAACAGCGCTACGGATGATGGACCCGATAAACTCGTTTTTCGCTTTTCCGGCTTTGGGGGCGGTGATGGCGCTTCGGTGAGTTCTAACCGCTTATCAAGTACCGATCTGGATGCCCTGCATGTGGCGCAGTTTACCGGTACAGGTTTGATGGGACTTGGAAATACCTTTGGCACCAATGCCACAGGGATGTCAGCTGCCAATTATATTGACCCCCAAAGTTTACTGCACATGAGTTATGACTGGCGCTCAGGATCTATATACCAGCCTTACGGGTTCAGTCAGATTACCTACCGAAGAGACGGAATAAATACGCCGGGCACCGGGGAAACTGCAAATGACGGGCTCAGATGGGGAATTGACAATACCCTGTTGAATGTTGATGGCATTTCACATTTAAACGCTTACCTGCGTTGGCAAGAAAACACCCCTTTTATCGTACAAACCGATTGGGACAACACATCCGGAGGAATTAACGGCGGTGAGCGTTTACGCATCAGTTCGGTTTCTGCGCCAGGAGTTCCTAATCCGGGAAGTGTGTTCACACCAAATACCACCCGCGTAGCAATCAGTCATTTGGGAAATATACCCATCACTCAACCAAGAAGTTTGCTGCATTTAGGGTATAATACAGGGCTTGGACTTGTTCCCGCCGGACAAGCCAACGGTTGGAGAAATTGGATGGATATCGGAACGTTTACCTCCAACGGTACAGACCACATGTATGTAGGACTCAAAAATGAAGGTACTGACAGAGCAGATGCCGTAATCAATTGGGGAGATAATCAAGAAGCAGGCGGCCCGGATAAGTTGCGTTTCATTTTTTCTTCATCCGTAGGTGAAGGAGATCCTGTCTCGCAATCGCAAGACGGACTTGAAACCATGCGCATCGTGCCTATCCGAGATACGTTAGGTACCTATGGTCGTGTAGGAATTGGTGATTTCACTGCACAAGGTGTAAACCAAGAACCGACCCACAAAATTGATGTCGTTGGAAACGGACGATTCCGTTATTTGCCGGATTCGATTTATATGGCTGATTCTACAGTGAACAAGTATGTAATGGTTGATTCTGCAGGGGTGTTGCGATGGACGGATGGCGCACCTTCAGGTTCGGGTTCCGGTGTAGGAAATTATTGTGCTGACACGCCAAGTCCGCTTACAGATGACTTCGAAATTCCGCTTAACGGCAACAATTATTACTTTGAAGGACAAGGAGTAGGAATCAATAATATAGCTATGGGAATGCCTTGCTCTACACCGCTACTTTTTTCCAAGTTGAGTGTGTTACAATCAGTTGGGAATCCTATTGTCAATCCCGGAATAGGGATTGCCGGACATTTTATCAATAACATGTCTTCGGGGGTTTTATCTGTTTCCGTCTTTGGGCAAAATACGTCTACTGCTCCAGGGCAAAATTATGCCGGATATTTCCAAACAACAGGGGTAAATAGTTCGGCTATAAATACGGGTATTTATGCAGAAGCATCGGGAGGTGATATAAACTATGCAGGATATTTTGAAGGCGATGTTTATGTAAATGGTGGTGCCAATTCAGGAACTGGTTATCTCGTAGCTTCAGATCAACAATTTAAAACGGATGTATTCGATATTTCCAATGCAATGGATCTTGTAAACGAACTATCTCCGAAGTCATATTATTTGGACACTACAAATAGTTACAATATTAAATTCTCTGATGCAAAACAATATGGATTCATTGCACAAGAAGTCGAGACCATCTTACCTGAAATAGTGGGAGAAACCACAAAACCCGCTCAATATGATTCTTTAGGTAATGTAATTGTTTCTGAGATTACATACAAAAATTTGAATTACAATGCGTTTTTTGCTATTCTCACAAAAGGAATCCAAGAACAGCAAACAATGATAGACTCGCTCCAATCGGAGAATCAGGAGCTGGCTCAACAAGTCAGTGATCTCAATGATCGACTTACTCACCTTGAAAACTGTCTGGGAAATCTGCTCCCCATCCTTTGTCAGATCAACAATTCTGCTATTTCTGAAAATGATGAAGAAACACAGCAACGACTTGTACAGACACTCAATGTCGAGTTGTCAGACGGCGAACACATCGTGTTAAATCAAAACGTGCCTAACCCGTTTGCAGAGTCGACAGTGATTACGTATTCGATTCCTGAAAGCGTGCAAAAGGCACAACTTCACTTTTACAACATGAGCGGTCAATTGATCAAAACGGTGGAGATCACTTCGCGCGGTTCAGGTCGTATAAATGTCTTTGGCTCAGATTTGAGCACAGGAACGTACACGTACACACTTGTTGCCGATGGTAAGATTGTAGACACAAAACGTATGGTGAAGTCAAATTAATTTGACGAGTTTTTTGATTATGATAGGAGTAGTTCTTGCGGGGACTGCTCCTTTTTATTTCAGGACTAAATATACTACCATAAAAAAATGGAGACCCTTACGAGCCTCCATTCTTCTGTTCTTATGAACGTTGGATTACTTCTTTTCTTTATCCTCTACTTCTTCAAAATCCACATCTGTCACTTCGTCAGCTGGATTCTGCCCTGCATTTGAATTAGCTGCTGAACCACCTTCTGATTGTGAAGCGTTGTACATGTCTTGAGAAGCTGCTTGGAATGCGGCATTCAATTTCTCCATTGCTGGTTTAATCTCTTCCACATTCTTCGCTTCAAACGCTGCTTTCAATTCTACAAGCGAACTGTCGATAGCCCCTTTTTTGTCCGCAGGGATTTTTTCACCGTACTCTTTCAATTGCTTTTCTGTTTGGAAAATCAATGTGTCAGCTTGGTTCAACGTTTCTACTTCGTCTTTACGTTTTTTGTCAGACTCCGCATTTGCTTCTGCATCCTGCTTCATTCGCTTAATTTCGTCTTCTGTCAATCCTGAAGAAGCTTCAATCTTAATTGATTGCTCTTTTCCAGTTCCTTTGTCCTTCGCCGAAATATTCATGATTCCGTTTGCATCGATATCAAAAGTCACCTCGATTTGGGGTACTCCGCGTGGTGCGGGTGGAATGTCAGTCAGTTGGAAACGACCAAGAGACTTGTTATCCGACGCCATTGGACGCTCTCCCTGACATACATGAATATCTACAGAAGGTTGGTTGTCAGATGCTGTTGAGAACACTTCTGATTTCTTTGTAGGAATCGTTGTATTCGACTCAATCAATCTCGTGAATACACCACCCATTGTTTCGATTCCAAGTGAAAGTGGCGTCACATCTAAAAGAAGAACGTCTTTTACTTCACCTGTCAATACTCCGCCTTGAATAGCAGCTCCAACCGCTACAACCTCATCCGGGTTAACTCCTTTAGAAGGCGTTTTTCCGAAGAATTTCTCTACCGCTTCCTGGATTGCAGGAATACGAGTTGAACCACCTACTAAAATTACTTCGTTGATGTCCTTGATAGTCAAACCGGCATTTTTCAACGCAGATTTACAAGGAGCAATTGTGCGTTCAACTATCGTTGCAATTAACTGCTCGAATTTTGCACGAGTTAATGAACGCACTAAGTGTTTTGGCACACCGTCAACCGGCATGATATAAGGCAAGTTAATTTCTGAAGAAGTTGTAGAAGAAAGTTCGATTTTCGCTTTCTCTGCTGCTTCTTTCAAACGTTGAAGTGCCATAGGATCTTTTCTCAAATCCAAACCTTCGTCGTTTTTAAATTCGTCTGCCAACCAGTTGATGATCGCATCATCTACGTCGTCACCACCGAGGTGAGTATCTCCGTCAGTTGAAAGTACTTCAAAAACGCCATCTCCTAATTCAAGGATAGAAACGTCATGCGTACCACCACCGAAGTCAAATACGACGATTTTTTGGTCAATTCCTTTTTTATCTAATCCGTAAGCCAAAGCTGCTGCTGTAGGCTCGTTGATAATTCTTTTTACTGTCAAACCTGCGATTTCACCCGCTTCTTTTGTCGCTTGACGTTGTGCATCATTAAAGTATGCCGGAACTGTAATAACAGCCTCTGTAACTTCTTGCCCAAGATAATCCTCAGCTGTTTTCTTCATTTTTTGAAGAATCATTGCTGAAATTTCTTGCGGTGTATACAATCTATCATCGATTTTTACTCGTGGAGTGTTGTTGTCACCTTTCACTACTGCATAAGGCACACGTGTCACTTCACTTCCGAGACTATCAAAAGAAGTCCCCATAAAACGCTTAATCGAATAAATCGTTTTTGTTGGATTCGTAATGGCTTGACGTTTCGCAGGGTCCCCTACTTTACGCTCTCCACCATCCACAAATGCCACTACAGACGGTGTCGTACGACGACCTTCTGCATTTGTGATTACAACCGGCTCGTTTCCTTCCATTACGGATACACACGAGTTTGTTGTTCCTAAGTCAATTCCAATTATCTTTCCCATAACTCAACTAATTTCTTTTTCAAATTAAATACACTTCCCCTAGTTCAATGATTGTGCCATCGGCAGAAATTGCGGATTTTATGACAAGTGTGCAGTAGCAAGGGCTGTAGAACTGTCGAATTGGCAGAAAATTAGATTTTGAATGATTGAGGACTGACAAAGACTCACTCTACTTTAAAAAGAAGACGCTTCACTAATCTCAGAATACACCCTCAAAACAACAAGTATTAAAAAGATAACTAACCCGATTAAAAATATATTCACACCGTGCTTTCTGTCACTTTCAGTATAAGCACTGACTCTACTCCCATCAGGTAAAGTCTTTTTATGAGAAAACAAATGCCAGCCGATTATCACGGCTAAGAAACAGATTATCATGGCTAAGAACCCGCCCAAAACAGCAAACACATATCCTAAAATTATCCAAACCTTGGGATGAGATTCGGGCTGAGCCAATTCTTCTAGCCTGTTCTCTTTAAGCTGCTCAACCGAATGATTATCCAAATTAGCGCCTCTATCATTCAAGATTTTACGGGCGAGAAAAAAATCGAATTTACTCCACTCATCACTTTTTGACAACACATCAAAAAGTTCTTCATCGCTAAAATCGAAAAGATAATAGTCCTCTTCCACATTAGCCAAAGACTCTTCCATACTTGAATAAAACAACTGATCTAATCTTTTAAAATCTTCTTGCCTAATTTTAAGAGCGAAGAACTTACTCATGCTATTATTCAAAAGAGTCGGATCAAAGGATGTGGAATCTTTTTCGAAAATAAATTCAATATTATTTTCTTCAAGCAACTGCAAAACATCACTTGCTTCTTCTTTATTGACAAACTCTTGATAGGTGATAAAATTCATTGCTTAGTTGCTTTTGCTTTATTTCCGCAGAATGTTATTTTACCCAACCACAAACTCCAATCTCATCTCTTCCAATTTCTTCAATAAATCACCACTTACATCCACTTTAACAGTTTTTGAGGGCATGTTGATTTCAAGACCTGACGTGGGGTCTTGAATAGAGAATTTAAGTTGGCATTTGCCAGTATGTGCTGAGAATAATTCGTGAATTTCTTGAACGAAAAGCGGTGTTACATCAGAACTTACCAATTTTACGTTGAGTGACCGCACCATTTTCTCGCGGAGTTCACTCAGCAGTTCGATAGTGTTGATTTTAAATTCAAACTCGTCGTTGCGGTACATTTTATTAGCTACCTTCCCCATCATATAAAGGAAAGTGCCTTGTACCATAAAATGTTTGAAGCGCAAATAATCTTCACCAAAGAGGAAGAGTTTTGTAGCGCCTGAATAATCTTCGATAATGATGGTGCCGAATGGGTTTCCTTTTTTTGAGAAACGGTGTTCAACCTCTGTAACTATTCCAGCCAATTTGAGTTCTTTCCCTGCTAATTCGTTGACATCTTCTAAATCAACAACAGATGCATTACAAAAAGCTTCGAGTTCAACTTTGAAATCGTCTAAAGGGTGACCTGAGATAAAAATCCCTACCACTTCTTTCTCTTTGCTGAGTTTGATTAAGCTGCTCCATTCTTCCACATTTGGTGGAATTGGTTCAGGCATGTCTTCAATCTCTGATTCACCAAACATAGAAACTTGAGCTGAATCTTCACTTTGCTGAATATTGAACCCATATTTCATTACGTCTTCAATGAACAAACGACCCGTATTAGACGTAGCAAAATACTGTCCGCGGTGAATTCCTTCAAACGAATCGAAACCACCTGCAAGGGCAAGTCCCTCAAATGCTTTTTTGTTGCACAGCTTCAAATCAACTCGCGAGGCAAATTCGAAAATATTCTTGTAAGGTCCATTCTCCTCTCGGTTTTCCACTATCGCCATAATCGGCGAACTTCCTACACCTTTAATGGCTCCCATTCCAAAGCGAATTGCACCTTCTTTGTTCACCACAAACTTGTACATCGATTCGTTTACATCAGGTCCTAAAACGGGAATTCCAGAACGGCGACATTCTTCCATAAAGAAACTCACTTTCGTGATGTCGTTCATGTTATTTGAAAGCACCGAAGCCATGTATTCAGCAGGATAATTCGCTTTTAAATACGCTGTTTGATACGCAATCCACGCATAACAAGTCGAGTGAGATTTATTGAAGGCATAAGATGCAAATGCCTCCCAGTCGCGCCAAATTTTTTCTAATTTATCAGCAGGATGACCGTTGGTTTGAGCTTGTTCAATGAACTTAGGCTTCATTTTCGCAAGCACATCTGCTTGTTTTTTACCCATTGCCTTACGCAAGACATCGGCTTCACCTTTTGTAAAGTTTGCCAGCTTTTGCGAGAGCAACATCACTTGCTCCTGATAGACCGTAATTCCGTATGTTTCTTCAAGATATTCTTTACATGCTTCAAGGTCATATTCAATTTCTTCGTCACCGTTCTTACGACGAATAAACGAAGGAATATATTCCAACGGACCCGGACGATACAAAGCGTTCATGGCAATGAGATCGGCAAATACAGTCGGTTTCAATTCCTTCATGTATTTCTGCATCCCAGGAGATTCGTACTGGAAAATCCCTACTGTTTCACCGCGCTGAAAAAGTTCGTAGGTTTTTTCATCATCTACAGGAAAAGTATCAGGATCTAAATCAATTCCGTGGCGTAATTTCACGTTGCGAACGGCATCCTTGATTAAGGTCAAAGTTTTTAATCCCAAGAAGTCCATTTTCAACAGACCCGCCTCTTCTGCCACCGAGTTATCGAACTGTGTACACCACATGTCCGAGTCTTTGGCTGTAGCTACGGGCACGAAATCCGTGATATCACCTGGAGTAATAATTACACCACAGGCGTGAATTCCTGTATTTCGAACCGAACCTTCCAAATTACGCGCCTGATTGACCACTTGCGCCATCAAGTCTTTACCTTGTGAAATGCGCTTTAATTCGTTTACTCGTTGGATATCATCCGAATTGTTCTTTAGCTTTTCTGCCAATGCAGCATCGTCTAACTTGAACAATTTTGCCAGAGAAATATCGGGAACTAATTTTGCTAATCTATCAGCATCAGGCAACGGTAAATCCAATACACGCGCTGTATCTCGAATCGACGACTTTGCTGCCATCGTTCCGTAAGTGATAATCTGTGCTACCTGATTGGCTCCGTATTTCTGAATTACCCAATCAATTACACGACCGCGACCTTCATCGTCAAAGTCGATATCGATATCGGGCATGGACACACGCTCAGGATTTAGGAAACGCTCAAAAAGGAGATCGTACGCAATCGGATCGACATTGGTTATCTTCGTACAATATGCCACGGCAGAACCTGCTGCGGAACCACGACCTGGACCAACCGATACGCCCATATCACGAGCTGCATTACAAAAATCCTGCACAATCAAAAAGTAACCTGGATATCCCGTTCGGGCAATAGTATCTAATTCAAAGTCGAGTCGTTCGCGCAGTTCTTCTGTAATTTCTCCGTAGCGTTCTTTAGCTCCTTCATAAGTCAGATGACGCAAGTAATTGTTTTCTCCACGTTTTCCTCCGTCAACTTCATCTTGAGGGTCTTTAAACTCGGCAGGAAAATCAAATGCGGGAAGAAGAATTTCGCGCGCCAAACCATAGGGTTCGCATTTCGCCAAAATCTCGTTGGTGTTTTCAATTGCTTCTGGTAAATCCAAAAACAACTTCTTCATCTCGTCAGAAGACTTGAAGTAGTATTCTTCGTTATCCAATCCATAACGGAATCCACGTCCGCGACCTTTTGGAGTAGAAACCAATTCACCGTCTTTCACACACAACAAAATGTCATGCGATTTCGAATCTGTTTTGTCGAGATAATACGTATTGTTTGTTGCTACGATTTTTACACCGTGCGTTTCAGAAAACTTGAGCAACGTAGCATTAACACGATCTTCGTCCTCTTGACCGTGACGCATAATTTCGATGTACAAATCATCTCCAAATTGTTCTTTCCACCAAAGCAATGCCTCTTCAGCTTGCTGTTCACCTACATTCAGCACCAAACTTGGCACTTCACCGTAAAGATTACCTGTGAGAACAATTAAATCTTCTTTATATTTTTCAACGATGTTTTTGTCAATTCGCGGCACATAATAAAATCCAGACGTATAGGCTATCGAAGCCATTTTCGCCAAATTATGATACCCCTTTTTGTTTTTCGCTAAAAAAACAGTCGCATAACCGTTGTCTTTATTTCGCTTGTCTTCGTGGTCTTTGCAGACGTTAAGCTCCACACCAATAATCGGCATGATTTCTTTTCCGTGGTACTCCTCCCCTTTTTCTTCAGCCGCTTGACGCTCAGCCTTCACCTTTTTATTGTGAGAAGCGATGTGTTTTTCAAAATGAAACGCAGCCATCATATTGCCCGAATCAGTCAATGCCACAGCAGGCATTCCAAATTCAATGGCTTTGTTTACCAAACTTTTTACATCTATTGTCGACTGAAGAATGGAGAACTGCGAATGGTTGTGCAAATGCACAAAGGGAATATCTTCTAAACGCTCGCTATTCTCGTTTTTCTCATCGTACGAAAGCGAATCGTCTGTTTGTGTAGCTTGGCGAATTTTCTCACTCTCCTGTTTTAAGTTCAAGTGCTTCAGTCCAACGCGACCAATAGGTGCAGGATTGAACGCTTTGAAATCCTCAATATACTTTTCCTCTACATCGAGTTGACCAAGTGAAAATTCACCACGGCGCACCAATTCCAAGAAACAGCGTGTTGTAGCTTCCACATCGGCTGTTGCGTTGTGTGCCTCTGAGAAAGGTTCCCCAAACAAGAAACTGTGCAATTCTGTCAGTGTAGGCAACTTGAATTTACCTCCACGTCCACCAGGCAACTGACAAAGATTAGCGGTGTGTTCAGTACATGTGTCGAGCACCTTCATTTTCAACATGGGAGATTCCACACCGTAACGGTGAAATTCACACCCCATAATATTCAAATCGAACCCAATATTCTGACCCACCACGAATTTCGCCGTACTCAGTGCGCGGTTAAAATCCTCCAACATTTCGTGAATTTCCACACCCTGTTGTGTAGCTAATTCTGTAGAAATTCCGTGAATCCGTTCCGCGTCAAAAGGAATGTCGTAACCATCTGGTTTAATCAAATAATCCTTAGCCTCGATGAGATTCCCCATATCATCATGCACCTGCCAAGCGATTTGCACACAACGCGGCCAGTTGTCCGTGTCCGTAATGGGTGCATTCCAATCTCTTGGTAAACCTGTCGTTTCTGTGTCAAAAATGATATACATGGGCTGAAAAAATTACGTCCAAATTTACGAAAAATGAGGGGAGGTTTTGTAGAGAGATTTCAAATGTTTTGAACAATTTGAGGGAAATGTTCTTTTTGGATTGCGGATTTGTGTGGTGTATTTATTTCAGTAAGAAACAAAATCTTTAAATGACTGTAGATACGCGATTAATCGCGTATCTACAGTCATTTAAATCTAACTCAACTCAAATCGATTCTTCATAAATACTTTAAATTCATCTTTTCTAGCGTGAGAAACAGGAACTTTATAACCACCTGTGATTTCTACTTCTGTTCCTTCTTTGGACGAAAACTTTATTATTTTCTTTGTGTTCACTAAATAGGATCTATGCGTTCTGAAAAACTCCATTTTATTTAAATAGGAAAAATCCTTCAACGGTTTGGATACGACGACCTGATCTTTTTCAGTGTGAATAATACTGTACATGGCTGAAGCCTGAATAAACAAAATATTCACAACATCAATATAATAAGTCCCTTGGTGTGTATTGACCAATACCTTCTTATTATCTTCATTATGAATTCCTGCTCCCTTTTCTACATTCTTTTCTGACACTAATGGAATTAGACGTGAAACAACTCTCTCTAAAGCTTCCTCATCAACTGGTTTTAACAAATAATCAAATGCCGAGAGTCGAATTGCCTCAATAGCATAATCACTATGTGCAGTAACATACACAATCTCAAATAGCGTGTTTTTCCCAACAAAATCTCGTATACTCAAACCTGAATAATTAGGCATCTCCACATCCAAAAAAACGACATCAGGTTTCAACTCTTCAATTTTTCTGAGTGCATCTGGAATGTTATTAGCTTCTCCAACAATCTTCAGCTGATTTGGAAATATGTCTACAATTTTCTTGAACAAGTCTATGGCATGTTGTTCATCATCCACCAATAATGCGCGTATTTCCATCATAAGTTTGATTTATCAATCACATCAATATTTACAGAGGTTCCCTCTTCTAAATCTATAATATCAATTTTCACCCCCGTTCTTCCACTTTGATTAAGAATTTGAATTCGCTCCAAAATGGCTTTAGACGCAAAGGAAATGTGATTTTTTCTTGTTCGCTGATTAATGTCATCAGACTTCATACGGCCAATTCCATTGTCTGTAATTGTTACCCGAAATCCATTTTCAATTCGTTGAATATTTATCTCGAGTTTTTTATAACCTTCCTTATGTTGTAAACCGTGTCGTATTGCATTTTCTACATACGGCTGGAGAATTAATGATGGAATGTAATGGTTCTCAGTCAAAAACTCTTCTGAAAGACGTAACGAAAAATCAAATCCATTGTTTGATCTCATTAATTCAAGTTTCACGTAGTTTTGAATAAATTCCAATTCTTCTTTCAGCAGAATCATTTCCTGACCGCTATAGTGCAGTGCTTGACGAAGTAATTTAGAAAAAGTGCTTAAATTGGTATATGCTTCCTTTGACTGATCGTTCAAAATCATGGATTGAATCGATGTCAAGCTATTGAACACAAAATGTGGATTCATTTGCGAGCGAATTGCTGTCAATTCGGCATGAACAGCTTTACGTTTTAATCGTTCTTTTTCAATTTTAGCCAAATTCTTTTTGTGGTTGATACTTAAGGCAAACTTGAAAACACCAAATCCCAAAGCCAACAACAATAGTATCATCAACACAATAAACCACGAAGTAAGGTAAAATGGAGGTAAAACAATCAAATTCAAACTCATCAATTCAGATCGTACTGAGTTCTCATTTTTCCCCATTAACTCCAATTTATACGTCCCTCGGTGTAACCGATTTAATTCTAAATGAAAATATGTGCCATCTGACTGAATTAAAGACCAATTGGAATCAATTTCAGGAATTCTATAATATACTTTACCCTTTCCCAAGGAACGAATGTTAGGAAGCAACTCTAATGCTAAAACAAGCTTGTTATTCTCAAATTTCGTTATAAACGATGTTTCCTGTAAAGTGTACGTGCCAGACAAATCACTCAATATTAATCGAGGCTTCAACTTGTTTTCGGCAGGAATTTCTTCAATATATTGAATGCCAGAATTGCTCACTAAAACAAGTGTATTCAAATGCCAAAAAACATCTTGTACCTCTCTCAATGCCATGCCTTTTGACTCGTTTACGCAGTATTTATTTTCATCAAGAATAGAGCATAATTTCACATCAGAGGTAAACACCCAAAGTCTCTCTCCATCAGAAAAAAGTTTCTTAAGTGGCGTTTTCGAACGGTATACTTCCACGTTTTTTAAATCTTCAGTCAAAGAGTAAATTATGTTTTCAAAACGGAAATAAAAAGTCCCTTTCAGCTTTACCAAATCATTAGGAACACCATCTAAATCTGGATACAGATTTTCAATTTTCACTTCACCAAGAGAGAGTAATTTCATTCCCTTCGCTGTCTCAAGAATTAACTTATTATCCTCAACAAAAAACAAATTCCGAACCCATAAAGAATCAACGATACGCTTATTGCCATTTACTACAACCCCAATTGAGCTTCCAATTACTAAGTTGTCATTTCTCAACGCCATGCATTTAGTAACTATTGATTTATCATTCCTTAATAGTTTCCATGTTCCAGGATCTATGGTAATCAATGAATGGCAATAAAGAAGGATTTGATTCTTCACACTGTCGTAAAAGATACTCTGCACCTCTGCTTTGTAGCCTAAATCGATAATACTTTCTACTTGTCTATCAAGTCCGAATACAAATAACCGACCATCAAATGTGCCTGCAAGTAATTTGCCATTAGGCAATAAAAATGTTTTTGAGAATTTCACATTCTTACCTGGCAAGTCCTCACTTTTTATCAGATAAGTTTCCAACGTTGGCACGAGGCAGATTCCATTCTGTAAAGTACTTATCCAATAATTGCCCTCAATATCATGATAAAAACTCGACACTTGAAAACCGCGCAAATAATGACTTTTAAAATTGAATTCACTATCGTATATCAGAATTCCATCGAACGTCCCAATTAATATATTTCCAAGTTCATCCGATTTGACAAACGTAATTTTCGATACAGAGTCCAATTTGTCAAACTTTCTTACACTGCTTAGCTCGCCATCTGGTTTAACAATTCGATAACTCAGATTCGTTTTATCAAAAAGTAACACTTGATTACAGACTTGATATAAACAGTAATTATCTAAGGTATTTAGTTCATTTATAAATTTGACTTTTCGTTTTTTCAAATCATACAATAGCAATTTAGCGTATGAGGCTTTATCAATAACAACTAAAAATAAAAAATCGCCCAAAATCGTAGCTGATCGAATTTTTGCCGGTGTGTGTAATCCTTCAAGATTTATTGCAGCATAATTATTTTTCTTCAATTCAAACAACAAGGTATCGTGAAAACCAATTACCTGATCTTCCCACCTCATGAATGTAGGGAACCCCGACGTCAGTTTGTTTTTAATCAAAATTTCTGTTACTGTATCATTTAATACATGAATTATATTCCCTTGAAAATTACGTGCGACAAAACCTCCTTCCAAAAGCGGTGTAAAGTTATCTGTCGGTTTAGAAATCTCAGGATGCTTTAGATGTCTGATTCCAATGCCATTGTATATACTTATACCCTCTTCATGTCCAATGACAATCCTTCCTTCAGCATCTTGAGTTATATTATAAACGGTATTGCTCTGTAATCCTTCACTTGTCGAGATAAGTTTATAGTGCACATCTTGAGCGTAACAAGCTATACCTATGAACAATACTCCAATTCGAAAAATACATTTCACAGAGCAAATTTAGCACATTTTGAGCTGAACTTGTTTTTGTTTAGAAGAAATTCCTATGCGTTCAGAAGATAAATCCATTCATTCAGAAATTACTTAAAATCAAACACTAAGCTCCTTCTTATTTTTGATTCACATTCTAAACTGAAAAAACATGAAAAAAACACTCACAACTATCTTGACAACTTTGGTATTGACAAATGCTACAACGCAACAAAATCTAATTTTTGATTCCACATTCGATACTGGGAATCCTTCTGTTGATTATGGTTTAGGCAATATGAACTCTGCTAATTATGGTAGAATGAAAGCCATTAATGATTCAACCTTTGTTTATATCCATAATCGTATAGATGGTAATGATGTTATGGGTAGCGTATTTGGGAAAATGGTGCGTAGTAATGGAACGATTAATTACTTTGGTCTTCAAGACTATTACACCAACTATAGTGGCTACAACGCTGAAGACTTTATGATTACAGATGTGGTTGTCGCACCGACAGGGGAACTTTTTGTCGTGCAAAACGAGATCTATGATGACAATGGAACATACAGAAAGGGTATAAACACAACAAAGTACCATGCTTTCTCCATTGTAAGTAATGCTTGGCCCTTGGCAACTTCGTGGGGAACAAACGGTACTTACTTAGTTACCGCTGCTGGAGATTTAACTAAAGCTAAAGGCGTTTCGTTTTCTGCTAGTGGAAATAATCTATTACTATTTAGCACCTTTGAAGTAACTCAAACCCAAAGACAAATTGCCACTATTTCGATTGATTATAGCGGAGGAACAACTGGACACACTTTAACTCTAATTACAGACAACCCAAATAACTATTTGTCGAATGTAGCAGATGTATTGTATGTTTCCCCTTCCGAAATATATGTTGCTGATAATGCTTTTACAAGAGTAGACGGTGGACAAGGATTCGATGAATACACTGACTATACAAGAGTTATTAGGCTAGATAATACTACAGGATCATATACACCCGCTTACGGCACTACTGGGGCATCAGAATTAATAAACTGGAATAGTGACAATAATACTAATTTTCACCAAGACCAAATCACAAAATTGGAGTATCATGGAGGAAAGGTAATGGTTGTTGGTTACACAAGACCTTTTAATGGAAGTGTTGGAAACTTTCCTCCTCAAGGTAGAATTACCCGCTTAAACATGGACGGTACAAATGATCATTCTTTTACTATGCCTGGAGGAATAATTTTCCCCAATTTCACCACAAACTATAGTTCATATGAATTTTATGATATTGACCTTACACCAGACGGGAACTTTCTAGTAAGTAGCGGTGGCTATTCTACGGTAGACAATACCTCTAAATGTTTTATCCTTGTTTTGAATGCCACAAATGGTGATCTTCAAACTAACATAGGTAATAATGGTTACCTATTTGAATCGACAAATTACCTACACATTCAGCAAGCGCATTATATCACAAATGGCTCATCCGACATCAATCAACATAGAATCGTCTTTAACGGTTTAACAAACAATTTTACTTTCGGAGCATCCGAAAGTGTTTTGGGACGATTGAGATGGAGCTCAGCACCGGTCGGAATAGAGGAAGTTGAACAAACTTCTCTCAGAATTTATCCTAATCCCGCAAGCACAATCTTGAACATCGAACTAAATGAAGCAACTCAAATACGCATCATTAATTTACTAGGGGAAACTGTTGCTACGCAAAAGCTAAACACTGGCAACAACAGCATTGATGTAAGCAACTTAGTTTCGGGTGTCTATTTCTTACAAGCCGAAAATGGCTTAGCAACAAAATTTGTTAAACAATAATTAACTAAACAATCAAATGTCAAAGAATGATAATGCTTCTCTGCCTTTGATGTAAAAATTCAATAATTATGAAAAAAACACTACTTACCGCAGCATTGGCGCTAACAACGATACTAACTTCAAGCGCACAGGATTTAGAATTCGACAACAGCTTTAACAACGGGAATCCATATCAGGACAATTACGTGGGAATTGGAATAACCCCTTCCTTCAGTTATTCTAATTACGGGCGGATGAAACAACTCAACGACAGCGTTTTTGTCTATTATATCAATACGGCAAATTGGAACAATAACACCTTTCGTACAGACGTGAGAGCCATTATTTCGCACAGCAATGGAACCGTGGAACACACAGAGTTTGGGATTAATGCTGGGAGTTTTCAACAGGCAGGAGATCCTGATGTTTATTTTATTACCGACATTATTACCAACGCAACCAATGGACACGTGTATGTGGTGAGAAATAGTCTCTATAATGATGCAGGCACTGACAGAAGATGCGTGCTTGTCCACGGATACCAATATGAGAGTAACGGACCTTCCTTTCCTGCCATTCCAAACTGGGGGATAGACGGAACGGGTATCGCTCAAATCTCTTTACCAGGCACAAATGTGTATGGAGCCAAAGGAACGATATTATCTGGTGGACCTTATCTGGCAATCAATGTTTTTAGTGTTTCAAACCAAAATATAGCGATATCCAGTGTGATTTCAAATGGACAAGGTGCTGCTACCACAATCATTACCTCCAATGGTCCAAGTTTATATTCTCAGGTAGCAGATATAGTAGCCGTTTCTAATTCCGAAGTCTACATTGCCGATAATGCAGCCACTAATAGTAGCGGAGTCATCAATGATAATGCCCGTATCTTGAAATGGATTCCCACTTCTAACGTATTAGACCCAAACTACGGTGGTGGAGATGGTATTGCAGATATTTCATGGAACAGCCAAAGCAATACGCCTTTTGTACAAGACCAGATAAAACGAATCTATTATATTGATAATGGCGGAACCGATTATGGTAAATTATTAGTTACGGGCACAAGTAGAGAAGATATAAGTGCGCAATATACTCCTGTTCACGGGAAAGTTACCCGCTTAAACAATAACGGCACATTAGACAATGCCTTTGGGGTAAACGGAACATTTGCTCCTGATTTTTCTGCAGACCGTTTCAGAACTTATTTTAATGACATTGACATCGAGATGGATGTTTTGGGCGGAACAGAAGGTTCTTATTACATAAGCGGTAGTGGTTCTGTTGGCGATTCTCCCAATCACCCAAACGAAAGTTTTTTATTGGCTATTGATGTTAACGGACAAATCGAAACAGGAAAAGGCAACAACGGCTTTTTGTTTGAAAACGCAAATTATTCGGAAATCGTTGAAACTATTATCATTCCGGGAAACACTGTTTTAGAAGATCAATTTGTATTCAACGGAATGAAAATCATCAATCCCGACCCGCAAATGTATGAACAGGAAACAGCCATAGGGCGTTTGGTATGGGGTAATGGTGCAGCGGGTGTAAATGAGGTAACTGCACAAACCATATTGAGTCTTTACCCAAATCCCGCAAACACCGTTTTGAACATCAAACTAAGTGAAGCTACTCAAATAAGAATTGTAAATCTATTAGGCGAAACGATTGCTACACAAAAACTCAATGAAGGTAATAACAGCATTGATGTATGCAATTTGGTCTCAGGTGTGTATTTCCTACAAACCGAAAATGGTTCTGCAACAAGATTTATAAAACAATAAAAAAGAGAAGAAAATGAAGAAACTAATACTTACAATAATCGTAGCCCTTGCAGGCTTTTTTACGGTACAAGCACAGTGTTTTGTGAGAATATCAAGTGGTGAACAACACACTATGGCAATTGCCGATGATGGGACATTGTGGGGATGGGGGGCAAATACTAGCGGTGAATGTGGTGTTACTCCCAGCCAGAACTTGCTTGTTCCCACACAAGTAGGCTCATTTGCAGATTGGATTGATGTAGATTGTGGTCCTTATCACACCATTGCCTTGCGTTCAAATGGCGATGTTTACACAATGGGTTACAACAATTACGGACAGTGCGGTACAGGCAATGCGTCAAACGTACTAACACCGGCATTAGTTACTAGCGATGTCATCAATGTTGCTGCAGGTAAAGGATATACGAGTTATTTGATTAAATCCGATAGTACGCTATGGGCTTGCGGTCAGAACAACGGTCGTTTCGGAAATAATACAATGATCAGTTCTTTATCGTTTGTTCAGGTGAGTTCGGCTACAAATTGGGTAGATATTGCCGGAGGACTTGATCATTCTATTGCATTGAACAGTTTAGGGGAACTTTATGTGAGTGGACTGAATACCTATGGCCAATTAGGACAGGGAAATTATTCCAATTCAAATATTCGATTGTTGGTAAACACGGGAGGAAATCCACCGTTGATTTCGTCCTACGGTTCTATTTCTGGGGGAGATAATTTCAGTGTTTATTTAGACAATTTCGGGCAGGTTCATACTTGCGGTATAAATGCCAATGGTCGTTTGGGAATAGCCAATAATGGTATTCCCTCTATGACAACATTTTACCCATTAAGTTTGCAGAATATGACTTGTATAAAAGCCGGATACAGAGGTGCAATGGCTTGGAATGATACTAGTTTCTATGCGTGGGGCAAAAACGATTATTCTATAATGACGACCACAGAAGACGCCTACGCACCTGTATTGGCCGGATATACGGATATTCCGATTGATGCATCACTAGGGTTATTTAATATCGCAGTAATCAGTGATGGTGAAGGTGTTTACAACTGGGGGAAAAATGATAGAGGAAACTGTGGAGATGGAACAACAACGGATCGTACGGTTCCACAATTAAATAATGCAACTTGCGGAATAGCCTCTTGCGCCATTACCAACGTATTTGTAGATGATGTTTCAGCTTGCGAGCCGATAGATGATACCTATACGGTTGACCTGACAATTACGTATGACAACCCACCCACAAGCGGTTTTTTAAATATATACGGTCAAAACACCAATATTACCGGAAGTCCGCAAAGTGTAACGATTAACGGTTTACCTGCAGACGGAAATTTTGTTACTGCCGATATTTATTTTACAGAAGAAAACACCTGTTTTGGAAGTGCTAGTTGGACAGCACCCGCACCATGTAGTACAACAGGTATCAATGATGTAACACAAAGTTCAATATTGAACATCTATCCAAACCCGACAAATTCAACTTTAAACATTGAAGTAGAAGAAAACACAAACATTAAAATTGTGAGTCTTTTGGGAGAAACAGTTACTACGCAACAGCTCTACACAGGAAACAACAGCATTGATGTAAGTGTCTTGACTTCGGGTGTATATTTCTTACGAACTGAAAACGGGTCAGCAACAAAATTTGTAAAAGAATAATTCAAGCAAGTATAGCAGCTCTGTAATCATAATCAAAAAACGAAAAACATGAAAAAATCTCTATTTACCATTGTCGTAGTGGCAGCTACAATTTTTAGCACTAACGCACAAAACAAACATTATGTAACCGTTAATGGCGCAGGGACACAAGACGGGAGTTCTTGGGCAAATGCAAGAGCGGGACTTCAGTGGATTACTACCACTCCTGGACTAAATGGTGATACCATTATGTTGCAACAAGGTGTGTATAAACAAGCTGTTTCAATCAACAAGCGATTGCATATTTACGGAGGGTTTGCGGGAACAGAAACAAATACTTCACAGAGTAATCCCAATTTGTATCCAACCATTTTTGATGCAGATATATTAGGAAACGACATTCCAGGTGATTATGTAAGTAACAAAGGGGATAATATCTCCAACCGGCTATTCACCTTTACAAGTGATGTTATCGGAAGTGGAATGGTCTATGGTATTACATTTAAAAATGCTTATTTATCTGGCACACCTGCGAATGGGGCTGCGATTGTAGTGTATAGCAATAGTGCGGGAAGTAAAACTATTACGTTTAGAAAATGTCAGTTTTTCCAGAACAGTGCTAATACAGCGAATGGTGGTGGAGCTATTGCTATTACAGCTGAAGGAGGAGGCTCGGCTTCAGCCATTTATGATCAATGTTGGTTTAGTGGCAATGCCAATAGAAGTGGCTCTACAAGAGGCTCTGTGGCTTCAATAATCGCCAATCTTGGGGGTGAAGCAAGTGGACTGTTTATAAACTGTATATTCGATTTCAATAACGATATGCACAGTGCCACCTCTGAAAAGGCATTGATTGTAGTTGCAAACTCTTCTAACAACTCTACTGGTGGAGCAGAGTTAATTATGCACAACAACACCTTTATAGGTAATTACAATAGTGTTCCCGCTTATCTGTGGAATGGTGCTTCAAGTGGTGGAATGGCAGCCTTTGATTTCACCAATAACATCAATCTTAACTCCACTAATGGATTAGCAGTTATTGGAGATGCAGCAACCGCAAACCATTATTACTACGCAAATTTTGCGAATAATTATGGAGGTGTGTCGATAGTGAATCATACGACTACTGGTCCTTCAGGTGCAGGTAACATTGGAGGGAGTGATCCACTTTTTGCTATTGACTATGAGTTAAGCCCCACCAGCCCTTGTGTAGATGCAGGAATAGCTTCTCTCTACGCAGGCAACTTTGATTATGTAGACAACAATCGTACGGTTGGAACAGGAATAGATATTGGTGCGTATGAGTATCAAGGCACAACAGCCTCTTGCGCCATTACCAACGTATTTGTAGATGATGTTACAGCCTGCGAGCCGATAGATGATACCTATACGGTTGACCTTACAATTACTTATGACAACCCACCCACAAGTGGTTTTTTAAATATATACGGTCAAAACACCAATATTACCGGAAGTCCGCAAAGTGTAACGATTAACGGTTTACCTGCAGACGGAAATTTTGTTACTGCCGATATTTATTTTACAGAAGAAAACACCTGTTTTGGAAGTGCTAGTTGGACAGCACCCGCACCATGTAGTACAACAGGTATCAATGATGTAACACAAAGTTCAATATTGAACATCTATCCAAACCCGACAAATTCAACTTTAAACATTGAAGTAGAAGAAAACACAAACATTAAAATTGTGAGTCTTTTGGGAGAAACAGTTACTACGCAACAGCTCCACACAGGAAACAACAGCATTGATGTAAGTGTCTTGACTTCGGGTGTATATTTCCTACAAACTGAAAACGGTTCAGCAACAAAATTTGTGAAAGAATAATGAAAAAACTAATCGCAATATCTCTATTTTGTTTGATGTCGTTGGTTCAACTTCTCCATGCACAAAGTCAGGCGGAACTACTTAAAAATTTCAATGCTTCGACACTTATTCCTGCTTCTAATACAAACGGGAAACTGGAAATAAAAACCAAAGGATGGCCAATAACTATTGAAAGAACGGGAGAATCTATTTCTAAAATTGTTCTGCTTCGGGCAGGGATCTTGGAAGAAATATACCAACCTGACGTCCCTGGTTACTCATCTTATTTTTACTCCCCCGATAACCGCATTTGCTATGTAAATGGTGTCTTTCTGTACTATAAAATGAAGTCAGGCGACATCATGATTAGTTATGTATTAGCAGAGTCCGCTGAGACATTGCAGGCTTTGGATGTGAACAAAACCAAACAGGCATTGAAGGACTATTTTGCTCAAATCAACAGCCTGCAAAAAGATGCAAAAGACAACTTGAAAGAAGATTTGGTCGCACAAAAGGAGAAAGAAAAACTCGAAAACTCCATCAAAGGGAAAAACATCACCAAGTTAGAGATTGTATGGCTTACGAAAGCATCAGAAACGGGAATGCAAAGCAAAATACAATTCGGAATAAAAGCATTTGACGACAAAGGGAAACTATACTCCACAGATAATTTGGGAGGAAAAGTGCCATGGGAAGATTTTGTGATTACTTCTCAAGGTGCAGTCCCCGGAGACGAATACCTCACTGTGGAAACGGATGCCTCAAAAATACCAAGTGATAAAGTGGTACTCAATGTGAAGAGCAAACATCACACCTCTTTATCAACCAGTTCTGAAATTAAAATTGCTTATGCTACCCCTGTAAAAGTGGTCTACACGGGAGCTAATGGATGCCCTCCCCTCACAGCCGGCACAGGTACTTCAGGAGGGCGTGCACCTGATGCAGAACTAAATGTGTGCAACTCTCCAGATAAAGCTTATGTACTTATCGAAGTGAAAATTTCGGGAAGAGTTCTACACAAAATCAAACTTCAACGAGGTGTGCCATTCTATCTTGACATCACTGGAGGTCCTGGATGTTCTGGAAAATCAGCCAGTTCAGGACAGGGTGGAAAAGGCGGAAATGGCGGAGATGGTGGAAACGTAACAATCAATAAATCTGCAGGAATTGCAGGCGACAATATCACAGTGTACAACCAAGGAGGCCGCGGCGGACAGGGAGGCACAGGAAAACCTTATGACGGACCATCGGGAAGCAATGGTAGAACCGGAACAAGTATAAACAACACAAAATCAATTGTATTAAACTTTTAAAAAGAAAAAAATGAAAAAGACAATGGTATTCGTGTTTATCTCTCTATCAATAGGAGTAAATGCACAGAAATTAGACAATCTTTTTAATAAAAAGAAGTCAAACACTGACACAAAAAGTAGTGAACCAAAAGAAACAATAGCTGTTCTTGAAGAAATTCCGGATGATTTTAAAGATGAATGGGGTTTTTCCGGCAGATACCACATGGTAGATACATCTTGGGCATTAGACTCCTATGGAAGAAAAACAAAAACTGATGGTCAGTATAAATATGCTACCACACAAAAGTGGAAGTTTGTCCGTGAAGAAAATGGGAATGTAGTAAACAAACTGATTCGCTACGAGGGTATGAGCACTGTCAGAGGATACATCTCAAACGGATTTGTACTATTCGAAAAATTCAAAGAAAAATTCAATGTTAACGCATTCAAAAATGAATACAACAGTAACACCTATTTAATGGTTCAGCTTGAAGACGGTGTATGGGGTGAGGCTTTAGTGGATTTGTACAAATACAACATTAAGACGTATTACAATACTTTCGCCAAAGACCCTTCAAAATTGGAGTTATACGATAACGAAACGGGGGCAGCAAAAATGCAACAAATCCTTAACGACATCAAAAACAAAGCTGCTGATGTAGAACGTGAAAAATGGATGAAAAACGAAACGTTTGCCAAAATGGTAGGCAAAATTGGTTTCATAGATCAATACAGCAAAGTTTCGTATAACAAAGGCGACGTACTCGAAAAAACAGACGTATTCGCAAGTTCAATTGAATTGGGTAAACAATCCCTTTTCTACAGAGCCTATTTCAAAACTCCAGGTGACATTCTATGTGCTGGATGTGAACTCAATACGACTTATGAAATCGAAGGGATCAAAGTATCACGAGTTGAGCAACGTAAAGTTTCTGCCAAATGGTCAAGAATGATCAAACAAAAATTCGTGGACGGTAGTTTCTTCACGGGAGCTCCATCTATTGTCAGCTTTTCTGAAAATGTAGCAGATTATGCTTTTCTATACTGCATCTATCAAAATAAGGATAAAATAAAAGATGGGAAATCACTTAAAATGAAGGTTACCCTTACCACTAATCAAGATGGTGTAGATAAAGATATCCTTGCTGAAGGAACTATCACACTTGTTTACAAAGCTGCCAATAAAGCTGGGTATGACAAAATGATTAAATGGATGGAAGATTTCCTTAGCGAATAACACGCATAAATTGGAGAATGGATGCTCAAAAATGAGCATCCATTTCATATAAATCAAAAAACAAAAACATGAAAAAAACTTTACTTTCAACAGCCGTAGCCATAACATTTTTGTTTACGGTAAATGCACAAAACAACGTCTATGTAGACGTAAATGCCACAGGCGCCAACGACGGTAGTTCCTGGGCAAATGCTTATACAGATATCAGCACAGCTTTCAGCAATTCCGCTGCGGAAACAGAGTTTTGGGTAAAAGCTGGAGTTTACAAACAATCTTCTTGGATAAGTTACAGCGCAACCATCATTGGTGGTTTTGATGGAACAGAAACCACTTCAGACCAAGCAAATCCAGAAGTTAACCAAGTGATTTTTGATGCTGATGTTAACGGAGATGACACCCCTGGTGATTTTATCAACGATCGGGGTGATAACTATCCATTCATCTTTAGAATCATACCTCCAAGTGGACCTCTTGAAGTAAACATTTCAGGAATTACGTTCAAGGGTGCAACCAGTAGTTCCTACTCAGCATTAACTTTTTATAATGGTACAAATGACGGTACACAAAAAAAAGTAAGGGTTAGCAACTGTACTTTTATTGATAATTCAACAAGTGGTAATGATACTGGTGGTGGTGCAGTAAGAATTGTTTCTGAGAATTCACAATCCATTACTTTAGGCTATTTCGACAAATGTATTTTTAAAGGTAATGGTACTGTGGGAACTGCCAACGTTCGTGGTTCTGTGATGTTTATTTATGGTAGAACGAGTGGAGTTGCTGGTTGTCGAATCACCAACTGCCTGTTTGATGATAATATAGATGTAGCACCTTATGGACATTCTTGCGTAATTTATCAAGCATCGTCATCAAATGGTGGGGGAACACTTTCAGAACTCTTTAACAATACTTTTGTGAATGACGGCAATTATGGGAGACCAGTTTGGTATCTCAATGCCGCATCTTGGGGGTATACTGGCGGTGCATTTGCAAACAACGTGGTTGATACTACCTATGGCGCCTTGCATATAGGTCAAGGAGCTATTTCAAATCCTTATAATATAACTACTTTCAACAACCTGTGGGGAACAGCACTTGTTAACGGAACGACTAATACGGTGGTAGATGTAAACAACATTTTAAATACGAATCCAGGATTTGTAGGTGGAGGAGATTATCATTTAATGGCATCTTCTCCTTGCGTTAATGCTGGTGAAGACACTCTTTCTAACTATTTACCCGACACGCTCGACTTGGTAGGCAACAATCGCTTTAATGGTCAGATTGATATTGGTGCGTATGAGTATCAAAGTACTTCTGTAGGAATTAATAACATAGAGCAAACCACTTTACATATTTACCCAAATCCTACAAACTCCAGTCTATACATCGAGGTAAAAGAAAACACAAATATCAAAATTGTAAATCTATTGGGCGAAACCGTTGCTGAGCAACAATTGCATACAGGAAATAATAACGTTGATGTCAGCAGCTTTTCCAATGGGATATACTCTCTAAATACAGAGAATGGTACCTCAATCAAATTTATTAAACAATAACACTATCAAGATGAAAAAAATAATTCTAACAGCAGTCGTAACCACTTCTCTTATGTTTGCGACAAATGCACAAATCGTAACTATTCCAGATGCTAACTTTAAAGCGTATTTGGTAGGTAATGCTGCAATTAATACCAATGCAGATACAGAAATTCAAGAAAGCGAAGCTACCGCTTATACGGGCTCGATCAATTGCGACAATCTGGGAATAACAGACCTTACAGGAATAGAAGCCTTTACCGCATTATATTCCCTTAATTGCGCTGACAACCAATTGACTAATTTAGATTTAAACGCCAATACGGCTTTAGTCAGTCTGGATTGTAGCGGGAATTTTTTAACTAATTTGGATTTAAATAATAACACAGCTATAAACGCCTTGTATTGTTTCAATAATCAACTTTCGCTGTTAGATGTGACTAACAATACAGCATTAACCCAAATATATTGTCAGATAAATCAATTAAATAATTTGGATGTAAGTGCGAATAATGCTTTGCAAATTTTATATTGTCACACTAATCAATTACTGAATTTAGATGTTAGTACCAATACAGCTTTGGAGCGCCTATATTGTGCGACCAATTATTTAACCACATTGAACTTAAGCAACAACACAGCTTTGGAAAGATTATTTTGCGGAAATAATGAATTAACTACGCTAAATGTAAACAACAATACTGCGTTGAACAGATTATCTTGCAGCAACAATCAATTGAGTAGTTTGTATGTTAAAAATGGAAATAATACCAACTTTATCTCCTTCCAATCGGAAAACAACCCCGACCTTTTGTGTATAGAAGTTGATGATCCAGTGTACTGTGAGGACAATTGGTTATTTATAGATGCCGCGTCAAGTTTCAGTGAGGATTGTAATGCTTGTATTGTCACAATTCCTGATGCAAATTTCAAAGCGTATTTATTAGGGAATACTGCAATCAACACGAATGGTGACAATGAAATTCAGTGTGGGGAGGCTGATGCATTTACAGGGTCTATAGAATGTTCTGGATTAAGCATTAGCGATTTAACAGGTATTGAAGAATTCCTAAATATAACTAATTTGGATTGCTCAAATAATAACCTGACTGCAGTCTATTTAAGTAATAATACTCTTTTAACAAATTTACTTTGTTTTAATAACGATCTAACTACATTGAATGTGGCCAACAATCCTAATTTAACACAATTATATTGCGGAGGAAACCCGCTAAACGCATTAAATATTAGTGCCAATTCATCGTTGAACATGTTATCTGTTGGAGGTACACTGTTAACCAATATGGACATTTCTAACTGTCCAAATTTAACTACACTTCTGTGCGGAAACAATTCATTAACTACTCTAAATGTGAGTAACAATACAGCACTGACAACATTAAGCTGCGGATACAATTCACTAACATCTCTAGATGTGAGCAACAATCTGAGTTTAGCTATTCTAATTTGTCAAAGCAACCAGCTAACAACATTGGATTTAAGCAGCAATACTTCGTTGAGTTCAATAGATTGTAGCGGCAATCAACTTACAAGTCTAAACGTGAAGAACGGCAACAATTCAACTATAAATAACTCAAGTTTCAACGCTCTTTACAACGCAAATTTAGATTGTATAGAGGTTGATAACGCTACTTACAGTACCACCACTTGGGTGCAAGTTGATGCAGACGTCATTTTCAGCGAAGATTGTGCTTCACTTGGTATCAATGAACAAGTAAACGAAATAGTAAAAATATACCCCAATCCTGCGCAGACAGATTTGAATATTGAAATGAAAGAAGCAACTCAAATTAATATCGTAAATATCCTTGGGGAAATTGTTCTTAAACAAAACTTTCAAATAGGTAACAACTCGATAAATGTGAGCGAACTTTCATCTGGCGTATATTTAATTCAAACAGAAAACGGTACAACACTAAAATTTGTGAAAGAATAAATCAACAAACACGATTTATTTAAACCACTTTATACAGGAACTACCTTTTAAAATAGGTGCAACGAGCTCAAGATTGAATGTCGAATTAGTTTTAACTAATCCGGCTCATCAAAAGCGAAAGTAGTTTTTTTTTCATGTGCCCTTTGCTCGCTGATTCCCTATTCAAAAAGGAATCAGCGGGTTAAAGGTTTTATTCTATCTTCAAATTTATCTCAAGCTATCTAATACGGACAGTTCATTCTAAAAATATTTATGGTCTAAGTTCCTGTCTTTTCCAATTCATCACCTATTTTTACTCCATGAACCGGAAGCAAAAACTCCCCAACGCATTTGTCATTGGCTTGATAGCCATGGTAATCTTAGCTTCGTTGTTCCCTTTTACAGATGAATATGCTACTGTATTTCCATTAAAAGATGTTATTTATTGGGGAATTACGGGTATCTTTTTTTTATATGGGCTGAAGCTCAACCCGAAGAAAATTCGCGAAGACATCGCAAACTGGCGATTGCATCTGTTGGTTCAGTCAACTACTTTTTTGATTTTTCCTTTAATCGTTTTAGCGTTTTATCCTTTTTTTAGTGGTACCGAGTATTATTCGCTTTGGTTGGCGACATTTTTTTTAGCTGCTTTACCTTCAACAGTTTCTTCTTCGGTTATCATGGTTTCAATTGCCAAAGGGAACATTCCTGCATCCATTTTTAACGCCAGTATTTCTGGTTTTATTGGATTATTTGCAACCCCACTTTGGATGAGTCTTTTCATGAAACATTCTGATCAGGGGCAGGCAATTGGGGAAATGGTGGAGCAACTTATCCTACAAATTTTACTTCCGGTCTTCGTTGGACTTTTACTGAATCGATACTTGGGTAAAATCGTTCAAAAAAACAACTCAACTGTATCTATATTCGATAAAGCAGTCATCTTTTTAATCATCTACAAAAGCTTTTCTGCTGCGTTTATAAACGAAGTTTTCACTCAGCTTCCCCTTTGGACGTTTGCGATACTTTTTGCACTCATTGTGTCGTTCTTCTTTCTTATTTTTGGGATTATTAAAGCTACTTCAAAATGGCTCAATTTCAACAGAGAGGACAGAATTACAGCCCTTTTCTGTGGATCAAAAAAATCATTGGTACACGGTTCTGTGTTTGTCACGCTGATTATTACAGATGAAGTCACTCAAAGTCTTTTTCTACTTCCCATCATGATCTATCATGCTTTTCAGTTGTTCTACACAAGTTATAAAGCGCGAAATTGGGCAAAAGAAGTTAATTGATATTACTGATTTTTGCTACATTTATCGCTATGATGAAAAAATTGAACCGACTTAAATTGTTCTGTTTCGTGTTGCTGACTTCGTCTGCTTCTTATGGACAAGAATCACTTCCACTTATTCCGCAACCACAAACTGTGAATGTATCTCAAGGCAACTTTATCCTAAACGAAGGACTTGAAGTAAGTTTCAGTGAAACAGCAGAATTTGAAGCAAACTATTTCATTCAAGAAGTGGCAGAACGCTCTGGTATCAAACTAAAAAAGAGTGCGAAGCAAAACGCAAAAGCAATTCAGCTCAACATCATCATTCCAGATACACTATTGCCTTTGGGAATGTACACATTATCCATTGAGAATGATAACATCATCATCTCATCTCCCACCAATACTGGATTATTTTACGGAGTTCAAACGCTTCTTCAATTGATTCCGTTCAAAAAAACAACTGTAGTAACTCTCCCTCATGTACAAATCTATGACACGCCGAAATACGCTTGGCGTGGAATGCATTTGGATGTGGGTCGTCATTTCTTTTCTGTAGAATTTATCAAACGCTATATCGACTACCTTGCCATGTACAAAATGAATACGTTTCACTGGCATTTAACTGAAGACCAAGGTTGGCGAATAGAAATTAAAAAATACCCATTGCTCACAGAAGTTGGCGCATGGCGAAATGGAACGATGGTTGGGCACTACGACGACCAGTATATTGACACCGTTCGCTATGGTGGTTTTTATACACAAGATGAAATTCGCGAAGTGGTGCAATACGCATCCGAACGTCACATAACTGTTGTGCCTGAAATAGAGATGCCGGGGCATTCTCTCGCCGCGTTATCCGCATACCCTCATTTATCATGTACAGAAGGTCCTTTTGAAGTCGGGAAAATTTGGGGTGTTTATGACGATGTCTATTGCACAAAAGAAGAAACATTTGAATTTTTAGAGAATGTATTGCTTGAGGTAATGGAACTTTTCCCTTCTACATACATTCATATCGGAGGCGATGAGTGCCCGAAAAAAAGATGGGAAACATGTTCTACATGTCAACAGACAATCAGACGAGAGGGACTGAAAGACGAACACGAACTTCAAAGTTATTTCATCACGCGAATTGAAAAATTTCTGAATGCACACGGCAGACAGATTATCGGCTGGGATGAAATTTTGGAAGGTGGTTTGGCGCCAAATGCAGCTGTAATGAGTTGGCGTGGAACGGAAGGTGGAATTGCCGCAGCGCGTCAGCATCACCCTGTCGTTATGAGTCCAGGATCACATTGCTATTTTGACCATTATCAAGCTAAACCTGAAAGCGAAGAACCATTGGCTATAGGCGGTTATACCACAACTGAAAAAGTGTATTCTTTCAACCCCATGCCAGCTGATTTAACCGATGCAGAAGCGAAATACATCATGGGTGCACAAGGTAATGTGTGGACAGAGTATATGCGAACCTCAGATCATGTGGAGTACATGATATTTCCGAGAATGACTGCTTTGTCTGAAGTTCTTTGGGGAACAGCAAATCCAGACCACTACGATGATTTTTTCAAACGTTTGACATCTCATTTTCTAACGTTTGATGCTAAAGGAATTAACTACAAGAAAATTAACCGATAAACAAACATGAAAAACAGAAGAGATTTCATTAAAACATCCGCAATTGCGGTGGCTGGTTTATCGCTAACTGCGTGTGTACAGAATGAGAGCGAGAATGAGAGAAGGAATGAGGAAGAAACATTGCCCGAAATCAAACCCATTGTTCTGTCTACATGGAATTTTGGTTTAAAAGCAAATGAAGCCGCTTGGGAAGTGCTCAAAAATAATGGTCGTGCACTGGATGCTGTCGAAGCTGGTGTCAAAATTCCAGAGGGAGATCCAACTGAACGAAGTGTTGGTTATGGCGGTAGGCCTGATCGCGACGGGCGAGTGACATTGGACGCTTGCATCATGGATGAAATGGCAAATATTGGTTCGGTAGCTTGTTTAGAACACATCAAACATCCCATTTCTGTGGCGCGTGCTGTGATGGAAAAAACGCCGCATGTGATGTTAGTTGGTGATGGTGCTCTTCAATTTGCCTTATCCATTGGTTTTGAAAAAGAAAATCTGCTTGTAGGCGATTCGGAAAAAGAATGGAAGGAATGGCTGAAAACCAATGAGTACAAACCAATTGCAAATATTGAAAATCACGATACAATTGGCATGATTGCGTTGGACATACACGGCAATTTGTCAGGAGCTTGCACGACAAGTGGAATGGCAAACAAAATGCACGGTCGAATAGGCGATTCGCCCATAATTGGAGCGGGATTGTATGTAGACAATGAAATTGGTGCAGCCACAGCTACAGGTCATGGCGAAGAAGTTATTCGCATTACAGGTTGTCATTTAGTAGTCGAATTGATGCGCCAAGGACATTCACCACAAAAAGCATGTGAGGAAGCTGTTATGCGAATCATCAAACTCACGGAATTGCGCAAGAAGAATTTAAAAGACATCCAAGTAGGTTTTATCGCTCTAAACAAAAAAGGTCACTACGGGGCATATTGCATTCAGGATGGTTTCAATTACGCTGTCCAAAATCAATCCGAAAATGAACTTATTGACTCACCTTATTACCTCAAATAATGGCCCTACTCGAAATTGCGTGTTTCAATATAGAATCTGCCAGAGTAGCAGCCAAAAATGGCGTAGATAGAATTGAATTTTGCTCGGGCAGAGAAGTTGGTGGTACTACACCTTCGACTTTGGAAGTAATTCAACTGCGAAGTGAAACTGAAACTGATTTACGAATTATGATACGCCCACGCGGAGGAAATTTTGTGTATTCGGATTCTGAGTTTACGCAAATGAAAAGCGCTATTCACGAATTGAAAACAACAGGAGTAAATGGATTCGTTTTTGGGATTTTAAATGAAGATAATACTATCAACTTATCACAAAACAAGGAACTAATTGAACTTGGCCATCCTCTCCCCTGTGCTTTCCACCGTGCCATTGACCAAACTCCTGATATTCTCAAGGCAATCGAAGAAATCATCACCTGTGGATTTTCAACTATCCTGACTTCAGGTGGAGAGACGGATGTGGACAAAGGAAAAGAAACCCTTCAGAAAATGGTGCAATTGGCTGGCACACGTATTGAAATTCTAATTGGCGGTGGGTTGCGCTCTTCGAACATACGTTATCTAAAGAAGTTTACAGGAGCTAATTCATTTCATTCTTCTGCACTAACTGGTATAAGTGAGATAGCAGATGAAGAGGAAATAAAGCAATTAATTGGGGAATTAAAATAAGTTTTCTTGAGCAATATGCTGAGTCCTTTTCTAGTAAAATCTTTCCCTATTTATTTCCATTTTATTTCTCATTTTTTAACAAATCAATCGTGATACAACTTTTGAAAAGAGAGTTTAATTTCTTAAATTTGGGAGAAAGCTGTTAATTAATTTCTCAGCTTATAGGCATAAGCATTGCACAAATAGTACAATTATTAACATCAAATATTATCAAAATGAACAAGGAAGAATTTAAAGCACTAGCAAATAAGACAATTGATGAAGTTTCGGCAAAAATAAACGAATTGAAAGCAAAAAAAGAAAGCGTTCAAGAAAGTGCTAAATCGAAATACGACGAAGCTATCAAAATGTTAGAAGTAAAAAAAGCTGAACTTGAAGCGAAGTATGAGCAATTAAAAAATGCAAGTGAGCATAAATGGGTAGAAGTAAAGGAAGCATTTTCATCTGCTGCTGACTCATTTAAGGAAGGAGCATCTAAAATTGCATCTTTGTTTTAATAAAAACTTGTGAATTTAATCTAAGTTTCATGTGGTGTATGAATTTTAGCTATTTTTGATTAGAAAACTGTTGCTTAATAATTCATCACAAAATGACAAAAGATCTAAAGAAGGACATCATACAGTGGGACGTTAGGTCTTGGTCAAAAGCACTCTCATATTGGGAAAAAAACATCGAATGGGATGAGATTCATAACGGGCTTGAATTAGGTGGCAGAGAGGGTGGATTAGCACTTTGGTTGGCATTAAAAGGTAAAACGACAATTTGCTCTGACCTCAAAGATGTCAAAAGCACAGCTGAACATCTGCACCAACGATACAACGTCGCTACATTAATAGAATATCAAGATATAAACGCTACTAGTATTCCGTACGAAAATCATTTTGACATTATCGTATTTAAGTCAATTATTGGTGGAATTGGGAGAAACGATAATTATGAAATTCAACAACAGGTTTTCAAAGAAATACACAAAGCGTTAAAGCCTGGTGGAAAGTTACTGTTTGCCGAAAATCTAATTGCATCTACTTTTCATCAACGATTAAGAAAGCGATTTGTCAATTGGGGTAATTCTTGGAGATATGTATCAGTTAAAGAGATGAATGAATTCCTGCAAGACTTTTCATCCTTTGAAATTAAAACTACAGGTGTACTTGGTACATTTGGGCGAAACGAAGGTCAAAGAAATTTTCTTTCTAAAATTGACGAGCTAGTTTTAAATAGAATTTGTCCGAATAGTTGGAAATACATTAGCTATGGCATAGCAGTTAAATAGGATTGAACTACTTAGACTTTTTTCAAAACACTAGACTAGTCCCAACAATAAATTTGGATTAGGACAATTCTCCTGATAAAATTTCACTTCACTTTCGGCGCAAACGCCTGGGTAATCACCTTTTTTTCCTTGCAAATCTCGAATCAATTGAAAATGCAAATGTGGTGGATAGTCGCCATTCACAGTAGCATCACCTAGAATGGCGATTTGTTCTCCTTTTTGTACTTTTTGACCAGTAGTGATTTCTTCGAGTGATTCCATAGCAAGATGGCCGTATAAAGAGTAGAAAGTAATTCCCTCAATTTTATGTTCAATAATTATTGTTGGACCATAATCACCCCACGCATCATTGTTTTGAAAGCTGTGGATAACTCCATCCATAGCAGCAAATACTGATGTTTCTGCCTCACACCAAAGGTCAATTCCAAGATGAATGTTGCGTTCGGGTACAGAATCGTCATTGAAAACAGTACTTCTTTTATAAATGGATCGCTTTTCGAAATAACCACCCCACGCAAAATCAGCGTTATTTTGTTCAATTAACGAATTTACATACTCAGAAAAACTCGCTGAATTACTTACATCCACATGTTGCAATTCGATATTTGAGGGTGATAGATCAAGTGGAACTGCTTTTATACCTCCTCCAATGACGCGTACAGGTGTAAATGACTGCAAAAAATTGATTAAAGTATCTGATTCATTCATGATTGCTAAGATACAAATATCTTGTAGCTATGAAAGTCTACTTCAACTCCAAAATCTTAACCTCGGTTCTTCTGTTTTCTTGGTGCTCGTCTTCGGTACATTGCACATTGTTTTTACAACGATTTACCAACTGCGTTTCACCATATCCTTTTGCAATGATGTTGTATTTTGGAACTCCTTTTGAAATTAAATAAGTCGCACAACTTTGCGCTCGTTGTTGCGACAGACGCATGTTGTAGCTGTCACTACCTCGTGAGTCAGTGTGTGCGCTGAGTTCTATTTTAAGGTTATTCTCAAGTAAAAATTCTGCCAACTTATCTAATGAAGCCATACTTTCTGGGCGAAGTGTTGCTTTGTTTAAATCATAGAAAATATTCTCCAATTTAAACTTCTCATTTTTCTTGATTTTTGGCAGTTCAAGTTCCAACTCCACCACTTTTCCTGTTTGGCTTCCTGTTTCAAATGCACTTTCACCATCAATATATCCCTTTTTAGAAGCACGAGCCCAATAGCTTTGGTGACGATCAACTGTGATTTCACCTATTCCATTCTCATCGGCTGTAAAAACGGTATCCTTTTGCGAATCAATTCTAACCACACTGAGTTTTGCAAATGGCACGTGAATTTTTGTACCTTTCTCCAACACTTTTAATTTCACTGTTATCGTTGTTGGGTTTAAGAACAAGTCTTTGACTATCGTCGTGTCGTTGCGCAAACCATCTGTACTGAAATTCTCAGGATGAATCAGCAAAAAATACTCCTTTCGCGTTTGAATCGTATAAGAATGATTTGGCAGAATAGGAAATTCGTAATGTCCAGCCTCATCTGTTACTACTGAATGTGTTTCATTCGAATTGTGATCGATAATTTTCACCAACTGCTCAGGAACAGGTTCATGATCGGTATAAATTGCATAGACAGTTCCCTCCAATTTAATTTTGGGCAGTCTTCTCTCCCAACTGTAAATTCTATCCACAAAATCAGTGCGATTCGAAGAAAAATAACCTGTCGTCCCAAGTGAATCTGCAATTAAGCCAAAATCATCTGCTTGAGTATTGATAGGATACCCCATGTTTTGAGGTTGGGAATTCTCCATATTTGGATTTACCATAAACACATCTAAACCACCCAATCCAAAATGTCCGTCTGAGGCGAAAAACAACATCCCTGCCACATTGACATTTGGAAACATCTCATTTCTTTCTGTGTTAATGTGCTTACCTAAAAGGACTGGTTTTGCCCATGATTTTCCGTTTCTGTCCGAATAATACAAATCTGTTCCACCAATTCCCCCTTCACGGTCTGAAACAAAATAAATTCGATTTCCATCAGGTGTGTATGTAGCGTGTCCTGTATTAGAACCATTTTCATTGTGTTCAAAAGCGACTAATTCCGACCAATTACCTTCAGCATCTTTTGTAGAAAAATAGAGTGCCAAGTGCATCACATCTTTGCCCCTCTTCTTTCCCATAATGTTTCTCGTCAATATCATTTCATTGCCATCAGTGGTAAACGAAACTGGTCCATCATGAGCTCTGCTGTAGAAGTTGTGTTTAAGAACTTGAGGCTTAGACCAGCCTTCCCCTTCTTTTTCAACTTTCATCAAATTGAGAAAAAATCCGTTGTCCCAACCGTAGCGAGGCACTAAAAATACACGATTTTGAGCTTTCGAAGCGAAAATCAATTCATTATTTAATTGAAAAGGTGCAAAATCTCCCAAATCCGAGTTAAAAGGCATCAGTTGGGCACTGTTCATGGATGAATCTGCAAAGAAAT